>CAIYRB010000136.1 GCA_903928445.1 uncultured Pseudomonadota bacterium | reverse complement strand
CGTTCAAACTCCAACCCGTGGTGTTATTTAAAACAGCCATACCGAAAAAGGATCCAAGACCCCGAGCTGAGCCGTCAGTGACACTTGACTTGGTATAGACGCCATACCCTGGGTCGCGTGTAACTAGTGCGTAATTAAAAGTTCCGTACTTGGCCCGTGGCCCAATGATGTTTCTATCAAAGAGAACATAATTATCGGGTGCCGCTTTCAGAGCCGGTACGCCTGCTTTCCAAAGCAGAGATGCCAAGAGGGAAGGCGTAGACCCCGCTAGCTGATAATTATAAGAATCCTTGGTGAGTGAAGCGACTGTCGGGGATGATGCCGCACCACCATTCCAATAATACTTCCACGAGGCGGCGGTATAATACTCAGAAATACCCGCATTGTTATTCATTGGCCAATATCCAACTGAATTCGCAACAAAATCATAGGCCTTCTGATTGCCTGTGAACAGCCAATACCAAGCCATAGCGTCGATAGCTACCCAATGATAGGTTGGGACTTCAGTTGCATTTCCAGCATAATTAGTAGCGCCATCTGGTAGCAATACTTTGTAAACACTCGGTAACGCATTATTCGTCGCGTCAATCATGGATTGATCATTTAAAGCGATCCCTTTGATCCCTACGGAAAGAATTGAATTGATGTCACCGTTTAGCCAGCTGTATCTTGCGTAGTCCCCACTCGCCATTATGTTTCTGATAAAATTTTGATCGCTCGTTGCCCATGCTCGCATGGATTCTTCAATTTTCGCCTTGGCCGCAGGAAGAATGAGGTTTGGATAAACTTTGTTGAAGAGGATATATGATTGTACTTCATAAAATGAAAATTCATCATGATTATAAACATTATTGCTGTACATTAGGGAGAGCAGTGATTCCATGATGGCGGTGTCGCCATAGCTTGGACTCTGGGGATGAAGGAAAGCATAAGCGAACTTAATCACCACATCATGCTGGCTGAACGCGGGTATAGATGAGGGTACTATCGTTCCATAGGACTTGACAGTAAAAATGCCACTTTTATACGGACAATCGGCTGTTATGGTCGGGAATAGATTAGCCGGCTCCGCATTCTTTTGTGTGACCGTAGCATCACTGTAATGAGTCGAAATGTCGTTTAGAATGCCTTGGGCACCATAAATTAGACGTTCATCATACTTCTGCAGACCTAGGTCCAGCATTTGCTTGCTTTGGTCGAGCGCCCACTGGAAGGCTACTTTTCTCAGCTTGTCGTCTTGTGAGGTTGCAGGCAAGGCGGCAACCTTTGTGACGGACGAATCATAGAGTTGTTTAACCGTGTTAGAGGTATTTGTGAATGATTGAAGTGGCGCTGCATATACCCCTGCGATGTCCAAATTATCGATGGTCATTACCGCGCCAAATCGAATGCCATTAACCTTAGTCGTGCTCAGATTCGGAATGGTCACTCTGCCTGTGCTGAGTGTATTGACGAAAATTTCTGCATTATTTGTAGAAAGTGCTGGGTCTGTGACAATTTTTATATCAGCCCAATCATCCGGAGCGATTCCACTTATATAATAGACTCCATTTAATCCAAGGCCCTTGTAATCATACGTCAACATAAATATAGGAGTGTCATACGAATAAATTCCAAATGAATCATACTGCGCCGTCGAATTCGGAGCGCGCAGCCTAAAGCTAATTTCCATCCTACTGTTTATCGGTACGAAGCTAATCGCGCTAATGGGATTGCCCGTTCCACTTGCGCCATCCTCTGTCCCTGTCACATATCTCGTATTATTTTTAGAATTCGCGCCCTGAGTTACAGGTCCGAAGCCATTTGCCCGCACGATAAAACCGCTGGTAGGCGTCGTAATACTATCACCAGCATTGTAAGACTCGAAGTCGTTGGAGTAAAAGTGTTCTAGGTCAGCTGCAACCGTCGGCGTTTGAGTCCCTGTCATCGAAATATCATCGATAACCAGGTTTTGTGATACTTTGATTGACTTTAAATTCCCGTTCAGTAGCTTCGAAGATGTTGCATTTATGTTAGGCGTTTTCGAACCATCAATGGTTATTTTGATATTATTTGCAGTGGCTGCGGTATCTATCTCATATTTGAAAGTATGCCAGTCAGTTCCCCAATTCACAGATGTAATAACGTTGTATCTAATCGTTGCTGTGCCACCAGCACGGTAAAGGCCAAGTGCTTGGGTGTCGAGTTGTTCGTCAGCAGAATTCCATAGGGTAACTAGTGTGTACCCAACACTAGGTGAGGTAGAATTAAGTTTTCCCTTAAAGGTCAATACAATCTTACCAGATAACGGATTAACAAAATTGATTCGAGCATCACCACCTCCCGCACCAGTGACATAATTATTCCCGGTCGATGGATCGGTTAGTATGCTGGAAAAATTGGATGAATAATACATGCCCGGCCGGCTGACCAGGGCGTTGCCTGTTTGGTATGGACTACCATCAGGCTTTGTCGAAAAATTCTCTTGATAGGCCACACTAGTGGAGACCGCTGGACTTGTTAATGCTAGAGGCGCTCTTTCCCTTAGGTCAGTATCTGGCTTTGCCACCTCTGCACCTTGGGTTGGGGAAGCAGCAGGCTCCCTTTTGCCGTGGCCGCATGACACTAACCCCAAAAATCCGAAGCAAATGCATAAGAATGGCTTGCGACTCATACAACCTGACCTCCTGGTGATTCACGTCATGGAATTACATAACGTCAACCCTTATCGGTGCTGATCGCGTGTTGCTTTAGGAAAAGTATTTAGTAGATAGAAATCTTTTATAATCTACAATCATATCTTGGACTTTAGTTGTCTGGCTTGCCCAAAGCCGAGGGGGCGGTGCGCGACGGAAAATGCGTCTCTTGATGCCCGGCTCGGCGACCCGCAAGAATAGACTTTGTCATCAAACAAGCATTTCCGAATGCATCGAAGGCCGGCACCCATCGCTTGGCAATTTGAGCCCTGAAAAGTTGAACGCCAAACCATAGGCGCTTAACTCAGGATCGACAAAACGTCAGGTCAGTACCCGCAGCTACACTTGCACCACCCATTGTTGCGCATCCACACGGCGCCGCATTGGCCCCAGGCCTTCTTGTCAGCGCAGGTGTCACGGTCCGGCTGTACATCCTTGCAATCGCTCGGGCGACTTTGGGGAATAGCCGACTCACTACTGCCGCTAGCGCCGGACGCAGCACTCGCGCCGCGGCGCACAGCCGCCATGGTTTTTGTAAAGTAATGCGACTGCAGCGCTTGCAGACGATTGCCAAAAACGTTGACTTGAGGCGTCGATGTACCGATCTTTTTGTACTCGTCTGCATGTTTGGTCAGCTCACTTTCGAGATCCTGAATGCGCCAGCAGACCGCTGGATGGCCGCTGTCGCCACGGTCACATTTAGCAGGATCAACGCGATCGGCAATCCTGCAGCTCAGTGAACTCTCTGGCTTGGATGGCCCAGGTCCGGACGGCTGTCCACGCGTGATAATATACTCGCGTGGCACTTCGCCACCAAATTCACTCGTCGCTGCGAGACCCCGCATCATGTTGACAAACTCCTTCGGCTCGTACCCCGCGCGGATAAATAGCTCCAGACCCTTCTCATCGGCAGCCTGCTCGTCCCAATTGGCCGCTACATCCTTACCCAGGTACTGGACCTCAATGGCACTGCGTTGCTTACCGAGCTCGCTAAACTCAGCGGATCCGGCGAACTCTTTTTCAACCTCCATCATGAATTCTTTTTCCATGTTCGAGAACTCACCGCGCTTTTTCGGGTCCATGGCATCCCATAGGGTGAAGCGTTTGTCCTGCATCATGCGCAGCAAGTCTTGAAATGCCATAAAGTTGGCAGCATCCTTCGCAAAGCGCGACGAGATGCCGCGATTGGCCTGATCAAAGGGAGTATCGATCACGAGGTCGTAGGTTCTAGTTCCGGACCCGCCGCTGACGATGCTGTTTTTGGTAATCGAACGCAGGAGCAGAGGCGCAAGGAGGTCGCCGTAGTCGTCCAGGTCTTTTTTGGAAACCTGGGGGGCAAGGCCATTTATGAACGCCGTGAAGCGACGGGCAACGCTGTTAACGTCCGCTACCCGGTCAGACTTAATGCTGTCATAGACCGCCTTCATACGCTTGCAAATATCTAGGTAGGTCTGGTTTTCTTTTAGTGAGCCCGTTTGGTTGGGGGCGACACCATGCAGGCTGGCGGCATGAGCTAATTCGTGAGAAAGGACCGCGGCCAACTGCGCGTCATTTTCTGCGATCCACAGAATGCCGCGGTATGCATTGACGACGCCAGTGACTTCGGCGCTGGCATTGACGTCATAGGACGGGTTAATGACTTGGCAGACGCGCTCGATTTTGGCTGGCAAGACGCTGCGGTTGCTGTCGATGATCCGCTTGATATGATCACGCAGGTAACTTAAAAAATCTTGATCCTCCTCGGCCGACGCGTGCTTGGCGGGATCACAGTCGATAAGTAGATCGCCGGCATCGGCAATATTGCCGAAGTCGTGCTTGACACTCGACTCGGAATTTTTTTTGCAGGCGGCAAGGCCCGCGGCGATGGCTAGGGCCAATGGTGCATGCCGTACTAGAATCACGGGATTCCTCCAGGTGGTGGTTCCGTTACGTCTCGGATTAATCGACCGCTTCCTACAAACCGATAGTTTTCGAGTGATCAAGTCATCATTTCTGCTAAAAGATAGGTTTATTCCCAAATTGAGATCTGGTCATTGGGAAAAGGCTCACCCTCGTAGAGGCCAGCCATGGCATCGGAAAATTTTAGCACCGTTCTGACCACCGGACCGTAAGTGGTCACAAGCCTCGAATCTGGTTTGAACCGACCAGCCACATTGAGGGTAAAGTCGACGAGCTTGCGCTGCCGATCGATTGCTTTCCAAGTCTCAATATCTAACATAGCCGGCAGGGCGCGGCTTGGTGAGCTATAGATTTTTTGGCCAAGCCTTGCCAAAGTTGTGAGGTCGCGTGCCGTTTGCCTCACATCTGTGAGTCCTAGGCTGCTCTGACTTTCAGGTGTGACGGCAGTGGCAATCGACTGATCCGCGGAGACCAAGGCAGCCACGGACAGCCATGCTTTTGCAACTTCATCTGGTGAAATTTGGTCGAGGTTTATGCCGCTTGCTTTCATGTCGGCAGCCACACTCTTGCTCTTCCCACCCCGACGTTTAACGGCGCCGTCAGTGGCGCGGTTCAAGTTTGTTAAGGTGCCTGGTGTAAGCTTTAGCTTGCGACCGGGTAGGCCGACCTCGCCTGGTTTGGTCGCTTGTTGGTCAAGAAGCGCATAGGACGCTAAATCCATCTGCGCCAGCAGACGCGCCTCACTTTGAAATGCTGGATCGCGGACAATTTCGGTCAAAACGCGCGCAAGGTCACCATAATCCGTCAGGGTAGTGTTACTGGTTATCGCTGTCTGTGGGTCGCTGGCATCTGGTCTGCCGGAGCGGTGCAGTGGCTGGCAGCCATAGACGTAACCAACCATAGGTAAAAATGCAGCAAGGAACGTTGGGATAAGCATGGGACGAATCTGTTGCCTGCGTATGTGGATCAAGGTGGTGTGTCCCCGCACGGTCATCAAAAATTTGAATTTGTCATAGGCATATTAATGCATGTCATAGTTCAAGACTCCAGTGATTTTATTCCTGCACCCTGGAAAAATGGCGGAGGAAGCTCAACCACCGGGGGGGCAGCGACCGCCACTGTCATCGTCGCTGCCGCTGGTGAAACAGTAAAGGTGGCCGTGCTCAGTGGTCAGACCGCCTATATCTATCAGGCGGTGAACACTTCGCTTCGCACTCCAACCAACAAAGCTGGGGCGGCCGTCGCCAAATAGCCGATGGTTACAGGTAAAAGCGATGGTCCCTCAAGGTGCAATCAGTTGGTAGCGATCGTCCACCGGGGTCACGGTCGATTGCCCAGCATTTTGCTGCAAGTGTACATGCCGCTGCGTCAGTTCACGCGCCCGTTCATCGCTGACGGAGGATGACAAAGCCAGGCCACCACAGCCGCTATCGTCACACGCTGTCGCTGGAGGAAAGGCGAAGTCCTGAAAATAGAGGCGCGGCGCCACCACATGCCGCAGTCCCGTTTGCGTAACTAAGTCGCTGCTACTGATAAAAGTCGGCACCCGCATCACGATCCCGATGAGATCTGTCAGTGTTTGGTTTGGATCACCGCTCGCGAGTGCCAGAATATCCGAGGTTTGATAGCGTTCGAAAATCATCCCCCCGGCAACCAGTCGCCGAACAATCTCTGCGGCATCAGGTCCATGCCAAGGAACCAACGGCGGCAGAGCTGGAGGCTGACCACCTTGGGGCGCGGGCGCCGGTAGCTTATGCCCGGATGCCGGCGCCATGGACCACCACGGATCCACCAGGGCCACGCGCGTCGGCAGGAGATTGCCGGCTAGTTGACCGCTCGCTACCTGATCGGCGATCAAACCAGCCAGGCGTGTCACCAACTGATTGCCGAGGCTATGTCCAACGAGACGGATATTAGACCCTTGGTAGCCAGCAAGCGCGTTGCGGTATGACTCTAAAAAGAGCTCACCGACCGGGACTACCGGCGAGGAGGCCGACGAGAAACTGCCATCGCATTGGCGCCACCGCATGCCGGCCGCTGCAACGGTGGGGTCAGAGAGCCCCCAAATTTTGCTTTCCGCGCTGCGCACATCATCTTCATCGGCAAACTGGTTCCAATAAAAGATGCCGGCATTCCAGCCGGCTGTAAGCCAGGCATCGGCGACATTCTTGACGCTATCGTCCGCGGCTTGCTTGAATAAAAAATCTTCACGCCGACGTGCTTTGGTGGAATCCTTTTGCCACCCGTGCACATAGATCATCGTCGGCTTATTCGGATCGAAAAAGGCCGACGTCGTGCCAGTAGTTGCTTTCTGCGCGGTATTGCCTGGACCGTACCAATAGATGCCAAAGTCGAGGGCGGAGCAATCAAACACCGCCGGCTGATCCAGCATCGGCGCAGGATTTGGCGCTTTGGCCGCGGCTCCTTGCGAGTCAACGCCGCTGCCGTCACCGCCTTTTACCCGCGATGCCGTAGTCTGGCATGAGCTGAGGCAGATGAGTCCGCTAAACGCACAGATCAGACTGCTGATACCACGAACTTTTACCATGATACTCACGCCGCTCTCCTTGTCATGCAATCGTATATGCGCGGGGGGTGGATGCGACGATCTAAGGAACCAATTTAGAATCAAACTTCCTGATCGCATTCAGTATATCTTGGCTATTGAAACCCTCTGCACCATAGGTTGCGACGATTTGAGCAAATCCGGCCCGAGTTTTCCCATTTAGTGTACTGGGACTAGCCTGCGCCAACATCTGTGTGAGTCGCTTGGCCATAGCCTGACAATACGCTTCCTGAACAAATGTCATGCCGCCATTTACTGGCTTATTTGAGCACAGACCTCGCATAATTTCACCCCCTCGGGGATATATAGATGAGAAGCCGTCGACAAATTTATCAATGGTCGCCATATCTTTGGTGATCTCTGCAACGAACTCATCAGCATCGCCGACTCGTGGCAGGCTGAATTGAACAACCTCGCCACGACTAGGGATCGGGGCACGGGGACTGATAAACCATTGAACGGACCTAATCTGCATATACTGAGCTAACAAAGGTAAGTCCGGAGAAGCTTTGGCTAGTAAATTGCGATCACGGTGTTCATTCTGATCTTTAAGCCAATTTTCGCACGGTAAGCCGTGACCTTGATTGTCGCGAAAGCGAAATATCAGCAAGGTATCGCCGTAATAGGCCGTCTGGATCGGGTCAACAGCGAGATAAATCCCAGGGCCAAGCGCCGCATTGGCAGGCTTATAGTAGCGGATTTGCCTGTTCATGACGGTGGCATTGACGGTATTGAGCGGCGTCGACCTCTCTTGCAGAGAGGCGAAGTCGGATACCTGCCAGTTTCCGACATCATGGAGCCAGAATGTCGCGGCTTGTTGCGATGACCAATGAAAATAGAACGTTTTCTGTGGACCACAATCCAAGGAGGTCGGCAAGTCATTCGTGACTGAGGCGGTTCCAGAACTTTGTGTTTTGCAGCTCAATGGCACTAGCACAGAGGCCAACAAGGCACCCACGCACAAGCCATTTCGAATGAGATGCATCGAACGACGGTGGCTCGCTAACGTCCCAAACATGCGCATTGGCATCCCTCTCCGAAGTAGACTTAAAAGACTTCTCGGCAGATCCGAGCAAGGGTCGGCCAGCACTTTAGCCACGGTCTCAACCATAACCGCCTACGATTCACTTGGGGCCAACGAAACTGACGATTGGCTTCATTAGTTCGGGACTCACATCCAATTGGCGATACGTCGCAATCAACGAGTCCAGCGTGGTCTTTGCCGTGGCCGACAGACTGCCCAACTTAGATTGCCCCAGGACTTGGGCGAGCTTGCTGACGAGGGTACGGCAATACAAGTCTTGAAGAAATATCTCACTGCCGCTCATCGGTTGCTTTGAACACAGGTTCATTGATAACCGATTTAACCGAGAGTTTTGATACAATTTGTCAAACAGTTGGATGTACGCTTCAATGTTAGATACTTGGTTTGTAACTTCGGTCACGAAAGCCTCAGCATCGCCAACTTGAGGCAAGCCGAAAACAACATTCTCTCCCCGACCGGCCATGGGAGCACGGGGGCCGATACAATATCCGTTAGGTTCCCAGTAGACAGCTAAAACAGGTAAATCAGACGAGCCTTTGGCTTGTTCATTGCGCTCTTTTTCCTTACGAAGGTCCTTGCTCCAGTCGTCGCAATGTAGACCCTTACCTTGGCCATCGCGGTAGCGGTATATGAGCAAAGTGTCGCCATAGTCGCGAGTAGAAAGCGGTTCGGGTGCCAAATAAATGCCTGGACCGGCAAGCCACCCATTCCCTTGGCTGTAACGGATAAGGGTGTTGATCGTTGCAGGCACTAGTGGATATCGTTGTGCAGACGCCGCCTGGAGCGAAAAGAAATTCGATCCTCCCAGTGCCCCGGCGTCTTTGAGCCAGCCTTGAGCTCCTGCTTTTGACATCCAATGAAAATAAAATGTCTTATTGGGACCACATTGCATGGTGGCCGGCAACTCAGTTGAGGTGACCGCAGCCACGCTGGATCGGGACTCTATGGTTTTGCAGCTGGATTGCAGCATCACCGCGGCCAAGATAGCTGTCGCGCCTGCGGGCTTGAGAATGATTCGGTCCAGACTGCATGGGCGCCAAAATTTTAAAAATAGGAACATGGATCTCTCCCATTTAGAATGTCGGCTACCGTGCAGGATTGGTCCTAGCAGTCTACTCTGAGGATCTTCTACCATCAAGGATTGGTCGGGCGGTCCGGGCGTCTCGATGCCGCCACATGAGCAGGCCCAGACTGCTGGGTCGATTGGCTGCTTGCTTATCTGCGCCGGCTGGCTAGGCAGCTGCCGTTCGAGTCCTAGCAGTGTTGAAAACATACAGGGTATCTTCGTCGTATCATAATTAATGTGAGATGACCTGACGCCAGGCCGCCTAGACATATTTCACCGTACCATGCTATAATTAAACGAAAAATTTCCATAAAAAATTTATTCCAGGGTGGAGGCACGCATGTCGATGATTCGTGCGACAGGTTGCACTGGTGGCGCCGTCAGCCTCCTGTTGATAGCGATCAGCCTCATCACCTGCAAGACCCCCAATGTTAGCGCATTGAAGGGGGCCGTGGGCGTAACGGCTGCCGCTTGTGGCAAACTACTCAACAAAGAGCAAATGGCCGACCTCAATGGGGCAAAGGGCAAACGAGTAGGCATATACGCTGCGCGTTTCGATCCGCCCCAGAAGGGGCATGGAGCCATCATTCGTGCCGCTCTTAAAGGCAAGAACTCACCACCGCTTGACCACCTTTACGTCCTGCTTAACCTGGATCAGGAAGCCGGTGACCCTCAGGGATCGATTTTTTATACGGCGGGAGTGATTGAACGCGAAGCCATGGTCAAGGCGATGGTGGATGGACTGCCCGTCACGACTGTCAGCACCTTTAGCTATTGCCATGACTTCGTCGTCGGCACCTTGGCCCAAAACGCTACATTAACGCAGGAGTTTTCAGGGAGACCAGCGGGAGCCAGTAAGCCTGGCTCTGCTGCCAACAAGGTGAGCTTGACCCTGGTTCCAAGTGAAGAATCGCCTCAGGCCGCTAAAGCAACTAACCACAGCGGCGACACCCTCACGTGTGATGACTGTACTTTGTATCCTTTTGATCCATTGCAAAAAATGCTGGCCAGTCCCTCGGCCCGTGACGGCGAAGCATATCTCGCGCCAAAGGTACAAGATATGCTCGCGCGCCGGCCTATCTATCGTTCCCTACCACCTGATTACGAACAACTGCAGCAACAGCTCTTTGCTCACACTGTAAAGGTCATGCTAGAGCAAATGCCGCAAAAGCTCCGCAGCAAGATGGCTGCCGGGACGCTGACGGTTAAAAATCCTACCTTAGGCGGAGTGCCCCCGCCGTCCTATCATACCCAGCAATCAGCGTTTGCCGTCGGCGAACGGCTGCTTTCCTGGGCCTTGGTTGCGGCACAGCCGCAAGATGACGGCACCTCTGCGGCCGCTACCCTGGAGGCCCTTCATTCGTTTATGCAAGGTTGGTATGAGTGGGTCGACTATCCGCAAGTACCCTATCTGCAAGCGTTTGCCGCTTGGACGCAACTCCCTGATCAAACAGCCGCCACACTCAAGATCAGACCTATAAAGCTTGCCTCCTATGCGCATGAGGCCAGCGAATACACCATGAATATTCCGTCCTACAATGACGGCAATTTTCCTGAGCCGCTGCTCACCTATGCTGGCGCGACGCCAACCATCTATGTGCATGCCGGCAATCCCGACCAGGCGCTCAGTTTTCATGCGAGCGACGGGGTTAGCACGTTCTTTGAAGTTTATTCGAGGTCAGACCAGCGGCATCGCCGCCTGTTCCTTGGCAAAGGTAAAAATGGGGTAGGACGACTGATACTGACGAACGTGTTCGGCAAGGACCGACTGCAGCACGTCCTCATGCAGATTGCTGCAGCCTATAAGGCCCAGCAAGTGACTTATGTTGAGCATCCCAGCAGTGAGCCCTATATTGCGCTTACGAGTAACGGCAAGCAACTCAATGTCACCGCCCAAGATATTGCCTTTTTGGGATTTCGCTACAAGGTCCAAGACAATTTTGCTCCCATCTTCGGCGCAACATTTTCTGATTACGCAGTGCTTAGGACCAATGCTTGGACAGGAAACATCGCACATGCAACTCCCATCGGAGTCATGACTGTGCAAGGGCACAATATCTTTGCGACACGCAATGAGTTTGGCGATGAGTCATACCAGATTATCGAGCATCTCTATCAACGCGGCGTGCGTAAGTTCATTTATCTGGGCACCGCTGGCGCGGTCAACGAGAGTGTCCGGCTTGGAGCGATCATGCTTCCCAGTGTCATAAGCTACGAGGGAACGACTTTTCCCATGAGCAATGTGTTGCTCGGTCCCGACCTCGCGCAAAGTCTATCCGACT
>CAIYRB010000135.1 GCA_903928445.1 uncultured Pseudomonadota bacterium | reverse complement strand
AGTCGGATAGACTTTGCGCGAGGTCGGGACCGAGCAACACATTGCTCATGGGAAAAGTCGTTCCCTCGTAGCTTATGACACTGGGAAGCATGATCGCTCCAAGCCGGACACTCTCGTTGACCGCGCCAGCGGTGCCCAGATGAGTGGAATAACCGATTGGTTGGGGGTTCAAGTCCATCTAGGCCGACCAAATCGTTGGTCTTTTTAGGATCTTGTGGTTAGACGCCTGGCTTTTCTATGGTTAGAGTCAAGTTGCACGCGGGAGCACGCAAAATCGCAAGCAGTTGGTCGAGACAATGGGGCCAAAATGACAACGGTGGCCAAGCTTGAAGGGGCGGCTACTTAAGTTGACCCCTTCGAATATACTACAAGCCCGAGTGGGCGATGATTTTTACCATGCTGAAGCCAACGGTCCTTTGTACCTTGTCGGTGGCAACGAAGAAGTAATGCTACATAGAATCGTTTCGACAGGGCATGATGTACTGCTAAGACGAGAGGTCTAGAAAAGGTGGCTTCCTAGCCTTGGACGAAGACTTCTTAGGCGCCTGATACCTAGTTCATATCGGCTTAATCTCGTTGATTTTGAGGATAGAGTGGGCACCATAATAAACAAACACTGGCCATACTCCCTCCTTCTGCTCGGGCTATTGTCGGTAGCTGTCGTGTTTGGGGTGGTTGTCTATCCTCAAGATCGTGATACCAAAGACCGGATTTTCTACCGCGTCGAAGATTTGCCACAGAGAGAGTGGGGCATTGTGCTCGGCGCAAAGGTTACAGGGGAGAGCCCGTCGCCTATGCTCGAAGACCGCCTTCTGACCGCAGCAGAGCTGTTTACTAGCGGCAAGGTGCATAGACTCTTTCTTAGCGGTGGGCCGTCGGACAAAGGTTTGCACGAAGTCACCCTGATGGCGGCTTGGTTGGTTGGCCACGGAGTGCCTAGCGCAGCTTTGGTGCAAGATCCAGACGGATTACGGACCATGAACTCGCTGCTCAATGCTCGGGAGCAGCTCGATACGATTGCACCGATTATCGTCACGCAGCATTTTCATCTTCCTCGTGCTCTGTACTTAGCGAAACACGTAGGATTTGACGCGATAGGGATGGTTGCTGATCATCGAACGTATCTTGACGAGTATTTTTACCGTCTGAGGGAAATGTTTGCGCAAGTAAAAGCCGTAATGGATGTAGCCGCACCAGCGATCCGCGACAGAATAGGCGACTATTTATTTCCTGCCGACCACAAACGGGCAGAGATTGATGCCGGACGAGAACGCATGCGGCATAGATTCTCGGAGCTTGGATTAAAATACCCACCCACCCGAGCCTACCTGCTCTATGTTAAAAATAAGCAACAGTTGGCGGTCTATGTTGAGCAGGAGGGTAGACCTGCGACTTCCAAATGGAAGTTTTTCCACACCTACCCAGTCTTCGCAGCCAGCGGTACCTGGGGTCCAAAATTGCGTGAGGGTGATTTACAAGTGCCAGAGGGCGTCTACCAAATCAGTTTTTTGAACCGACAAAGTCGTTTTCATTTGGCGCTACGCCTCAATTACCCGAATACATTTGATCTTGAAATGGGCAACCGAGACGGCCGAAGGAATCTCGGCGGCGATATCATGATTCACGGATCGAATGTTTCGGCCGGTTGCCTGGCCATCGGCAATCCTGCGATCGAGGAGCTTTTTGCTCTGGCGAGTGACAGCGATTACCGGCGCTGGAAGGTTATCCTCGCTCCCTATGATCTGCTCAAGGGCAAGCCCCCAATGGAGCTTGAAAAGGCATCAGTTCCTCATTTCTACCCGCAGCTCTTAGGAATGATAAAATCGGAGCTTTCAAGGTTAGAGAATGGGGTCCTGACAGCACCCTAGTATAAACATTTTTCCTCCGCGGGAAGATAGTGGGGCAATCAGTGCGCCAAGAAGCGCGTGGAAGGAGCAGGCGGCATGCAAAGAGCGCCACCGTAAAGACCAGACAGCGGTGAAGTCGATCCCGCAGCGGGCCTGGGTAACCAGGGGGCTGAAGCCGGGAAAGACGCGTGAGCAGGCCGGAGCCGATGAGGCGAATGGGGTT
>CAIYRB010000134.1 GCA_903928445.1 uncultured Pseudomonadota bacterium | reverse complement strand
TGGCCAAAGCGGGCGTGGCAAATCATTGAGCTCGGCTTGTTTGGTTGCGCTATGCTGTGGATTCCCCTGATCACGGCGACCGCCAAGCTACTAAGGGGGCGAGGCCAGGTCCCCCAGGTGCAAGCCGCTTTGTTCGGGCTGCTGCTTGCTGGCGGTACGATCTTCACCATCACCCAGGCGCACACCGTCCAGATCTTTGACCGCTACTACTACCCAGCGCAGATCGGCGTGCTATTTGTCGTGGCGGTAGCGCTGTCACAGCTCAAGGGCTTTGGCGAGCCACGATGGCGGTGGGCTCCGGCCGGGGTGACGCTCCTTGCCATGGTGTTTTTGATGGTAGCCGGACTGCATGATCAATTCAGCTGGAACGAGGCCCGCTGGCAGCTCTACCGGGGACTTCTGAGTCAGGGCGTGAAGCCGCTGAATATCGAAGCTGGGTACGAAGTCCAAGGCTGGATGGTCTACCAGCAGTCGGTGACCGGGGTCGCACCTGACCCCAAAGAGTGCATCAACTCCTGCCACTGTGCGGTCGGCTGGTACTGCCAAGATAATAGCTACCGCATCGTCATGAATCCGGAGGCACAGGACGGCCACGAGGTGGTGGCCCAGGTCAAGCCGGTCTATTGGTTGGCGCGAGGACCGTCGCTCTATGCGACGCGGCGGCTCAAAGTTTTGGCCCAACCGCTGCCATAAGGTCCTGCAAGGCGTTTCAATCTCTCGATAGGGATCGATTAGCGGTCGATGTGCGTGCGCTTCTCGCCTCCAAGCTCTGGCTCGCGGGATTCACAATAGGCACACTGGTAGGCAAAATCTGCGCGCAAGAACGGCTGGTACTTGCGGTAGTCCGTAAAGCTCGGCGGCGACTCTTGTCGGATGCGTTTCATTTCTTTGGATCGGCTTCCAAACGAAGAACGCAATCACGAAGTTCCTCGGATATGGCTCTGATATCATCTAGAAAAATACGATCAACACCAAGCGCCTTGCGGCGATACCGACCGAGCTCGCCGTCGATCACCGCTATCTGCGCGTCGATCTCACCGACGCGGTTTAGCAATCGGCGGCGGAAAAGGAAAAATGGCCTATCTACAAGCTGATGTCGCTGCTGAATGAGCGGAAATCGACGTTCAAGAAGCTCGTCGAGGATCGTCGTCGACTTCTCGGTTTCTATGACAAGATCCTCAATCGCCTCCTCATTGGCCTTTTGCATCGCCTCACGACGAGTGACAAGGACGGCGTCATCCGTCGCTTTGCGACGCGCACGGGCAGGCTCAAAGGGGCCAGGGAGTATCGCGAAAGGCTTTGCGCCTGGAGGCACTGAAAGAACCATGGTCGTCAAAGAGGCGTCCCTCCCAAGACCTTTCTCGTCTCCAATACCGACTCAAGCACCAGTGCACCTTCCAACGGTTTCGGCACCGCCAGTCCGAACTGGAAGTAGTCCGACAAAATCACTTCCGGAGCATCGAGAACGAACCGACTAATGAACCTAGAGTGTACCCGATGTACTGGGAATATTTAATCGCCCTTAGGCTCGGGGTGACTCAGCAGGGCGGAGGTCGCTCCAGGAAGTCCCACGCTTCCAAGATTCGACGGCATACTCGTTTGGCGGGGTGATCACTGACGATGACATCAAATGCCGTACGCCTGGCCGATCGTTATGCACAACCCAAGGCACTCAGCGTTGCCTGCCAAAACCATACATCTCGTCGCCAAGTCCGCCTCCGCCTGCCTGATGTCGCAGGACTCCGGCCTTGCTCACCCTGTAAACAACGGTCCCCTTCGCCACACGACCGCGAGCGATGGGAACGACGGTGTGTTCTCAGTGCGTAGAGGCAAAGCGCCCACCTGCCGAAACGCCAGAGAATCCGGGCGGAAATTACCACCCATTGGGTGGTAAAGTATTGCGCCTGATTTGCCGATAGGCTATTGTCATGTGGTATACGGGTGGCATTTGGGAGTCAAATTAGATGGGAGGATGGCACGCGCTTTGGGAACTTTGGGATGGGAGTGTGCTGTTTGTTATTCAGGAGCCGACATACCGCCCCCCGCATATTCGTGTTTATGGACGCAACAGGATGGAATTCCACGCTTATTTTGTCTATCAGACTGGTGTGTGGAGCTGCAAGTTTAACAAAGGCTTTGCGGAGTCGGACCTAGCCCGGATCAGGACTCTCCTCAGCTAGGAGAATCGGACCCAGACGATTCTTAAAAAGGTGGCGGAGATCTTGGCTCGCCAAGAGGGTCGCCAGGTGATTGACGAAGAGTAACTGCATCATCAAAGGATCCTATTATGATCGCTCATAAGAAAAAGACCCCCGAGCTAGATCAGGGGCTCATAGCCCAAGGCCACCGCTACGATGCAGAGACTGACGAGTATGTAAGTCCTGACGGCTTTAGAATGCCACGCGCTGAGTGGCACGCCGCAGTACCGGACGCACTTGGCGCGGATCAGCCGCAGCCACCGCTTACGGAAGAGGGCCTCCGTCCCCGCAACGTCCGAGAAAAGATGTCTGTGTGGTTTGACCAAGACATCATCGACGAGCTACGTCGTCTTGCGGAGGCACCAGGCGTCAAGATGTCGCGGCTTATCAATGACGCGCTGCGTGCTGTCTATCTACCGCACACATCACCCGCGCAAAAGGCACCGAGTCTTCGCTTCGCCGAGGGACTGCATAGACTTTCGATAGATGACATTCGTGGGATCATTGAATCGGTGATGGCTCAAGAGCGTCAAGAGTTTGAAAGCAAACTGCGGCAGATCGACGAAAAGGTTGAGCG
>CAIYRB010000133.1 GCA_903928445.1 uncultured Pseudomonadota bacterium | reverse complement strand
CCGATTGTTCTGAGTCCGTGCGAGGATGAGACGGCGGAAGCTAACCTGGTTGCCGAGAAGTGTCTTGGACTGCTTGGTTCGGGCATGAACCCTCAGGATATCAGCGTTTTATATCGCGCCAACAACCAGGCCAAGGCCATCGAACTCGCGCTACGCGAAGCCCGCATCAGCTACAAGACCTACGGCGGGCAAAGCTTCTTCGAGCGTAAAGAGATCAAAGATTTTATCTGCTACCTGCGCCTGGTGCTGAAGAACGAGGACCGTCTGGCCTTATGGCGGGTGATCAACACACCGAGTCGCGGTATCGGCATTAAAACCCTGGAGCGCATAGAAGAGAGCGCTAAAGCGCTAGGAATTAGCCCTTATGCCGTTATCAGCTCCGCGGAGTTCGCCGGCCACTCGTCCGTTCGTGGCTTCCATGACTTGATTCATCAGCTATGCGCCTTGCCGCTGAACAGTGGCGAGGATTTCGCCGCATTGGGCACCGCGATTCTCAAACTCACTGGCTTGGAGCAAGACGTTCGTCTGCGCACACAAGACGCTGGCTCGCGCGACCGTAAAATTGCAAACCTTCGTAGTCTACCCCAATGGATCGCCACGTTAGCCGCCGACATCAAAGCTGAGCAAGGCACCATCAACATCGAGGACCTGCTCGACTCCCTTGCACTGGACACCGATTTTAAGGCCGAAAAGGACAAAGGCCATACGTCGGTATCACTGATGTCGATACACGCGGCAAAAGGTCTGGAGTTCCCCGCTGTCTTCGTCATCGGTCTTGAGGAGCAAATGCTGCCGCACAAAAACAGTCTGCAAGACCCGCAGGCCGTCTGCGAAGAGCGCCGTCTATTTTACGTCGCATTGACCAGAGCCAAACGCCGTTTGTTTCTTTCCTACTGCCTCGATAGAAATTCTGGATATCAAGGTAAGCAGACGCGAATGCCGTCGCGCTTTCTCGCTGAAGTGCCGTCCTCGGCATTTGCCGTCAATGCCGAGGACGCCAGTCCGGTGTCGCGCCAGAACGCTGAGCAGGCGCGGAAAAGTCAGACCCTGCAGCGCCTTGGGGCTCTTCGCAGCAGCCTGGGTCAAAACAAAGCCCCAAGGTTTTAGCGCCGAATCACTTCAGCATCCAGCTGCCCCTGCGCGCCGACAAATGCGCGGAGCTTTTGCACGATGCGCGCCTCGATCTGTCGCGCCCGCTCCCGGCTGACGCCATACCGATCGCCTATCTCCTGCAAAGTGAGCGGGTCTTCAGCCATCAGCCTGGCGTCAAAAATCTCCAGGTCTCGGCCCTTGAGGGTTTCCCGAAAGGTCGCCAAATGCTCAGCGAAAATCGTTCGAACCTCCTCATCCGCAAGGATATCGTCAGCGCCTTTACCTGCTGCGGCAAGCATCTGCCCGTGCGTCGAGCTGCTGTCCTCATCGCCTATGGGCGCATCCAGCGACAGATCGGGTGCGGCTAAACGTGCCTGCATCTCGCGCACGTCTTTTTCCCGGACATGCAGATGCTCGGCCAGCATCTTTGGATCAACATGATCGTATTCCTGGAGGAGCTTGCGTGCGGTCTTTTCCAGGTTGTAGTAGAGCTTGCGTTGGTCTGAAGTCGTCCCAATCTTGACATGGCTTTTATTGTCCATGATGTGCTTCAGGATATAAGCTCGGATCCACCATGCGGCGTAACTGGAAAGCTTAACGCCTTTGTAAGGGTTGAAGCGCTTAACGGCTTGCATGAGGCCGTAGTTGCCTTCTTGAATTAAATCCAAAAGATTGAGCTGTGCTTGCCGAAAGTCGTTCGCTATCTTAACCACTAGCCGTAAATTTGCCGTCACGAGTCGGTGGGCTGCACCGACGTCACCGCCATCAAACTGTTGGCGGGCCAGCTCATACTCCTCCTCGGGCTCAAGCAATGGATATTTGGCTATCTGCTGAAGATATAACTGAAGCGGCGACAAAGTCGCGGGCGAATGCCCGCTGGACCGCACTGCAGGTAATTTCGTCACCAGGCTGAGCCCCTATTATAGAAAGGTGCCATACGATGTCAGGGATCGGGATCATAACAAATCCCCACTCGAAGTTGAATAGACGAAATCCTAGTCGTGCCGCCCTGTTAGGGTTTATCCTGGGAGCTCAGGGACAGCTAGAGGTCACCAACACCCTAGCAGACCTCGGCCGAGTCGCACGAGACTTCAAAGAAAAGGGTATTCGAATCCTCGCCATAAACGGCGGCGACGGGACCATCTCACGAACGCTGACGGCATTTATCCGGGAATATAAAGATCAGCCGCTACCCCGCATTGCCCTGCTGCGCGGCGGTACCATCAACGTCCTCGCAAACAACCTGGGGATCCGCGGTTCACCCGAGCAAGTGCTTTTTCGCCTGGTCGAAGGTCATTCGGGTTTGGGCGACCTCCCTTGGCGCCGGCTGCGGTCACTTAAGATCGAAGGCAACTACGGCTTTCTTTTCGCTGATGGGCTGGCTCCAGCCTTTCTCAAAGAATACTACCGACGTAAAAGCGGCCCCCTTGGCGCACTTGCGTTGGCGGTGAAGGTGTGGGGGTCGCGCCTGTTCAACGGCGAGCTATTTGCCCGAATAGTCAGCGATCTGCACCACACACTAACGCCCGACGTTGGTCCAACGCACTCGCACCTTAGCTGTGCTGTGTTCTGTTCGACCGTCGCTAAGCTACCGCTTGGTTACCCCTTGTTTCACCTACTGAGCACCGTAGAAAGTGGCTTTCAGTGCAGTAGCTTTACCATGTCGGCAAAGGATGTTTTATGGCAATTTCCGGTGATCTTGGCGACAAGACAAGACGGCATCGGAAAGGGTAAGATAAGCTTTTGTTGTCGCGAACTGATCGTCGAGCAAGTACGGCCGTTCGACTATACGTTAGACGGCGAACTCTACTTAAGCCGGTCCAATTCACTTCGCATTGAGATGGGTCCAGACCTTGACTTCCTCACTCTCTAAACAGCGCAGCGATGCTTTAAAGCCGCCGCCGCCCACACTGATCGCCCAAACCCTCGGCGTCCACTCAGTTGCCATGGAGTGGCTTGCCGGCGACGGCTCAGATCGCTGTTATTACCGAATTAGATCACCGGAGTTGCCAAACCCGCTAGTCCTCATGCAGCTATCAGGCAGCGACGCAGAAGCGCTCAAATCAGGCGGCTACGAATGGATCACCATTGCCAATTTGCTCGCCGAGCAAGGGGTCTTTGTACCTCGCGTCAGCAGCGCCCTAACGGCCCATGCAGCCCTTCTTATCGAAGACTACGGCAATCAAATGCTAGAAGGCGTCGTCTTACAAAACATTCAAACCCAGCGCATGACCGATATCCGAACATTGTACCGTCGGTGCTCCGGCATAGTGGCACGCTTTCTCGGCATCCCGCGCAACGAAAGCTCCATCTGGTGCAAGCGCGGCTTTGATACCGAACGGTTCACTTGGGAACTAAACTTCTTCATGCAAAAGTACGCCAGGCCGGTTGCAGGCGTCGTGCTAACAACGGCGGAAGAGACCCAGTTCAACCGCGACGTGCGGATCCTCAGCGAAACCTTGGCCGCGAACTCGCAATACTTCGTTCATCGCGACCTGCATTCACGCAACATCATGGTCAAAGACGACAAGCTTGCTGTAATAGACTTTCAAGACGCCCGTTTGGGTCCCGCCTCTTACGACCTTGTCTCCCTATGCTTCGACTCGTATGTACCATTCAACGGTGTTCTGCGTCGGCAGCTGCTCGACGACGGACTCGAAGTCATTCGCCAGATCAACGGCGCCGACGTTTATGCCGAAGCAACCGCCTTGTGGCGACCTATGCTTCTGCAAAGGCAGCTAAAGGCGATTGGTAGCTTCGGCTTTCTAACCCTAGACAAACAACGTGGCGATTATTTAAAATATGTACCAAGCGCTCTGGCAACCATTGAGGATCAGGCTGTCTTGGATTCGCGCTGGCCATTTATCTCGGGACCACTTCTACAGCGCCTGCGCGCTCACTTGAACCAGGTTGGCCATGACTCGCGCGATTAAGGGGATGGTCCTTGCCGCAGGTCTTGGGACTCGGCTTCGCCCCCTCACCGACATCTATCCAAAGCCGCTGGTGCCGTTTGCTGGCAGTACACCACTCGAGCTGGCCTTGGCCAATCTCATGGCGGCCGGAGTCGACGATGTTGCGATCAATTCGCACTATCATCCTGAGCAGATAGCGCGGCTGGTACAGGAAAACCCGCTGGGCCAACGCTTGGTTCTTTCTTACGAACCAGAACTGCTCGGTACGGGAGGCGCCTATCCGCCCCTTCGCTCGTGGCTAGGAGATGCCGACCTTATCGTTCTGAACGGCGACGTCGTCTCTGACTTTGACCTGAAGTCCTTGATTGCGCGACATCGTGCGATGCAAGCAGCCGCTTCGATGATGCTGCTTCCCGCGGTGATCCAAGGGGAAAGTTCAGTGTTTCACCACTTAGGCCGTATCCATGCCATCGGCAAGGCCGCGCCAAAGGCAGCGACTCAGGCTGGAAATTTTGCCTGCGCTCAAATTCTTTCGCCCAAACTACTCGATCTGCTACCTAAAAGCGGCACCTTCGACGTTGTCTCAAAGGGTTACCTGAAGGCCCTCGACCTAGGTTGGACCGTTGCGGCAGATGTACATGGCGGCTATTGGCACGATTTGCGTACTCCCCAATTTTACTGGTCGGCAATCCTAGCGCTTTTACGTGAACCGGACCTTTGCCGCGCCATCAAGCTGGATCGGTTGCGGCAAACCCGAGGCCTCATACCACTGCCAGATGCCAACGGGGTACTTTTGCCGACTGCACTTACCACCTACAACCATGCGACTCTCGGTCCACATGTCGTTGTTGAGTCAGGTGTGCAAATTGGTGCTGGTGCGCAGGTCAGCAATTCAGTCCTCCTACCTGGCGCCGTGGTGCCAGCCGGGGCGACGATCGACCACGCCTTAGTCGGGCCGGGGATCCACATCGCGCTTGCTCAAAGTGACTAGGCAGCCCTGAGCTTAGACAAGCTCTATACATCGATTCGCCTAATAATCAGCTAGTTAAAAGGGGAAGCGGATGGTGTTGTAAGTTCTGCTTAGTCTCGGCTGGGGTCTTTTAGTCTCAAGGCTAGGTTGGCCAACTTCGCCTGGAGATCAACTAGACAATCAGTGAGGGGCGATCTTTCAACAGCACTACCGCTTCGTTTGGTCTCTAGATCATGGCAACGTCTTTCTTTGCACGTCGTCCTTGGTCCTTACGAGGCCTACACCAGATCTACACTCGGAAGGCATCTTGCTTCTTGTTGGTGTCGCTGATGCTAATATCGCACCTGAAGTCTTACGACTTCGTTTTAGTTTGTGGATTTACCCGTTGCTAGCGTTGAAAGAAGCGTTGACGTTGGTTTGGCTAACGATCAGGTTGACACTTGCATCAAACGCGTGAGCGCGGTGGTGTCTTTTATGGTGAGACATGGACAAGCTCTTTGCAGAGATGGCTGGGCTGTTGATTGTGGCGGAATCTTTTGCGTTCAGGGTAGCTAGGTTGGTGGTTGATCCAGACTTAACATGATCTATAGCTGCTTGCAGTGCGCCTTTGGCGACATAAAAGACGGTGGATCCTGGCTGAACAACATCGGGGTTTTCGATCTTGTCGTTATGACGCCACAGGGTGCGCCAGGATTCGGTGGAACCGTACAGCCGCTGGGAGATCGTAGCCAGCGTATCGCCTGGCTTAACTTGCTCTTCAGAGCGCTGAACGGAGTCGTAGGCCTTGGCAAAAGTGACGGCCGTTTCGTCGAGGGTGTAGTAAACCAAGTCGCCCGGGAAGATGCGGCTTGGATTGCTCAAACCACTTAATGTTGCCATTTCCTGCCAGTGGCTTGGAGCGCCATAGATCTTTTGCGAGATCTTGGCCAAGGTGTCGCCCTTTTCGACGATGTACGACATTTTCGAGCCGAGCTCGGGGAGCCCAGCAGCTGCCGGCGTGCCGCCGGGTTGAAAGGGAAGGGCTGCCGACTTAGCGTCGGCCGTAGCACTGTTACCACCAGCTGCTGGAGCAGGGGCTGCGGCAGGAGCTGGAGCGCTAGCCACGGCAGGGGCCGGAGCTGCGGCAGGAGCTTCGCCTGCGAGTGGGGCGGCGCCTTCGGCGCCGGCAGCGGCTTCTTTATCACCGCCTTGTTGGCCGTTCATTTCTGTGATGATCTCTTGCAAATCGTTTTCGGTTGAATTTCCTCCTGCGGCGCCCGCTTCGGCTGCGGTATCAGCGCCCGCAGCATTAGTCGGCGCAGCGTTAGATTCGTCCCCGGCGGGCTTTTCGCCGCCACCATTGTCGTCGCTCGCAACTGCGTTGCCATTGGCATTGTCTGCCGCCTGGTTGTTCGAGGCCTCGATTCCGTCCTCAGCATCTTGATCTCCGGAGCATCCGGCGACCGCGAAGCTGGCGAACAGGGCGAGGGTCGAAGCGCCAAGCCAGCGCCTCACACTCATCTTCATAACCTTCCTCCAAAAAAAATTAAGACACTATTCTCCCTACGGCTCCACCATCGGCAGCACGTAGAAAGAGCTTTAGTTTATTACAGGACGAATTGATGAACGCCGCAAGGGGCAATGTTTTCCGCCCACCAAATGCGCGCAATGCCTGCTCATCAATGGATTGGGCGCATAGACGACACGTCGACCAGTCGTACCATGGCGCTTAATCAACGCGACTATCTAATCCTAGCTTTAGACTAGTCACGATCGCACAGTCCCAGAAATTGCGGCTCATTTTGCATTAGCTTTAAAAATTATATACTTGTTTACATTCGCGCTTAGTCAACGCGCAGCCATGTTGTGACGCGGCAGCGGCGAACATTGACGCCGTTGTTTACAGCCAGGTATTCTATAAGCAGTGTGGGGCAAAGTGGGGGCAAGTGGGAGCCACCGCCGCCAATGTCCACGCATACCAGCCTCTCGCACACCCGTGCCGTCCGCCGCCGGAGACCTTCGCTTGTTCCAGGGTAAATTCGAACACACCATCGACGAGAAGGGACGCTTAGCCGTGCCTCTGCCATTTCGTCGCAAAATCAGCGCCGAGGATAACCAGGAGGTCGCCGTAATGGTCACTATCTCTGACCAGTGCCTGGCCGCTTACCCACTTGCCGAATGGGCCGAAAAGCTGGCCCTGATCGCCAAGTTGAACCAGTTGGATCCGAAGGTTATGGCGTTCAAACGAATCTTCATCGGGTGCGCCCAGGAATGTCCGATCGACAAGGCGGGACGCATCTTGATACCACTGGACTTGCGAAGGGACGCCAGGTTGGTCCGCGACTGCACGATCATTGGCCAGCTGGAGAAGTTCGAACTTTGGGCGACGGAGAGATGGCAGGCATCGTTCCCGCAGCTCACCGACCAGGTCGGTGCTATTTACGCATCTCTTGCAGAACTCGGGATTCAGATTTGACACCCCATCAGACCGTACTTCTTGATGAACTCGTCAACGCACTAGCGCTGAAGGCGGGAGATATTGCGATCGACTGCACCGTTGGTGGTGCTGGGCATACCGAAAAGATGCTTCAAGCGGTTGGCCCCAAAGGACTGATCCTCGGCTTTGACCGCGATGAGCGGGCATTAGGCTTAGCCCGTGAGCGCCTTGCGGGTCCCTTGGCCACCGGGTGCTTGCGTTTGATCAAGGGGCCCTTCTCGTCATTAGGGCAAGTCGTGGATGCCGCTGGGCTGACGGGTAAAATCGCCGGTGTTTGCGCCGATATTGGTGTCTCCAGTATGCATTTGGACGAAGTCGAGCGCGGCTTTTCTTTTCAAAATGATGCGCCACTGGACATGCGTATGGACCAAGAGGGGGGTCGGACGGCTGCTGAGCTCCTTGCTGACATTGAGCTTGATGCACTAACGCAACTGCTGCGCGATTATGGCGAAGAGCCAAAAGCACGCCAAATAGCCAAACGCATCGTCCATACCCGAGATGAAACACCGATTACAACCACGGCGCAGCTAGCAGCTCTGGTAAAAGCCGCCGCCGCTTACCCAACGGCAAGCCGCAAGCATCCTGCCACCCGGACCTTCCAGGCCCTTAGGATTGCTGTAAATGACGAGCTTGGCGAGTTGCAATCGATGCTGGATAGCGGCTTTGCTGTGCTAAAGCCGCACGGACGATTCGCCATTATTAGCTTTCATTCTCTTGAAGACCGGCTAGTTAAGCATGGCTTCTTGGCGCTAACCGGGCGTCGCGAAAGGGCGGATATTCCTCGCGACATTCCTCTACGTGAAATCGACGTCGTGCAACTCATGCACGTACGCGGCCAAATCATTAAACCCTTCCCTATGCTACCTAGCGAGGCCCAAATCCGGGCTAACCCTAGAGCCCGCAGTGCGAAGCTACGTACGATAGAAAAGATCTAGCCCACCTCAACCGAGGAATTTGAACTATGTTGCAACTTCGTAAGCCGGTCTGGTCAAGCATGACCCTTGCTGCCTTTGCCGCTTCAACGCTTCTTGCTCTAGCCCTAAGTCGAATTCATATCCGGTCGCAAACGACGCTCATTGGGTATCGAATCGGGCAACTAAAGTCCCAGGAGGCGAAACTCCTAGAAGAACGCAGTACACTTAAGATGCAGTTGGCGAAGATGACGACGCAAAAGCATCTAACGCTGATGACTGACGCCACCACCCAAGGTGTTGGCGAAGGGACTTACGCGCTCAAGTGATTGGCCCTAATACGATGTCGCGACAACTCAAGTCTAAACTGTGGATGCGCGCACCCCGCACCCAACCTGGCGATTTCCGCAACGATCGGGCCAAGGTGGTGCGCTGGGCCTTGCTCGGCTTGTTTGGCATCATCGCCACTAGGGCCACGCTACTCCACTTATTCCCGGCACAAAGCAATGCTCTGCACCATATCGCCGATAACCAATATCAGCAGGAGGTCGACCTTGCACCCTACCGCGGCGCTATTTACGACCATCGCGGTGAAGCCCTAGCCATCAGTGTCAAACGCCCTTCACTAGCGATTAATCCCCGACTATTTCGCCCTTCGCCTAGCGAGCTAACGCATCTAGCCCGTATCCTAAAATTAGCGCCGCAAAAGGTCCGGCGTTTGGCAGCAAAAAGAAGCTACTTCGCTTGGCTAGCAAGGCAACTCGATCCGCGAGTCGCCGACGAAGTGATGAACCTGGAGCTGGCCGGATTAGTCCAAATCAGCGAACCGGCTAGGTACTACCCTGCCGGCAACGCTGCGGCGCAGGTCCTTGGCTTTATCGGCCTCGACAACAGTGGACTGTCTGGTCTTGAAAGGCAGTTCGATAAGGACCTCAAAGGCAAGGCTTTCAAGGTCATGGCAAGCAAGGATGCGCGCGGTCAATTTATTGTCAGCGAATCGGCCGGCGCGGCGCCAGAGCGCACCGGAAATAGTGTTTATTTGACCATAGACCGGGTTATCCAGGAGATCGCCGAGGATGAGTTGGCAGCGGGAGTGCGCAAAACCAAGGCTAAAAAGGGCTTCGCAATTGTTTCTGACCCGCACACGGGGCGGATCTTAGCAGTCGCTAACTACCCGACCTTTGACCCAAACAACAGCCGTAAGGTGACTTTGGCCGAGGCGCGTAACACTGCGCTACTAGACACCTTTGAGCCGGGATCCGTCGTTAAGCCCTTTGTCATTGCCCACGCGATTGATATCAAGTCGACCTCTCCAAATGAAGAGCACGATTGCGACCACGGTGCGATGCGCATAGGTAAACATACGATCCATGATGATCACGCTGCTGCCGCCTTAACGACGGCGCAAACGCTGATCCGGTCCAGCAATATATGTACTTATAAGATCGCCAATAAAATGGGGAAAGAAGCTACTTATCATGCCCTTAAGGATTTCGGCTTCAGCACCCACAACGGGCTCATCGGCTTTCCTGGCGAGACCGTAGGATACATTTCAGATTTTCGTAAATGGGCGACGATTCGCTTTGCCAATGTGGCTTTTGGCCATGGCTTTGCCGTCACCGGCCTGGAACTTGTCCAGGCAATGGGGGCACTAGCCAACGGCGGTCACTTGATGAAACCTGTTTTAGTCGAGCGAGTCATTTCATCTGATGGCCTCGTCGTCAACAGCACGCCAACCCAGGTCATTCGCGAGGCGGTTTCGCCTGCAACGGCGCGGACGATGCGCGGCATCCTCGAGCAGGTCGTGTCCAACGAAGACGGCACCGGTAAAAAGGCTGCATCCAGCCTCTACACGGTGGCGGGTAAAACCGGAACGGCGCAAAAGGTCGAGCCAGGTGTCAAAGGCTACGCCAAGGGCAAGTATATCGGCAGTTTTATCGGATTTTCACCTGTTGAAGACCCCCATCTGGTGATCTATGTCTTAATCGACGAACCCAGCGGACTGTCCTATTATGGTGGCGTGGCAGCTGCGCCAGTGTTTGCGGGGATTGCTGAGCGCAGCCTGAAATACCTTAATGTCGCCCCGGACAAGCCCGCCAAGAGCACTGCGTCGCTGCAGCCACCGCTAGCGAAAGACGACAAACATGGACATGAAGCGGACGCTCGCAAGCTCTAGGCTGACAGCAGAACTAGCCTGCTCAGTGCTAAAGTCTCAAGGCCTACTCATAGCGCAAAGCTCCTATACGGCTAAAGATCCACCTCGCGTCGGAGAGCTAGTCACAGACTCTCGCCTGGTCCATCCGGGCGACGTATTTTTGGCGTACCGCGGAGTCCATTCCGACGGCCACCTGCATATACCCATGGCCATAGAGCGCGGCGCCCAATTGGTCATCTTCGAAACAGCGGCACACTCTGCCAATATTCTTGCCAAGCCTTGGCTTCGCGTCAGCAATGCTCGCGAAGCCTGGGCGCACCTGGCTGCGGCTGCCCACGGCAATCCCGAGCAAAAGCTACGGTTGTTTGGGGTCACTGGTACAAATGGCAAGACCAGCACGGTTTGGATGCTTGGGGAACTGCTTCGACTTGCGGGAGTTGATTGTCTAACTTTAGGCACACTAGGCGCGTATTTTGGTGACGAGAAATGGCCGCTTGCGCATACAACCCCAGATCCTGATGTTCTATTCTCGCACCTTGCACGTGCTGTAGCACTCGGCTTACATCATGTGGCCATGGAGGTCTCTTCACACGCCCTGTGCCAAGGCAAGATTGCTCCGCTACACTTTGAAGGCACTGCGTTCACCAGCTTTTCGCGCGATCACCTCGACTTTCACCACGATCTGGACAGTTACTGGCAAGCTAAATTAACGTTGTTCACTAGGCAAAACCAGGCAGATACCCGGCACGTCTTTGCGGCGAATCTACCAAAGACTATTCCCGCCGCGCAGATCAAAGGCGACATCTTGACCTACCGTGAGGCCGCCGGGGACAGCGCTACGCCGTCAGAACTACTTATCCGGGTGCATAGGACCAGCGCGTCAGGCACTGACCTGACGTTGACACTGGGCGGCCAGAGCGTGACAGGAAAAGTGCCGTATTTTTCCGGCCACGCCCTGCAAAACTTTGCCGCAGCATATTTACTAGCGGCAAAGGCCTGCGGTGAATGGTTACCAAGTACCAATTGGGACAAGCTTCGACCTGTGCCCGGACGACTTGAACAGGTCTACAAACCCGGCGGGCCAATGGTCGTCGTGGACTATGCCCACACTCCCGATGCCTTAGAGAAAACCCTCGCGGTCCTTCGCCCGCTTTGCCGCGGCCGCTTGATCTTGGTATTTGGCTGCGGTGGAGACCGTGACCGCGGCAAGCGCCCCCTCATGGGGGACATCGCGTGTCGCCTTGCCGATCATGTATTCGTAACATCTGACAACCCGCGCAGCGAGGACCCCCAACACATCATCGCCGAGATCTGCGCCGGATTTTCTCGTACTGGGTCGATCAACCAAATCATCGACCGCGAACAAGCCATCGCGGCAGCCATCAAAGCTGCTGGAGGTGACGATGTCGTTTTAATCGCCGGCAAGGGCCATGAGACCCATCAGATCGTCCATGGACACTTCCTGCCCTTCGATGACCGATTGGTCGCTAAGCGTTACCTTGGCAGCGACATCTAGCAGTCATTAACAGCGTCAACTAGGGTATCTAGCTACTTTGGGGAGGCTAACTGTGGATTCAAAGGCAGTAACCTGGGACGACTATAAGCGGTGGTTGCAACTAGAGTCTTTCGTGCCGCCGGAGCTACCCGCGCCGGCACTCGCCCGCCTTTCCACCGACTCACGCTCGATCAAGACTGGAGATTGGTTTGTGCCGCTCAGTGGCGAGTCATTTGACGGTCACCGCTACGTTTCGCAGGCTCTAGCCCAAGGCGCCGCAGGTTTCTTTTACGCCGAGGCCCGAGGCCGTGAATTTTCAGCCGCAGAGCGAAAGTTAGGCCTCGCAGTCACAGACCCCCTTGAAGCTCTGCAAAAGGCCGCCTCCGGCTGGAGACGCCAGATGCCGCAGCTGAAACTCATTGCTCTAACCGGCTCCGCTGGCAAAACCACGACCAAAGAAATGTTGGCGAGGATACTGCGGCAAAGCGGCCCGACTCTTGCCACCGAGGCAAACTTCAACAACGAAATTGGGGTTCCTAAGACGCTGCAGTTGCTGCGAAGCGATCAACGCTTTGCCGTGCTGGAGTTTGGTGCGAGGAAAACGGGCAATATTGCCTTCCTATGCAAGCTAGCAACCCCCGACGTGACTTGCCTGCTCAATGTTGGCACGGCCCATGTGGGGGTCTTTGGATCAGTAGAAAAGCTGCTTGCGACTAAACTAGAAATTTTTCGCGATAGTGGGTCCGAATCTATTCAGATCGCCAACTTCGATGACCCACGAATTATGGCAGGGGCCAAGGCAACGGGAAAGAAAACCATTTCATTTGGCAGCGAGCCGGGAGCTGACGTGCAAGTCGAAAGCTGTCAATGGCTTGCTAACGCAAGTGGAATGCAGGTGACGCTAAACGTGCTTGGGACGCGGACCTCTTTTGAGATGGGAGTGGCGCATGCGATGTTTGCGGTCAATGCGGCGGCCGCCGCCGCCATGGCTGTTGCCGCAGGGGCTAAGGCTGAATGCATCTCGGCTGGTCTTACCGGGTTTAGCGGCGCAAAGGGACGCTACCAAATTCACCACATGTCCCGCCTGACAATCATCGACGACACCTACAACGCTAACCCCGAAAGTCTAGCCGCCGGACTTGCAACCGTCGCTCGCAGCTATCAAGGCCAACGCATTGGATTGGTTCTTGGCGATATGTTAGAGCTCGGTAACGATACTCATGCACAGCATCGCCGCCTCGGGTTGGAATTGATCGCCCCAATGCAGCCGACGCTTCTTGCCACCGTCGGTGAAGAGGCCAAGGTTTTTGCCGAAGGCGCACGCGCCGGTCATTATCCGCCGGAGCGACTTCGATCCTATTCAAGCGTTTTCGACCTTTTAGCCGATCATGTGGCCTTTGAAGATTACTGCGACGTCCTGTATATAAAGGGCTCTAACGGCGTGAAATTAGCTAAATTAGTCGAAGCTTTAACAACTGCGGCGGCAAGGAGTCCATGAATTCGCTAATCATCGGTGGTGGAGTGTCCGGCTACGGAGCAGCATCCTATTTGACCGGAATTGGGCAAAAGGTCCGACTTAGCGAGCGCGCCAAACTGAGTCCCGAGGACGCCCGGCGCTTTCTCGACTTAGGCGTTGAATTACGCGATGGTGGGCATCACCTAAGTCATTTGGACGGCATCTCCCAGGTCATCCTATCTCCTGGCGTTCCCAGCCAACACCCGGTTTTACTGGCGGCACATGCTCGCGGCCTAGAGGTGCTTTCTGAAATTGACTTAGCCCTACGCAACAGTCGGGCTCGAGTGATCGCTGTTACCGGAACCAACGGCAAAAGTACGACGTGTGCCATGATTGGCCATCTGCTTTCGCGCCTCGGCCACGAAGTCTGTGTCGGGGGAAACTTCGGTGACCCGCCGACCTTAATGCTGGCCGAAGGACGAATGAAAGACTTCTTGGTTCTGGAGCTATCGTCCTACCAGCTGGAGGCGTCCGCTCAGGTCCAGGCTGAGGCAGCGATTTTTACCAGCTTCTCACATGATCACATCGCCAGACATGGCTCTTTAGCCGCTTATTTTGCTGCCAAATGGCGACTCTTTTCCACCCTTCCCAACCAAGCCCTGGCGATTATACCAGAGGCGATCTACCTTCAGGCCAAGTCGTTCGGCTTTAGCCTAAGGAGTTCGCTGCACCCGCCACTGACTTCCGTCGATTATCTGAAGAGCCTCGCTCCGCCGTCCATGGAAGAACCGCAGAACCGCCTCAATGCCGGTTTCGCTGTGTCAGCGGTAGCTCATTTACTGGGCCGCCCAGCGGCTGAATTGACGCCCTATCTGGCTGATTTTCATGGCCTCCCTCACCGTTGTGAACGCATCGGTTACATTCGAGCCCAACCCGTCGTCAACGACAGCAAATCGACTAATGTTGAGTCGACCTTGGTCGCGCTAAAGAGCCAAGGCGCCGCGACGATTCTACTCATGGGGGGCAAAGGTAAGGATGAACCATATGGTCCGATTCTCACTGAACGAAGTAAGATTGCTGTTTTGATCACCTTTGGCACGAGCGGTGGTGATATCGCCAAAGATCTTTCAGGAGCCTTTCCAATCCAGGAGTTTTCCACTCTAAAAGCCGCTATGGCGCAATTAGGTGGCATAATAGCAAGGTACCAGTGTGGCGTGCTCTTCTCACCAGGCTGCGCCAGTTTCGACGAGTTTCGCAACTACGAACAACGTGGTGACTTTTTTCGTCAGGCCATCCTGCCACTTTTGGACCGATAATTCTTGCTGCGAGGTACGACTGCGATGTCGAAAGCTAAGTCTGCTCCGACACTACGTCGACCCAACGCGCAGGCCGCTATTACCCTTGTGGTACTGCTGCTCACGGTGATCGGACTCATTGCCATCTATGCGGCATCGTCGCTAAAGGGCGCCCAGCAGTTCGGCGATGAATATATTTTCTTACGAAAGCAGCTGATTGCTGCCGTCGTTGGCTTCGCCGCCTTCTTCGCCTTACAGCGACTACCGATGAAATGGATCGAACACATGACGATACCAATCATGGCTGTAACTCTCTTTCTCCTGTCATTGATATTCGTCCCTGGAATGTACGTTAAGATCGGCGGGGCTTCGCGTTGGCTCAACCTTCCTTTTATCGGGGGCCAACCATCGGAACTGACCAAATTGGCGATGGTCCTGTTTTTGGCACGAAACCTCAGCCGCAACAAAAGTGACATGAACAGCCTAAGCAAGGGGGTTCTACCAAACTTGTTAGTGTTTGGAGTCTTTGCTGGTCTTTTATTGATGCAAAAGGACCTGGGTACACCCGTGCTGCTGTTTGCAATCACATTTTTTATGATGTTCGCCGCTGGACTTAGTCGAAGGTTTGTCCTGGCTGGACTTGGCCTCGCCGCCTCGGCCGTCACTTTTGCAGTTATATTTGAGCCTTACCGGATAAAGCGGATCCTGGGCTTTCTCGATCCCTGGTCACAGGTGAAGGGCAGCGGGTTTCAGATCATCCAAAGCTTCGTCGCCTTTCAAAATGGCGGGCTACTTGGCGTCGGCTTAGGCGAATCAAAGCAAAAACTATTCTTTTTACCTGAGGCGCACACTGATTTCATCCTCGCAGTCATCGGGGAAGAACTTGGCTTGATGGGGGTTTTAGTCGTCTGTTCATGTTTCGTTTACTTAACCCTGATAGGATTTCAAGTAAGTGTCAGCCAACCAACTGCCTATCGGCGCTTTCTTGCCTTTGGCTTGACCTCAACTTTAGCCGTACAAGCATGCATAAATATGGGGGTCTGCATGGGCCTTCTCCCCACCAAGGGCATGACCTTGCCTCTAGTCTCCAGCGGCAACAGTTCACTGCTAGTATTTCTGGTCATTTCCGCTATCTTGGCCAGGCTGGCAAAGGAGTCGGCCACGGCTGCGGAGGTGCAATATACGCATGCGGGAGAAGGCGCCTAAGGGTACCGTTCATTTTATTGGCATCGGCGGTAGCGGCATGTCTGGCCTGGCCGAACTCGCTCTTCACTTGGACTACCACGTCCAAGGCAGCGACCTAAAGGCCTCGAGTATGCTGCACCGGCTGGGCGAATTGGGGGCGGATATTTTCACCACGCACACGGCCGATGCTATTCAAAATGCCGACAGCGTCGTCTACTCCTCTGCCATCGGCAGCGAAAACATCGAGTTTCTCGAGGCGCAACGCCGCGGCCTGCCGCTGCTGCATCGCAGCGATTTTCTCGCCCAGCTACTGGCGAACAAGACGGCGATTACGGTCGCCGGCACGCATGGAAAATCGACCACTTCAGCTATGATCACGCATGTTTTGGACGATCTTGGCATGTCACCGTGGGCAGCGATCGGCGGCGACATGTTGCGCTACCAGAGCCCGGCCCGCATTGGGCAGGGGCCACTATTTGTCGCCGAAGCAGACGAATCGGACGGCTCTTTTTTAAAGTATCGGCCGTTCATCGGCGTCCTCACCAATGTCGAATTGGACCACTTGGATTATTTTAAAACGGCGGAGCGCCTCGAGGCGGCATTTGCTACTTATCTAACGCATATTCACCCTGATGGCCGCGCAGTGATCGGCTGGGACCACCCGCTAAGCCGCCACATTGGCAGCGCTTACAAAGGTCCACGACTGACCTTTGGCACGGTCCTCGGCAGCGAAGTTCGAGCCTTCGACATTTGTTCTGAGCAGGGCCGCACCAGGTTTTCTGCGGTCGTCGAGAGCGACCGCATCGAATGCTTGCTACCAGCGGTTGGTAGGCACAATGTTCAAAACGCACTTTGCACCCTTGCAGTCGTTCGGGCTCTTGGTCTCGATGTGCGCCGAGCTGCGGAAAGCCTCGGCGACTTCGCTGGGGTCGCCCGCCGTATGGCTCCGGTCTATCACCAACATGGCATAAGAATTTTCGATGACTACGCGCATAATCCAGGCAAGGTGGCGGCCTGTGTTAGGACTCTCAAGGAAACATGGCCCGACGCGACGCTGCATGTTGTGTACCAACCTCATCGCTACAGCCGGCTTGAAACCATGTACGATGCAATGCTCAACGCATTGCACGCCGCCGACTATGTCTACATTGTTCCGGTTTACAGCGCCGGCGAAACGACTTCCGAAGATTTTTCGCCTAGTCGCTTGGCACAGGATTTAGCTCGAAGGTTCCCAATTAAGACTTTTCCTTGCGAGGAGTTAACGGACGCCGCGGCGTCAGTGCTACGCTATTTAAGTAGTCCGGCGGTCGTCCTGACCGTTGGTGCTGGTGACGTCGGACACGTCGCCTATCAGCTTAAGGATGCGTTGCATGAAACACCGTCGCGGCAAGGGGCGCCCTGAATCGGTACTGAAGCGGCAAAGACTGCGGGCCAAACGGCCGGTTTGGACTAGGCCCGTGTTCAAAGGGCTTGTACTAGGCGCCGCAGCCCTGATTTTATCTGCCCTCATCTACCAAGGCCTAGGCTCCAGAAGAAAGCAGGACGTCGCCCCCCCTGTTCTCGCACGAGCCGACTGGCAATTCTCCTTGAAGCTCAGAGACGACCTTCCGCTTAGTGAATCAGCGCAAACTCAGATCATCGCCACCGCCAGATCACTCATTGGCGGTGCGTCACTCGCAGAACTGACTAAAGCCGGCCTTGCCATCCAAAAGCTAGATGCCTACGCCGATGTTCGCTTGGTCAAGGTCTCAGGTAGGATGATCGCTATCAGCGTGACGCCGCGCCATGCCGCCTTGTGCATAGAGGCGGACCTCTGGCGCTATATTTCGACCACAGGGGAAGTTTACGGCCAAGTTCCTGACGGCCAGTCAAACACCTGTCCTGGCCCAATTTTAACAGGGGTCTTTGAGCATGGCCGACGCTTCAGCACGGCCGGGGACCTCACCATGATCCTAAACTCAGAAGAAAGAGCCCTGACCAAGGAGGCCGTTGAGCTCTTGGCCGAGGGTCACGCTAAGGGCTTTTCCTTTGCCAAGCTCGAGGTACGCAGATACCGCGGCTTTTTCGCGCAGCTGCCGCCTCAGGGCACCGAGGTGGCGCTAGGGCGGGCACCCTTTGCACCCAAGTTAGATAAACTCCAAGGGATCCTGGACAAGTTGGCGAAAAGAAAGGAGCAAGCTTTACGAATCGAGCTAGATTATCAAGGGAAGGCTTTCATAAAGCTGAAGAAAATGTGACGATTAATAGAGCAGCTCCGACTAACATGTTCTTTCCACGATGGATCCGCCATGCTTCCCAAGGCGAAACATTTAAAGCACTTATTTAGCTTGGATCTAGGTACCACCAAGTTTTGCTTGGCGACGCTGCGGGAGGTTCCAGGCCAAGAGGGCTACAGTGTCGCAACCGTCAGCGTGCCTGCCGACGGCATGCGCCGCGGTATGCTAGCAAATATCGAGCAAGCAAAGGCAGCACTGCGTACCTTGCTGGAACTCGCCGAGAAGGAGTTTGGCACCGACATCAGTCGGGTCGTCGTCGGGGTTGCGGGTAGCCACTTAGGCAGTCGCGTCGTCAGCGCAACGCGCCTTCTAGAGGGTCCTGCGGTGACGTCGCAAGACCTGCTTGCCCTCATGGAGCAAGTCGAGGCGGATCAGCCGAGCGATGGCCGGGAGTTACTGCATACGGTGCCCATTGGCTACCGCGTTGATGCCCGCGAAACCATCGATGATCCCCGCGGCTTTCGCGGCAAGAGCTTGACCGGCGAGTTCTTTTTAATCGACGCCGACAAGTATTACATGAAGGACATCGTCGACGTCTGCAATGACTCTGGTCTCCAAGTCGTGCGACTTTATTCAGAGCCATTCGCCTCCGCCTCGGTGACGGTGCCCGACGCATTCAAACAGCTGGGCGTCGCCATGGCAGATATCGGTGGCGGTACAACTGACGGACTTGTCTTTAAAGGCGGGAGGCCCGTCTTCGCCTTCACGGTGAATGTCGCCGGTAAGCTCATGACAAATGACCTGGCCATCGGCCTCAGTCTTAGTCACGAGGTCGCCGAAACGGTGAAGCTCCGGTTTGGCGTGAAGCCTCGGCCTGGGGATCAAATGACCGTTGCGGACATCCGAGGCACCGAGAAACTAGTTGGCGAAGCTGATACCAATCCCGTGCTACTACCCAGGCTTCAGGAACTTAGCGCGCTATTGGCGCGAGAGCTCTATCCGCATCGGGGTGCCTTAGGAGCTGGTCTGCTCCTAACTGGAGGTGGCGCTGACGTCATCGGCATCACCGAATACTTCCAGTCAAGACTCCACATCCCGGTTGCTCGGGCCCGACCGATGTTAAGCGACGAGGACGGAAGTGTCAGCGCTGAGGCGGCTTTGGCGCGCTCTCCCCATCCGACCAAATTCGCCACCGTCATCGGCTTGTTAAACCTCGAGATCGGCCGTCTTGGAGATCTCGAAAGAACCCGAAAAGTCTCATGGACGAACCGCTACATCGGGCAGTTCTTCAATTGGATCCGCGAGCTAAGCTAAGGGGCGCGTTGCGCTAAGCCGGACAAACCGTGTCAGAAATTTGACAGGTTTCCTTGGTTATTCCTATAATCATGCATACTGCCATCATCGTTACCGTCGATTTATCCGAGTTCTTGTGGACTACACAGACCTTGCCGTGAGGGAGATGCGTTCATGTCTTTTGAAAATGACAACGTCCCAACACCCGGACCAGCCGCACGCATAAAGGTGATCGGCGTTGGCGGGGGCGGCGGTAACGCCGTAAACACCATGATCCGTAGCAGCCTCGATGGCGTCGACTTCATCACGGTAAATACCGATGTTCAAGCTCTGCGATTTTCCCTCGCAACCAGCAAGTTGCAAGTAGGCAAAGCCTTGACGCGGGGGTTGGGGGCGGGCGCTGACCCCGACATTGGTCGCGATGCAGCTCTCGAGGATCGCCACGAAATCCAGCAAATCCTATCCGGCGCGGATATGGTCTTTATCACCGCTGGAATGGGCGGAGGCACCGGTACAGGTGGTGCGGCGGTGGTTGCACAGATTGCCCGCGAACTTGGTGCACTGACCGTAGCCGTCGTGACCAAGCCATTCGCCTTTGAAGGCAAGCGCCGCCGTAAGCATGCTGACCTTGGCATTGCACGCTTGCGAGAATGTGTCGACACGCTGATCACCATTCCAAATCAACGTCTGCTCCAAGTGGCGTCGCCATCGCTCAGCATGATCGATGCCTTCAAAATGGCTGATGAAGTCTTGGTGAATGCAGTCCGCGGTATTAGCGACATCATCAATGTACCAGGCGAGGTCAACGTTGATTTTGCCGATGTTAAGACCATCATGTCCTGCATGGGCCAGGCGCTGATGGGAATTGGCTCGGCTCGCGGTGAGGGCCGCGCGACGAAGGCAGCGCGCATGGCGATTTGCTCGCCGCTGCTTGAAGACATAGATATCGAAGGTGCGACCGGCATCCTAATCAATATCACTGCTGGGTCTGACGTCGGCCTCATGGAAGTCAGCGAAGCCTGCTCGATCGTACAAGAGGCGGCTCATGAAGATGCCAATATCATCTTTGGCGCCGTGATCGACAACACCCTTGGCGACGAAATGCGAGTCACAGTCATAGCGACGGGATTCCCTGTCGACAAAGACGAACTCGACGCGGTTAACAACGCCAAAATGAGTCGGCCAGCGCCGTCGCTACCCTCCCCTTTTGCATCCCGCTTGACTACACCCGTAAGTACTGTTGCAACCAAGTCGGTGAATGACACAAGTCGACTCGAAGTCACACCAACTGCGGCGCCAGCGGTCCCGGAGCAGCGTCCAAACACCGGCGCGCTTCTCCAGCATCCTCAGTCAAGCTCTGAACACGCAATTGAACTCCCCCAGGCAGCGCAAGCGCCGTTTGAAGTTCAACCGCTGAGTGGCGCCTCGTTTGACGAGACTCAGGAGCTTACGCGGTGGACTTTGGATTTCGAAAATGAAACTGCCGGCCAAGAAGCTGCCGGCGACGAGGACCTGTCCTTTCTGGCCGGTGAACCCAGTCATCTTCAGGAAGCCTCGGGTGCTCATCCAGGTCTAGATCAGCACTTGCGGCGTGAGCCGCTGATCGAGGCTGAATTTGCCCAGTCAGTTCAGTCAGCCCAGATTATTGCCCCGCTTGAAAGCCACGGCGAAGGGTCTATAGCAGGCAGCGACCTAGGTGCCGCTGGGCCGATTCTAGCGGCTGCTGACCTGCGCCCAGGTGCCGTAAAGGACTCACCATTTGGCAGCATTTTCGACGCTCATGGTGGCTTTGTCGCCACCGATATCGATCGGAAGATCGACGAAGCGCTAGAGCTTGCCGAACGTATGCGCTCGCCGCGCAAGACAGCCGCTGAGGACGACTTGGATGTACCGGCCTTTCTGCGCAGCGGCATGAAGGATCTGCCCCTCGAGTAAATCCGCTACCCGAGGGGGAAAGAAAAGAGCCGCAGCGTTGCGGCTCTTTTTTATTTTGCGTCGGACTGACTAGACCGGGCGACTCACCTCTCAGCGGGCCTCTCAGCAAGCCTCTCTTGGAAGCTCGCCAAGCGCTTGCCGGCTGCGCCGCCAAGCGATGGACTCACCTCAGCCCCTGCCTTGGTAACGCCAATAGCCAAAAGATGCTGCATCTTGGTCGTTGCCGTTGCGCCGCGCCTGTCACGCTCCAAAAGTGGCAGCAGCGATTCACCGAGGATGCCCCCCAAGGCCAGCCTGGGCCGACCGATGTACCGCTCTGACACCATTTTAAACAACTGCCCCATCGCATAGGACTGACCGCCGTGGACCTCCTGAACGGCGGCCTCACTAGCTTGAGCCTGGAAACAGGCGTTGACCACGACCTCGGCGATGTCGGCAAGGTGCACGGGGGCAAGAGCCATGTCGGCGCTTGGTAGCGGGTAAACCGGAAATCTAAGCAACCGCAACATGCTTTGTACAAGACGGTCATTGACGCCGTTGCCACCCCAAATCAACGCCGATCGAAGGATGCATTTCTCAGGGATTTTGGCATTTAAGAGCATCGCTTCGGCAGCGTATTTTTCTCGAAGAAACGGCGCTGCAGCGGTGCGCGAGGCGCCCGCGGCGCTGAGAAAAATAAGCCGCTTCGTACCGGCACGCTCCATCGCCGTCAGAAGATGTCTCAACATACGTAAATTGGCCGTCTCTGGCTGGCGAGAATGGCCGCCGTGAGCAAAGGGTTGCGATGGACCAGCCAGTCCTCCTGCCCAAGCCAGATGCACCACTGTTTCCACACCGCGCAGAGGCGCAGCCATGAGCTCCGCAGAGCTAAGGTCGACACAAACGGGATAGACGCGCTCAAAAGATTCCGGCAATTTGTGGTGGTAAACAGAGACTATCGTCCTACCGCGTAACGCCAGTTGGCGGACAACAGCCTGGCCTAAGCATCCAGATCCACCAGTGACCATAATGGCTGCTTCTTGCACGGACAGCTCCTAACGGCACCCACTTGGTGCTGCCTTAAACTAGACAATGATACAGCGAAAGCAGGCGCTTAGCCGCATCATTCCAGGTTACCATAGAAGCTAGATGTTGCGTCAGTCGGACCTGGTAATCAGGTTCCTGGGCCAAGGCCAAGCCCTTAACGATGGCTTCGTCCCAGGCCGCTAGGTCAGAGCCAGTTGGTACTGGTATGCCAACCGAGGCTCCAACAACTTCATCGATACCGCTGCCAGCCAGATAAACCACCGGCTTGCCCGCGACTAGCGATGATGCCGCCGGCAAACAAAAACCTTCGTAGAGGGAAGGGCTCAAGTAAATATCGCTAGATGCGTGAACCTCTGCGATTTGCGCCTGGGTCAACTTCGACCGAAACTGTAGCCGACCTGACTGGACCAGGTCGGGCGCTAACTTTTGGCATGCCCCGATGCCAGTCACGTCGGTCACTAGGGTTAAGCGCAGCGGCAACGAGCTTGAACGAACGACATCTAGTAGCAAGGCATGCTGTTTGTAGGGCTCAAATCGTGCGACATATAGTGCCTCAATGGTACCAGCCTGAGCCGAACTCTGAACGCCCTTAGAAGCGACTACGTTAGGAAGCCCATTTGGGATTACATGGCACCGGTCGGCAACAAAGGGATACCTTTCAAGCAACGTGCGCCTGGTCCACTGCGACACACAGACAACTAAATCAGCCCGCCTGAGCGCTCTTGGCATCAGCCAAGCTAGTTGCAATCGCAACGCTCTAGACACACCATCTGACGCCAAAAAGGGAATAAGGTCATGAACCGTTAAGACATGGCGCCTAAATCGATCTTTCCCAATAGTCGGCAGGTTAAAATTACTTAGTCCGTGCAGTACGTAAGGATGCCCCTTCGACATCCGACGGACTCGCTGTCCAACTAACTGGGGCCAGACCGGTTTGAGTTGGGCTAATGATGTCAGGCTCGCCGGACCAAGCAGTTCACTCACCACAAGATCACTAAATAAGGCGCTGCTCCCCCTGGGTCCTATGACCGTTGGGGGAGCACCCAAAAGATTCAATTCCGTGGCTATATTACGGGCATGGACATAAACACCTGACGCAGCGGCCGCAAGACCATAGCCGTCCCAATAAAGGGATAGCCCTAGCGTCACGCGCCTAGCCGTGTCGTCGCCAAAGCCAAGCGACGCTCCGCTCGGAGCAATGCCGCCTGAGCTCGTGCGATATCGACGCCGGAGCTATCGACAAATCGACTCAGCGCACGCGCCTTCGCTTCCTCAGCCCGCTTCACATCGATGTCCAATGGCCTTTCCACGACGTCGGCAAGCACGGTCACGTGGTCCTGGTTCACATCGACGTAGCCGCCAGAGATAAAATAGGTTTGCTGTTCCTGACCCGACCCAAGCGTCATCGTTCCAGCAGCCAGCTCGGAAATCATCCGGGTGTGCCCCGGCAAGATTCCCATATATCCGAGCGCTCCGGGCAACTCCACGAGCTGAGCAGAGGTCTTTACGACAACCTTGGCGGGCGTTAATACTTGAACTTGCAACTCGGCCATAACTACCGCCTATCAGAGGGTCTTTGCTTTTTCGACCGCTTCTTCAATGGTACCAACGTACAAGAAAGCCTGCTCGGGCAGAGCATCGTGCTTGCCTTCGACAATTTCCTTGAAGCTACGCACCGTGTCCTCGCGCTTGACGTATTTGCCCTTCATTCCTGTAAACTGCTCAGCCACAAAAAACGGCTGGCTGAAGAAACGTTCGAGCTTACGAGCACGCGCCACGGTGAGCCGGTCTTCATCCGACAGTTCATCCATGCCCAAGATAGCGATAATATCCTGCAAGTCTTTGTAGCGTTGCAGGACTTTTTGCACATCCCGAGCCACTTTGTACTGCTCGGCACCAACGATCTCCGGGTCAAGTGCGCGCGAAGAGCTGGCCAATGGATCCACCGCAGGGTAAATGCCGAGCTCGGAAATCTTGCGCTCAAGCACGGTCGATGCATCCAAGTGGGCAAAGGTCGTTGCAGGAGCCGGGTCAGTATAGTCATCGGCCGGCACGTAAATCGCTTGAACCGAGGTAATGGATCCGTTCTTGGTTGTCGTAATGCGCTCTTGTAGCTCACCCATCTCGCTAGCGAGCGTTGGCTGATAACCGACAGCAGAGGGAATACGACCAAGCAGAGCGGAAACCTCTGAGCCCGCCTGAGTAAACCTAAATATGTTGTCGATAAACAACAAGACATCTTGGTTTTCTTCGTCGCGGAAGTACTCCGCCACCGACAGAGCCGACAACGCGACCCGGGCGCGAGCACCTGGCGGCTCGTTCATCTGGCCGTAAACGAGCGCCGTCTTATTGATAACTCCGGATTCCTTCATTTCAAAATAAAGGTCGTTCCCTTCACGGGTACGCTCACCGACACCGCCGAACACCGAGAATCCACCGTGCTGCGTGGCGATATTGTTAATCAGTTCCATAATGCACACGGTCTTGCCGACGCCGGCGCCGCCAAACAGACCGATCTTACCGCCCTTCAAGTAAGGGCCCATGAGATCGATGACCTTGATTCCGGTTTCTAGAATCTCGGGCTGCGTCTTCAGGTCTTCAAACTTCGGGGCACTTCTGTGGATCGGGTAGTGCTTTTTGGCGCCAATCGGACCGGCATCGTCAACTGGGTCTCCAGTGACATTGAGGATGCGACCAAGGACCTCGCGGCCGACCGGCATCATGATCTGATCGCCTGTGTCTTTCACCAGTGAGCCTCGGCTGAGGCCGTCGGTGCTGTCCATCGATATGGTGCGCACAACGCCTTCACCCAAATGCTGAGCGACCTCAAGAACCAGGTTATACTTCTCGCCACTGATCGCTGGATTTGTCGCCTTCAGTGCATTGTATATAGCTGGCAGATGACCCTCGGGGAACTCAACGTCCACCACTGGTCCGGTAACCTGTACGATCTTTCCTTCTGTTGCTGCTGATGGCATGCCTTCTCCTTCTTCGCTCAAATGGCCTGGGCGCCGCTGGTGATTTCGATAAGTTCTTTAGTAATCGCGGCCTGCCGCGCACGGTTGTACTGGATCTTCATGCGCCGCAGCACTTCATTGGCGTTGTTCGTCGCTGAATCCATCGCCGTCATCCGCGCGCCATGTTCTGAGGCCGCCCCTTCCAACATTGAGCGGAACACTAAGCTCGCAACTTCGCGTTTAAGCACACCATCTAGAATTTGCTTGATTCCAGGCTCAACCAGGATATTCGCATCTGCTAGCTCAGCGCCGGCGGTTGCCTGCTTAAGATTGCCCACGGGTAGGACCTGGATAAATTTAGGCGCCTGCGACATGGCTGATTTGAATTCAACGAAGCCAAGGTAGACCCGGTCATAACCACTTCCTGCGAAGTGCTTCACCAACTCACCAGCCAGCTCTTTTGCCTGCTCGTAGTTCGGCTTTTCCAGCACCTTCTCGCGGCCGCCTTGCAAGGTGAAGCCATTTTTGGCGCCGAACTGCCGCGCCCGGCGACCCCACGGCAGCACCTCCACTGTGACCCCAGCAGCCTTCTTCTTGTTGATGAACTGAACGGTCTGCTTAAACAGGTTTGTATTTAAACCTCCGCAGAATCCCCGGTCAGTCGATAACACGACCACCAATGCGCGTGCTTCTGGGTTTTCAACCAAAAGCGGCGAGCTCACGTCCTCACCCGCGGCCGCTACCAGATGGCCCACCATAGCATCAAAGGCCTCACCATAGGGCCTAGACGCTACGACAGAGGCGCTTGCGCGTGCAAACTTCGCTGCCGCGACCAGCTTCATGGCGCGCGTAATCTTTTGCGTGTTCTTCACGCTACCGATCCGGCGCCGGATATCCTTCAGACTTGGCATTACTTAAATCCCTTGTCGAACTCTTCGATCGCCTTGACCAAATCGGCCTGAACATCTTCCAGTTTGCAGCGCGCTTCAATCTTTTGCAGGATCTGCGGGTAGCGCGCCGTCAAGTGCTCATGCAAGCCCTTTTCCCAATCCAAAACTTCAGAGATATTTCGCTTGTCCACATAGCCCTTGGTGACCGCAAAGATCGATGCGACTTCGAGGCCAACCTGCATTGGAACATACTGGCCTTGTTTCAAAATCTCGACCAGACGCTCACCGCGGCGCAGTGTCCGCTGGGTCGCTTGGTCAAGATCGGAACCAAACTGGGAAAACGCCGCCAATTCGCGATACTGGGCCAACTCTAAGCGCAAGCTACCAGCGACTTTACGCATGGCAGGAACCTGCGCTGAACCGCCGACTCGCGACACCGATAGTCCCGCGTTGATAGCAGGGCGAACGCCAGAAAAGAACAAGTCGCTTTCCAAAAAGATCTGCCCATCGGTGATGGAGATCACGTTGGTAGGAATATACGCGGAAATGTCTCCGGCCTGAGTCTCTACGACAGGAAACGCAGTGATTGAACCAGCGCCTAATTTATCGCTGACCTTGCACGCACGTTCAAGCAATCGGCTGTGAAGATAGAACACGTCGCCAGGATAAGCCTCGCGGCCCGGAGGACGACGGAGCAGCAGCGACAGCTCACGGTAGGCGGCAGCTTGCTTCGACAAGTCATCGTAGAAGATAACCGCGTGCTTGCCCTTTTGCAGGAAGAATTCGGCCATACGACAGCCGGAATAAGGCGCGACAAACTGCATTGGCGCCGGATCCATCGCCGTCGCTGCGACAATGATCGTGTATTCCATTGCGCCGTAGCGCTTTAAACGCTCAACAACCTGCGCAACCGTCGACGCCTTCTGACCGATGGCGACGTAAATACAAACGACATCCTTACCCCTTTGATTGATAATCGTATCAACACAAAGCGCAGTTTTGCCGGTTTGACGATCACCGATAATCAATTCGCGTTGACCACGGCCAATCGGCACCATGGCGTCAATCGCTTTGATGCCGGTCTGCAGCGGCTCATGGACCGACTTTCGGTCGATGATGCCTGGAGCCTTGATTTCGACTAAGCCAGTCTCAGTCGTCGCAACAGGTCCTTGACCGTCGATTGGCTCGCCGAGCGCGTTCACCACGCGTCCAAGCAGAGCCTCACCGATTGGCACTGAGTTGATCTCGCGCAAGCGTTTGACGGTCTCGCCCTCGGCGATCCCACTAACTCCGCCGAAGACGGCGATACCAACGTTGTCTTCCTCGAGGTTCAAAACAACGCCCTTGGTGCCATTTTGAAACTGGACCATTTCACCAGCCATGGCGCCTTCAAGGCCATAAACCCGGGCGATCCCGTCACCGACGGCCAACACCGTGCCAGTTTCCTGGAGCTCAGCGGCTTTGCCGTAGCTTTTGATTCGCTCGCTGATGATTCTGCTGACTTCTTCTACCCGAATCTTTTCAGTGGTCATGACGGAATTCCCTTAACGAATGAATCTTGGACCGCACTTTTAGCCAGGCCGTCGAGCTTTGATTTAAGACTCAAATCGATCAGGTAGTTTCCTACCCGCACCACAAACCCACCGAGTAGCGCGGTATTGACAGCCGATTTGAGAACAATTTTCTTATGTAACATCTGCGCTAGGGTCGCAACGATGTCCTGATCTTCCTGGGCCGATAGAGCCACGGCGGACTCAACCTGGGCTTGAACGATGCCTTCGGCGTCATCGATAAACTCCGAGAAGACCTGGGAAATCTCGGGTAAAAAGCTAACTCGACCAGCCTCAACGACCGCCTCAACCAATTGCTTTACATCATCATCGGCGGCGAATTCCTTCGTACCGTAGCTGAGCAGGCTTTTCTTCAGATCCTTAGGCATGACTGGACTAAGCAGAACACGTGCGGACTCATCAAGTTTGAACAACTCATTAAGTCCAAAAAGAGCATCGCGCGCTCGTTTGGCTTTGACCAAATCTCCTCCGGTCAACTTAAAGAGCGCTTTAGCATAACGTTTCGCAATGCGTGACATGCAGGAGGCCTCAATTATCAGCGTGGAGTTGCTTCATCTCGTTAGTCTTGCTGCGGACAAGTTGGCGCTGAGCTTCCAAACTAAGCTCGACCTTCAACTTTTGGCTCACACCAAAATGAACGGCATCGACGATCTCTCGGCGAAGTTGCTGCCTAGCATTGTTGACTTCAGCCTCTGCAATACGCTTGGCTTCGGCCTGGAGATGTTTGGCCATTCGCTCAGCATCGGCAAGGATTTTGTCTGACTCCATCTGTGCCGTGCTGCGTGCTATTTCGCGAATTTCCGCTAGCTCGGTCTCGAGCGCAAGTTCACGCTTTTTTAGATCGGCCAACTTCGCTAAGGCCTCTTCCTTTGCCGCCCTAGCTTCAGCCATCAATTTCTCAAAGCCAGCACGCCTTGCTGCTGCGGCGGCCCGCGCCGGCTTGCGGAAAAAATAGATCGCCAAACTCAAAAAAATGAAGAAATTGGCGAACGGTAAAATGATTCCCTTTAGGGTATCAATGTGCTCTTCCACTGGGTCTTTCCTCCGCTCCTGCTAGGCCAGGGCTAAAGCGTACACTTCGTCGGTTAAAGTACTGATAATATTGGGTATTTTTGATCTCTCGGTCGCCAAGTCCGCTGCGATCAGCCCTTCAACTTTGGCCACCTCGGCGCGCGCGGCCTCCTGAGCCGAGCTGATCATACTATCGCGACGAGCAATTGCCTCGTCGCGCGTTCTTTCTCTGCCTTGCTTAGCCTCTGCACCAACGGCAGCAAGCCGCGCTTCGATGCGCGTTGCGATGCTAGCGCCTTCTTCTAAGGCACGCACGGCCTCATCCCTATTGCCGACGGTCAATGCCTCGCGCTTATCCCGAATGATCATGTAAGGCTCAACAAAGAGCTTCTTAATGGCGTAGTAGCCCGCCACGAACACGACGACCTGAACGGCGAGAACTTTAGGATTGGGCACTAGAACAAACGTTGCCATCTATATCACCTGTGCTCGGTGCAACTGCACCACCATGGGTTCCAGAAAATAGCTGGGGGCCTCGTCATAGCGCACTTAAGGCCGCTGAACAAGACGATTTCGGCTGTTGGTTTGGGTATGTTGCAGCCCCGCGACCTGGGGGCCTAGGTAGGAATAGATACATGGGCATTTTGTCATAACCGAGCGCTATAGGCGGTGTCCCATCATGGTTAAAATCCGCTCCAGTTCCGCACCGGAGAAGTACGAGATTTCAATTTTTCCTCGGCTGGTACTACCGGCAAGACGTACCTTGGTGTGAAGGTAAGTGCGCAAGCTTTCGGTGATGTACTGCAGATCAGCTTCATCGCGAATCGCCGGTGTCTTGGGCTCGCTGGCACCACCGCTCGTCTTAAACGTCTTACATAGCTGCTCGGTCTGGCGAACGCTAAGGCCCTTTTTAACCACTATGTCCCGGCAGCGAAGGATCAGCTTCTTTTCTTCGAGAGAGAGCATGGCGCGGCCATGGCCCATCGTCAGTCGACCGTCCAGTATGTCGTCTTGGACCTCCCTTGGCAGAAGCAACAGGCGTAGGGTGTTAGCAACGGTGGAGCGTTCCTTCCCGACCTTGTCAGCGCACTGCTCTTGCGTTAGTCCGTAGTCTTTGATCAACGCGGAGTATGCCTGAGCCTCCTCCATGATGTTGAGATCGGCTCGCTGAATATTTTCGATCAGGGCAATCCGCAGAAGATCGTCAGAGGCCCCCTCCTTGATGATCGCTGGAATGGTTGCCAGACCAGCAAGCTTGGAGGCGCGTAACCGCCGCTCCCCCGCAATGACCATAAAGCGTCCGGGCTTTGCCCCTTTGGTGACAATCACTGGCTGCAGTACGCCATCGATTTTCAGGCTCGCTGCGAGTTCTTTTAAGGCCTTATCGTCAAAGAGTTTACGCGGCTGGTGGGGATTTGGGTCGATGGTGCTGACGTCAAGCTTCAAGACCTGGGTCTCTGCTTGCTGATGCTTGAGGGTGGCCAGACCTTTAGCGACGCTTGTGCTCTGATCCTGACCGATCTCGGCATCGCCCAGTAGCGACGAAATACCTTTGCCTAGTGCGCCTCTGCGTCCTGGGGGCGTCTTATCATGAGTACTCATATGTTTGTTTAGTCCTTACTGTTGACCAGTCCGGCCTTGCGTAGTCGCCAGGGTCTTCTTTGACGTTTTGGGAGGCGGTGCGATCACGCTATGACGACGAATGAGTAGCCGCGCCGTCTCCATATAGGCTGTCGCTCCCGTGCTATTGATGTCATATAAAATGACCGGCTTGCCGTGAGAAGGCGCCTCCGACAACTTCACGTTGCGCGGAATGACGACCGGAAACACCTCGTTACCAAAGTGAGCGCGTATATCTTGCTCGACTTGGTGCGATAGGTTATTGCGCCGATCATACATCGTCAAAAGGATTCCTTCCCGCTCTAGCTCGGGATTCAAGCGCTTTTTAATCAATGAAATGGTCTTGATCAGCTGAGACAGGCCCTCCATCGCATAGTACTCGCACTGCAACGGTATCAGCACAGAGTTTGCCGCCGTAAGGGCATTAACCGTGAGGATGCCCAAGGCTGGAGGACAGTCTATGATGACGAAATCATATAACCCTTGAACCGGCTCTAGGGCCTCTTTCAAGCGTGATTCCCGCCCAATAGCGGCAACCAATTCGACCTCAGCGCCGACTAAGTCCGGTACGGATGGCGCAATATCCAGGCATTTTAGCTCGGTGTGTAAGATGGCACTGGTCAGCGGCACCTCGTCGACCAAAACATCGTACATGCTGGTCTCAAAATCGCGGGCGTAGATGCCTAAACCACTGCCTGCATTGGCCTGGGGATCCAGGTCAATCACCAGCACCCGCTTTTCCGCTGCAGCTAAACATGCGGCGATGTTGACAGCCGACGTGGTCTTGCCCACTCCACCTTTTTGGTTTGATAGGGCTATTACACGCGCCATAAGCGGTCTCCACTGTCTAGGTCTTGGTATCGAGACTCTACCTGTCAATAAGCCAATGGTAAAGCAGCCATGATGTTGCAAATGCTCACCGTCGGATGAAAATTTCAAATTGCCCGCTCGGCGAGACCGCCTGCATTCAAATGTTGTAGCCCGAATGGGCCCGTAGCCATCGCCGTAGCCATGATCGTGCTCGTCCACCATCCCCTAGCCGTTAGCTCTCTCCTACAGAGCTTGGACAGCATGCCTTCTCGCAACTTAGTTTGGGCAGATCGGCCATGGCAATGTTGCCCGTGGATGATCAGGGTCACGGCTATGGCGACGGCGACGGCTACGCCAGCGACATGGCCTCTGGGTCGGCCTGACCTGCATAGAGTGACACCCATGCACTTGCCTACGGAGCCCGGTTTGATAGACGCCCTAACTTTTTGTTCTCAATGAGCTATTTGTGCAACAACGCCTTAAAGCAAGGACACGAACGTTGGGAGAACGGGAAGTTAAATGCGGCCGAGGCCTTGCCAATCAAGACATTCGTAAAATATTTATGGCCTTCATAGGCTGCTTAGTGTGGCCTTCGTTAGCCAGCAATCAAAAGTGTTCCACGTGGAACAATGAGAGTATCATCGTCTGCCTATTTTTTAATCATTTGTGACCCTAGTGTTCCACGTGGAACAATCAAAAAATTTCGAATGACATGCCTAGCCTTGCGGCCGCTATCCGGCCAAGATCAATCGCGTATGCGTAAATTGAGGTTCAGATAGCTGCCTCCAAGATTGAAAAGAAACATTGGGGAAAATATGACGCCAATATGCGCCAAAACAGGGTCTATCAGCCTTTTTTTTCGCCGATTAGCCTTTTTTTTCGCCGATTAGCCTTTTTTTTCGCTAATCAGCCCTTTTTTTCGCCGATTAGCCTTTTTTTTCGCCAATTAGCCTTTTTTTTCGCCGATTAGCCTTTTTTTTCGCTAATCAGCCCTCCTTTCGCTAACTAGACTCATTTCCGATAGCAATGCCGCCATTCAAACGGCCAGCATTCTAGCTGCCAACAACCCGTACAGATTAGGCAGTCGCACTAAACTCTCAGCGCTTCCGCTCTTCAGCGTTTCCGCGATAAAATTCTCAACACTCCGGACAGCCCGCGGCGCCACGCGCTAGGCCACGGAGGGCGCTGAAGAGCGGAAGAGCGGAAGCGCTGAAAATCTAAAAATCCTAATTTCCTGATGCGTCCACCCTGCCAATACAGATTCCCTCAAGGCTAGATCTGTCGGCTAGAGCTGTAACAATTCTATTCGCACCATTAACCGTAAGCCCTCGGACAACAGGGGCCGGGGAAGACAAGGATGGGACTGCCCAGCAGAGACTTAAATTCCGCGGCTTTCTCTACAGGAAGGATCAAGTGCCCCATGGGTCAATGCTTTTGAACCGTTAGTAAGCGCAACCTGTAGACGAAGGTAATCCTCACTAGTCATCAGAATGTTCCACGTGGAACACTCTCAATAGACTCTGATGAAATGTGTATTATTAGTGAGTTACAACCCAAGCAGGGCGCTATTGCGCATACATCAATGCCTTGGTTGGCAACGCGTTTAGGCTAAAACTTCCTATTCACCCAACTCCGAGACTACGTGGTCAAAGCAGGACGGATCATCTTGACCAAGAGTAAAACAAAGTTAGGGAGAAAAAAATCCACCTACCAACTTCCTTGCAGAATCATTGGTCAGACCGCAAAAAATAACCATTTATTATAATAAATCTGATAGTTACAGAACTAGGCTAATTGCCAGGCAGGGCTGCACTCACAAAAAAAGCCGCCACTTCAATGGAAGTGGCGGCCAATTCTCACCGAGACCAAAGGTCGCGGCTAAAAAATCACTTGAAGGTCCAGATAATCGCGATCACGAAGCCCAAGAGCGCTTGGAACTCCATGAACACAAGGCCCAGAATAAAGGGCTGAAACAACGCATCTTTTGCGCTTGGATTGCGAGCAATCCCCTCTAGCGCAGTCGATGCCGTCCGGCCCTGGGCAGTCGCCGCACCGAATGAGGCGAGGCCCATGGTGATGCCCGCGCCAATTGGAATTAAATTAGTCCCAGAGTGCGCTGCGGCCGCATCTTGCGCGAACGCCAACGAGCTCAAGAACAAGCCACTAAACGCCACCGCTGATCTGCCTAAGAAACGCTTCATCACCCTTACCCCACTCAAAAGTGCCGCTATGCAAACGCACCGTTCTTTGTTGCATCAATGGTCGTGCGAAATGGCCATCGATATGTAAATTCCCGATAGTAGCGTGAACACAAAACTCTGTACCACCGCCACAAGAAGCCCGAAAAACAAGAGAAATGCCGGAAACACCAAGTAGCTAATGCTCGTAAACACCCCGAGTAGAGTGTGATCACCATAAATGTTGCCTGCCAAGCGCAAGCCAAGAGACAGGGGCCTGGAAAAGTGGCTAACCAGCTCGATACAGAAAAACAAAGGCGCGATAAAAACCACTGGGCCGAGAAAGTGCTTAATATAACTAGCGCCGTGCTCTTTGATACCAGCGTAATTGTATACCAAAAAGACCATCAAACCAATGGCGACATTGTTATCCATCGTCTCGGTTGGAGGCGGAAGCCCTGGGATCAGTCCAGACAAATTACAGATCAGAATGTAGAGGAACAGAGCGGACAGAAAGGGCATATATTTACGAAACTCTGAGCCGGTGTTGTCCTTGGCGATACCAACAACAAACTCAAGTATTTCCTCAAAAATAAACCGCAGAGAAAAGCGCCCGGAAGGAACTACATTCGCCGTATCCCGAAGTACCGAGCTGCGAAACACCAGTCCAAGCACAATAATCAAAGCCAGGCAGGCCAAACTCCCAAGCGTGGGTTCCCACATTGGATTCAGGTGCAGGGAATGCAGCGCAATCTCGTAAAAGTTAATCGTCGCCGCCACGCCACCGCCGCCCTCGTGCGCCTCTTCGGCAGCAAGCGCCAGCGGGGACCATACCGCAACCATCAGGCCTAGATAATTTTTAAACGCCAGCGTCATCAAAGCGACCTATTGCTCTCGGCGGAGCCCGACAAAAAATCAGTGAGGTCCGGAAACGGACGGATCTAATAACTCAGCTTGGTTTCTGTTGATAGTCAAAAATGCAGACTCGTTCAACCGTATTCGCTGAGAGATAATTATTCACCCTCATGAGTCGCCGTCGCCCCTTTCGCTCCATCAGCATACAGCAGCGCTGCGAACAGCCCTAAGCCGACACAAAGTCCACCGACAAAAAAATCGACCCGCAAACCGTAAGTGACAAGTGCGACGTAAGCGCCCACACCCAACAGAACGAACTTGCCGCCGAACAGCAGAAAGCCTCCGGAACCTATTTTGGGACTCGCCGCGGCGAGCAACCTCCGACTGGCGAACATCAGCGCAACAAGGTTGATTGCAAACAGGGCCTCTCCCGAGACAAAGGCCACTAACGCTTTGCCGGACAGAGGCATAACCCAGAGAACCAGCGCCACGGCGCCAAGTAAAAGCCACAGTTTGACAATCGAGGGCATCTTTCAGGTATCCGACTTGGACGGTGAAAGAGCCGCTTTTATTACTACATAGAAGGTCTGAGCAACCCCTAAAATAGCGACGGTAAAGGTGACTAGATACCAGCTGAAGTTTACGGGATGATTCTCGTTCAGCCATTTACCTCCCCAGTAGCCGAATAAAATGAGGCTAACAGCCTGGACCTGGGCAGCGATGAGATAGCTAAACGCTCTACCAAAATTAGCCATAAGTAGCATGGAAGCCCTCTTTCGAGGCTGTGGATAATGTCTCCCTATACCCCTGGGTTTCTGCTGTAACATACTGATAATACGATTCTAAATAAACTTTAAAAGACTTGATCATGAAACCCCTCTGTGGTAGCTTCGCAGGCTGTTTCCAGAAGCTACGTCCAGTGCCTGAGCATCCTTTTAGAGCTGTTGCCGCAGCTACGCCAGTAATCAAATGGGTATGACCGGAATGAAGACCTTGTTCCCCGCTGACGACACCGCCAGTAGCGACGTCTCCGCTGGCCAGGGCCACGTCGCTAATAATTTATGGCTCGCAATCAAAAAGAAGCTCAAGGATTGCCTTGATGCCGATGCCTATTTGACATGGATTGACCCGCTTGTCGCTATGGCAGGCGGCGCTGACGAGATTGTCGTCGCCCTGCCAAATCTGGTTTTTTATCAAGGGATACACAATAGTTACATCGAACCGATCGAGCGCTGCCAAAAGGAGCTGGGGCTTGAACACTTTCGCCTTCGGCTCGAAGTTGCAGGTACCGACGCCATGGGACTTGAAATGCCCCCGGGAGTCGACCATGGCCACGATATCGACGGCGCTACTGGCGGCGGCGTAGCGTTTACTTCGATCGATGAAGGGGGCGAGGCGAATCATGCATTTTCCCGCTCGCTCAGTCATGAAGGTCATCTCAATCCCAATTACACCTTCGACAATTTTATTAAGGGCGAATCCAACCAATTTGCTGTTGCGACGTGTTTAAGCGCTGGGGAAAACCCAGGCAAAGCGTATAACCCGTTATTTATCTACGGTAGTACAGGCCTAGGTAAAACTCATTTGCTGCATGCTGTGGGCAACCTTGTACTGCGGCAAAATCCCAGCGCCGTGGTGACCTACATCGCCAGCGAGCGATTCATGAATGAAATGATCTACTGTCTGCGCTTCCAAAAGATGTGGGACTTTCGCCAAAAATACCGTAATTGCGACGTATTACTGGTCGACGATATCCAGTTCATTTCCGGTAAAAAGGTCACACAAGAAGAGTTCTTCCATACGTTTAATACGCTGTACGCGGCAAAGAAGCAGATTGTCATCACCTCGGATATGTTTCCCAAGGACATTCCCGATATCGAGGAACGCTTACGCAACCGCTTCCAATGGGGTCTGATTGCCGACATTCAGCCGCCGAGCGTCGAGCACCGGATTGCGATTCTCAACAGTAAAGCCGACACGCTGAAGGTTCGCTTAGGTAAGGATGTGGCCGAATATATAGCCCGCCACGCCAAACGCAACGTCCGTGAACTAGAAGGAGCGCTGCACCGACTTCATGCCTATGCCGCGCTCCAGGGCGAGGAAATTACGATGGACTTGGCGCTTAGGACGTTTCGCGACGTCATGGGTGAGCCACCCAAGCGCTTGACCATCGAAACCATCCAGAAGATCGTCGCTGAGCATTTTAAATTGCGCGTTGCCGATCTAAAGTCCAAGCGTCGCCAGCAAGCCATCGCCCTGCCCCGTCAGGTAGCCATGTATCTTGCCCGAAAGCTAACTAATGCATCCTATCCTGAAATTGGCGAGCGCTTTGGCGGCAAGGATCACACGACCGTCATGCATAACGTGAAAAAGATTGAGCAGACCCTCGACAAAGATCTCGATTTAAAAGCCAACCTCGAAGCACTGGAACGCCAACTCGAACAGTTGGAATGAGGTTGGCGCTGAATGTGCCTGTGGGTAACTTGTGAATAAAGGCTGGTGAAAGCCGTGGATAACTTGGGGACACATTAGGCAGGTCATGGGGGGCTTCAGTTATCCCCAACTCTATCAACACGGAGTGCACAGAGTTATCCACCTCCAATGAACAGTCTATTTCCATAAATAATTGTTTTATAACAGACGCTTATTGACTTATCCCCAGGCTGGTTGGGGGCACTACTACGACTACTAATTAAGTATAAATATATCTTCCTAATACAGAAGTAGAACCCGGACAGGAGAGGACTCGTCGATGAAAGTTCAAATCCCCAAACAGCTATTGGCCCTAGCCACCCAGCGTGTGCAAGGCGCTATCATCGATCGAAGCTTGGCCCAGATCGGACTGAACGCACACCCTGGGGTTCTACAAGTCGCCGCGACTGACCGTGTCCTCGCTGTCTACAGCAGCCTTGAATGCGAAGTTCACACGCCTGGACTAGTCTTTGTACCAGCGCGTTTGTTCTCGGATGTCGTCAAGGAACTACCGGATGGCCTAGTTAAATTAGAGCTCATGGGTTCTTATCTAATCATTACGGCCGGCACTGGTGACGAGTTCGTCATGAAGTTGCCGGTCATTGATGAACTTAGTTGGCAACAAGCGCCACAGCTTACCTCGATCAACACGGCCGAGCTTCCTGCTGCCAAAGTCGCATATATGATCGAGCAAGTGCAGTTCTGTGTGCTGCCAGAGTCGCCGCGTAATTATGGTACCGTGGGCTTTCTGCATCGGCCTAACAAGGGGTCGTGCCGTCTTGTCGGTACCGATGGCTTTCGTTTGTCCTACTGCGAGATCGATGCGAGTCTTCCCGATAGTTTTCTTAGCAATGGTGTGTGCTTGTCAAAGCGGACCATGGCTGAGCTCCAGCGGATGTGCCACGAGGGCTTTGGCAAAATTCGCTTAGCCATTTCAGACGACGAGACCACCCTGCTGGCCGAGGTGCCGGGCTACCAGATTTTCGTTCGCCTGTCTGCAGTCAAGTATCCCAACTACATGGGCGTCCTACCAGAGCGCAACCTGGTCAGTGTCGTCGTTTCGCGCAACCACTTCCAGAGCGTCACCAAGCGGGTACTTCTGGCAGCTGATAAGAGTCGCGCTTTGCAGTTGTGCTTTTCAGACTCCTCCCTTACGTTGAATTCAAAGACAATGGGCAGCTCAGAGGGGCGGGAGACCGTACCATTGGTGGACTATCATGGGCCACGCTTCGACATCGCGGTTAATGGTAAGTTTCTAACCGATATCTTTGCAACGACCGAAAGCAAGGATCTGACTCTGCATTTCAATCAAGAGAGCAATGAAGATCCAATAGTAATCGTACCCTGCCAAGAACCTCTCGAGTGCCGCTCAAAGCACGTGCTGGTACCGATTAAACAGAACGATTGATGCTAGGAAGGCTGTATATGACGACAGACGTTGCTGGTGGCGAGTATTCTGCAGACAACATTCAGGTACTCGAAGGGCTTGAGGCGGTACGTAAGCGGCCGGGGATGTATATCGGCTCAACTTCAGTGGATGGCCTGCACCACCTAGTCTACGAAATCGTCGACAATTCAATCGATGAGGCTATGGGTGGACACTGCAATGAAATCAATGTCTTACTTCACATTGATGGCAGCTGCAGCGTCCTCGACAACGGCCGTGGTATCCCGGTAGACAAGCACAAAGGCGGCAAATCGGCACTGGAAGTCATCATGACGGTGCTCCACGCTGGTGGGAAATTTGATGACAAAGCCTTCGCCTTTTCCGGCGGCTTACACGGTGTCGGTGCCTCAGTAGTCAATGCCCTGTCCGAGTGGTGCCGGGTTGAAGTCCGCAAGGACAGCAAAGTCTGGATGCAAGGATATCAGCGGGGCAAGCCCGACGGGGACGTCAAGGCGATTGGCTCGACCACCAGCCGCGGGACACAGACCTTTTTCAAACCAGACCCGGAGATCTTTCCGGACACTAAGTTTGTCTTCGAGGTCCTCAGTAAACGCTTGCGTGAGTTGGCCTTCCTGAATAAGGGCCTGAAGATTACCTTGAAGGACGAGACCAGCGACCAAGAAGCCGAGTTTCTTTACGAGGGCGGGCTGGTCTCCTTTGTGGAGTACCTCTCTAAGGGGCGTACACCGCTCCACAATCAACCCGTTTACATTGCTGGTACCCAGGTATCCCCCGACGGTAAAGTCGAGGCGATGATGGAGTGTTCGCTCCAGTGGACTGATGCCTACAGCGAGAGTTTTTACTCCTACGTCAATAATATCCACACCAACGAAGGCGGCACCCACGTCACCGGCTTGCGCTCAGCCTTGACCAGGGTGGTCAATCAGTTCGCCGAGTCGACAGGACTACTTAAGTCCTTCAAAGAAGGAATCAACGGGGATGACATCCGCGAGGGTCTGACCGGGGTCATTGCCGTGCGGATTAAAAATCCAGAGTTTCAGGGGCAGACCAAGAACAAGCTCGGTAATACTGAAGTCAAGGGCTGGGTCGAGAAGCTCATCGGCGAAAAGCTCGGAGCCTATTTCGAGCAAAATCCCGAAGTCGTTAAGCGCGTCGTCAACAAGATTATCGATGCGGCCCGCGCGCGTCTTGCTGCTATGAAGGCGAGGGAGTTGACGCGGCGTAAAGGGGCGCTTGATTTTGCTGGTTTGCCAGGGAAGATGGCCGACTGCCAGGAGAAAGACCCGGCCTTGTGCGAACTGTTCTTAGTCGAGGGCGATTCCGCCGGCGGCTCCGCCAAGCAAGGACGGGACAAACGAACCCAGGCCGTACTGCCGCTGCGCGGTAAGATTCTCAATGTCGAAAAAGCTCGCTATGACAAGATGCTTTCGTCGCAAGAGATCAAGCTTCTGATTCAGGCGATGGGCACCGGTATTGGTAAGGATGACTTTGACATCACCAAGCTGCGCTATCACAAGATCATTCTGATGACCGACGCCGACGTTGACGGGGCGCATATCAGGACCCTGCTACTGACCTTTTTCTTTAGGCAAATGCCGGAGATCATCGAACGTGGCTACCTCTATATCGCGCAGCCACCTCTGTACAAATACCGTAAAGGCAAAATGGAGCGTTATCTCAAAGACGGTCCGGCCTTGCTTTCCTATTTGATTGATGCCGGGATTACCAATCTTCAGGTCAGCGATGCGAACGGCAAGGATATCAATAAAAATGTGATCTCCAGTTTGATTGCCAAGCTGTCGCGCTACAACGAGTTGATGGACTTAAGCACCAGGCGCAAGCCGCGGGAGGTTCTCGATTTTTTCATTCAAAATGAGGACATTGGCCCGGCTGCCCTGAGTGACGAAGCGGCGTGTCGACGCTTGGTTCAGCAGATCGGTGAGCACCTCAATCGCTCGATCCCGGGCAAGAAGCAGTTTGCGCAAGAAAAGATTGTCTTTGACTCCGAGCACAGTCGGTATCAAATCCACCTCGAAACGCGTATCCGAGATTTGCCACAGATCAGCGTCATCGATGCCACGCTGTTCGTGGCTGGCGAAATCGTTGAACTGCGGCGGATCAATCGGCAGATGCATGAAGTGGCCGTCGCACCCTTCAAATATACCCGCATGAAAAAGAGCAAAGCCTCGACCAAAGAGACCGAAGAGGTCGAAAAGTCGGACAGTCCAGTCGACGCGACTTCACCCCAACAGTCGACGGCGTTTGACGCGGATTCGGGTTACCTATCTAGTCTGTATGATCTTAAGGTGTTCATCGAGGAAGAAGGTCGTAAGGGTGCGTACATCCAGCGCTATAAGGGACTGGGGGAAATGAACGCCGACCAGCTTGAAGAAACGACGATGGACGCGACTAAACGCACGCTTCTTAATATTGAAGTCGACGATGCCATCGAGGCCGACCATCTGTTCGCCACTTTGATGGGTGACGACGTCGAGCCACGCCGCGATTTCATTCAGAAGAATGCTTTAAACGTGCGCAACCTGGACATCTAAGGAAGCTTTTTAATGGAATCAGCAATAAAGCCATCGCTCCCCATTAAGATCGAAGAAGAAATGCGGTCGGCATTTCTCGACTATTCGATGAGCGTGATTGTTTCGCGCGCCCTTCCCGATGCGCGCGACGGATTGAAACCGGTGCAGCGTCGGATTCTTTACGCCATGTACCAAATGCGCAACTTTCACAATCGGCCGCATCTTAAGTGCGCCAGGATTGTTGGTGATGTACTTGGTCGTTTCCATCCCCATGGTGATTCATCAGTTTACGAAGCCTTAGTCCGTATGGCGCAGGAATTCAGCCTGCGCTACCCCTTGGTTGAAGGCCAAGGAAACTTCGGCTCAATCGATGGTGATAGCGCGGCTGCCATGCGTTACACGGAAGCCCGCCTGGAAAAGATCGCCGATCTGCTCATTGCTGATATTGATAAAGAAACCGTCAATTTTATCCCTAACTACGACGGCAAAGAGCTTGAACCGGTCGTCATGCCGTCGCGTCTGCCACAGCTGCTGATCAACGGCGCCAGCGGCATCGCCGTCGGTATGGCAACGAACATCCCACCGCACAATGTGCGAGAGATCGCCCAGGCTCTGGAAGCTCTCATCGACAATCCTGCGATTACGATCGAAGGGTTGATGGAGTTTGTCAGGGGGCCAGATTTTCCGACCCGTGGATTGATCTACGGCGTCGCTGGAATCCGTTCCGCTTACCTCACCGGACATGGCTCCGTGGTCATGCGCGCTAGAGCTGGTATTGAGGGTGCCGCCAAAAGTGGGCGGGAGCGCATCGTCATCACTGAGCTACCGTACCAAGTCAACAAATCGCGCTTGATCGAAAAGATCGTCGAGTTGGTGCACGCAAAGCGGATTGAAGGCATCTCCGATATCCGGGACGAATCCAACAAAGACGGAATCCGCGTCGTCATCGACCTGAAAAAGGGCGAAAATGGCGATATCATACTGAATAATCTGTACAAGTTAACGCCGATGCAGTCGACGTTTGGCGTCAACACCGTGGCTTTGGTCAACGGTGCTCCGCGCATCTTGAACTTAAAGCAGCTGCTCGAAGTCTTCTACCTGCACCGCAGGGAAGTCATCCTGCGGCGGACGGCCTACGAGCTGCGCCGTGCCGAAGAACGCGGCCATATCTTGGCTGGGTTAAAGATCGCTGTTGAGAGTATTGACGCGGTTGTCGCCATCATCCGTAAGGCGAAGGATCCGGCCACGGCGGCCGCTGAGTTGACCGCCAAGTTTGAGCTAACCGACATTCAGACCAAGGCGATTCTAGAGATGCGCCTGGCCCGTTTGACCGGGTTAGAGCGAGACAAAATCGTTGCCGAATATAACGAGGTCATGGGGGTTATTGCCGATCTCAAAGACATTTTGGACAAGCCTGAGCGGGTTACCATGTTGATTCGCGGCGAGATTACTGCGCTGCAAGAAAACCACGGCGACGGCCGGCGCACCGAGATCGTGGTCTCTGCTGCCGACGAGTTCACCATGGAGAGTTTGGTTGCCGACGACGAGGTTGCCGTCACCATCTCCCATACCGGTTACGTTAAACGTACGCCTCTTGACGACATTCGAGCTCAGCGCCGCGGCGGCAAAGGTAAAGCTGGGATGTTGACGCGCGAAGAGGACGTTGTCAGCAGTGTCTTTATGACGAGTAATCACCAGACATTGCTATGTTTTTCAAATCTTGGCCGGGTCTTCGAGCTGCGCGTCTATCAGCTTCCTGAACTACCGCTGCGCTCAAGGGGTAAACATTTTGCTAGCTTGGTCAAGTTAACGGAAGGCGAGAAAATTGTTTCCGTTTTGCCGCTTAAGGAATTCAAAGAAGGTCACTTCATCGTCTCTGTCACAGCGCATGGCTACGTCAAAAAGACCGATCTTATGGCGTACTCAAACGTCCGATCGTCGGGCATTATCGGCCTAAAGGTGGATGACGGCGATTCACTGGTATCGTGTTCTATCACGGACGGTAAAAGCGAAGTCCTGATTGCGACGCGGTGGGGCAAGGCCATTCGTTTCAATGAAGACGAGATCCGACCGACAGGTCGCGCCTCGCGAGGAGTCACCGGAATTCGCTTTGGCGAAGCAGATACTCCGGAGGCTGTCGACGACGGCGCTGGGTCCGAGGAAGTGGATGCGGCGTTGGCTAATGAGCCGGACCGTGTCATCGGTATGGAAATCATTCAAGGCCGTTCCACGATTCTTTCGGTTTGCGAAGGTGGCTATGGCAAACGGACCCCGCTTGAAGAATACCGGACCCAGTCGCGGGGTGGTAAAGGCATCTTCACCATCAAAGTGACAGAGCGCAATGGGCCTGTGGTCGGGATCATGCAGGTCGACGAGAACGATGATCTTATGGTTATGACATCCTCGGGCAAGATCACTCGCTTTAATGTCAATGAAGTAGGCGTGATCGGTCGCCTGACGCAGGGAGTGCGTTTGATGGCGGTAGAGCAGGGAGAGAAGGTCATCAGCTTGTGCAAAGTGCAGAAGCTTGAGGGCGAAGAGGTCTAGGCGTGGTGATGATCGATGCGGCATTGGTACAGAAGGTCGCTGGACTAGCTAGTTTAGAACTAAGCGAAGCCGAGGCGACCTATGCCGTAAAAAATTTGGCGCAAATTTTGGACTTCGTCGCGGAGCTCGGGCGCTTGCCCGAGCCTGCACCATCGGCGGCGGACGAAGGTAAAGGCGGTCTTTCGCAGCTAGAAAGAGACGATCAAGTGCAACCGTCGTTGGAACCTGAAACAGCCATGGCCAATGCACCGGCGCGAGAGGGAACCGCATTTCAAGTGCCGCGGATCATCGATTAGAGGAATGCGTCCATGTCGGATCTACAGCCCTTTAAGCTGACAGCGACTACGATCAGCCAAAAGGTTCGCGGCGGTGAATGGTCGGTGCGCGAGGTCGCCAACTTTTATATTGAGCGTACTGAACGCTACAGCCGCGGTTTAAACACTCATTTGTTTTGGGACCCTGCCGACGTCTTGGCCCAAGCCAAAGTGCAGGAAGCTCGCCTTAAGGCCAAGGAGGATCTGCCCCTTGCAGGGGTACCGGTCCTTATTAAAGACAATATATGCACCCGCGCTATCCCGACGACTTGCGCTTCGAAGATGCTTGCCGGATTTCGTCCTCCCTACGACGCGACCGTGGTTGCGAGGCTGCGGCAAGCCGGGGCGATTATTTTTGGTAAGAGCAATTGCGACGAATTTGCCATGGGAAGTTCCAATGAGCACTCGGCCTTTGGTCCGGTGCTCAATCCGTGGAACCGCGCCTTTGTCCCTGGCGGATCTTCGGGGGGGTCTGCGGCGGCCGTGGCGGCGGATTTAGTCCCGGTAGCACTGGGCTCTGATACCGGAGGGTCGATCAGGCAGCCAGCGTCGTTTTGCGGCATCGCTGGGCTTAAGCCGACCTATGGGCGAGTCAGCCGCTACGGCTTGGTTGCCTATAGTTCGTCACTTGATCAAATCGGTCCAATGGCTCGATCAACGGCAGACCTAGCCTTGCTGCTCGATGTTTTATCCGGTCATGACCCTCTGGACGCGACCAGTCGTGTCGCCCCCTACCCTAGTGTCGCTCCCGAGCTCGGTGGCCCGGGGGCCCTTAAAGGCTTGCGACTTGGTCTAGTGCGCGAGTTTTTTGGCTCCGGCTTAGCTGACGGCACGAGGGCGGCTTTGCTGGCTGCAGTCAAGCTCATGCAGGAGCAAGGAGCTTTGGTTGAGGAGGTCAGCTTACCGACCCTATCCCACAGCATTTCGTCTTATTACCTTATCGCTGCCGCAGAAGCTTCGGCCAACCTGGCCCGATTTGATGGGATACGCTATGGGCATCGTACGGCTAGAGCCGGTTTGTCGCTCAAGCAGCTGGTCAAAGCTAGTCGTAGCGAAGGCTTTGGCCGCGAGGTCAAGCAGCGGATCATGCTCGGAACCTTTGCGCTGTCCGCAGGATACTATGATGCCTACTATGCCAAAGCTAAGGCAGGTCGTAGCTTGATCGCGGCAGACTTTGCCAAGGCCTTTGGACAAGTCGACGTACTAGTCGCTCCTAATGCGCCGAGTGTAGCTTTTCGCTTGGGTGAAAAAAGCCAGGACCCGCTCGCGATGTACCTCGGAGATATCTGTACTCTTGCTGTAAATTTGGCGGGCTTACCTGCGCTTTCGGTACCCTGTGGCTTTGATCCGACTGGGTTGCCGATTGGTTTACAACTTATCGCGCCGGCTTGGGAAGACGGCCTTCTCCTTCGCACAGCGCATGCATACGAACAGCTTTGCCCATGGGCAAAGCAGGCGCAGCCGCCGCTGTAAAGGGACATTATGGCCTACGAACCTGTCATCGGCCTCGAAGTGCATTGCCAGTTGGCAACGGCGAGCAAATTGTTTTGTGGTTGCGCGACGAAGTTTGGCGCTGCGCCAAACCATCAGGTGTGTCCGATCTGCCTTGGCATGCCTGGTGTCTTGCCGGTGCTAAATAGGACTGCCGTCGATCACGCGGTCAGGATGGCTTTGGCCATCGGTGGTAGCGTGCAGCAGGTCAGTGTGTTCTCGCGCAAGCAGTATTTCTATCCTGATCTTCCTAAGGGATATCAGATCACGCAGTATGATCGGCCTTACTGCCTTGGTGGCGGCGTGACCTTGTCCAGTGGCCAGCGCATACGCATGACTCGGATCCATCTGGAGGAGGACGCCGGCAAGAATATCCACGCCGAGCACGCTAGTCTAGTTGACTGCAACCGCGCTGGGACTCCGCTCATGGAGATCGTCAGCGAGCCGGAGCTTAAGTCGGCCGCTGATGCGGCCGAATATCTGCGTCGCTTGCGAGCGATCGTTCGATGTATCGGCGCTAGCGATGGCAACCTCGAGGAGGGGTCCTTTCGTTGTGATGCTAATGTGTCCATACGCCCTCTTGGTGCAAATATCCTAGGCACACGCTGCGAAATTAAAAATCTAAATTCGTTTCGCAATGTAGAGAGGGCTATTTCGTACGAAATCCTAAGACAGGCGGAAATCCTGGATGGTGGCGGCACGGTCACCCAGCAGACCTTGCTGTTTGATGCCAATAGCGGACGAACCCAGCCCATGCGGTCCAAGGAAGACAGTCACGACTATCGCTATCTACCAGATCCAGATCTGCCCGCCCTGGTCATCTCCAAGGATCGCATAGAAGGCATCCGCGCATCTCTTCCCGAGCTTCCTGATGCGGCTAAGGCTCGGCTCGTTCAGGCCTGCGGTTTAGCCGAGGCAAATGCCGAGTTGATCGCCCAAGACCGGGGCACGACGAAGTTTTTTGACCTAACATGCGAAGCAGTCGGTGCTGCTTACCCAGCCCCTGCAGTTGCCAATTGGCTGATTGCCGAGTATTTGCCGGTTGCTGAAGCGCGGCATTGGGACTTGGCAGAGTCACCTATCCCTCCGCAACGTGTGGCGGCGCTCTTACAGTTGATTGCCGCGGGTACCATCTCTGGCAAGATCGCGAAGACCGTGTTTGGCGTCATGCTAGATAGCGACGAAGCGCCCACATCTATCGTCCAGCGTCTCGGGCTCGTGCAAATCAGCGATGAAGGCGTCATTACCGAGCTTGTCGAACGCATCCTAACGCATAACCCCGGCCCACTAGCGCAGTATCTCGGCGGCAAGGACAAACTCTTTGGGTTCTTCATCGGTCAGATCATGCAAGCTAGTCAGGGTAAGATGAACCCGGATCTTGTAAACAAGATCCTGCATGCGCGACTTGCTGAGCGCCGAGGTCACCTTGACTGACAAGCGTGACATCGCTGGGGTGGTTGGACATTATAAAAATAAGGGTCTTTTCACTCATGCTTTCGTTGCGCGTGGAAGGCTGGCTGATACAAAGCCTTTTTTTATATATAAAGACTACGCGGACAGCGATGATATCTTCGATCTGGCGAGTTTAACCAAGGCTTTGGTCGTGACTCCGTTATTGTTTCGTTGGCGGAGTAGGACCGGCCTTAGTTTCGATCAAACCGTAGGCGAGTGGCTTGGTAGCGTCTCTTTGGCTCTCGACCCACGAATAAAAGAGCTGTCAGTACGGCGGCTCTTGGCGCACACGTCTGGCCTGCCTGCCTGGCGAAATTTCTGGATGTGTTGGCTTGATCGCGCGCCTCCTGGCCTAAAGAAAAATAAAGAAGAGTTATTGATACACGAGATAGACGTGCTTAGGCGAGCTGCTGCAGACATCTCAGGAACATCAAATCAAGTTTATAGCGACATTGGTTTTATCGTCTTGGGACTCCTGATGGAAGCAGTTTCAGGCCAATCACTAGACAAACAGTTCGATGATTTTTGTGTACGGGACTTGCAACTTGGTAGCGGGAATTCTGTTTTAGGGTTCCCGGGGTCACGTCCGGATATGCAGGCCTTTGTATCAACAGGAATTTGTTTGATTAGGGGGCGACAACTGCGCGGAGAGGTTCACGATGAAAATTGCGCGGCTCTTGGCGGCGTTACCGGGCACGCGGGACTTTTTGGTACAGGTGAGTCCGTGTGCGCCTTTTTTAGCGCGCTCGCCCAGTCGAGTGTCGGTCGACGTTTGCTCGCCGAAAATGCGGCTGCGCGACAGTTGCCGCTGCAAATCCCAGCCAACGAAGGACTTCTTGGGTGGCGCCAAGCGGCCACGGTGAACTCTTTGCCCTTTGGCAATGGTGCAGCGATGGGCCACTTGGGATTTACTGGCTGCGCATTTTGGGTGTGGCCGGAGGCGGGGGAGTATGTCACATTGCTGACCAATCGGGTGATTAGCGGCCGGACTAGCCCGGAAATCAGCGCGATGCGTCGAGAAGTGTTTACTGTTTTAGCGGCGCTTTAGCGGCGCTGCCCGAGAAAAGAGTGCTTTTGCCTATTCGCCCCCGCCAAGCTCATGCCCAAGTCCAAAGCCAAGGCCAAGGCCAAGGCCAAGGCCGGGTCCATGTCATAGGCCGAGGTATTGTCGGACTATCGGTGGCCTTTGCATTGCAACGGCGAGGTGTTCGCGTTCGGATTGTCGGGCCAGCAGCTAAGTTGGGCAGTGCTACTGTTGCTGCAGTTGGGACCTCGACTCTCAAGGGTAATATACTGGCAACATCCCCATTGTTTGCTCTTAAAATGCGTGGACATGCCGGTCTAGTTGATTGGTTGAATACGATTGAAAAAGCGTCTGGTCGGGCGGTTTCGCGGGATTTTAGCGGCGCATTCGAACCCTTCTATAATCAAAAGGAATATATTTATCAAAGGAAGCGGGTCTTCCATCGGCAGTTCACCGGTTGCTTTGCTCTTAAAGTTTTAGACCAAAGGGCGTTGTCGGCCAGATTTTCATCCGGCGGCATGTTTCCGCGGCAAACAGCCGGCGCATTCCATTATTTTCGCGATGGTTGGTACGACCCGCTGATGTGTTTGGCGGCGTTGGAAGAAGCTCTATTACGCGGCGGAGCCGATTTTCTTTGCGGCGAGGTAGTGAGCATCAAGCCGAACCCAATGGGGGGTCAGCTGATCCAAACCGATGCGGGTTGCCATGAGGCGCAGCAGACGGTACTGGCTGCGGGTGTCTTTAGTGATGAAATCCTTGCCGCTTCAGGATTTTCAGGGATTCGGCAAGAGCCTGTCGAAGGCGAAACGGTGCTACTTGGCGCTCCGCAGCTTAATGACATGGTTCTTAAGCTGGGAAAAATGAACCTTGTCGTTAACGCGGGGGTGGTCAGGGTCGGGTCATCTTCGCGACGTCAGGCGGATTTGGCGTGTTGTCAGGCTTCTGGACTAGCGTCCGAGGAGTTAGCGGAACTAGGGTCCACTCTCGTTGGGGCTTCCTCGGTTTTTTCGAGTGCTTGGGGCATCCGCGGCCGGTTTAAGGATCATAGTCCAGCGATTGGTACGCTTAAATGGGCAAATTTTGCACAGCCCCTTTGGCTGGCGACCGGTTTTTACAAGAATGGCTTGCAGCTGGCACCTCTGTTTGCCGAGAAACTCGCCGATTTGATGTTGGTTACCCCCAGTTTATCCACAGCCATGTCCACAGCTTTTCCTCTGCCCATGTCATCGATTTTATCTTGAATTTCAGATGGTTGATGGGGGCGTGGGGTGCTTTTCCACAGCTTTTCCACAAGCGGCTTTTAGGCGTTTTTTTTGCGGTGTCTTGGTAGCTTGCGACCATTGCAATGACGCGACCTCTTCCTGCGTCTTTTTGTGCGTTTGCTATGCACAAGGTCACCGGACGCTTAGGTCGCTTTGGACTAGTCGGTCCGGTTTCTTGTGTCGGCTTGCTTGGGTGGCTTTGCTTAATGCGGGCACCTTACAGGCGTAATGCACACGCTCCATAGGCCGCCAAGAGAAGTGTCGTGGCGACACTTCTTGGTCAGCTATCTAGCGATGGTTGGCAGCGGTTAGGATGCCGCTTATCGGCGCGTGAGCATTAAAACGCGACGAATACTGCGGCAAGCGCTTCCAGTCCTAAGCTGTTTTTCTTATGGCCAAGGGCGGTTTTAAGATCGGTCACAGGGTCTGCAAGGCCGCGGTCTTCGCCGGTCGGAAAGCTCGCAGTTAGGGCTGGGGACAGCGGGGCTAGAGGGATGAGCGCTGTCCCGCCAATGGTTAGCCCAAAGGATTTGCCGAAGAAGACGTCGATGTTGGCGCCAAGGCGTAGCGATACCACCATGAGCTTTGACGTGGCTGTCACGATGGATCCGGAATCGGGACCATTGTCGTTCTTTTTCGTCGCGGTCACCGAGACCGTTGAGTAGTCGAGATCAAGACCTGGGAGGAAATTGAAAAATAAATTAGATGTCATGGCCTTGTGCATCAGCTGGAAGTCCATCCAGCCACCAAATGATTTGGCCGAGACGGCGGTATTCGCATAGGGATTTTGCACTCCTACCGTGTAGTCAGTATCAACCGATGAGGGGGGTGAAAAAGTTCGCATCCGAGCGCCTAAGTTAATGGCCGATTTGCCGATGGGAATCCCAATTTGCCCGCCGACGCTAAATAGCGCGAGGCCAGGCGCCTTGCCCGGAGCCCAGAGGGTTGAGGGGGTGGCAGTGCCATCGGGAGCCTTATAAGTGATCTGCTTGTATGTAAACGGGCTGGCAGGTGCTGGGTCGGCAAGTAGCCAGAGCCGAAAGGGTGTCCCTTTGGGGGCGCCGCCGCCGCTGCGGGCTTCGCCTTTTGATTTGGATTTCGTATGAGCGGCGGCGGCGCTGTCGCTCGCATCATCCGAGTCGCCGCCGCCAGCGGCTGTATCATCCGAGTCACCGCCGCTGTTTTTCGCCGCCATTCCCTTCTTTATCTTGCCGATTTTAGCGCTACTTGCGAGGGCGATGATGGCAACTTTCCCTTTGATTTTAACCACCTTGCCACATTCGATAGGCTTTTTCTTGGGGCCGACGACGCAGTAGGTGTCGCCTTTTGCTACGGTTTCTCCGTCCCCGACATCTAGCGCAACCATGTTTTTGGCTGGACTTGTAGCCCGAACCGATGCGGCTTGTACAGGCGCGCCCAAAAGGCACGTAACGATTAGGATAGCTGTGACCATCGAGGGTCGTTGAAAGCTCATTTTTCGATCCGCCCTGATCGCCAGTCGTAGACGGTGAGTATCCAGCCGTCTTTGACCCAAAGTTGATTGGATGCTAGCTCAACCATGACTACTTGATCGCCATCATCAAGGTTTTGCAATAGAGCTGGGTCAACGCTGCCGCCGCCTTTGTTTGCCGCGAACACGCAGTAAATGGACTTGTCATAGTCGGGCCGTCCGATTTGCACGGTCATATAAGATAGGTCGAGCAAGTTATTGCCTGTGGTCCATGAAAACTTTAGTGGCTTGGTCGCGTCGATTTTGAATAGGTCAGCGGCTTTTGCCAGTTGAGGTGGGTCGAAGTTGGTGATGTTGGCCGACTCCATCTCGACGTTGACGATCTGGCTCATCGGCTGCACGGGGACCAGGATGTCTCGGCTGTTACTGGCCTTATACAGAAGGGACCACTGATTCATGCCATTGTTGATCGCCGTGTAGCTAAGCTGCAGTCGCTCTGGGTGATCTGGACTCGGCTGGGCCGTGGCCGCGGCAAAATCACGGCTCACAAGATTTTTGATGCCGACGTCGGTCGCAGCATCGCGAAAGGGTGCGTCGTTAGGGGGGAAGCCCTGTTGGCAGCCAAGCTTGCGGGTCAGGTTTGCCTTGATCGTTGGAGCGTCGACCGGATTGGCTGGGACATGGCGATGGACCTCGGCGCTCATCAATGGGATATCAAGGCGCGCCACTAAAAGCTCTTTGAACGCGGTTGCTGAGCCCGTCCCGCTGCCGTTGCCACTCCCATTCCCACTCCCACTCCCATTGTTGACGATGGCCGGGTTGTCAGGGGTCTCACGAACGGTGAGCCGTTCAGCTTGAGCCTTTGTTGCCGGCGGGACCCATGCGCTAATCGTCAGGTAATACAGTGTGTCGGCGCGCAAGCCCGATAGCTTTTCGACAAAATCAGTGCGGGCCTGGGTCTGATTGGAGCAGGGCACGACGGTGGGCTGATCTTGAGTTGGGGATGATTTCGCGTCCTGCGCGTAAAACGCGAGTTCGCAGACGGCATTCGTCGTCGTCTTGAACTGCACCCTGGCCGAGTCTCCGGCGCCAAGGCGATCGATGAAGACGCTATTGGCAACGATCAGAGTGCTAGCAGCAGAGCGGTGGCTAGAGCTTTTCGTCATCAAGAAGCAGCCGGGCGCCATAAGGATCAGGCAAAGGATCAAAGCGACTCGTCTGCATGTCGGTTGCAAGGCAGCGCATGAGGGCATGAATGGTCCTGGGTTTACTTGGTGTCTAGCTAGTTTATCACAGGTCAAGCTGGCTTCGGTAGGACCGGGGGAGCGGTCTTGCGCATTCCTTCTTGACCAACGACGGGCGGGTCACTAGGATGAAGTCCCGACCAGACATCATTCGTTAGTAGCTGCTGCAACGACCTAATATCTCTAGACAAAAGCATTTTTTGGGGCCGTCGATGAGAAGCCGTAATCGCACTAAGTTTATATTTGTGACGGGTGGCGTAGTCTCATCCTTAGGCAAAGGAATCGTTGCTGCAAGCTGCGGTGCTCTGCTTGAGACCCGGGGTCTTAAAGTGACCCTTATGAAGTGTGACCCCTACATCAATGTCGATCCCGGAACGATGAATCCCTTCCAGCATGGTGAGGTGTTCGTCACCGACGATGGCGCGGAAACCGATCTTGATATCGGGCACTACGAGCGCTTCACTTCGGCGACCTTGACGCGGCAAAATAGCTTTTCCGCAGGCCAAGTCTATGATGCCGTTCTTAGCAAGGAGAGGCGTGGGGACTATCTTGGCGGAACGGTTCAGGTGATTCCGCATATTACCGATCAAATCAAAGATAATATCTACAAGGTCGCGGCCGATGCCGACATTGCGATCGTCGAAATTGGCGGTACCGTAGGCGATATCGAGGGCCTGCCCTTTCTCGAAGCCATTCGGCAAATACGCTATGATCTCGGCGATGAAAATGTCTTGTATGTTCATTTGACCCTAGTTCCTTATATTCGTGCCGCGCGTGAGCTGAAAACCAAGCCGACGCAGCATTCGGTCAAGGAGCTGCGGCAAATCGGTATTCAACCGAATATCCTGGTTTGCCGTTCGGATCAGGCGATCTCCCAGGAACTGAAACGTAAGATCGCCCTATTTTGCAACGTCAAGCCCGAGTGCGTTTTCGAGGCGCAAGACGTTGATAATATCTATCGTTTGCCGCTGGTTCTGCACAATCAAGGCTTCGATCAGGTCGTCGTCGACCTGCTTAATATTTGGACGGGTGCCCCGAACCTGTCCCAGTGGCGCACCATTGTAGAGAACCTCGATCATCCACGACGCAGCGTTAAAATCGGCGTCGTCGGCAAATACGTTAATGTTTGGGATTCGTACAAGTCGATCGCCGAAGCCCTGGTGCACGCTGGCATTCATCATCAGGCCAAGGTCGAGATTGCGCTCTTTGATGCGTCCGAAGTCAACGAAGGCAACGTCGCTGAGTTACTTGGATCTTGCGATGGGGTGATTGTACCGGGCGGGTTTGGCGAGCGTGGCGTCGACGGGAAAATGGTGACTATTCACTACTTACGGCGTAGCCAGAAGCCATTTCTGGGCATTTGTTTGGGCATGCAGCTTGCGGCGATCGAGTTTGCACGTAATAAGCTCGGGATGAGTTTGGCGAATAGCCAGGAATTTGACGCTAGCGGCAAAGACCTGATTATCCACATCATGGAGAGCCAAAAGACGGTGACGCAAAAGGGCGGTACGATGCGCCTTGGCGCTTATCCCTGTGTTCTGAAAGCTGGCTCAAAGGCACAGGCGGCCTACGGGGCGATGACCGTCTCTGAACGCCACCGCCATCGCTTCGAGTTTAACAATGATTATCGCGAGGCATTTACTGAGCATGGTGTCGTGTTTAGCGGTCTTTCGCCAGATGGCAAGTTGGTCGAAATGATGGAGCTGACGGACCATCCGTGGTTTGTCTCCTGTCAGTTCCATCCCGAGCTAAAAAGCAAGCCGATGAGTCCTCACCCCCTATTTCGTGATTTGGTGGCGGCTTCGCTGGTCCACCATCAGAAGCACTCCTGATGGCTCCGATGGTTGGTCCAAGCGACCTAGAGGTGGTGTCATGGGGGCAGGAGGTCTTGCAATCCGAGGCAATAGCCTTGTCGACGGCAGCCTCACGAGTTGGACCGAGCTTTGCCGAAGCAGTGCGCACCGTTCTGATCCGCCCAGGTAAGGTTGTGGTGAGTGGTCTTGGCAAGTCTGGACATGTCGCCCGCAAAATCGCTTCGACATTGTCATCGACAGGCACGGCGGCTTGTTTTTTACATCCCTCGGAAGCGCTGCATGGGGATTTCGGCCTGCTCCAGGCCAGCGACACTTTAGTCGCCGTGGCTTATGGCGGCGAGACCGCAGAGGTCCTTGAGGTGGCGCGCTTTGCCCGGCGGATCGGAGCGCCGGTCATCGCGATCACCGGTGGACTAAGCTCCAGCTTGGCGCAACTTGCCCATCTGGTCTTTGATGCCAGTGTCGAGCGAGAAGCGGATCCGCTCAATTTGGCGCCAACATCTTCGTCGACCGTCTCCATGGCGCTGGGCGATGCCTTTGCTGCGGCGCTGATGCGCGCCCGGGGGTTCAGTCCTGCCGACTTCGCCAGTCTGCATCCAGGTGGTCGACTCGGTCGTCGCTTGTCTTTAGTGCGCGATCATATGCACCCCACTGACAAACTGCCGCGCCTTCTGGCCTCCGCGGACTTCCACAGTGTCTTGGAGGCGGTCACTGTGGATAACATCGGAATTGCGGCGGTAACCAATGCAGATGGCGACCTCATCGGCGCCATCTCAGACGGTGATTTGCGGCGGGCGTTGCTTAAGCTTGGCGCTCAAGCGCTGGCTTGCCAAGCTGGAGATCTGATGTCCCGCAAGCCTAGGACCATCGCCGCGGGGACTCTGGCCATCGACGCGGTATCCGTGATGAACGGGCAGGGGATCAGCAGGATCTTCGTCGTCGGACAGGCCGGCGACCTACAGCCGCTTGGTCTCCTGCGACTTCAGGATCTTTTGGCGGCGAAAATCCTTTGATGATCCGCTAAACTAAAACCAGGGCTGCTTCGACCACGGGGCGCTTGGTTTGGATTTGGAGGCTAGGACTCATTGGGCAAGAAGCTGGTGATCGTCGGGTTTCTCCTGAGCTTGGCGCTTGGCCTGTACGTCTTTGTCACGCGCGATACCAAGTCGCTGAAGGAAAATTTGAGCAAGGGCTCGATCCGGGATCCGCGGGCCCGGCTGGAGGATTTCGTTGTTTATCGTTACGAAGGAGATCTACTCAAGGCAAAGTTGAAGGCTCGGGTGGGCGACTTTTACGAACCAAATGTGGTGCAACTAGACGGCGAGATCCGCGGGGAGCGCCTGACGGCAGCGGGCGAGCGTGAGACATTGGGTGCTGAGTCGGTGACCACCTACTTTAAATCCACAAGTTTAACCAAGATGCTTGATCAATCAAGCGAGCTGGATCGGGCAGAACTGACTGGTTTTGTTGAAGTAGGCATGAAGGAGCACCTACTGACGACGGATTATGCCGAATACGTCAACAGCGAAAAAGTTGTAAGGTCGGTACGTCCAGTTCGAGTGGAAGGGCCAGGTCGCGTCTTCATGGGTGACGAGGGCTTTACTTACGAACTGGCGAACCAGGTGCTTAACATGATTGGCCAGATCAAGGGAGAAGTCCTTGTCGAGCAACACCACTAGACACGTTTGCTTGGGGCTGTGGACAGTGCCCCTGTGCTTATTCTTATTGCTTGGAGCACACCCTCTGCGCGCGGACATCCTTGACTCCGAGCAAGAGGAGGATACGGTGGCGCCGCCACCACAGGCCAGCGAAGATGGGGGTGGCCGGCCTTCTGGTGACCAAGCTCCACCCGCCACCAAATTGGATCAAGTAGGTAAACCTAGTCCAGTGCCGCGAATCGAGACCACCTCTGATACCGATGCAGCGTCGGGATTCAAAGAGCCCGCGGCACACCCGAAGTCCACGCCCTCAAGTGGCGCGACGACAGTCATTGCCCCGAAGAATTCAGGTAAGCCCAGCCGGGTGAAGAGCCCCAAGGGCAAATCGGCGGAGCAGCTGCCAGTTTTTTTCAAAAGCGAGGGTCTTAAGGGCCTGCGCGAGAAAGGCACCGTCGAGCTACTCCACAACGTCGTGGTGACCCAAGGCGAAATGAAGCTAGAAAGCGAAAGGGCGCAGGTGCTTTTTGACGAGGGATCGCACCAGGTTCGCAAAGTCATCGCCGAGGGTAACGTCCGGATCGATGGCGTCGACGAAAATAGCGGCGATAAGTTTAAAGCCTTTGGTGACCGGGCGGTCTTTCTCAACAGCGAGCGGACCGTGGTGCTTGAAGGCAATGCTAAACTACTCCGCGGTGAAGACTCAGTGATTCGTAGTCGTAAGATCACTTACGAGATGAATACAGGCTGGATCCGCGCCGACCGCGTCGAGGGTGAAGTCCAGGCCGAGGAAAAAGATGGTAAGCCGGCTGCCAAAGCGAAGACAACAAATGCGCCAAAACCCAAGGCGCCCACCTTCAAGCCAGCAGCCGTGAAGAAGCCACTTGGCCCGCCTCAGGCCCATTCGGATGGGACATCGCCATGACCACGGCTCGTCGCGCTGCAACTATCCATGACCTTGAATTGAAAGCGGTGGCCTTAGAACGCTGGTTTAAGCAACGTCAGGTTGTTAAGTCGGTCTCATTTCACGTGAAGCAAGGTGAGGTGGTGGGCCTGCTTGGACCCAACGGAGCCGGTAAGACCACCAGTTTTTATATGGTGGTTGGGCTGCTTTATCCAACCAGCGGTCAGGTTTTCATGGGCGACGAGGAAATCACCCATCTGCCGATGCATATCCGGGCACGCAAGGGCATCAGTTACCTGCCGCAGAATATGTCGATTTTTCGCCGTATGTCGGTCGAAGACAATCTGTTGTCGGTGATGGAAATATGCCGTGTGCCGCGTGCCGAGCGTTCACGGTATCTAGAGGAGCTTCTGTCAAAGTTTCAGATCGGGCGCATTGCTAAATCAATGGGCGCAGCTCTTTCTGGTGGCGAGCGCCGCCGCGTAGAGATTGCTCGGGCTCTCATCATCCAGCCAAAGTTCCTGCTTCTTGACGAACCGTTTGCAGGCATCGACCCGATGACCGTGCAGGAAATTCAGGGGATCATCAGCAATCTGCGCGACGAAGGTTTGGGCGTTCTCATCACAGACCACAATGTCCGTGAGACCTTAGGTAGTTGTGACCGCGCATATATTTTGGCCGGAGGGCAAATCATTGCAGACGGCTTGCCGGGGGAGGTCGCGTCCAATCAAATCGTTCGTGACACTTATCTCGGTGAACACTTCAAGTTGTAGTTAATTCCCATTAATTACGACGATTTAACTCATTTAGGCGCGAAGTTCGAGATTGGATTTTTTTTTGCATGTAGAGTGGCTCAGACCTTATGATAGAGGAATGGGTGAGACGTCCAGTCCATCTATCCTCGCATTTAGTTAGGCTCTGAAGCCATGGCATTTGAACTAAAGCAAAGTCTCAAACTGACTCAACAGCTGCTGATGACGCCGCAGCTGCAGCAGGCGATCAAGCTGCTCCAGCTGTCGCGCCTCGAGCTGGAGCAATTTGTGGCAACGCAGATTGCCGAGAACCCGTGCTTAGAGGAGGGCGCGCTCGAGAGTCCTGAGGAAATCGCCCAGGCTGAGCGGGAGCAAGAGCGCACGGAAGAACAGGTTATTTCAGAGTCGATGCAAGACGCCGGCAACATCGTCGATGCGACCAACAATGATAAAGAGAATGGTGACCTCGACTGGGAAGCCTTAAACCGTTACCAGGAGCAAGCTCCAGCGGCGACCACGGCCTCGAAAAAAGCCAGCGACGACGAGCACCCAAACTATGAAAATATGGTCTCCAAAGTCAGCACTTTGCAAGACCATCTGATGGGTCAACTAGGCGAGTTGGACTTTGATGACGACGAGCGCAAAATGGCGACGCTCATCATTGGCAATATCGATGATCGTGGATATTTGACGCAATCGATAGAGGATCTTGCATCGAGCGAGGGATTTAGTCTCGAGCAGTTTGAAGATATCCTCGATACGATCCAACGACTAGACCCTCCGGGTGTTGGTGCTCGTGATTTAAAAGAGTGTCTGCTCATACAATTAAGGGGCGCACATCTAAAAAATGGCATCGTCGAGGTCATTGTCGCCAATCACCTGCCTGAACTTGAGACGCGAAATTTCGCCCAGATCGGCAAAGTGATGAAGATCACGCTGCAACAGGTCATCGACAACGTGGCGATCATCGCTGAGCTCGAACCGGTTCCAGGGCGACAGTTTGGCAATAACGAAGCGCAGTACATCACCCCAGACGTCTATGTGTTCAAGCTTGGCGACGAATGGATGGTCAATCTCAATGAAGACGGCCTGCCGCGCTTACGCATCAGTAATTTCTACATGGATATGATGACGGACAAAAAGTCGAAGGGCGATGATAAAAACTATATTACCGATAAGATGAAAGCTGCCGAGTGGCTTATTAAATCGATCCGTCAGCGCCAGCGGACGATCTACCGGGTTACCGAATGTATCGTGCAGCGTCAGCGCGAGTTTTTTGAACACGGCGTGCAATTTTTAAAGCCGATGATTCTAAAGGACGTCGCTGAAGATATCAGTATGCATGAGTCGACTATCAGTCGGGTGACCAATAATAAGTATGTACATACTCCGCGTGGAGTTTTTGAACTCAAATATTTCTTCAATAGCTCAGTGACCAGGGCTGATGGCCAGGATATGGCCAGCGAATCGGTGAAGCGGATGATTTCCGAACTGATCAAGGCTGAGGATGCCAAGCGGCCGCTGTCGGATCAACGAATCGTCGAAATCCTCGAAGAAAAGGGCATTCAATTAGCCCGGCGCACGGTCGCAAAATACCGAGAACAGCTGCATATTTTGCCATCAAGTAAGCGCAAGAAGTTCTACTGAACAACGAGGAGAATTCGGTGGTGGTTGCATCAGCATCGAGTCCTTTGCTGGTTATCGTCACCGGTCTCTCGGGAGCGGGTAATTCAACTGCGCTTCATGCTTTAGCCGATGCGGGCTTATACTGCATCGATAATTTGCCGATGGAGTTGATTGGGCCAACCATCGATCTGGTCGAGAGTGGACGGATCGTCGCCAAGCATGGTTTGGCCTTGTGCATGGACCTGCGCGATCAGAGCTTTGCCGTGCAGTTTCCGCAGCTAAAGAAGGAGCTGGCACGCCGTGTTCGCCTTGAGGTTCTGTTTTTAACCGCAGAAACTCATGTTCTAGCGACCAGGTTTGGTGCGACGAGGCGGCGGCATCCTTTGCTCAAGGAAGGCGACACCCTACCAGAGGCGATTGAGCTTGAAAGGGAGCTTCTCGGCGTTGTCGAGGAAGCTTCCGATTGTGTCTTTGACACCTCTGCTTGGACCCCTCAGCAGTTAGCGCGTGCTGTGGAACGGCGTCTCGTGGATGAGTTGCCGGCTCGGCAGTTGCATGTCACGGTCTCTAGCTTTGGTTTTAAATATGGCCAAGCCCAGCCGATCGATACGCTGTTCGACCTGCGTTTTCTTGATAACCCCTACTTTGTTGAAGGGTTGCGAGAAAAGTCGGGGCTGGACCAGGCAGTGCGAGACTATATCTTCTCGACGGAGCCGGCACGCACGATGCTGGCGAAGATCGAGGATTTTTTGCGCTTCCTACTCCCGCTGTATTATCTTGAGGGAAAGCATTACTTTCGGCTTGGCATTGGTTGCACCGGTGGTCGTCATCGCAGTGTTTGCTTTGCCGAAGAGCTCGGGCGCGGCGTTTTAAAATCGTTGCCGGTGCAGACCCTGGTGACGATTGTGCATCGGGACATCGACCGGTAACCGCGTCGGTGCCCCTACTCTACCCTATCTTGCTCTAGCTATTGGTAGGACTCAATCGGGTCGCAAGTACACACCAGATTACGGTCGCCGTAGGCCTGGTCGATCCTTGCAACCGCCGGCCAGAACTTCGTCGCTCGAGACCAGGCGGCTGGGTAAGCGGCCTGGGTTCGGCTATAAGGTCTGTCCCACTGGTCTTGCAGTAGCAGCTCTGCCGTGTGCGGAGCATTTTTCAAAACATTATTTTGTTTGTCCGCCCGTCCAGATTCGACGTCGCGGATCTCGGCGCGAATGGATGACATGGCCGCGCAGAAGCGGTCAAGTTCGTCTTTGCCCTCGCTCTCAGTCGGTTCGATCATCAGCGTTCCCGCCACTGGAAACGAGACCGTTGGCGCGTGAAACCCATAGTCCATCAGGCGCTTGGCGACGTCCTCGACCTCGATGCCAGACTTAGCTTTAAGCTGCCGCAGGTCGATGATGCACTCGTGCGCAACGAGATTATTTAAGCCGCGGTAGAGTACCGGATAGTCTGGCTCGAGCTTCTTGGCGATATAATTGGCACTTAAGATAGCGGTCTTGGTTGCGCGGGTTAGTCCGTCTGGCCCCATCATCCAGATATACATCATCGAGATGGGCAGAATACTTGGGCTGCCCCAAGGAGCCGCCGATACCGGTCCAGTCGCTTGCGAGCCGCCGGTTTTGACGACTGGGTGACCTGGGAGAAAGGGCGCAAGGTGCTCTCTCACACCGATGGGGCCCATCCCGGGGCCGCCACCACCATGTGGGATGCAGAAGGTTTTGTGCAGGTTTAGATGGCATACATCAGGGCCAAACTCGCCTGGCTTGCAAACACCTAGCTGAGCATTAAAGTTAGCGCCGTCCATATAAACCTGGCCGCCGTGCCGGTGCACGATCTCGCAGATCTTCGTGATGCCCTCTTCGAAGACGCCGTGAGTGGACGGATAGGTCACCATCAACAGCGATAACTTGTCGGCATGTAAAGCCGCCTTGTTGGCAAGGTCTTCCAGGTCGATATTGCCCTTTTCATCGCAGTCCACCACGACCACGCTCATACCAGCCATCACGGCACTCGCCGGGTTGGTACCGTGGGCCGATTTGGGGATTAAGCAGACGCTACGATGGCCGTCACCTCGGCTTTGATGATATTTCCTTACGACTAAAAGGCCGGCGAATTCGCCTTGCGCCCCTGAATTTGGCTGCAGCGAAATCCGAGAAAATCCAGTGCATTCGGCCAATGCACTCTCCAGCGACTGGAACATTTCTTGGTACCCCGCGGCTTGTTCGCGAGGCACGAATGGATGAATTTGACTGAACTCCGGCCATGTCACCGGCAATAACTCGCTGGTTGCGTTTAGTTTCATCGTGCACGATCCAAGCGGGATCATCGAGCGTGTAAGCGATAGATCGCGGCTTTCCAGAAGCCGGATGTAGCGCAGCATTTTTGTTTCCGAATGGTGGGTATTAAACACCTTTTGCTGCAGAAAGGGGGAGCTGCGTTTGAGGCTAGGCGGGATACTCCAGGCGAGGTCTGAAGTCAGGTCCGACTGATTAAACGGCAGGGATATACCTTGAGCAAAGATGCCAAGGAGGTCCCAGACGTCTTTTAGTGTTGTCGTCTCATCGAGCGACAGTGCGACGGTCTTCTCGTCGATGGTGCGGAAATTGATCTGCTGTGCGTCGGCCGCCTCCCAAAGGGTTTCGAGATTGCGCTGACCAAGGGCGACGCGCAGTGTGTCAAAATAGTTGAGATTGGCGACTTTGTAGCCGAGTTTTGCCAGCCCCCGGGCTAAAGTGGTGGTCAAGGCATGGACGCGCGTGGCGATGGCTGTTAGCCCGTCTGGTCCATGGTATACAGCGTACATGCTCGACATGATGGCTAAGAGCACCTGCGAGGTGCAGATATTGCTCGTGGCCTTGTCACGGCGGATATGCTGCTCTCTGGTTTGCAGCGCCATGCGCAGTGCGGTTCGTCCTTCAGCGTCTTTGGAGACGCCGATGATGCGGCCAGGAATCTTGCGCTTGAGCTCCTCGCGCGTGGCAAAAAAGGCCGCGTGCGGGCCACCATAGCCAAGCGGCACGCCAAAGCGTTGGGCATTACCTATGGCGATGTCGGCGCCGAGTTCACCGGGGCTCTTTAGCAAGGTTAAGCTAAGCAGGTCGGTAGCGAGGGTGACGATGATGTGCGCAGCGCGGGCTTTGGCGATGAAGGGACCGTAATCGAAGATGTCGCCGGTGCTGGTTGGGTACTGCAGCAAGACGCCAAACGGCACGCCAGCAGCACCATGCGGGTCGAAGCTGATCTTCGTGTGATCGCCGACGACTACCTCTATGCCAAGAGGCTCTGCCCGCGTTTGAATCACCGCCAAGGTCTGCGGATGGCAGTCGCTGGCGACAAAAAAGATCTGCGACGCCCCCTCAGCGCGCGCATTGTAGGCCAGGCCCATCGCCTCGGCAGCAGCGGTGGCTTCGTCAAGCAAGGAGGCATTGGCGACCTTCAAGCCGGTAAGTTCAGCCACCACCGTTTGAAAATTTAGCAACGCCTCGAGGCGGCCTTGCGCGATTTCCGCTTGGTAAGGCGTGTACTGGGTATACCAGCCAGGGTTTTCTAAGACGTTGCGTTGAATCACTCCAGGCGTCAGGCAATTGTAATAGCCCTGGCCGATATAGGAGCGATAGATTTTGTTCTTGGCCGCCATCTTTTTGAGCTTGGCCAAGGCCTCTGGCTCACTCAGCTTGGCATCGAGTAGCAACGGCTTTTGCACTCGAATGGCCTTAGGCACCGCATCATCAATGAGTTTGTCCAAGGAGGTGTAACCTAGGTCGCCGAGCATGCTGGCGCACTCTTTGGCGTCAGGGCCGATATGGCGGCTGGCAAAATCAACATGCTTCTCTAGGGATTCCTGCAACCTCGGCATTGAACTAACTCCCTTAACTAGGTAGGACGGTGTTTATGCTTCTGCGACAAAGTGCTGATAGGCCTTGGCATCAAGTAGAGTCGAGGCATCGATCTTGCTTTTGACTTCGACTTTAACTAGCCAGCCGAGCTTGTAGGGGTCATCTTGCAGAGACTGGGGGTTGGCGACTGCGGCTTTGTTGATCTCGACCACCTTGCCGGCGACCGGCATATAAAGGTCGGATACGGTTTTCGTTGATTCAATGGTGCCAAACGCGGCCCCTGCTTCGAAGCTGTCGCCGACCTTTGGCAGCTCGACGTGGACGATATCGCCTAGTTGATCGACGGCGTAGGCGGTGACGCCAATGGTAACGGGCGCTGCAGCGGTATCAATCCATTCGTGATCTTTGGTGTACTTAAGGCCGTTGGGGAATTCCATCCTGAGCTCCTGCATGCAAAATCGACGATGATGACGCAGCGGACATCGCTGCAATAACTAAATTAGCTTTTGACTTTAGCTTTATATAGTGGCTTTGGAACAAGGCGGGCAAGTTTTCTTTTGCCGCGCACATCGACCTCGACGACGTCGCCAACGGCGACCTTTTTGGGATTGAGCAGCGCCAGGCCGCCAGCCCCACCAAGCGTCGGCAACACGCTGCCGCTGTTGATGACTCCAACGAGGTCGCCGTCTTTGAAAACCTCCATGCCGTGGCGTGGGATACCGTCCTCGTTCATGCGCAACGCAAACTGAGACCTATTTAGTCCGGCGGCCTTTTGCGCGACGAGTGCCTCGCGACCGACAAAGTCGCCTTTTTCCAAGCGAACAGCCCAGCTGATTCCAGCTTCTAGGGGCGATACACCATCGTTCATGTCGTTGCCGTAAAGCAGGTAGCAGGCTTCCAGGCGCAGGGTATCGCGGGCGCCTAGACCGATCGGTTGAATCCCTGTTTGCGAATGGGTCTCCATCAGCCCATGCCAGGTTCGCTCGGCGATGGCATTGGGTACGTACAGCTCGTATCCGTGCTCGCCGGTGTAGCCAGTACGGGCGATGAGGCCGTCGACCCCAAATAGCTTCACGGGCATGATCTGCATGTAGTTAAGGCCACTCAGCTGCGCCTTGGTGACGGGGCTTAGCAGCGCTTCAACCGCCAACGTACTTTTCGGGCCCTGAACGGCCAGCTGGCACCACTGCGTCGATTCATTGGTGACCTTGACCCCGGCCATGGCGCTGGCTTGCTGCAACAGCCATTGGTAGTCTTTGTCGGTATTTGAGGCATTGACACAGACAAAGTAATGATCCGCCTGGATCCGGTAAATGATGAGGTCGTCGATCATACCGCCGTCGGGGTGGAGAATTGCGGTGTATTGACCCTCCCCGTCGCCCAGGCGGGTCACGTCATTGACGGAGACCCGCTGGAGGAATGTCGTCGCTGCTGGCCCTTTGACTTGCAATTCACCCATGTGGCTGACATCGAACAATCCACACGCAGTCCGCACCGTTTGGTGCTCTTGCAGCACCGAGCTATAGCTGACTGGCATGAGCCAGCCGCCAAACGGGACCATTTTCGCGCCATGTGCTTTATGCACCTGATATAGAGGGGTTTTTAGGTCAGTGTCGGCCACGGTTACGCTCCTTATAGCGATGCTTGCTCCATGAGGCAGATAACCTACCAGGCTGTTGGCCGTGACTCCAGCCATACATTTACGGCGGAAGCCAAGGGCAAGGAGTGACCAGTGATTAGCCATAGCGTCTTTTTCTAGGCGGCCCGGCAGTGGCTAAGTCAGCAAAAGCCTTGGCCGCCGGAGCGGTACGCATCTTGCTTATAGGGCTTTTGATGCAGCGCGCCGCTGCAGCGTTTAAGAGTTGTGCCTGTAGATGCTGCTTCTGAACTGAGTGGACGTAGAAAGGTCGTGGCCGATGAAGTGGATGCATGGATGGACGGCGAGCGTGGCTCGCAAAAGGCTGGTGTTGAGCTTGGGTGCTTTTCTGTTGTCCGCCTCCGCGGATGCCGCTAGTGTCTATAATTGCTCGGCAAGTGGTGAAAAGTGTGTGGTCAAAGTCGAAGATGGCATCATTGGCGACCGCGTCAAGGTGATGAACGAGAAGGCGCGAGTGATCGCGTCTGGCCGGATCACCAAGCGCCGCGGCAGCTATGCGATGGTGTCGATCGTTCAAAAGAACCAGACCATTCGCAAGGGCTACCCGGTGATCGTGGACGTGGAAAACCGCAATAGCAGCGTGCAATGGGCGGCATCCTTTGCCCAGTAAAAGGTTGTCATGCAACACCCGGCAACGGTGGCTCCGAACCTCTCTGTCGTGATCATAACGTATAATGAGGAGGAAAGGATCGGGCTTTGCTTGCAGGCTTTGCCTCCTGGTGTTGAGATCATCGTCCTAGACTCAGGAAGCACCGACCGCACCCGCCCTCTGGCCGAGGCCTTTGGCGCCCAGGTGGCGAGTCGGACGTTTACCAATTTTGCCGAGCAAAAGAACGCTGCGATCGACCTGGCGACACGGCCGTGGATCCTTTCTCTCGACGCTGATGAAGTCTTAAATGCAGCTGCCGCGGCAGCCTTGTCGCGGTTGACTGCTAGCGCAGAGGAGCTGCCAGCTACGGCCATTGCGGCTTACCGATTAAAGCGTCGGCTGGTGTTTCTTGGCCGGCCGCTGCGTTTTGGTAAGGCAGTAGATAGGCCGATTCGCTTGTTTCGCCGTGGACACGCGCGCTTTGAGTCGGACATTCATGAGAGCTTAAACCTAACCGGCCTGATCGGGCAGATGCCAGGGGAGGCGCTTCATTTCAGCTATGCTGATCTCACCGACTACTTTCGTAGGTTCAATGACTACACCAGTCGGATTGCGGCCAATCACCAGCGAATGGGTCGGTCGCAGCCGATGGCTGCGGTGCTGGTGCTTCGACCTTGGGTAGATTTTTTCTATCGCTATGTCCTGCGTTTAGGCTGTCTTGATGGCTATCCGGGCTACGTTTACGCATTGATCAGCAGCCTTTATGCCTTCGTGAAGTACGCAAAATTTAAAGAACTCGCGGCGATTGCCGGTAGCGGCGAGAAGGGGTCCGTCTGACCATGTCGCTGTCGATCTGGCATCTTTGTTCCAACCGCTGGAATAGTGCGATTACGGAATACGCCGTCAATGCCGCGCGCGCCTTGGCTCTTGCCGGTTTTGACACGCTCTTTATCGCCAAGCTTGGAACGCCCGCGGCCACCCGCGCCGCGGCCTTACTGCCGACGCGGACGGTTCGCGATTTCACCTGGCGTGGACTGCTCGAGTTGCTGGCTCTTATGCGTAAGAACCCGCCAGACATCATCATAACCTACGGCGGACCGGAAACCTTTCTTGCTGGCTTCCTGAAGGCGGTCCATCCGGCCAAGGTGTTGCGTTTTCAGGGTCAAGCCCTGAGCCCCAAGCCGTTTCATGCGGCGCGCCATCGCTTGGCGCATCGGCATGTCGATCTGATTGTGACGCCAAGCGAGACCTTAGCCGCGGCGGTAAGGCTTCTTCGTCCTTGGCAGCCAGTTGTATCGGTGCCTTTGGGGTGTGACGCCGATCGCTATTGCAGGTCCTTGGATATTCTTCCGCCTCGGGCGCGTCCAGAGCTGTTGATCTTTGGTCGTTTGGATCCGGTCAAAGGGCATCAGGCGATGATCGGGCGTTTTGCTCTACTCCTTGCGGCGTGGGAAAGTGAAACCCCGCGCCCTTGTTTGCATATCATTGGTGAGGCTGCCAACCTATCGCTCGCGGAGCTCGAGGACTGTGTCCTGGCCAATGGCCTGCGCTGGGGAAGCGACGTTGTGGTAACGGCCCGCCGCGTCGATGATGTCCCCGCCGTCTTGTCGTCGGCATGCCTCGGCGTCATTCCAAGCCTCGGCTCAGAGCTGATCTGCCGGGTTGCCGAGGAGTTCTTACTCTGCGGGACGCCTGTGGCCGTGTCCGGCGTAGGCTCTCTTGAAGAAGTGCTATTCCCTGGAGCGGGGTTTAGTCTCGGTGAGATGAGCAACGGCGACATGATTGACGCCTTTCGTCACTGGGTCCAGCTAAGTGTCACAGAAGGCGCGGAAGCAAAGGTACGCAGGGCAATGACCGCGCGCCGGCACTTTTCGCTTGAGGCGATGGCGAACGCTTTGACCAACACCTTACGCCGGCTTTAGCCTGGGAGGTGGCCGAGCCATTTTCTTGGCTTGGCGCCATCGGCGCGGTCCACCAGTCCTCGCGACTCCATGAATTCGACGATGCGTGCTGCGCGATTATAGCCGATCTTAAGGTGGCGCTGAAGAAACGAGGCGCTCACCACGCCGTGGGTTTGGCCGATGCTGACCGCCTCGTCCCATTTTGGATCGTCGTCCATGGCAATCTGGGTTTCGTCCTCTTTGCCGTTGCCGTCTTTTTTGCGGGCGAACTCGTCGTCGATCCAAGCGATGATGGAATCATCATAGCGCACTGGCGACGAGGCCTTGACCGTGGCGACGAGGTTTAGCACTTCCTCGTCGGTGATCAAGGCGCCCTGGAGGCGCTCCAGGCGGCCGATCCCTGGTCGCTGTAGGAGCATATCCCCCTTGCCGAGGAGTTTTTCGGCGCCAATGAGGTCCAATATGGTGCGACTATCGTGTTTGCTCACGACCTGGAAGGCAATGCGGCAGGGTAGATTGGCCTTGATGACGCCGGTGATGATGTCTACGGAGGGACGTTGAGTCGCCAAAACCATATGGATCCCGCTGGCGCGAGCCTTTTGCGCCAGGCGCTGTATGGAGGATTCGACATCTTTGGGGGCGGTCATCATGAGATCAGCAAGTTCGTCGATGACGAGCAATATATACGGCAATTTATCGGTAGACTCAGTCTCGTCGCCGACGGCTTCGCGAAGTTGGTTGCGGCGTTCTGTGCTAGCTTTAGCCCAAAACTCATTGAAGCCTGAGATATTGCGCACGCTGGCGTGCTGCATCAGCTTGTAGCGGCGCTCCATTTCCGCAGCCGCCCACTGCAGCGCCAAGGAGGCCTTGGTAGGTTCTGTGATCACCGGCATCAGCAGGTGGGGGATCCCTTCATAGATCGATAGTTCCAGCATTTTCGGATCGACGAGGATCATCCGGACATCTTCTGGGGCAGCTTTCATGATGATGCTGCAAAGTAGAGCATTGATGCCGACTGACTTGCCAGAGCCAGTGGCACCGGCCATGAGCAAGTGTGGCATCGACGCAAGGTCGGCGCACATCGGCTGGCCATTGATGGTTTTGCCCATCCCAAAAGTAAGTGGCGACCCCGCGTCTTTGAACGAGGCGGTGTTTAAAATATCGCCAAGGTGCACCGTTTCGCGCTTGGTATTTGGCACTTGAACACCAAGTGCTCGCTTGCCACGGACCGGGTGGATAAAGATCGAATCGACCTTGAGCGCCAAAGCTAAGTCGTCGATCAGTCCGACGACTTTGGACTGCTTTACGCCAGCTTCTGGTTGAAACTCAAAGACCGTGACGACCGGTCCAGGTTGATACCCTACCACTTCACCATGGACGCCAAAGTCGTCAAAGGTCTTAATCAAAAGCTGGGCGGTGAGCTCCAAGTCGCGAGGATTTATTTGCGCAGCGCTATGCGGATCGGCGTGATTGAATACAGACAGTGGAGGTGGCGCATAGCGTGGCTTTGGCGATGGGGAGTCGTTGGGCGCTGTGGTTGCCTCTGCTCGCGGTGCGAACATAGCTGGGACTTTGCCGGTAAAAAGACCAGGTTTTGCCGTGATTACTGGTTCTCGTGACCAGGGCTCAACGCCAGCCTGAGGCAAGGTGACTGCTGGCACCTCTTGCGCAGCAAAGAGGCTAGGCACGTGGCTGTGCTGCTCGGCCGCAACGTCTGGGTTGGGGCCTTCTACCATGGATGACTGAAAGCTGGTCATGAGGCCTCGCAGGCGACGCACTGTGCCGGCAAACAAGCTGCGGCGGCTAACCATGAGCGCCGAACACAAGGTGATGGTGAGTAGCGCAATCCAACCACCGACTCGGCCAAACCAGCGCAGCAGGTTATCAGCCAGCGCGGTGCCGAGCCAGCCGCCGCTGGGTAGGTCAAAGCCAGCCCAGGCGATCATCGGCATGCGGATGGCGACGATCGCGCAGAGCCCACCAAGCCCAAGAATCCATCCGATGTGTCGAGACAGCGCCAGGGCCCGTGGCCGGCGCCACACCAAGAGAAGCACCACGGTTAAAAAGGGCGTTGGCAGCAGCCATGCGACCATACCAAAGCTGTAAACGGCAGCACTGGCGAGATTTGCTCCGAAGGTACCAGCGAGATTCTCCGCCTGCGCCGCAGGCACAGCCACCGCCAGCCAGGACGGGTCGAGCGGTGCAAAGCTTGCCAAGCCCGTGTAGTAGAGGCCAGCTAGCCCCAGCGTAGCGACCAAGAGCAGCTCGCGCTCATGGGCCAACGCCAGATCAAAGGGTCGAAGCCAAAGACGAGGGAGACGAGCGAGACTAGGGGACGCGCGGCGCGGCGTGGGACAAGGCCCATCGGCGGCTTTTGGCATGCGAAGGCTCCGATTTTGAATCGTCTGAAATATGGTGCGGTAAAGCGGGAAGCTAACTGGAGGCGGAAGGATCTTGGACACAGAGGCGTCCTCCAATCATACCGGAGCTAGGCAGTATTTGCACAAAAAAATCCCCTGACCAGGGTTGCCGGTCAGGGGACTCAGGTGCATTTGGACGGTTTAAATAGCGATTAGTTCAGCTGGTTCTTGGCGTAGTTTTGCCACATCCAGAGGATCCGTCGGTAGAAGATATAGAGGTTGCGGCGCTCGGCTTCGGCCAAGGCGTCGATGATGTTGATCATGTCTTGGAGTTCATTGCAGGCAACGATGGTCACGGCGACTTCTTCGAGTGAGTCGGAAAGGGTTTCGTTGATCCAGACATCGATACCGTTGATGGCGCGATCGAACCGGTCGATATCGACCTTGCGAAACAACAGGTGATGTCCGCGTACGGCCTCCTGGTAGATGACCTGCCAAAGAGGTGGGAGGTTAAGGCCAGGGTAATTTGACTGAATCATGTTTTCAAGGACGGCGGATGACGAGGGGGAATACATCTTAGTTCGGGCTCCAGCAGCAGGGGGGGGGAAGGAAGGATCATCAGCGACAGCGGGGAGAGGGTTCGGTTCTGGGGAGGAACCGAGAGTCGTTGAGCCCTTTGCAACTCCCAGGCCACCTCCGCTGTCGGATGACTTGGAGGCTTAAGCTGCCAATTTGACGACAGCACCACCCCTGACGAGGCCATCAGCCCTGTCTAAAAGTTAGACGGTTGTCCATTAGAAAAGGGTGGGTTGGTCGTTGACGAAGAGCGGCTTGATCACCGGGCAGATGCCGTCGAGTTCCTGCACGTATCTTTTTGCGTAAGGACCCAAAATATATAGCTCTTTTGGGCTGACGGCGGCGATCACTTCGCGCATGTCAGGGCCGTCGCAGGTTAAATTTAGATGAAATCGTTCGGTTTGTTGTCGGCAGCCGCTGAGGGTCGTTCGCGCTTCAGAGGTGCTTTCGACGCACAAAATCGGCACGTCCGGTAGGCTCGGTGGCAAGGCGGAGCCGGCTTTCGTCGGCAGCGGAAACACGGTCACTTTTTGTTTGGCATATTTACGCGAGTATTTCGTGTAGGAGCCCAGACGTGAGCCGTAGTCCTCGTAGATGTTGTTGACCTTGAAGATTGAGTCGTGGACCGCGACCGGGACCTCGTGGTCGCTCAGTAACTTGGTCAACTCCTGGGCGGTGCCGATCGTTTCGCAAAGTAACACCGGGTAGACGCCGTGCTTGATCATGCTCTGGATGGTCTCCAGCAGCCGGTCTTTTTCGCGCTTACGGTTGGGCATCGACTGGCTGGGGTCTGGATGCGCTGCCCCGAGCACTAAAACCTGCGCCTTTTTCAGCTGCATGGCGCGCACGGTCGGGATCCGATGCGGTTGCAGCTGAGGCGCGTATAGCAATTTGCCTTGGTCTGTCTCGACAAAAAGCGAGGCGCCACCGAGTACTGATCCCGACGGCAGCAACTCGATCCGTAGTCTGCCGATGGAGAAAGGACGGTTATATTGGCACTTCAGAGCATTGGGCTTTTTGCGGAAGGCCTCGAGGATTTTGATCGTTTCCTCGGTCGCGATGACCTGGGGGACTTTCGGGTGGAACGTCGTCGAAGCCGCGGAAAGAAAGGAGAGATCCCCACTGTCCTGAGCGTCCAGCCATAGGATGGAGTTAGCCAGATGCAGCCCGTCGTCGGTCTGTTTGACTTGCATGGTGCTGGATTTAACTCCGCTCTTCTTCGTCACCCTCGCAAGGCCTCAGACCAGCACAGACAGTTTTTTAACATGGTCTTGCTTATATTAGACGCCAGAGCTCGCGTCAAGTTATCGAGTTTGCTGAAAAATATCGGGCAGTTTTTCAGTATCCCGAATGGCCGAAATTGCGCCGGTCTTGGTACTTACTGTAGTAGGTCATGCGCAGGTAAAACACATCAAAGGTCGTGGCGCCCTCGAGCGAGCCGTTATTGATCGATTGGTAAAGCGCCAAGTACTCGCGGTAGGTGCGCTGGATTTTAGCGAACACCACCCGCTGGGTTTCATAGGCGACGCCCATTCCTGCATTAGCCATGATACTGACCTCCGTTGTCAGTCTCGGCTTACTTTGCGTCGTGCTTTAGGCCTTTTTTGTCGGCGCTGAGAAAGAAGCGGATTTGCCAGGAGTTGCGGGGCGGTAAGAGGTGGCTGTGGATCGACTCGGGGGGCTTTGGTCTGCTATGATCGCGGCGACGTGTGTTGGGCGTTAGGAGCGATGAAGCGGCGGAAGTCTGCATGTGGTGGGTACCTCTTATTGCGGCCGGATTGATTGGAGCTACCTTGCTCGCTTTGCACGGTGTGCATCAGCGCCGGCAGGCCTCTGGCGCGAAGGCATACCGGCGCCGGTTTATCCAGCTAGTGGCGCAGCTGGAGCTGGTGACGACGAACGTTAACCAGCTTGGTTTGCAGGTCCACCAAGTCAAGGAGCCCCGGCTTTTGGATTATTGCGAGGGTACTCTGCGTATCCTCGAGACTCTGCTTGGTGCGATGCGCAAAATTCCCCCATTTGGCACCGATCTCGGCACCCTTGATGCAGCGGTCTTTCTCGTCAAGGATTGTCGCCAGCGAGTTGCGCGGATCACCAAGGCTTTTGCAGCCATCAGCCGTGGCGAGGAGCCGAATCTCAATGAGCTGTTCATAGGTGAGGCCCAAGGTCACGGTAAGTCTGGCCTGAAGGTGACGGGTTGTTATTTTTGTTCGCGGCCGGTGATCGTTGAGCGCTTTGCCGAAGTAAGGGTTCGACTCGATGGCGCCGCCAAGGATGTCATCAGTTGTAAGACTTGCCGCGATCAGCTGTCGACCAGCCGCAAAGTCAAGGTGCTGCACTTTATCTTCCAAGGTAAGCCGTTGCATTGGTCGCAGGTGCCGGATTACAAGCCCAGTGAGGAGTTTTGGGGCATTAACAAGACTGGTGACCCATTGGCTGCAGGCCTCGCCAAGCTCTCTCCCGCGAAGGCTCGCCACTTAGTACTGGTCCAGCCGGCCACTGAGGCGCATCATCCGGAGTAGCTTGGACGAGGATCGTCCGTGATTTAGCCGTGTTCATCGCAGCCCGCGGCTGCGATTCAATCTGACAGCCATTTTTGGGAGGAATCTTCATGAGAGAACCAGTACGCGTCGCCATCACCGGAGCGGCGGGACAGATCGGCTACAGTTTGCTCTTTCGCCTAGCTTCAGGGGAAGTCTTCGGAGCTGATACACCTGTAGAGCTGAATCTTGTCGAGCTGCCTGCTGCCGCAAAAGTCGCGGAAGGCACGGCGATGGAGCTTGAGGACTGCGCCTTTAAGACCCTTAAGAAGATCACGATTCATGACACTCCTGAAAAGGGCTTCGAGGGCGTTAACTGGGCCCTCTTGGTTGGCTCCAAGCCGCGTGGACCTGGCATGGAACGCAATGACCTGATTCGTGACAACGGTCATATCTTCGTTGGGCAAGGCAAGGCCTTGGCCAGGGCGGCCAGCAATGTCAACGTCGTGGTCGTCGGTAATCCCTGCAATACCAATGCGTTAATCGCCCAGCACAACTGCCGCGATATCGCTCCGACCCGCTTTACGGCGATGACTATGCTCGATGAAAATCGTGCCAAGTATCAATTGGCGAAAAAAGCCGGTGTGGACGTCCGCGAGGTTCAAAACCTAGCGATCTGGGGCAACCACAGCTCGACGATGGTTCCGGACTTTGAAAATGCCACGATCGGCGGCCGTCGAGTCACCGACGTGATCACGGACCGGGCCTGGCTCGAGGGTGAGTTCTTCACCACGGTGCAAAAGCGCGGCGCGGCGATTATTGCGGCGCGCGGCAAATCTTCCGCTGCTTCCGCTGCTGGAGCTTGTATTGACCAAATCAAAAATTTACTGAGAAAAACTCCTGCGGGAGAGTGGTTCTCTATGGCGGTAGCCAGCGACGGCAATGCCTACGACGTACCCGCAGGGCTGATCTTCTCCTTCCCCGTTCGCTCGCTTGGCGATGGCAAAGGTTATGAGATCGTCAAGGACGTCAAGCTGAGTGATTTCGCCAAGAAAAAGATCGGCGAGACAACGAAGGAATTGCTCGAGGAGCGCGAGGTCGTGAAGAACATGCTCGTCAAATAGACGGCGCAGTTGACCCTCGAAGCGGTGGGCTCATATACTTGGGTATATGAACCATCGCTTTTTCACGTTGTCCTTCGTAGTGTCTCTGGCCCTATCTGGCTGCTTGCCCGCGCAGTTGGATAAATATCGCCGCTCAGAGCAACGGCTGAAGCCGACCCCTGATGCAGGTGCCACGGCCTCGCGGCGTGAGCCAGCGCCTCTGCAGGCGCCTCCTGCGCAGTCTACAGCGCCGCCGCGTGCAACCATTTATGCCCTCGACAAGCAAACCTACCGCTTTGCCCTGCGCGATGGCGACGTGTGGGACGCAATCTTGACGGTTTTGCTGCACAACTACAATCTGACGATCGCTGATCGGCAAGGTGGCATCATCTCGACCGAGTGGGACAGCTTCTTTCTTGGTGGTGGAGTTTACCGCAACAAGCTGTCGCTGCGCTTGATTCGTTCCGGCAACGGGCTGTGCGACCTGACCGTACATAACAACGTCGAGCGTCTGCGCGATGCCTCGCAGGCCGCCGTAGGAACCATGGGAGCAACCTGGTTGCCGGCCTCTGATCCTGGCAACGAGGTTGTTCGCATTGTCCAGAACCTAGCGTTGGTGCTGAATCAGCCGCCTCCAGTGACGCCGCCAAATGGCCAGGTAGCAACCTCGCTAGATGCCGAGCGAGCCCCCATAACGCGATGATATCACTAATCTAAGGCCGCTCCCCGGCGGGACTCTGGCTTGACAGTTCGAGCTTTGATCTTATGATCTGCTTTGGGTGCTTTTTCACGCCATTTGCGGCGGAGCCTAAACCTGGCGCGAGGATTTCATGGCAAAGCGGCTGTTTCTGTTTATTCTAACCAACTTGCTTATCATGGCGATGCTGTCGATCGTCTTGTCGGTGCTGGGTATACGCCCCTATCTGTCCGCCAGAGGCATCGACTATTCTTCGCTCATGGCCTTCTGCGCGGTCTGGGGCATGGGCGGCTCCTTGATTTCGCTGATGCTGTCAAAGACCATGGCCAAGTGGATGATGGGCGTGCAGATCATCGACCCAAATACCACCCAATCGGATCAGCGGGAGTTGGTCGCCTTGGTCCACCGCCTTGCGACTTCGGCAGGCCTGCCAAAAATGCCGGAAGTCGGCGTCTATGACAGTCCTGAAGTCAACGCCTTCGCGACCGGTCCAAGTCGCTCCAATGCATTGGTTGCGGTGTCGACTGGGTTGATCAGTCGAATGAACCGGGGCGAACTCGAAGGGGTTTTAGGGCACGAGGTGAGCCACATCGCCAACGGCGACATGGTCACGATGACCTTGCTCCAAGGTGTGGTGAATGCCTTTGTGATGTTTTTTGCGCGCATCGCGGCCTTTGCTGTGGCCCAAGCGATGCGTGGTGATGACGATCGGTCGCCGTCCTACTTGGTCCAGCAGCTGCTGGTGTTTGCCTTTGACATCGTCTTTGGCTTGCTAGGCTCCATGGTGGTTTGCGCCTTTTCCAGGCAGAGGGAGTTCCGCGCTGATTCTGGCGGAGCACGTTTGGCTGGTCGGGACCGAATGATCGGTGCCTTAGATTCGCTGCGCCGTACCCAACAGCTGGTGGACTCGCGGCAGTCGGGCTTTCAAAGCCTGAAGATTGCGGGAGCTCCGAAGGGCATTATGGCGCTGCTGATGACCCACCCTCCTCTAGAGCAGCGTATCGAGCGTCTCAAGCTGGCCCCGGTTTGAACCTGCAGGTCCAACGCTCAGGCGAGTGGCGGCGTCGACAAGGGGCCTCTTTCGGGAGAAAGGCCCGGAACTCGTCCGCTTCGGTCCGGCTAGAGGGTCGTGGGACGAAGCGGACTAGGCTATTGCTGACCTCTAGCGGGACCAGATCGATTAGAGTTTGATCGCCCTCGGAGCGTGGCAGGCGCAAGCGAACCGCTAGGCCGCTTTGGTCATCCTGCGCAGGCTCGCTGCCAAAGGCAAAGTTGCCCAGCGAGTAGAGGATAGGGCGGCCCCGATAGACTTCCATGTTTTGCAGGCGGTGGGGATGGTGGCCGATCACGAGGCTGGCTCCTGCGTCGATGGCGAGGTGGGCTAGCTCAATTTGATAGGCCATCGGCGAGCTGCGCTCTTCTTGGCCCCAGTGAAAGGCCGCGACGGTAAAATAGCCGGCTTCGGCGCAGGCGCCGACTTGTTCGGAGACAGACTTTGGTGCGGCCGAGGCTGTTCCGGCTCGGCTCTTGGTTGCCCAAAAGCTGATCGGTAAGGTCCGCGAGAAGGCCAGAAGGCATACCGTCTGCCCCGGTAGCCGGATCAAGACTGGGGTCGATGCAGCAGCAGCATTGATTCCCGCCCCGCCATAGGAGATCCCCGACCGGCTCAGAGCCGCAACGGTCGACAGCAGGCCTTGGAAGCCAAAATCCATGGCGTGGTTATTGGCCAGAGTGACGATGTCGATCCGCGCAGCACTTAGGATGTCGCCGCTGTCTAGCGGCATAGGTAGTAAGAAGTGCTTATATTCGTAGGGTATCGGGGTGTCCGTGATGACACCTTCGAGGTTTGCGACATTGTGTTTGGCGGAATTCAACAGACTCATCGAGGCGGCGAATAGGTTTGGGTTGCGTGCTGAGGATTGGGTTTGAGTGACAGACTTGGCGCTGAGCATGACGTCACCGAAGAACTGCAGGTCTGCTGCCTCGGGGTTAGATTCAGCCGTCGCGATGGATGGCGCTGAACTTAAAACAAGGCTAAAACCGAGAAATATGTGAGATATTTTAGGAAGCACGGGCCCGCACAACAGATGAGGTAGCGAAACATATGGCGTATGATACCATGCCCGGGTCGCAAGGAGAGATGGCCGAGTGGCTTAAGGCGGCGGTCTTGAAAACCGTTGTGGGGCAACTCACCGGGGGTTCGAATCCCTCTCTCTCCGCCACTCTCCCCTAAAAGCGCCCAATCCCATAGATTTGCGGCTTATATTGCGGCTGGAGCCGCAGCAAAAGCCAACGACTAACTAGAGCCGATGTTTTTGCCAAAGAAGATGAGTAAAGCTTTGACGGCCTGGGCCCTTAGCAAGTATAACCCTTGCTCGCGGGTCATCCGCTTTTGATTCCCAGTTGATCTAGCGTGTTTTGGAGAGATGGCCGAGTGGCTTAAGGCACGGCCTTGCTAAGGCCGCGTACGGGAAACTGTACCGTGGGTTCAAATCCCACTCTCTCCGCCACCTTTCTCCGCTCAAGATTCGCTCCAGGGTCTTTTCTTCTTTCTAGCGCCAACGACCTGACTGCCAAATATCCGAATGACCTGGCGTGATCCGTCCTGTAATCACCTAGTGGTTTTTTGATCTTTGCCAGGAGTTGAATGATGCCGAGTCAAGTTGGTCCCTTGCCCCATCAATTGGGTTTGCACATGCCTGCAGAATGGGCGCCCCACGCGGCGACGTGGATGAGCTGGCCGTTTGACGAAGAGATGTGGTGGGGCAAGCTGAGCGAGGCCCGTCGCGAGTATGCCGACCTGGTGCGGATGATTGCACGCTTTGAGCCAGTGCATCTGCTGCTGCGAGACGATGAGGCGGCAGAGAGCGCTAAGGCAGCCCTCAAAGGCGTCGGCAACGTCTTGATGCACCGAGTCCCCTTGGACGACGTGTGGCTGCGCGATAATGGCGCCATCTTTGTCCTGCCGCGGCCCGGCTTTGTCGGCCAAGGTGGTGAGCCAGGGACGGCGATGATCAATTGGGGCTTTAATGCTTGGGGCGGGAAGTACGACTGGGAGCAGGATAACCAGGTGCCTTTGGCGATGGCCGCGCTGCTCGGTCAGCCACGCTTCGATGCTGACCTCATCATGGAGGGGGGCTCGCTAGACGTCAATGGAGCTGGCCTTTGCTTGACGACGGAGCAATGCCTGCTAACGCCAACGCGCAATCCAGGCTTTAGCAAGGCGCAGCTAGAAACCTACTTAAGAGACTATCTTGGCATCACGCAGGTCGTATGGCTGCGCCAGGGCTTAGAGGGTGATCACACCGATGGCCATGTCGACACGATTTCGCGGTTTACCGGACCAACCACCGTCGTGACGTCGGTGCCAGTCGCCGGGACTTCGTCCAATGATCCAAATATTGCCGCAATGCGCGAAAACCTACAGATTTTGCAGCAGGTGCGGTTGCCCTCGGGTGAACCTTTGACGGTGCTAGAACTACCGCGTCCGGAAGAGCCGCTGGCCCTGGCTGATGGTCAGCGACTGCCGGCGACGTATGCGAATTTTTACGTCTTGAATGATGCGGTGATCGTGCCTCAATATGGGGACGCGCAGGACGACAAAGCCCTCCAGGTGCTTAAAAAGGCCTTTCCAGATCGCCAGGTGATCGGCCTGTCGTCGCGCCACTTGATCACGGGAGGCGGCAGTTTTCACTGCTTGACCCAGCAGCAGCCAAAGGCCTTTCTATGAGCCAAGCGACCAATCAAGCGACTCAAGCGACCCAGACGGTGCGCTTGGCCCTGGTTCAAATGCAGGTCGGCACGGATATGTTGGCCAACTTGGCCAAGGCCAAGACCTTGGTGCGGCAAGCGGCCGCGGCGGGTGGCCAGGTGATCTTACTGCCGGAGCTGTTTGCCCAGCAGTATTTTTGCCAAGTCGAGCGCGAGGAGTTTTTTAGCTGGGCGCATCCCGTGGAGCAGCACCCTTTTTTAGAGGATTTTCGGCATTTGGCTGCTGAGCTTGGGGTGGTGCTGCCGGTCAGCTTCTTTGAGCGCTCGGGCCCGGTGTATTACAACAGCGTAGCGATGTTTGATGCTGATGGAAGTCGGCTCGGAGTGTACCGCAAAAGCCATATTCCCGATGGCCCCGGCTATGAAGAGAAGTACTATTTCGCTCCGGGTGACTCTGGGTTTAAGTCGTGGTCGACGCGCTTTGGTCGCATCGGCGTCGGCATCTGCTGGGACCAGTGGTTTCCCGAATGCGCGCGTGCCATGGCCTTGCAGGGGGCTGATCTGTTGTTATACCCCACGGCGATCGGTAGCGAACCAGCGGACCAAGTGTCGACGCCTAACACCCCGGCGATGTGGCAGCGGGCCATGATCGGCCATGCCGTACACAATGCCGTCTATGTGGCTGCAGCAAACCGCATCGGCGTCGAACGATTTGATGCCTCCAGCTGCACCTTTTACGGCCATTCCTTTGCAACCGATTACCGGGGCGAGATGCTATGCGAGGGCCAGCCAAGCTTTGAGGGCGTACTGCACGCCGACCTCGATCTAGCAGCAGCCCGGGAGTTTCGCGCCGGAATGGGTTTTTTCCGTGATCGGCGTCCAGGCCTGTACCAGGCCTTGCTCACGCTGGATGGTCAGGTCTAGCCTCAATCGTTCGTGAGCAAAAAGGTCAGGACCGCGCGCTGGCTGATATAGAACTGCTGGTGCTCAGCCGGCAGGTCTTTGAAGTCGCCGATACGGCCCCTGCACGTCGGCACGCCGCATTGACAGTCCATTTCCCAGTAGCCGCCGCTTTGCGTCGTCGAGTAGTCGAAGAGGATCTCCTCGTCGATGTGAATATCCCGCAGCGCGAAAAGAATGACCCGGCCGTTGTCGACGCGAATCCCGCAATTAGGCCGACAGGAGTGATTGACGTAGTCATCGATGCCGCCTGATGCGGTCAAGAAGTCCCGCGGCCCGATCTGGAGCGCGTGGGTCAGGTCGTTTAGCTCGCTGACGTCTCTGACCTCGCCGAGGAACTCCAGCACCAAGGCGCCCTTTTTAAAGGGTTGACCGGCAAAAACTCCGCGGCCTTTGCCGCAAACCTCTTCGTGCAAAACGAGTGAGGGAGGTTGATTGAGGTCTTCCTGCTGCTGGCGGGTGCTGCTGGTTTTGAACATGGAGTCCTTGCCGCAAAAAAAGGTTCCCATCTGTTGTAAAGGACGAGGGAGGCTGTGACAAGGCGTGGGCGCGGCTTTCTGGTAGCCTTCTCGTCCGGTTGCCTTGAGCGGCGCGCGTTTGCGGCGTGAGCATGGACCGGCAGCCTCGCCGTTCTCGGTTAACAAGTGGATCTGAATGGTATATGTGAGAAAGAAGTCCACACACCGCGACCCCAGCCGGGTTTGACAGGGAGGCTGCCATGCACAAGCTGATCCGTGGTATCGCCCGGTTTCGGGAGGAATCGACGCCGGGACAAAAGACCTTATTTGCGCAACTCGCGCTTGGTCAGCGTCCCGACGCACTCTTTGTCTGCTGCAGTGACAGCCGTGTTGCTCTCAACGTGTTTGCATCGACGGAACCTGGCGATCTATTTGTCGTGCGTAATGTCGGCAATTTGGTGCCCTACTGCGATGCGTACGGGGTCAGCACGTCGGATCGCAGTGAGGCTGCGGCGATCGAATTTGCGGTAAACAACCTTCGTGTACGCGACATCATCATCTGCGGGCATTCCGAATGCGGGGCGATGCAAGCGCTGCTCAGTGGGTTAGAGAACGTGCCGTGGCCAAATCTTAAATCGTGGTTGGCAGCGGCTCACCCGGCACTAGCTCGGTGCCGGGCAGGGGAAGAGATTGACCCAGGTCTTTCGGAAGTGAATCGCTTGTCTCAGCTTAATGTTATCGAGCAGGCGTCACACTTTTTGACTTATCCGTTCGTGCGGGAGCGTGTTGATTCTGGCGAGCTGTCGATTCATGCTTGGTGGTTTGATATCGCTCGTGCTGAGGTGATTGGATATGATCCAAGGCTTAAGCGCTTTAAGCTGGTGGATGATTGGGCGGAGCAGATGGCTTTGACGGGGGCTTGTATTGGGAGGCCGGCGGCGGGGAGCTAGATGTTTTCGTGATGCACTTGGCGAGTGTGTTGGTCCCCCGCGGCGTGACTGCTGAGCACCCGGATGCATATTGGCGAAAGCCGCCTGAGTCTCTCTGAAAAGGGAGTGCTGTTCAGCATAGAGGAGCAAGGCAGCCGGTTTAGTCGGCTGCCGCTTACGCTAGAAGAACTGTAGGATGCTATCTTACCTTACGAACCATAAATGGGTGATCTAAGACATGATATGCAAAAGACTCGCGTTCCTACTGCTATTTGCGAATCCCGTGCTTGCCGACAACGACGGCGTCGAAGCACCACAATTTTTCGGCAGTTGTCACATTCAGGGAGTCTACGGACAGGGGTGCATTGAGTTCTATGATGGAGCTTGGACGAATAGGCAAATGAAAGAGATCTGCGTTTCGTTGGAGCGGCGCGGCGCAACTGCGGAGATCAAAAATGAGCGATGTGATCGCGACATGTTTCAGGAGCTTTGCATCAGTCAGCAATTATTTTCAGAGGCCTATATTTACCTAAATCATATCGATACTCTGAGCTGTCGCGGCATCATGAATGGCAAGCTGTATCATCGTCCGGTGGATGGTTGGTGAGCTAAATGGCGCGCCGCTATTTCAGCGCGAGGGGTTCGAGACCCGAGAAATTTCGGTTTAGTAAGAATTGTTGCCGATCGACGTGGGTGAAGGGTGTTGGCGTGGAATTATATTTCTTTTAGTTTAGGATCCCCAATTCCCATGCAAAGAAGCTCTTACGACTTTGACAGCTTCGAGGACAGATCCGCCGAAGCCAGGCATTTGGCGGCACGAGCACAGGATGGCCTTAGCAATTTCATCCCGACCCTCAAAAGTAGCGGGCTGACCGCAACTATGCGGGTACTTGATGTCGGCTCTGGCACCGGTGACAGGGCTTTGGCCTTAGCGAAGTTTCTGCGGTCTGGCGAGGTGGTGGGGATAGACCGCAGCCAGGATCTCATCACCAGTGCGGCCGCACTGGTCGCTAAGAAAAAGTGTCAGAATCTAACTCTCGAGGTTGCGGACGTCTTCGCTCCGAGCAGCCTGAAACCGCTGGGCCGCTTCGATTTTATCCATATGCGTCTGGTCTTACAGCATCTGCAGGAACCGGTGCAAGCACTCAAAAATCTACGTTCGCTACTAGTACCCGGGGGCACCATATTTGTCGAAGATACCGACCGTGCCTGGATGACGGTAGTGCCACCAGTCGATGGTTGGGAGCCTTTGTATCTGCGCATCCAGAAGGGCCAGGCTGCGCTGGGAGGTGATCCGTACAGCGGCCGCAAACTCGCTTGGTATTTGGCCCAAGCTGGATTTGAGCAAGTTACCACGAAGCTGCACCCTGTTACCGGTGGTAGAGAGCAGGTGTTGGCGTGGGTTGAACACTATGCGCCGAGCTATCTCAACTTTTTGCCGTTGCGCCAGAGGCCGGCGGCGCGCAAGCTCCTCGATCGCATCAAGACAGAGGCTGAAGCGCAGGCTATGTTTTTCCACCAGGTGTGGTTTCAAGCGACGGGGCTCCGCGGTGAAGCGAAGAAATAGCGACGACCAGCGTAGTAAAGCGCGCGCTATTAGCACTACTACGTTAAGTATTTAAGAGGAATTTCGAAACAAACTGGGTCGCCAGATAGAATGCGCTCCGCAGTCCGTGCAGATGATCTCGCGCATGAGTTGGTTGAGCCATCTACGGATCTGCGTTAAAGGGGGAGCGCATTT
>CAIYRB010000132.1 GCA_903928445.1 uncultured Pseudomonadota bacterium | reverse complement strand
TGGAATTATCTATGGTCCTGGCGGCATGTACGTGGATCTTGAGAAACTAGAACACGACCAAATGTCCCAAGAAATTGAGGCCAGGATCAAGGAAATCTGGGAGCAGAACGTAGACCATCGGGGATATAGCAAACCACGTCCAGAAGTTCGGGCCTCCGTTGGATAAGGACTTGCTGTTCTGGCTGCTGCCAGGTGTCGTTTTCTCGCAGTTTTTAAATAAGGTTATACCAAAGCGAAACCAAAGTGGTTGGGACTATATTGCGCGAATCGGCTTGTGGTCCTTCTTGATTTTTATCACAGCGGAAGCATCGTATGACTTCGCTCGATATTTCATCAGCGATAAGTCCGTAACGCTAGTTAAAGCGCATTTCGCTTTAAACCACAGTCTTCGAACTCTTCCGCTCGCGATCATCTATGCCCTTGGGCTCGGCGTAGCCTTCCGATACATTCCCTTCGTAAGGGCGTGGTACTGGCGCTTTAGTAATTTGGATCACAGCGATCCGTACGTATCAATGGCCAGAGATGCGCGAAACGAGAATGGTTCATACATTCTTCTAGCGATGAAGAATGGAAAAATTTATGTAGGGCGGTTGGTCGGTGCAACGTTAGACCCCAACGAGAGTACTAAACCTGGCCCGGCTTGAACATTAAAACTCTCATGTTAACTAACGACGTAGCTGTCCTGGCTATCGATACTGCAAGCTCAAACCAGAGTCGGAGCTTACCAAAAGTTTCAAAGATTCTCGGCCACCAGTGGGCGACCTCGGCAAATCATCACCACGGACCGCCACCATGATCACAATCGACCTTTTAGGGCGGATAGGTGGCCCGATTTTAATTGGCTGCCTACGCCTGTTTTTATAACATCATCTGATTCCAGCCTAGAGTATCTTTTGTGCCGGTCTGGACGCCAATGAGGAGCCAAAGATGGGATCATTCTTTCCTGACGAGCCTAAGAAGCTAAAAGATCGGATAAGCCGCTACCGGAGGGCGCTCAGGACCGATCTTAGCGACGGGGCAGGGAAACGATTCTTGGTCGGACCTATGTATTTGCTGCTTGGCGATATCGACGGCGCGATCGGCTATTACGATTGGTATTCTGAGGCGTTCCCGGACGATGGGCCGGAACCATTCAACCAGCTATCTTGGGCGCTGTCCCTGTACAAAGTAGGTCGAATGGTGGACGCTGCAACCAAGATACGGCAGACGATGTTCTCCAATCTGTATCTTGTCCCGCACCTTCTCGGGGTCAAACCACAAGCACTGAAGATTTGGCATGGCTCCAACTGGGCCGAACTCGACTATGCCATCGACCTCCCCGCAGAACTCCTCGGGCTTTGGGACCCTGACGCCAAAGCATGGGCAAAGAGCGTCTACAACGATCCCGCAACGTCCACCGAACGGGCAAGGTTCATCGAGATCGAAGCTCAATTGCTTGATGCTGCACCTGGCCCAAGCAGATCCGCATTGGTCCGTGAGGCGTTCAAGATGCGAGAGGGGAAAGCGGCGTTGGTTTTAGTCCCGGCATCGGAGGAATGGTCGTGACCTACTCGATGATGACCAACATGAAACACTTGATGCCTGCTGACCCAGTTGCCGATATGCCTGCTCAGGCGCAGCAATTGAAGAAATTTCTTGGCGCCATAGTCATGGCCGCCACGTCCAGTTTAGATCCGGTGCTGCTGTCTGCACTGCCATGCCGTAAGCGAATCAATCGTGCGCCCTGCTCCGGCCTGCTCGAAATCAAACGCCGGGATGTCCCGCATAAATCGATCCTATGGCACTGCACCGTCTGCGAAGACGGTGGATCAATGACCAACTGGACCGGTACTCATTTCGATCTTGCACCGCGAATTGCCCCAGCGCGACCGACCGCGGAAGACCCAGAGTTGGAGATCATGGTTACGTTGCAGGAACACACAGCCCTGCGATCTGGCCGAATCTACGATCCGGATTGTGAACGCATGATTTATGGCGCAAGGGTCACACCAAAAGGTGTTCAAATCAGAGGATTGGAAAGCGATTTCGACAATTGGGTTGGTTATCTGGCAGCCGATGCCAACCACGAACGCCAGGCCAAGCGCCGGAAGCTGGTGGACGCCGTTTTCCAAAAGGCTTCGGACGCCCTTGATGACTCAATGTTACGGCACGAGGACTAACCGCCTTGCAGGATGTGTTCATGCCATGCGTTTGTGGTTGTGGGAGGTAACCAGGTAAACCTGCTTAAGCCACAGTCTTCGAACTCTTTCGCTTGCTATCCGTCGCACCGGACCCAGA
>CAIYRB010000131.1 GCA_903928445.1 uncultured Pseudomonadota bacterium | reverse complement strand
GGTGCAGGTGCAGGTGCAGGTGCAGGTGCAGGTGCAGGTGCAGGTGCAGGTGCAGGTGCAGGTGCAGGTGCAGGTGCAGGTGCAGGTGCAGGTGCAGGTGCCGGCGCAGGAGCCGGCGCAGGTGCCGGCGCTGGAGCCGGAATATCGACTCCAAAACCTTCGCCTATGTGCAGCAACAAACCAAGCCAGGTGTCATAGTGACCTCTGCCTCGGTCTTCCAGCACCTGCGCTACTCGTTTTTGCTCGAACATGCGCTTAACAGGCACGGTGACGTTGATCGACTTTAATAGCTGCGAACTACATCCCTTCGCGCTTCCCGTAATGGTGAGCTGCTCGCCATCCCGGGCGCGCATCAAAACACCGTCGAAGCCACCGTGTGTCGTCGACACGAGGTGGACCGTATGCTTGTCGATGGTAGCAGAGTCATGATCTCGAGATTCGAGTGATAAACCGTGAATCAGAGAGAGGGAGGGAGCTGAAATAAGCAGATCCCATTTGGTACAGCTCTGATCCGAGCTGCTTTCGGTGTAAAGCCTGATATTGTGTTCGATGACATGGATCGTCGCAGCTGATGTCAGTCCAAATCCGTCTGCGGCAACCTCCGGCGCTTGGGCGGACTGGTTGTCCTGGGGCACCTGTGAGGATGCTCCAACGTGGCTTTGACTGTGATCTGCGCTGCACGACCACAATCCGACTGCGGCGGCAGCCACGAGGGACCTTATTTGCGGCGAACGTTTTGAATGATTGCTTTTTTTCACGGGTTTATCCTCATTGTAGTGGCAACTTGTGGGCCATTTGTCTCGCTTGTATGAATCGGTATCGGATCCTCTTGGGCTGAGCTTGAGCAGATTTCAAAAATTGCAGGATTACGGCATGTTGTCTGCGACAAACGGGTAACAGCTCGCTTTTTTACTCGCTGAACAACTGGCTCTGATGCACGAATTAGCGATTGATTACTGAATGTTAGGATATTATCGTGGCTTTGCTGCAGAAGCCCTTGGTACCACCCAGTCAAACAAAGTGAGAATCACAATGAAAATCATGTCGATCCTGACGGTGGATCATTACCTTGTGACGCATGCGTCCAAGGCCGGGGATGTGCAATGGAACTTCGAGAAGTTCCTCGTCGATCGGCACGGACAGGTGGTCGGTCGTTATTCCTCTCAGGTGACACCGAGCGACGGCGAGCTGATTAAGGCCATCGATCAGGCGCTTGCCGCGAAAGCCCACTAGGCCGCCAATCCTGGCAAGGGGTTAGCGGAAGTGACTGACCCCTATTTTTCGCGCAGGTGACTAAACAACGCCACCGCACTGCTTTCGCGGAGGCCTTTGATGGCTTTGAGTTCGGTGAGGGTGGCTCGGTTTAGTCCATCGAGACCGCCGAAGGTCTCCAGCAACACCCGGCGCAGCTTTGGTCCGATACCGGGGATTGCTTCGAGATCGGATTGATGCGAGAGCTTGCCGCGACGTTTGCGGTGGTGGGTGATGGCGAAGCGATGCGCCTCGTCGCGGATTTGGGTCATCAGGCGGTATTCAGGCGTGCCGGGGCTGAGCGGCAGGGGCGCGGCGCGGTCTGGGAAGAAGACGCGTTCGAAGCTGCGCTCCTGCTCGCCACGAGCGATGAAGCTGCGACGGCGCTCGGACTGATCGGCGCGGCTTTTGGCCAGGGAGATGAGCTCCATATCGAGGGCTGGGAAGGTGGCGAGCACGCCCTCGGCTGCTGACAGCTGGCCTTTTCCACCATCGATAATCAGCAGGTCCGGTAGGTCTTGATCGCGAAGGCCACGCTCTAAGCGGCGCCTGACGACTTCGCGAATGCTGGCGAAATCGTCAGGGGCGCCGACGACTTCGGTGATGACATAGTGGCGGTAGAGTTCCTTGGCGGGCTTGCCGCCGACAAAACAGACGTCGCTGGCCACGATCGCCGTGCCTTGAATATTCGAGATGTCGATGCATTCCATGCGCTGCGGCAGGCGGCGCAATTTGAGGCGCTCCTGGAGGATCTGCAGTTCGATGACTTGCTTTTCCGCTTGTTTGTCGATCTCGCTTAGGCGGTACTCAGCGTTCTTTTGCGCCATAGCCACCAAATCGACGCGAGTGCCGCGCTGCGGGGCTTGTAAGATGAGTTTGTTGACCTCGGGATGGCCACTCAGTAAGGCGGTGCGCACGGTGTCCAGATCGTCCAGCGCGTACGGTACGATGACCTCGGCCGGGAGGCTACGGCCGTCGTAATACTGGAGCAAAAACTCCGTCATCGCCTCTTGCTCGGTGTCGACCGGTGAGCGTAGGACGTAGCTTTCGCCGCCGATCAACCGACTGTCACGGATGATCAAGACGTGGAATGACGATTTCACCGCGTTGGCACTGAGGCCTAAGACATCAGCATCGGCGACGTCGTGGGTTACCACCGTTTGCTTTTCGGTCACTTGCGCAAAGGCTTTGATTTGGTCGCGGTATAACGCGGCGCGTTCGTAGTCTTCGGCCGCAGCGGCCGCCGCCATCTGCGCTTTGATTTGCCGCAGGACCTCAAGGTTTTTCCCCGCGATGAAGTCCATCGCACTTTGCACCATGGCGCGGTAAACCTCGGCGTCGACGGGTAGGGTGCAAGGGCCGAGGCACAGCTTCATATGGTAGTAATTGCAGGGACGCCTGGCGTTAGCGAATTCAAAGCGCGAGCAGCGGATGAGCGGGAAGATCTTCATCGCCGCCGCCATCAGGATCTTGAGTTGACCCGGGCTACCGAAGGGGCCGAGGTATTTGGCACCGTCGTCGCGGCGTTTGCGCACGCGCTCCAGACGCGGCCAGGGCTCGTTAAAATTGGCGCGTAGATAGGGGTATTCTTTGTCGTCACGCAGCAAGATATTGTAGTGCGGCTTGTGGTGTTTGATCAGCGTGCGTTCGAGTAGCAGCGCTTCGAGGTCGGTCGCCGTAATCAGGACCTCAAAATCGGCGATCTCGTTAGCCAGGGCGTGCGTCTTGCGGTCGAGCTGTTGCGGCGGCACGAAGTAGTGGGCGACGCGGCTGCGCAGCACCTTGGCCTTGCCGACGTAGATCACCCGGCCGCCGCTGTTTTTCATCAGGTAGCAGCCGGGCTCTTTGGGTAGGCCGCGGAGTTTTTCGCGGAGGAACGGGCTTAACTGCTCGCGCACACTGACCTCATCCTTTGCCATCCACCGTGCCGCTGCCGGCTAAGGCATCGCTGTCGCCAGCTAGTGCTAGCATCGCCTCGCGCAGCTTGGTGACCTCGTCGCGTAGGTCGGCAGCGCGTTCGAATTCCAGATCGGCGGCGTATTTCTTCATGTCCTTTTGCTTTTTCTTGATCAGGGCCTCGAGCTCGGCAACGCTTTTGACACCTAATTCTTTGAGGTCTACCTGCGTGCCCGTAGCAGTGGATGCTTCCTCTTCGGTGTCGAGGCCGTAGAGTTTGCGCAGGTCCACCGGCAGGGCTTTGATGATCGACTTCGGTTCGATTCCGTGTTCGGTGTTGTAGGCGATTTGAATGGTGCGGCGGCGCTCGGTTTCATCGATGCAAGCCTGCATCGACGCGGTCATGCGGTCGGCGTAGAAGATGACGCGGCCATCGACATTTCGCGCGGCCCGACCGACGACCTGAATCAGCGACGAGCGCGAGCGTAAAAAGCCCTCTTTGTCGGCATCCATGACGGCGACGAGGCGAACTTCTGGTAGGTCCAAGCCCTCCCTGAGGAGATTGATGCCGATCAGCACGTCAAACACGCCCTTGCGCAAGTCGCGCAGCAGCTCGACCCGCTCCAGGCTTTCGATGTCGGCATGCAGGTAGCGGACCTTGACTCCCATGTCTTTGTAGTGAGTCGCCAGGTCCTCGGCCATGCGTTTAGTCAGGGTCGTGATCAACACTCGGCCCTTGGCCAAGACCGCGGTGACGATCTCGCCGTAGAGATCGTCGACCTGGTTTTTCGCTGGTTTGATTTCGATTTTTGGATCGATCAGACCCGTCGGTCGGATCACCTGCTCGCTGACTCTGCCGCCAGAGCTTTGCAATTCATAGGGGCCAGGTGTGGCCGACACATGCAGGATCCGACCGGTGCGGGCGAGGAATTCGTCAAAATTGAGCGGCCGGTTATCCAGCGCCGACGGCAGGCGAAAGCCATAGTCAACCAGGACTTGTTTGCGGGCGCGGTCGCCGCGAAACATGCCGTTGATCTGCGGATTGGTGATATGGCTTTCATCGATGATGGTGATGAAGTCCTTGGGAAAGTAGTCAAGTAAGGTCGGTGGCGGCTGGCCTGGGCCGACCCCGGTGAGGTAGCGCGAGTAGTTCTCGATGCCGGGGCAAAATCCCAGGTGCTCTAAGGTCTCAACGTCATGCATGGTGCGCTGTTCCAGGCGTTGATACTCGACGAGTTTTTGTTGCGCTTTGAGTTCGCGCAGGCGAACGCCGAGGTCTTTGAGAATCTCGCGGATCATCTGCCCCATGTCGCGCCGATCCGTCACATAGTGGCTGCTCGGGTAGACCGTCAGCTCCGCCACGCTCTGGATGACTTTGCCCGTCAGCACATCGATGGTCTGTAGCTGCTCGATCTCATCGCCGAAGAACTCGACGCGCACGGCTTCGTCGCGCTGATGGGCCGGCAGGATGTCGACGCTGTCGCCACGGACGCGAAAGTGGCCCCGGGTCAGACTGACGTCGTTGCGCGCATACTGGATATCGATCAGGGAACGCAGCAGCTGATCGCGGCTTAGCTCCTGCCCGACCTTGAGCGGGACGGTCAACTGCGAGTAGGCCTGCGGCGAGCCCAGACCGTAGATGCAGCTGACGCTGGCGACGATGATGGTGTCACGGCGTTCGAACAAGGAGCGCGTCGCCGCATGCCGCATCTTGTCGATATCGTCGTTGATCGCCGAGTCCTTGGCGATATAGGTATCGCTGGAGGGCACGTAGGCCTCCGGCTGGAAGTAGTCGTAGTAGCTGATGAAAAACTCGACGGCATTGTCGGGAAAGAGCTCGCGCATCTCGGCAAAGAGCTGGGCGGCGAGGGTCTTGTTCGGGGCGATGATCAGGGCCGGGCAGTTCAGTTCCTTGATGATATTGGCCATGGTGAAGGTCTTGCCCGAACCCGTCACGCCCATCAGCACGTGGTGGCGCGCCCCGGCATTGAAGTCGGCACAGATCTGGCTGATGGCCGCCGGCTGGTCGCCTTGGGGGGCGTAGGGGGTGGCTAATTTAAATGGCTTGCTGTCGCTCATGCGATGGTTTCCTCGTCATCCTCGCTCGCGTTCTAGCATCGAGGAATAAGTTCCCGGCATCACGTCGATCTTCTTTCTTACTACCAGCTCACAATGTGTTGGACCTTCGAAAAATTTATGCTACCACTTAAGGGCTCATTCGCAATTGGCGTGCAAGATGCCCAGCGTATTTATCTCGCGCGCGAACTCTCATTCTGCGTCCCTCGAAGGAGGCTGTTGTTGCGACCCGCTATTAGCCGTAGCCTCGTCCCTATGTTGGTGTTCCTCCTGTCCCTGCTGAGCCTCGCCGTATCCCAACCAGCGCAAGCCTGGTGGATGTACACTCCTGGCGACACAGTGGATAACGTCGGGTATCAGCCCAAGCAGCCGATCCCCTTCAGCCACAAGCTGCACGCTGGCGAGAAGGAGATTCCCTGTCAATACTGCCACTCCTCAGCTAGGCGTTCGACGGCGGCAGGTATTCCTCCGCTCAACACCTGCATGGGTTGTCACCGTCTGGTCGATCCCGAGCACAATCTGATCAAACAGGTCGCGGAGCATTACAAAAATAACGATCCTATTCAATGGATCAAGGTGCACGACCTGCCCGACTTCGTTCGCTTCAGCCATAAGATCCACGTCAACGCTGGCCTCGAGTGCCAGGGTTGTCACGGCAAGGTTCAGGACATGGATGTCGTCTCGCAGGTCGCCCCGTTGCAGATGGGCTGGTGCATCGGCTGCCACAAGACCAAGGGCGCCAAGATCGACTGCGTTGCCTGCCACTACTGATTAGGAGCGACCTTTGACTACGACCAGTGAGCCGGGAATGACTCTCGATACGCCTTTTGCTCCAGTGCCGGATGCTGATGATCCGCGCCGCGGCAAAGAGGTCTACGCGCCAGCCAATGCCCCTTTTGAAGCCCCTGCGGCCTTCGTGCCAGGCCCTTACTACAAGGGCGTCGAAGAGCGCATGCCGGACCTGGCTGAACGAGCCTCCGCCCCGGCCGAGGTGGTGCTCTCCGGGGCGCCTTCGACCTCGCAGTTTTCGCTTGGTCGTCGCGACTTTATGAAGCTGTTCAGCGCCTCGACGGTGGCAGCGACCAGTGCTTGCGTGCAGCGTCCGGTGGAGCGGGCGATCCCCTTTGTGCAGCAGCCGGTCGACCAATGGCCGGGCGAGCCAGTGAATTATGCCACGACCTGTGGCGACTGCGCCGCTGGCTGCGGCGTGATGGTGAAGACCCGGGAAGGTCGTCCGACCAAGGTGGAGGGCTTGCCTGAACATCCGGTCAGTGCCGGGCGCTTGTGCGCCGTCGGCCAGGCCAGCCTTCAGGGTCTCTTTCATCCCGAGCGTCAGAGCCAGCCGCTGGTTCGCTTTGGTGCAAAGTGGCAGGAGACCGCTTGGACCGATGTCTATCAGCATCTGGCATCCAAGATCACCGATCCGAGCAAGGTCGCCATCCTCACCAATGGCGCGACCGGTCATCGCCACGGCTTCTTCCGTGAATTCCTCGAAAAGATCGGCGGTAGCCCGAATCACCTTTACACCTACGAAGCAAACTCGCTGGCCGAGTCGATTGCCGCAGCGCATCAGCTTGCCTATGGTGTCGCGGCGATTCCCCGCGCGGAGCTGAATCAGGCCAAGCTAGTCGTCGGCATCGGTGCAGACTTTCTCGATGTCGGCACCTCGCTGATCTACCACACGCGCACCTACACGGATGGCCACGCCTTCCGCGGCGATGGCAAAGGTCGCCATGTCCAGTTTGAATCCTCGCTCAGCCTAACCGGCGGTCGCGCCGATGAACGCTTTACGATTCCTCCGGGCAGCGAAACCCTGGTGACCTTGCTGCTGGCCAAGGCCCTGCTAAAAAATGGCAAGTCCAAGGGCTCGGCTGGCGCGCGGGCGCAGATCAGTACGGTGCTAAGCGACAAAGCGTCGCTGTTGTCCGGTGGCTATGACCGGGTGGGCATCACCGAAGCGGCCTTTGATCAACTTGCGGCGGACCTGCTCGAAGCTCCGGCCTTGGTCATGGCTGGTGGCAGTGCGGCCTTTGATGAAAACGCCACGGCCTTGCAGCTAGCGGCGGTGTTTGCCAACGAGTTGATCGGCGCCTACGATACGACGCTGCAACTGCAGAAGGACTGGGCGACGGCTCCGGTAGTGCCGGGTGATCTCGCGCGCTTCTTGACCGATGCCAAAGGCTTTGAAGTCCTCTTCGTCATCGATGCCGATCCGCTCTTCACCTTGCCCCCGGCTTGGGGCGTCGAGGCACTGCTCAAGGCGATCCCACATGTGGTCACCTTGGGCGACTTCCCGACCGAGACGGCGGTTCTTGCAGATCACAAGTTGAACACGCATCACTGGCTTGAATCCTGGGGCGATGAGCAGTCCATTGCTGGTCTGTGGAGCGTGCGCCAACCGACCGTGCGTCCGACCACTGATAGCCGCCAGACCGAAGACATCCTGATGTGGGTGGCGGCGGGTTTGAACAAGCCCTTGGGTTACGAGGACTACCGCGACTATCTAAAGAAGAAGTGGGCGGCAATTCGCACCTTGATTGGCCGCAACAATGTGCCCGAGGACCTGTATTTTGACCTGGTGCTGCAGCATGGTTTCGATGGTCGCGACAGCACCCAGACGCTGCCGTCCTTCAGCAGCTCCGTCGCCCAGGCCTTTCAATACAAAGATGACAGCAGTGCAGGGCTACGCCTGATCGCGCCGCTGGACTTCCGTCTTCGCGACGGTCGCCATGCGCACAAGCCAGTGCTGCAGGAAACCGCCGACACCATGACGACGATCACCTGGGACACCTGGGTGGCGCTGAGTCCAGCGACGACGGCTAAGTTAGGTCTGCGCAAGTTTGACGTCGTCAAGGTCGAGGGACCTGGTGGGTCGTTTGAAGCCTCGGTTTACCCTCTGCCAGGACTGCATGCGAACGCGGTCGTCGTGCCGCGAGGCAATGGCCATACCAAAGAAAGCGGCATCGTCCAGGGTGGTAACGGGATCAATCCGTTAGTCGCATTGGCGAAAGCCACCGATGCCATCACCGGAGCCGTGGTCACTGCTGGGCAGCCGGTCAAGATCACCGCGACCGGTCGGGTCTTTCCTCTGGCCCAGCTGCAAAAGCACAACGACATCGCCAATCGCAAAGACATCATCAAGACGGTGGCTCTCGCCACGGCGGTTGCCAATACCGGTAAGACCCAGGATTTGGACGATGTTCCAGATCTCTACCCGGCCCTGCCGAAGAAAGAGCACCGTTGGGGCATGTCGATCGACCTCAGCCGCTGCACCGGTTGCAACGCTTGTGTCGTCGCCTGCTTCACCGAGAACAATATTCCGCAGGTCGGCCGCGAGCAGGTGATGCTCGGCCGACAGATGCACTGGATCCAGATTGATCGCTATTTCTCTGGCGCTGTCGAAGCGCCGGAAGTAACGCTGCAGCCGATGCTCTGCCAGCATTGCACGCACGCACCCTGCGAGCCTGTTTGCCCGGTGTTTGCCACGACCCACGATCCAGAGGGCGTCAACACCATGACGTACAACCGCTGCATCGGAACCCGTTACTGCGCCAACGCCTGCCCGTATAAAGTCCGGCGCTTCAACTGGTGGACCCACCGCTGGAACCAGCTCGGTGCTCGTTTGCAGGACCGTAACCCACGGGCTCTCAACCCGGACGTCACCGTTCGGACTCGGGGCGTCATGGAGAAGTGCTCGTTCTGCTACCAGCGCGTGCGCGACGGCCGGCACAAAGAGAAGATCAACAAAATCCCGGTCGGTCAGCCCGGCAACATCGTCAAGACGGCTTGCCAGCAGACCTGCCCGGCCGATGCCATCACCTTTGGTAACCTGCTCGATACGGCCTCGCCGGCCAGCGTGTTGCGGCGCGATCTGCGCGCTTATATGGCGCTGAACGGTGAGCCAGCAGAAAAAGAATACGGTTTGAAAACCCTGCCCAACGTCAGCTACCTGGCGAAGGTGGTGTTCAAGACCGCGGCAGGGGAGGGAGAGCACCATGGCGGCAAAGTCGACCACGACGCTGGCGGCGCTCCCCATCATGAAGGTGCGGAGCACGAAGCTGCTCCTCACGAAGGGAAGTAAAGATACGATGCGTACGGAGCTAAATCTCGAGCGAGCGGAGCGAGGCTGTTGATGAGCGACGATGCAAAGCTATGGTCCAAGACCATATCCGACGTGAACGAAGAGGTTCTAGTCAACCTGGAAACCCCGCACCCGGCGTATTATATCGCCCTTGGTGGTGCGGTGTTCGCCTTGCTGATCGGGATCTTGTTCGTCTGCCTCCACTTCACCTTTGGCCTTGGCCTGTGGAATTTTCATCCGCCGGTCTACTGGGCGGTGGACATCACCAACTTCGTCTTTTGGGTCGGTATCGGTCACGCCGGTACGCTGATTTCGGCGATCTTGTTTCTCTTCCGGGCGAAGTGGCGTAACAGCGTTAACCGTAGCGCCGAGGCGATGACCATCTTCGCTGTGATCTCGGCGGCGGTCTTTCCCCTGATCCACATGGGCCGTCCTTGGCACGGGGCGATCTGGGCTCTGCCTTTGCCCAACACCAACAATCTCTGGATCAACTTTCGCTCGCCCCTCGTGTGGGACGTCTTTGCGATCTCGACCTACTTCACCACCTCGCTGCTGTTTTGGTACATGGGCTTGGTCCCCGACTTGGCCAGTATCCGCGACCGCGTCACCGGCTTTAAGCGCTTGGTCTACGGCTTCATGTCGTTTGGCTGGCGCGGGACGGCCAAGCAATGGTGGCATTATGAAGCGGGCTACGGCTTTCTTGCGGCCTTGGCAACGCCTCTGGTGCTTTCCGTGCACTCCGTCGTGTCCTGGGACTTTGCCATGTCGATCCAACCGGGTTGGCACACCACGATCTTTCCGCCGTACTTCGTCGCTGGCGCGATTTTGTCGGGTTGCGCCATGGTCTACAACCTCTTGGTGCCCGTGCGCTATATGTTCAAGCTGGAGAAGTTCATCCTTCCCGAGCATCTTGAAAGCTGCCTGCGCCTGACACTTTTGACGTCGACCATCGTCTTTTATGCCTACAGCTTGGAGTTCTTCGTCGCTTGGTACAGCGGCAATCCCTACGAATGGGCCTTATTCGCCAAGCGCGCCACCGGTCCCTACGCCTTCTACTTCTGGGTCATGATGGCGTGTAACTGCTGGTTCCCGCTGGCCTTCTGGTCGAAGAAGGTGCGTGAGAACATCGTCTTGTCCTACGTCATCTGCTTTGCCGTCAACATCGGCATGTGGTTTGAGCGCTACAACATCATCGTCTCCTCCTTGGTCGAAGACTTCATCCCGGCGCGCTGGGGTCACTTCGAGCCTGGCTTGTGGGAAGTGGTCATCACCGTCGGCAGCTTTGGCTTGTTTATGACCTTCTACCTGGTCTTCTGCAAATTCTTCCCGATCGTCTCGCTGTCGGAGATCAAACTGATCATGCCTAAGCCCATGAGTCCTAAACCACTCAAGGCAGGAGGGGACCACCATCATGGCTAAGCCATCTGCTGACCAGGGCATCATCGGCATCTACAGCTACCTAGACACCTTCTGTCATGCCATCGAGAAGGTTCGCGATCGCAAGGATTTCATCGGCTATGAGTCGTTTAGCCCGACCTCCTATCATGAGATCGAGCACGCTAGTGGCTTTGGCGCTAGCCCAGTGCGCTACTTTACCCTGACTGGCGCCTTGACCGGTGTCTGTGTCGGCTTTGGCTTGGCGATCCTTTGTGATTGGGACTGGCCGATCGTCGTCGGCGGTAAGACGCCAGGGATTTACTCGCTACCGGCCTATGTCGTGCTCGGCTTTGAGTGCATGATTTTGCTCGGAGTGATTGGGACCATTCTCGGCATGCTGGTCATGGGTCGCATCCCTAACCCGAAGCGCGCGGTCCTCGACGTGCGGACCACCGATGACCGTTTCGCCATCTTTCTTCCCGGCGCGCAGGTCGATAGCCCTCAAGCGCAGTTCCTTCGCGAATGCGGCGCCGAAGAGGTGAGGAGTACATGATGCAAGCATCCAAGCTAGGTAGTCGTTCTTGGCTCATTTCGACGCTGCTCTCGGTCGCTGCGGCTTCCGTGCTTACCAGCTGTCGTTACGACGGCACCGGCACCAAGATGCAGTGGGCGCCCGATATGGCGGACTCGCCTGCGAACAAGGCGCAGCGCAGCTACCTCGATCCACCGGTCGGATCGGTGGCGATGAACGCCATCTTCTATGCTAAGACCCCGGAGGATGCCGAAAAGCAGTTCGCGATGCCTGAGGCGATCGGCAATGACCCCGAGGCACTCACTAAGGGCAAGGAGCTGTTTAATACCTTTTGCATCCCCTGCCACGGTGCCGATGCCAAGGGCGGGCATATCAACCCTGCGATCGTCCCACCCGACTTGACCAACGACGTCTATGTGAAGCGCGCTGATGGCTTTTTCTTTCATCGCATCACCTTCGGGACCAATATCATGCCTGGCTATGGCTACGCGATTTCGGCGTGGGAGCGCTGGTACATCGTCAAGTACCTGCGCACTTTACAGAAGAAGGGTGCATGATGAACACGCAGAGTTTGTTTGAACAACGCCGGCAGTTTTTATTTGCTCCTAGTGCGACGGTCCGCGGCGGATTGTTGTTCTGCATGATCGCTGGGATCTTTGCCTTCGTCGGCGGTATGTACGCGGGTGAAGCGACGCGGACCTGGGGCGCTCTGATCTTCAATCTCTTCTTCTTTTTCAGTCTGGCTCTTGGCGGCGTCGTCTTTTCCGGTATGCAAGACGTCATCAGCGCCAAATGGGGCCGGCCGATGATGCGCCTGCACGAGTCCTTTGCCAGCTTCTTGCCGGTCGCTGCGGTGGCGTTTCTGGTCTTTTTCATCTGCATCGGCTTGAACCTCGGCCATGCCAAGGATGTTTATCCGTGGATTCGTGACCCAGAGTTGGTCGCAGAGTTTTGGGGCAAGCGCACCTGGTTGCAACCGGGCTTGATGATGGGCCGCGATATCTTTGCCCTGTTTAGCATCTATGGCCTTTCGCTGTGGCAACTCGGCAACAAGACAAAACCCGATTTGCTGCTCATGAGCGGTGACCAAGCAGGGGCCAGTAAGCAGGGGCAACTTAGCCAGGCCCGTCTGCGCTACTGGTCGGCGCCGGTCTTGATCGCCTACGCTTTGCTCTTCACGCTGCTAGCGTTTGATATCACCGCCTCGCTGGCGCCGCTGTGGTACTCCACCCTGTGGGGCGGCTGGTCGTTTGCGGTGATGATGCAGTCGCTGATGGCGGCCTTGCTACTCTTCATGTACGCAGTCAAGGGCACGCCGATCGGCCAGTTCATGCGCCGTCAGCAGTTTCACGACATCGGCAAGTTCATGCATGGGTTCACGGTGTTTTTCGCCTACTTGACCTATGCTCACATCATCACCATCTGGTACGGCAATATGCCGGAAGAGACGTCATTTTTTATCGCTCGGTTGCAGGGTCCCTGGCTGTTGCTGCTGTACGCCGTGTTCTTCCTCGCCTTTATTCTGCCGCTCTTTGCGCTGCTGCCGAAGATCTCAAAGTGGACGTCAGGTCTGGCCATCCCGATCTGCGCCTCGATCTTGCTAGCGCAGTGGATCGTCAATCTCCTGATCGTCATGCCGCAGGTCACCGACGGTTCGACCTGGACGGTGCCGTGGATCGAAGTCGGCATCTTTCTCGGGATTCTTGGACTGTTTATCGGCTCGATCTTTCGCTTTGGGCGCAAGTTCCCGATGGTATCGATCGCCGACCCGCTGTTGCATGAAGCGCTGGCTGACGCGGCGCATCACTGAGTGCTCTAGGTTGGTTTTATGTTAGATGGCGGAGCCGTTCCTGCGAGGGGGGCTCCGTTGTTTTTTTCTGCATAAAAGCTAGGTCCAAAATTAATGCGGGGCGCAATGATCGATCTCAATGCGGTAGAAACAAAGCTTTCTGAACGGACGATTCAATCCGTCTTTCGGACGAAATACCTGTTTTTCACTGGCAAGGGCGGTGTTGGAAAAACATCCATTGCATCGGCAACGGCATTGACCCTGGCAACTCGAGGAAAGCGCGTACTCCTAATCAGTACCGATCCGGCCTCCAACCTCGACGAAACTCTTGGCGTCACACTTGCGAACCATCCAACGCCTATTCCCCAAGTTCCGGGCCTGATGGCGCTCAATATTGATCCCAACGCAGCCGCCGAAGCGTATCGACAGCGAGTCGTTACCCCCATGGTAGGTAAAGCAACGGACGTCGAAATTTCTGGTCTGAGGGAACAGCTTTCCGGCGCATGCACGGTCGAAATTGCTGCGTTTGATGAATTTGCCGCCCTACTTTCTGATGCGGGTATTGCCGCCGATTTCGATACTATCATCTTTGATACCGCCCCGACCGGCCACACGATTCGCTTGCTTAGCCTCCCGAAGGCTTGGACCGATTTCTTTGATATCAACGAACGGGGCGCAAGTTGCCTAGGACCCCATTCCGCTCTTAAGAACCAAGAATCCAGGTTTGCCGCAGCGTTTGACGCCCTCAAGGATCCACAGCGAACCACTGTCGTACTAGTTGCCCGCCCAGAGTTGAGCACGCTCAACGAGGCAGCTCGCACTTCGAGCGATTTGCGGCAGCTCCAACTCACGAATCAGATTCTGGTCATTAATGGTGTATTCCTCGCAACAGACAAGAATGACCGACTAGCAGCTTCACTTGAGGAGAAATCAGCCGTCGCTCTTGGCAAGATACCTCAAGGCATCCAAGCACTGCCGCGCTATATTGTGGCGCTCAAACCGTTCAATACGGTGGGCCTAACTTCGCTCAGAAAACTTTTAGAAGACGCTCCGCCTACTGAGTTGCCTATGGGTCCTGCGGCGTCATCGACCGGAGTCAGAGCAACTTTGTCACTGGCAGCAATGGCAAAGGAACTTGCAAATGACGGGCATGGACTAGTTCTGGTCATGGGGAAAGGCGGCGTCGGCAAAACAACGGTAGCAGCAGCACTCGCAGTAGCGATCGGCAAACTAGGTAAGCCAGTTCATCTGACCACTACCGATCCCGCCGCGCATTTGGCGCAGACGATTGTTGGAAGTTTGCCAAATCTGACAGTCAGTAGGATCGATCCCAAAGAAGAGACCCTCCTATACTCAGCCAAGATTTTAGCCTCGAAGGGCAAAAATCTCGACGAAGGTGGCCTGGCGCTATTGCGCGAAGACTTGGCATCGCCATGCACCGAAGAAGTGGCTGTATTTCACGCATTTGCTAAGACGGTTTTTGAAGCGCGCCGTGGCATCGTCATACTCGACACCGCACCGACGGGACATACGCTACTTCTTCTTGATGCTGCCGGCTCCTATCACAGAGAAATGCTCAAAAAGATGGAAGAGAGTGCGCCAGGAAAGCTTACGACACCACTGATGATGCTTCAAGATTCGACACAATCCAAGGTTCTGCTTGTGACATTGGCGGAAACAACTCCTGTCAGCGAGGCTGCTGCACTGCAAGACGATCTTCGCCGAGCGGCGATTGAACCATATGGTTGGGTTGTTAATCGCAGCTTGGCCGCTAGCTCCACTGCCGATCCCGTGTTGATGCAACGTGCAGCCAACGAGCATGAACAATTACAGAGAATCACGAACGGTTTGGCAACTCGGCTTGCGATCCTTCCACTGATGCCGGATGAGCCGGTCGGTATCGAACGACTTGAGCAGCTCCTGACGCGGGAATCAACTGTCTATTGAACGCTGATCGATTTCCCGAGGCTATGCCTGGCGGCGTACACACCCACGAATTCTGCGGCAGAACCGTAACACCAATATCGACGTTGCCTCTAGATCACTTCCAGCAGTCGAAGCGTCATCCCCTTGACTATATGGCGATTTGGCCAGAGTTGCGGCCCTCGGCGCCGAAGGCACCTGAGAAGCTCACGTGTTGCTCGCCGCATCCATTTATAACCATTCGAAATAGTTAGATAATTGCTAACATTTTACCAAAATCTACCGATATAGGTTGGGTAAGCAAAGTGCGGGTAGGAATCTGAAACTCCTGTAAGCAATGGAATGCCGCTTAAAGCCGGTGAACCAGTGAGGCGTAACGTATCGATTTATGCCTCACAATAGGCCATAATTGTGAGGCATATTCACCGGAGTAAGCCACATGAATGGCCGTAAGCAATGGAACTGGCAGATGAAAGGCTGGCCCTTGTGGCGGTTCGATGCAAGTCGGGCGCAGCATCTAGAGGCGCGGCTGCAACAGCAAGCGGGCGTTCTGCTCGGTGTCTGGCGCCATCTGGACGAAGGCGAGCGGGGTCAGCTTACGGTTGAAGCTCTCAGCACCGAAGGCATGACGACGAGTGCCATCGAAGGCGAGCATTTGGACCTAGGTAGCATGCAGTCTTCCTTGCAGCGTCGGTTGGGTCTGGCGACCACCCCACGCGGTGCGCCACAACCCGCGGAGGAGGGCATCGCCGAGCTGATGGTGGCGATGTACCGCGACCATGCAACACCACTAAGCAAAGATCTTTTGTGCGAATGGCATCGCATGCTCTGCAACGGGCGGCGGGATCTGCAGATGATTGGTGATTACCGGCGTCATCAGGAGGCCATGGTCATCATATCGGGCAACGTGTCGGAGCCTACGGTTCACTATGAGGCGCCGCCTTCATCGCGAGTGCCGCAGGACATGGCCGATTTCATCCACTGGTTTAATGAGTCTGGCCCTAGTGCAGCTGCTCCCCTACCAGCTTTGCTGCGGGCTGCGATCGCGCACCTTTACTTTGAGTGTATCCATCCTTTCGAGGACGGCAACGGACGCATCGGCCGAACGTTGGTGGCCAAATCCATCGCTCAGTCGCTGGGTCAGCCAACTCTACTGCTTCTTTCTGAAGTCCTGCTTAAGCAAAAACGGCGTTACTACGACGAGCTGCAAACGGCTAGCCTGTCACTCGAGGTTGATGCCTGGATTGATTATTTTGCCGGCGTGATCATCGATGGGCAGAAGGCGGCCCTAAGTGCGGCGGATTTTACGATTGCGAAGGCCAGATTTTTCCGCCGTCATGCCGCGGATCTTAATGAGCGGCAAACGAAAGCCCTGCTCAAAGTCTTTGCGGCTGGACGAGGCGGTTTTAGCGGCGGTTTGAGCGCAGAAAAATACATCAGCATGACGAGAGCCTCGCGCGCCACTGCCACGCGCGATCTGGCGGCTTTAGTCGCATTCGGCGCTATGAGCAAAACCGGGAGTGGCAAGGGAACGCGCTATAGCCTGGTTACCGAATGAACTCGAGCGAAGGGTAGTCCAAGATTGGAGTCCCTCTGCTGAACCACAAATCCCTATACTCGGTGAGGTACGCGGTAAGATCGTCGTGCTGCAAAACTTTGATGCGGCACAGATCTACGGTTTGGCATGGAAAAATTTGGACATCCAAGACGACTATAATTTGACGAGTAATTGGGGTTTGTATGACAAATGGACTTCTGTAAAAAATCAGCTAAATAAGGCAAATATTAGTAGTAAAAAACAAATTGTTGTGAACTTTCTTAGCGGCTCGGGTGGCTCCTTCCCGTACTTTGTCGCAAGCGGCAAGTCCAGTCCACAGACTCACGCGCCAAGGCTACTGACTGGACGTACGACTCCTGGGTGGCACTCTTATCCTGACTTTCCGCGCGTTGGGTGTCGTATTGGCATCTGCTCGATTGCTTTCGAAGGCACAAACAATCTGGTGACAGCAGAACTCGCTAAGGAAAAACTAAAATTCACCGGAATAGTCATGATTGATTTCCCCGGAGCTGGGCTAATAAGTAGGATCATCAAGTTAAATCAAGTTCAGTAAAAGAAGAGTGTTTTATCAGAGCGGCGCACCCGAGTTGGCACGGTCAGGCATTCCGACACCGAGCTCTCGCGCCCCTACGGATGCGCAAGCGAAGTGGGTCCACCTCCCGTTCCACCGCTTCTTTCTTAAGTCCCTTCCCAAGATCCGCAACAAGATCCGCAATTTGACTCCAGATTCCCCCTGATCCATTGACCCAATAGGCTGTTTTGCCTAGAATAAATGAAGCACCAAGATCCGCAACAGGATCCGCAGAAACCCCTGCACGAATGGTCCTTTTTCAATGCCAGCTCTCTACCACAGCCCAACGGCAATGGAGCCGCTATTACCAACGGACCCTGATGGCTTGCTCGAAGAGCTTAGCCTCCAAGTGCTGAAGCGGTCTGCGGCACTCTTCGGCACCGTGCACCCACGCAGCCGTGGATGTATCGCCGAGCTCCTGCGCACGATGAACAGTTACTATTCAAATCTGATCGAAGGGCACCACACTCACCCCATCGATATAGAACGAGCATTGAACAAGGACTTCTCTGTCGAGCCTGCGAAGCGAACATTGCAGATCGAGAGTGCCGCTCATATCGAAGTTCAACGGGAGATGGAACAACGCCTCGCAGCCGAGCCCAACCTAAAGATCTGCTCTCAGGATTTCTTGTGCTGGCTGCATCGAGAATTCTATGCACGTCTGGCAGAAGACATGCGAATAATTAAAGGCGAACACGGTGAAACACGCGTCCTCATTCCGGGAGAGATCCGTGTCGACCAGGTCAAGATTGGCTCGCATGTAGCTCCAGCAGCTTCTGCTCTCCCAGCTTTCCTCGCACGCTTCGCCGAGCGCTACGCCCCGGAGAGGCTCCGTCCGGCCGAGCGTCTGATCGCGGCTGCCGCAGCGCATCATCGTTTGGCGTGGATTCACCCTTTTCTCGATGGCAACGGTCGAGTCATCCGATTATTTTCTAAGGCATTTTTGATTGGGATAGGCGTCGACGGGCACGGCCTTTGGGCTGTGTCCCGCGGCCTTGCTCGCGACCGTGACGCTTATCTCGCCGCGTTGATCTCTGCCGACTCCGACCGACGCGGCGATCTGGACGGTCGCGGCAATCTTTCAGCAAAGGGCCTGGCCCTATTTTGCGAATATTACCTTAGGACCATGCTTGACCAAATTGAGTTCATGGCATCGCTCTTAGAGGTCGATGTGATCGAAAGGCGCATCAATGCTTACGTTAAGCGAGCCGCCATTGACGGCGAGCTGCCGCCGGAAGCAGGAGCCGTCATTGGCGCCGCTTACCTTCGCGGCGAGATCAGTCGAGGTGATGCATCTCGACTTGCTGGCAAATCAGAACGCTACGGCAATGCTTTAGTCGCAAAACTCTTGCATGCAGGCCTCCTTCGGTCCGAGTCGCCCAAAGGAGTCCTGCTGTTTCACGTGCCCATTCGCGCGGTCGGGTACTATTTTCCCAGACTATACCCGGCAGGGGTCGAAGAGGCGGTTAGCGGCTAGCCGAGCGATAGGCGTCCAGTAAACCTGCTGCAATGCGCCACCACTGCTCAAATCTTCCGGAAAAATTGGCAGGCGTCCCCACTGCCCCGGCGCGCGCCCCTTGGCGCCAAAATCGCTACTAGAGATGTCATATTTGGACTTTGAACTGCCAAATATTATATAATTTGTCTGTATGTGATCCAAATTTCACCATATGCAGCTAACCATCTGTTATTAGGAAGTAACTTGAACTACATCCCGCGGGCATTGGACCTAGCAAACGCCACCCAAAAGAAATCCATTTTTCTGTTTGGACCCCGCCAGACAGGAAAATCATCTTTAATAACAAATACTTTTGACCTGAGACCGAATACTACCTTCAATTTGCTCGATAGCTCCCTCTACTTGGCTTTAAGCGCCAATCCATCTCTGATGCGCCAGCGTTTGGAGGCCGCTCACATCCGCAACGGCCTCGTCATCATTGACGAGGTGCAAAAGCTTCCGGTGCTACTCGACGAGGCGCATCTCCTTATCGAACAGTATGGGCTGCGCTTTCTTATGACAGGTTCAAATGCACGCAAGCTTCGTCATGGCGGCGTAAATCTTTTGGGCGGGCGCGCGCGCGAGATTTATCTGCATCCGCTGACGTATGGCGAATTAGGCGAGCAACACTTTAGCCTCATTCGCGCATTAAACCGGGGACTGATTCCGTCGATCTACTTTTCTGATGATCCTCGGGCCGACTTGCGCTCATATGCGGGAACTTACTTGGATCTTGAGATCGCATCGGAGGCGAAAATCCGCAATATTTCGGCGTTTTCAAGGTTTTTGCAGGTCGCAGCCACGTGTAATGGCCAGATCATCAATCAAACGACGATCGCCAGTGACGCCAAAGTGCCGCGCAAGACGGTCAACGACTATTTTGAGATCCTCGTCGACACCTTGGTCGGGTCTTATCTACCAGCCTGGACCAAGTCGGTTAAACGCAAGGCCTTCGAAACGGCAAAGTTCTATTTCTTTGACACCGGTATTGCCCGCGCTTTACGCGAGGCCACGCCGATTAAGGAGAGATCCCCCGATTTTGGCGAGGCATTCGAACAGTACGTCTTTCACGAGCTAAAGACCTATATCGATTATCGGTGCCCTGGCACGCCGCTGGCATACTGGCGTACGACTTCAGGTTTTGAAGTGGACTTCATCTTGGGCGACGAAGTAGCGATCGAAGTGAAAGCTAAGCAGGAAGTGGGCGGACGAGACTTGAAGGGCCTTTTGGCGCTTGCGGCAGAACAAAAACTCAAGCGCTACATGGTAGTATCCTTGGAGGACCAAGGCCGTAGGGTTGGTGAAGTTGAAATTTTGCCTTGGAAGCAGTTTCTTCGCTTGTTGTGGGACGGTGCATTGCTGTCTCATCAAGAAGCGATCTGAATGGAGTTTAGGAGAAAAAAGGCACTTTTCCTTTTAGGTTCGACCATGTATGGACACGGATCTAGCCTCTAAAATTCCAGGGTATTTAACCAGGCCCATCTGTCTTAACAACCAGCTCCGCAGTCACCTTTCCTAGCCGGCCAGCCTCACATTTTCCCATTAAATGCCGACACCTAAGCAAAGGGGGAAATGTAGCCTGGAAACGTCCGAACTACCGATACAAAAGTCGCCGCAGCGCTTGGTCCTGTTCCGGCTGATCGCCCTAGGCGTCGTCGTCGTGGGCTACTTGCTGTTACATGCAAGGGCGCGCCAAACAACGCTGCCAAGGGCGCAGATTGATGTCAGTGCGTTCGAGGATAAGAGCGCCCTGCTCAGTCTGGAGCAGGTCCTAAGTCCGGTCGCCTTGTCGCAGTTTCGATCTGTCTTCGGAGTGCCAGTGTTCGGCTACACCAGCTCGGCGGTGTGGTTGCGAATCAAGGTCACGAGCCAGGCTAAATCGCCTTTGACGCTGAAAATCGACAATCCACTGCTCGAGTCGGTTCAGGTGTTCGAAGCTCCCTTAGCAGGATTGCCTCTTCGGCTAACGCACACCTTGGGCAGCGATGTGGCGAGGGAGGTTAACCATCGGTTCTTTTATGTACCGTTGACAGCCGCGGCGCAGCAGCCTAACGCCGAGGTCATGCTTCGTGTCGCCTCTGCAGAGACGATGATTGTAGTACCTATTGAGGTCCTGACTCCGGGCCTGTTGATCGAAGAGATCTTCAGTGACACCCTCAAAATGGGTCTGTACTACGGCCTTCTTGGCGTGATGCTGCTGTATAACGGCCTACTGGCCTTCTTCCTGCGCGACCGCATTTACCTGTTCTATGCGCTCTTCCTCTCGGCGTTTGGCATCGCCCAACTGTCCGTCGATGGTCTCTTGCTCATTGCTTTTGACACCAACGCCCTACACTGGCGGACATGGGCGAATGCCTTCTTGGCTAGCCTATCGGCGCTCACCCTAGTCGTCTACAGTCGAGAATTTCTCGAGCTGCCGCGCCGCGTTCCGCGCCTTAACTACCTAGCTCTGACACTCATGGGTGTCTTTGGGATGACGACGCTGGCTACCCCTTTGCTGCCGTATAAGATGGCTCTCGGCCTGACGCTGGTCGTCAATTTCTTGGTTTCGCCGTTGATTGCCTGCGCCGGCTACGCATCATTACGCACTGGGTTCACTCCGGCTCGCTTTTACCTTGCCGGTTATTCGGTCCTGCTGGGCGCCATTGTCTTGGTATCGCTGGTCATGGGCGGAGTGCTGCCCATTCGCCTGTGGGAGGAGTGGGGCTTGGCGAACGCCGTCAAGTTTGGCTCGGCCATCGAGATCATATTCTTTTCTTTTGCTCTCGCCGATAGGATCCGCTTAAGGGACCATGAGCATAGTGAGGTTCAAGCGGCTTTGCTGCGTGCTGAAGTGCTGCGCCGAGAGACTCAGGAGCAGGCCGCTGAAGCCGCCGCAAAAGGCGTGCGATCATCGGCTATCGCATCGATGACCCAGTCGCTTGCGCACGATATCCGCAAGCCCTTTTCGATGCTCAAGATTGGCATCGATCGCATGGCTGCGGTTGGCGATGACCCGGCTGCGGCGCGCAGTCTGGCTCTAAAGATCAAGGAGCACGTCGGACGCGCGTTTGATGACGTCAACGGGATGATTGCCGATCTGCTCGAAGTGGCGAACGAACAGGCCAATCTGCATCGTGCTCCCGTTTCTATCGTGGTGCTGCTTGAGGCGGCCTTGGGTCAGACCTTTCGCTATCACGCGGGGACCACCGTCGCCTTGACCTATGACCTGCGCCACAGCCACGTCGTCGACGTCGATGCACGGCGTATCCAACGAGTCTTGGCCAATATCCTCGATAACGCTCGCCAGGCCATGAAGGGGCGCGGTCAGATCTGGATTCACACCAGAAATGTCACCGACGACAACCGAGCGATGGTCGAAGTGGTTGTGGGGAATTCTAACTCATTCATTGCGGCCGAAGACCTCGCGAAAATCTTCGAAGCATTTTTCACCAATGGCAAAAGAGACGGCACCGGCCTCGGCCTAGCGATCTGCTATAAATTCGTAACCGCCCACGGCGGTACCATCCGCTGCATCTCCGACCGAGATAAGGGCACTGAATTTATTTTTACGCTGCCTTCAGGTACCAGCATGGACCAAGCTGAAGAAGCCGCTGCGGCTGCCTTGCCTGCTAGTAGCTTGGATATTCGTGCGGCGTTTGAACGGACCCTCTCGGTAAACCCAGCGGCCAATACCTAAGGCCCGTGCTGGCTTATCCGAGTAGGTGCGAATGGACCCAAAAGTAGCAGCTGATGGCAATCGCCAGATCAACGCTCCATAACTTCCAGTGGACCATGGGTTAAACCTCCAAGCTTGGCGCCGGGCCAAGAAACCTTTGGCTTCTTCGGCTGATCTCGCTGGAGCTTTAGGGAAAACTGCATCGGCTTAAAAACTAGCAGTCATGACAATACTCTGCGTTCGTCGATGGAATCCGCCGAGAGGCGTGGCAGAGGCTTAAAGCGGCTGACATACGCGACCGTTTCCGCCTTTTCCGCGCGCTTTGTAAACTATGCGACAATAGGAACATCACCCCTACCCGGAGTACCCATGGCTGGCGCATTTGAAGCCGCGACGAAAACAGCCCTTGAGGAAATGATCCAAGCCCATGCCCAGGCCTCCAAGTTCGGCTACATTCTATCGCCGGACGGTCTGCAGGATTTGGTCGCCGAGATCTATGGTTTGATCGTCACCAGCCGGTCGCTCAAGGCGGCAGGAGACCGACTGATGTCGGGAGGGCCGGTGGGAGTTGCCGGCACGAAGAGTCCGAGCCTTCGCCCCAAGCGCTAGGTCTGGGCCTTGCTCGAAACGATCGTCAGTTGTCTGCCGACGCCTGGCTTTGTGCTAGGACACTAGGTTCGACCACCAGTAGCGGTAGCACTTGGTCCCACCACTGCGCATGCTGAGCAAAGCGGCTGGCCTCGCTGTTCTGGCGTCCTTCGAAGGTAAAAGATAGCGAGCCATAGGTCTCACGGTAGTAGTCCTTGGACGTGCCGACGGCGTCGTAGCCGAGGATCTTGTCGCTGCTGCCGTAGCGGTAGGTCGAGTCGATTTCTTGCGGTACCAGGCGCGAGATCTTGGCGAACAGCGCCGCCTCGGTCGGAGTGACCGCGGCCTGGTTGTAGCTGCGTGGCAACAGCAGTGCGCCGGCGCAGCAGTGATAGTCGAGGGTCATGCGCAGGTCTAGATCCTGACTGCTCAACTCGGCGGCGAGCCAGCGGGCAAGAAGGCGGCTTTCGGGCTCTTCAAAGCCGGCGACATGCTGCTGCGGCTGGGCGAAGTCGCGATTGAGATCAACCTTGTGGCTGTTGTCGCGCTGGTTGGCGGCGAAGGCATCGGGATTAACGATCGGCACGATGAGCAGCACGCCACCAGCGGCGAAAAACTCCGCGGTCCCGCCGCGCCCCTCGCGATGGTCGAGAAACCACGCCGCCAGGCGGTCTTCGATATGCAGGTATTCGTCGCCGTGCGTCGTGCCAGTGATGAGGACGGCGGGACGCTTATGCGACGCTGGACGGCGCGGATCCTCGATGCGCAGTGCGCGCAGCGGCCTGCCCTCGGGTGTGAGGCCATAGTCCATGGCCGTGGCCCAGCCCGGCTCCGCCTGCGCCAAAGCGACCAGCCCGTCGGCGATCTGCGCGTAGGGTGGGTGCGCGGTTCCAGCCGCCATGGCGCTCGCCCCAGAGGCCTGCGCAAGGAAATAAGCGCCCGTACACACGAAGAAAATTTGTCTGCTGCGACGATTCACGCTTGCACCCTACCAAAATGCCTGGTGCTGTCGTATATAACCCTGCTGCAACTGTCAAATGCTCGAAGGAAGGCCATGGCTGAGATTGAACAACTGCCCTTACTTGCGGCCACGCCCGCCGCGTGGGTGGACTTGGTGTTGGCTGATTTTGGCACTTTTTTGCTCGATCACGCCTGCTGCGAGCGCAAGGCCGCGGCCTCCGCCTTATCCTTTCTTGCCCGCAACAGCGAGCATCCGTCGGTGGTCGAGACGATGGTGACTTTGGCGCGCGAAGAGTTGGATCATTTTGCCCAGGTGCATCGTCTGGTGCAAAAGCGTGGGTTGGTCCTCGGTGGCGACTCTAAGGATCTCTATGTCAACGTCCTGCTAACTGCTGTACGCAACTCGCCAAATGAGCGACTCCTCGATCGACTTCTCATTTCGGCCTTGATCGAGGCGCGCAGCAGCGAGCGCTTTTATCTTTTAGCCGAAGCCCTGCCCAGCAGCGCGGAGCACGAGCTGGCGGCCTTTTATCACATGCTTTATCGCTCCGAGGCCGGCCATTACCGGGTCTTTTTGCGGCTTGCCGAGCGCCTCTTTCCCGCTGTCGAGGTGGCTTTGCGTTGGCAGCACCTGTTGCGATTTGAGGTCGAAGCCATGCAGTCCACCCCGCTGCGTGCGGCGATGCATTGAGCGGTGTCACTGGGCTCATGGTGCTCATGGTGGCGTTCTTCCAACTTCTGTTTTGCCGCGAGCTCAGCTAGATTCGTTGAGATTGGTTGCGATTCGTTGCTTCCGGCAACCACCGGTTTATCCCAGGAGGTTTTGTGAAGGAAGTGTCCCAGGCCATGCGTGCTCCCGAACAGCGCTCCGCCATCATCGTCGGCGTGCTCCTTGCCGGCGAAGAGGACACGACCAACGACGACCTCGACGAGTTGACGCAACTCCTCGCGACGCTGCGCATCCAGGTCGGTGGCCGGGTCGTGCAAAAGCGGCAAAAAATCACGCCTAAATGCTTCGTCGGCGAGGGCAAGGTCGAGGAGATCAAGCAGCTCGCAGCGGCGACCGAGGCGGGGATGATCATCTTCGATCGCCAGCTATCTGGACCCCAGGTGCGCAACTTGGAGGAGATGACCAACTGTGCCGTGTCCGACCGGACTGGCATCATCTTGGAAATCTTCGCTCGGCATGCTCGCACCACCCAGGCCAAGACGCAGGTCGAGATTGCTCGTATCGAATACATGATGCCGCGCCTCGCCGGGGCCTGGTCCCACTTGGAGCGTCAGCGCGGTGGCGGCGTCCAGCGGGGCATGGGCGAAAAGCAGATCGAGATTGACCGGCGTCTGGCGCGCGAGCGCATGAGTCGCTTAAAGCGGCAGTTGGAGGGTATCGGCAAGGACCGGCAAAACCAGCGCAAAGCCCGCATCAGCGAGTTAAAGGTCGCGCTAGTCGGCTATACCAACAGCGGTAAAACCTCGATCATGAGTGCGATGACCAAGGCCACGGTGCAGGCCGAGGACGTGTTGTTTGCGACGCTCGACTCCAGTGTCCGCGCTCTGGATCCGTCGAGCCGGCCGAAGGTGCTGCTGAGTGATACCGTGGGATTTATCCGCAATTTGCCGCACGGTTTAGTCGAGTCCTTTAAGTCGACCTTAGACGAGGTGCTTGAGGCCGATTTGTTGCTGCACGTCGTCGACGTCTCGCATCATAATTTTCGCGCGCAGATGCGCACCACCGAGGACGTGCTGCGCGAGATCGGTGCCGGTGACATCCCGGTGCTGATGGTCTTCAACAAACTCGACCGGGTCAGCGACCCGCTGCTGGCGAAGATCCTGCGCGCCGCCTACAAAAACAGCGACTTTGTCTCAGCGCACAGCGAGGCTGACATGGAGCGGCTGCGTCGCCAGGTGATTCGCTATTTTGAGGAGAACCTGGTCAAAGCCACCCTAGACGTCCCGGCCGATGACCAAAACCTGCTGTCCGTCATCTACAAGTCCTGCCTCATCCTCAACTCGGACTTTAGCGTCCAGGACCGGGCGCTGTTTGAGGTGCGCATTGCACCCGCGGTCCTGGCCAAGCTGCACGCCTATGTCATCTCGGTGGCTGAGGTCCCGTTTCAGGGTCTCAAGCACGATGCTCCTGCGTGAGTCGGTCCAGTGGGGATTCGGGATGTAGGAGTCAGGCTTCGAGTCTGGGTGCGGCCCGCAAGAAGGCCTCACGGACGCCACCAAGTCGGGCGGCGACCTCGCTCAGCGTATGATTCATGATGTCCACTTCCCAGGTGTCGCCTTTTAAGTGTTGGCATAAATCCGTGACCCAGCGCGCCAAGTCATCGACAAAGCGAGCTGGTTCGTCACCCATGGTGTCGTCGAAGATCTTCAGCAGGGCGTCCACCCAGGCTTTATCCTCGCGTCCGAGCATATTGACCAGGTTGTTAAGACGCTTGGTCGACTCGCTCTCCTGCCAGCCGCCAGCAATGCGAAAGGGAAAGTGCGAGTTGTCGGTTTTGTGCAGCCAAATGTTGGCACGGGTGCCGACCGCGACGACGACGAAGTCCGTGGGGTTCGCACCATGGAATCCATCTGGTCGTTTCCATATGACGTGCATAGCAAGCCTCCGTCTTTTCAGCATAAATAGCCTATATACCGGCGTAGCTTAACACGGCGCCGTGGGGCCTGGCCACCGCAGACTGCGCCGCACCGACCGGCGTCTTGTCTTGACCCCGCGAAAGGTATAGTGTCACAGCGCCTGAAATCTAAGGAGGTTTTCGTGTCGACCCAGCTACCCTTGACCGGCATCCACAGCTATGAACACTACGTCAGCGACTTGGCCCGTGCCGAGGCTTTTTATACGCAAAAACTCGGGTTTAAGCGCATTGGCGCGGCGACCTCGGCAGCGTCCGAAATCGACGGCATGGAGCGCTTGGTGCTGGCCGGTGGCCCGCAGATTCACGTCATTTTGTCGAAGCCGATCAAGGACTGGTCGGTGGCGGCAAACTACCTGAAGATGCATCCGGAAGGCATCGGCTTTCTCAACTTCCGCGTGTCCTCCGTGGACCAGGCGGTGACTTACTTGAAGCCGCGCGGTGCATCGTTTCTCTACACTCCTCAGGTGAGGACTGACAGCCATGGCACGCTCAAGCAGGTGGCGATCGCCACGGCGCTGGATGATGTCAATATCCGCTTGATCGAAGACGCCGGCTACCGCGGCTTTGGCCCGGCTTTTAAACTGGATCAGGAACCTGGCAGCTATACCTCGCCGCTCGGGTTTATAAACGTCGATCACTTTACCTGTAACGTGCGTACGCTGCAGCCGCTGACGGCGTTTTACCGCGACGTGCTCGGTTTTGAGAAGTTTTGGGAGATCGAGTTTCATACCAACGACGTCAACCCCAACCTACCTGTGGGCAGCGGTTTGTATTCCGATGTGTATTGGCACCCGGCGTCGAACATCAAGTTCGCCAACAATGAGCCGATTGCGCCGCACTACCGCAACAGCCAGATCGACATCTACTGCCGTGACAACCGCGGCTCAGGCGTGCAGCACGTGGCCTTTCGCGTCAACAACATCATGAATACCGTGGCGACCATGCAGCACAGTGGCTGCAACTTCCTCGCCTCGACGCCCAGCTACTACGAGCGGATGCCGGCGCGTTTGCAGCGGTCCGGCTTTACCGGAACCATCCGCGAAGACGTCAAGGCTCTAGCCAAGCAACACATCCTGGTCGATGCCAGCGCCAAGGGCTACCTGTTGCAGATCTTTTCTCACGAGCTGGCGCGGCAGTTCCAGGACCGTGAAGCCGGTCCGTTGTTTTTTGAGGTGATTCAGCGCGAGGGCGACGAAGGCTTTGGTGGTGGCAACTTCCGCGCCTTGTTTGAAACCATCGAGGTCGACCAGATCGCCATGCACAAGGTCGCTGCCAAGCTCCCCTTGGAACTGATTTAAGTCGTGCTCGTGGCACAGCTTGCAATGGTGCTTGGCGTTTTGCTGCAAGCATCCTTGGTGGTGGCCGCTCCGGCCGCGTCGCAGTTTACCGACGCGGCGGCTGGCGTGCGCTTTCCCGTGCCCTTTGCCGCGCCCCGCTTCAAGTCGTCAGGCCAGGTCCGGCAACTGCTGCTGCAGCAGCAGCCCGGACCTGGCCTTCCAGCTGGCGCACAGTTTACTACCGGGATCTACAGCGACTCGGCTACCGGAATGCCTTATCTGCTGGTCTGGAAGTTAAATCTTCCCAGTGGCAGCGGCCCCAGCGAGCTGGCCCATTTATTAAAGCTTGGGCCGCTTGAAACCAAGGCCGGGCAGCGGCCGTTAACCGTGCTGGACTGGGATGTCCGCCAGGATCTCCTGCGCGCCACGGCTCGCGCCGAGCTGGACGGCGGTGTGAAAAGCCGTTTGCTGCTGCAGATCTTGCCGGGAAGTGCGGTTTATCTCGGATTTTTTTACACGGATGAGCAGGACGCGAAGAGCTTCGATCAGGTCATTGACGGCTTTAGCCTGCTGCACCCTGAGGTGCTGGCGGTTAACACGCCTGGCCACCAAGGCACGGCCTTGGCCTTGGCGGCTACCGTCGCGATCCTGGTGTTTACCGCGGTCTTTGTCGGGCTACTGGCCTGGCGCCGGCGGCGCCAGGTGTCGGTTGCTTCCAAGGCCTAGCAAGTGCCTCAGCCGGCGCGTTTGCCCATGCGGTCGGAGGCTGTCGTGGTCAACCGGCCACCGTGATAGCGCACCACAAAGTCTTCGAGCAGGCGACGTTGGTCGACGGAGAAGCCATCGAATTGAACGCCCATGCCGGCGACTAAGTCCTTCTTGCCTTCGATCGCCGACTGGACCCAGATGACCGTCCCTTTGGTGATCACCGTCTCCTTGCTGTCGGGGATGGTGAAGGTCAAGTCGATGGACGAACCGGTCGGGAGTGGTTTAGCGGTTTGGATAAACACCCCACCAGTGCCCAGGTCGCGACAGAAGTCGAACAGATAGGTGCCATCGGCCTTGTAGTCCACCAGCAGGTGGATCGGCACGCGGCGTCCAAGGCGGTCTTCCGCTTCGGTGTTGGCGGACGCGTCCTTGACCGCGGAGTTGGCCTTCTTGGCACGCGGGGCCCCTTTCACCACTGCCGGGCTGTTTTTTTTGGCGGCCATCTGCAATTCCTCCTAGTAAAATCCGACCCGAGTGTGGGTGTCACGGCTTATCCTTGACAGCCTTATGGCGTTTCGACGCATCGACTAATTTCTTTACATGCAGGTTATGTTCGGCCAAGGTTTTTGAGAAGTGATGCCGTGTTTCCCCTGCAATGAGCACATAATAATAATAGCCAAAGTTCGATGGAGTCAGCACTGCTTCCAGGGACTTAACGCCGGGCGCGCCAATCGGCGTTGGCGGCAGCCCGAGGTGGATCCTGGTGTTGTAGGGATTTTTACCATCAGCCAAATTCGCCCACGTCAGGTCGCCCTTGTAGTCCGCGATACCGTAGATCAAGGCGGCATCGATCCCCAGCGGCATCTTGTCTTTCAGTCTGCGCCAGATGACCTCGGAAATCAAAGGCTTTTCCTCCTCCGTGCGCGTTTCAAGCTCGATGAGAGAGGCAAAGGTCAGCGCTTGGTTTAGGCTGAGGCCGAGGCTGTTGACGCGGCTTTGGTAGTCGTGCGGCAGGTGCTGCCAAAAGGTCTTCACCATCATTTCCAGAGCTTGTTGCGGCGTCGGCATCTTATGAAAGGAGTAGGTGGCCGGGTAGAGGTAGCCTTCGAGGGATGGCGCCTCAACCTGCAGCGTTTTCATGAAGGGCTTGTCACGGCAGAGATGGGTGATTTCGACGATGTGACCGACGCCGTTGGCCGCTAGGCGGTCGATGACTTCGCGCATTCTGAAGCCCTCGGGCACGGCGATTTGCAGGACCACTGGCGAGTAGATGTCGCCCTTTAGCATCGCGTTGGCGATGTCGACGGGAGCTGTGGGGTCGCTAAAGCGGTAGGTTCCGGCCTGGTAGCGCTGATAGTTGCCATTCAGTCGCACCCACATGCTAAACAGGCCCGGACTGCTGACGATGCCGGCTGCCGATAGCTGCTGCGCCAGACTACTCAGGCCGGTGCCGGCCTTATATTCCACCACTGCATCCTGCGGCACCGTGATCTTGGTCTCGGCCCACTGGGACATCCGCAGATAGCCGCCGCCTGCTAGTGCGACCATCAATAGGACGGCGATGAGGACGATTTTAACCAGGCGAGCGAACATGAGCCAAGATGCTCCTGCGGATGAAACGATGAAGCGATGAATCAATCAGTCTCTCAGGCAAAAACTTGAACTAACAGTTTAACACAAACACCCAAGTTGGAGGTCCGCGATTGGCTAAAGCGCCGCCACCAGACCCAGGCAAAAGGCCGCATCAGGCCGCAACAACTCAGCTGCTGGCAAAATCTTTCCGCTATATATATCAGCGAATTACCAGTTTGTTGAAAGTTCTCCTAAAGGTCTGGCGCAGGCGGGCCGACAAGCCCCTTGTCAGTGGAACGCGGCATGGATGAAGCCTTCCAGATACTGCTGCCCACTTACCCGAGCGGAGTCCCAGCATGAAGTGCATCGAGATGTTTAAACACCGAGAGTCAGCCACCGATGCGAAATTATTGCTGAAATCCCACGGCATCCAGGCCCAAGTGGTGGTCGATCCCTTGGAGAGCATCGCTCCAGCGCTATCCCCCTTCACCGGGGTTGGGCTGCTGGTCGATGAGGGCTGTGAGTACGAGGCCCTGGAGCTGCTCGGACATTCCTGCAAAAAAGCCTCTTAACCGGGGCCTTTTACCGCCGGCCAGCCGCCTTGGGTCACCCCCTAAGGCCGGCTGGCCGCGGTGCGTTGGGCGGTATGACGACAGTCAGCGATTATTATTACAAATAATCATAATAACCTTGAAAATTTATATGATATGCGTATGATGCGGCCTTTAAAGCTGGGGTTTATGACCCTAATTGGTTTAGCGTCATGGGTCCAGATGCGGCCCTAGGCAAGGATTTGAAGCGTGGCCAAAACTCGTGTTGTCGCAGCTATGTCTGGTGGAGTGGATTCCTGTGTCGCGGCAGCGATGCTGCTTGAGCAGGGCTATGACGTGATTGGCATCACCATGCAGTTGTGGAACCACGCTGGCGACGGCACCGAGCGCTTCGACAGTTGCTGCTCCTTGACCGATGTCCATGATGCCCGTCAGGCAGCCCACCGGCTCGGCATTCCGCACTATGTGGTCAACTACGAGCGTGAGTTTAAGTCCGGCGTCGTTGATTATTTTGCCGCGGAGTACGCCGCAGGACGGACGCCAAATCCTTGTGTCATGTGCAACAGTAAACTGAAGTTTGATCACCTAGTCGACCGCGCCCATGCGCTCGGTGCCGAGTGGGTGGCCACCGGGCATTTTGCGCGCGTCGTGCATCACGGCGACGGCCGGCCGAGTGAGCTGTATACCGGCTTAGACGATAAGAAGGACCAGAGTTATTTTCTTTTCGATATGCGTCCAGAAAACCTAGCTCGGGCGATGTTTCCGCTCGGTCATATGACCAAGACCGAAGTCCGCGCCGCTGCGGCCAAGCTCGGTCTGCACACCGCCGAGAAGCATGAAAGCCAAGAGATCTGTTTTGTCACCAATGGTCGCTACACCGACTTTTTGGCCAAGCACTACCCGGAGGTGACGACCGGTCATGGTGGCGATATCGTCGACCGCTCCGGCCGCGTCCTTGGTCAACACGAGGGCATCCATCTGTTTACGGTGGGGCAGCGCAAGGGACTTGGTGCGCTCGGCCCAGAGCCCAAGTACGTCGCGGTGATCGACGCCGACACCAACCAGGTCGTCGTCGATGATCTGGAAAACCTCAAAGTCTCGTCTTTTCATGTGGCGCGAGCCAACTGGCTGGTGCCGCTGTCTGAGATCAGTGCGGACCGCGTCTTCACCGTCATGGTGCGCTACCGCGCCAAGACGGTCGTTTGTCGCGTTGTACCTGATCCCGAAGATCATAACCTCTGGCAAGTCCTGCTAGCGGAGCCCGCACGTTGGGTGACGCCGGGTCAGGCTGCTGTTTTTTACGCTAACGATAGGGTGGTAGGTGGTGGATTCATCGCAAAACTTCGGGGTCCTGCGGCCGCCGTCGCAGCTAGCCAAACGGCAGAGCGATTACCAACGGCTTTGGGCCAGTCATCAGCGGATCTTCACGCGACTTGACGTATTACAGGAGCGGGTCGGCCATGCCTTTGCCGACCTGGCCCTGTTGTACGAAGCGCTGACGCATCGCTCGGCTTTGATGGAGCTCAGCTCGGCTAGCTTGCAAGGCAGTCACCACGCCGCGGCGAAGGTCGTCGGTGCGCAGTCTGGGTCTTATCCGTCGCCGCCGCATAGCCTCGATTTACCGTGGAATGAGCGCCTCGAGTTCCTCGGTGATGCCGTGCTTAGCCTTGCCGTTAGTCAACGCCTGATGCGGCGTTCTGAAGACCTGGCCGAAGGCGATCTATCGCGGATCCGCGCTGCGTTGGTCAACGAGGAGTCGCTGGCCGAGGTGGCGCGCAGCCTTGAACTGGGTAAATTTTTGGTCATGGGCAAAGGCGCGGTGCAAAGCGGCGGTCGCAACCGCGACTCGCTCCTGGCTGACGGTCTCGAGGCTTTGATCGGAGCGGTGTTCGTCGATGCTGGCTTCACCGCAGCGGACCTTGTCGTTGGCCGCTTGCTAAAGACCGACCTTACCGGTGATCTCACCAGCCTGGTGCAGACCGACTTCAAAACCATGCTCCAAGAGCTGACGCAGGAAAGGCTCAAGCTCACCCCGACCTATCTGGTCGTCGCTGAGACGGGCCCTGATCACGCTAAGTTGTTTACCGTACAGGTGGTGATCAGCGGGCGTAGCCTCGGACAGGGTCAGGGAGCGAGTAAAAAACGCGCCTCGCAAGAGGCGGCGCGGCATGCCATCGAACAATTCAAAGCTCGCCCCTTAGGTGAGTCAGGAGACCAGCCATGATTCACGGCATCGTCGCCATCATTGGCCGGCCCAATGTTGGCAAATCGACGTTATTTAACCGCCTCACCCGCAGCGACTCGGCTATCGTCGACGACCGTCCCGTCGTCACCCGCGACCGTATCTACGGCACCGTCTGGCAGGATGACGAAAAGACGGCAGGCTTTATGCTGGTCGATACCGGCGGCTTTGAAACCGATGATTTCAAGTTCCAACCCTTTGCCGAAAACCTAGTCTGGCGCCAGACCGAAGCAGCGATTATCGAGGCTGATAGTGTCGTCTTGCTGCTCGATGGCAAAAGCGGCATGACGCCGCACGACCGCCAACTGAAACGCTATCTGGAAGAGCTAAACAAGCCGCATATCGTCTGCATCAACAAGATCGACGGCCCGGAACAGGCGCAGGCGATGTGGGAGTTCTTCGAGCTTGGTGTCGATGAGCTGCTTAAAGTCAGCGCTGCCCATAATCGTGGCGTCATTGACTTGAAGGACCGGTTGTTTGACGATCTCAAAGCGCTACCTAGCTTGTCCTCGATTAAAACATCACCGGATGCGATCCGCGTCGCCATCGTCGGTCGCCCGAACGCTGGAAAGTCCTCGATCCTCAATCGCATCCTCGGCGAAGAGCGCGCCTTGGTGTCCGACCTTCCCGGCACCACCCGTGACGCGCTCGATACTCCGATGGTCTATAACGGCCGCGAATACGTGCTGATCGACACCGCCGGTATCAGGCGTAAGTCGAAGATCAGCGAGCGCATCGAGTCGCTGAGCGTGATGCGCAGCATCCGTTCCATCGACCGTGCTGATGTCGTCTTATTGGTGCTCGACGCGGTGCAGGGCCTCACCGAGCAGGATGCCCGCCTCGCCGATCTGGCTGGTGAGCGTGGCAAGCCCGTTGCCATCGTCGTCAACAAGTGGGACATCTTTCCCGACAAAGACACGAATACGGCCAAGGAATATGAAGAAGCTATTCACCGCGAGTTGAAGACTCTGTCTTACATCCCCACGGTTTTTGTCTCTGCCTTGGAAAACCAACGCGTGCACAAACTGATGGCACTCGCCGAGCGCCTAACCGATGCGACCCGCCGTCGGGTCGAGACCAACGCCGTGAACACCGCTTTGCGCACCATGGCGCAGGAGCACACTCCGGCGTTGATCCGGGCTAAGTCCAAACGGGTGAAGTTTTACTTCGCCACCCAGGTCGCCATCGCGCCGCCGACGATTGTCGTCTTTTGCAACGTCTACGATGAAATCCAAGAAGCCTACATCCGCTATATGACCAACCGCTTCCGCTCGATGCTCGGCTTTGACGAGATCCCCATTCGCCTGATCTTCCGGCCAAAGACCGACGTCCGCCGCCGCGACTCGGAGGCAGCGGTCCGCCAAGAGGCTCGTGATAAACAAGCTGGTCTGCACGTCCATTCGATGCGTGACCCAGTGCGCGGAGCCTTTGACGACGACTTTGACGAGGGCCGTGGGGATAGCGATTTTGCCGACCTAGACGATGAGGACGATGACGACGCGGTGATTTACTAGATTACTAGTACTAGGGGAGTACTAGGGGGTCAGTCACTTCGTGCAAGCCTGAGTACTAGGGGGTCAGTCACTTCGTGCAAGCCTGCGAAAATACTGGGTAACAGGGTTACTAGGGGGGCAGTCACTTCATACAAGCTTGCGAAAATACTGCAGGCCTTTGGCGCCGTATTGGCGAATGACTGGATCCGGATCGTTACGGATCTGGCCGAGTGTCAAAATCTTAGACGCTTGCTCCCCCTCGTCGATGCCATGAAATTCATCCTGTTACGCGTTCATCGGGGCTTGGCCTTAAGCTTGCACAAGGCGGTTTAGTCCTCTATGGACTAGCCCTTTCGAGTTGCCGCTGTAGTTCCCTTCCCCCCTTCCCCGCTGTTTTGGAGTTCCCATGAAGTCGTTTGTTATTGGTTTAGTCGCCGCCTCTAGTTTGAGCTACGGATGCGGTAAGAAAAGTTCTAGCGACAATGCCTCGGTGGAGCCTGCACCGACCGCCGCGGCGCCAACTCCGGCTCCGACTCCGACGCCGGCTCCGGCACCCGTGGCGGCCCCAGTCGCGACCTTTGCCCCCTTACACCCAGCAGCGCCCTCTACTACTACTACTACTACTGCTGCTGCAACCCCAGCCGTGGACTTCATCGCCACGGGGATCACCGGCGGCTGGAGCAATGGCAAGGTCGATGGCAGCTTTCCTGACAATCGTCGTAACACCGCCTGCAAAGCCTTCGCGCAGATCAATGAATCCGTGAAGAAAGCCGCCTTCGGTTACTACTGCTGGTACAACAACGTTGCCGTCACCTACATTCACGTCCAGTCGATCGGTGATATCGTTTCCGAAGCCAACGGTACGTTGCTGGTGAATCAAACCGGAGGCTGCGACAAGGCGCATAACAACACGCAGCTCAGCACCGCTTACACCCACGACACGTCCTCAGGTGCAACGCTGAAGTTGACCATTCCAAACATCACCAACGGCCTCGGCACCCTTGGTCTCTGGAGCCCGTCGTCGATGGGCGCCATCAGCAGTCAGCACGTTGGCTGCATCGACCAAAAGACCTCGGCCTTCACTGAGGACACCGCGCTACGCACCATCTTTGCCGCGATGGCAAAATAGTCGCAAGGCCGCGCTCGCCCCCTGGCGATGGTGCATTGACTGCGGTGTCGGTTATAGGTGCGGCATAGCTCCAAAGTTTATCGGCCCGTCTGGTCCGATAAACTGGGCCGGCAAGTTGTCGGCACCTGCTGTTTGTTTACTGCAGCCCTCTGATCCCTCTGAGCAACGTAGCCACAGCATATGGTCAAGCGTAAGCAAGTAGGTAGAGGCAAACGACTTTAAACTATCCATGAAATGCGGATAGGACTGCAGGGGGTTGGCATTCTTGTCCAGGATTTGCGTGAACTTATAGCGGCTCCATTGGTTCTTCTCGGTCGCGTGGGTGATCGCTGCGACCGCTTCGTCGACGATCTTAAATAGCTTGGTGCGGCGTTCCCAAATCAGAAAATCTTGGCCTGGAATCCTAGGGTGCAGGTAAAAATCAAAGTAAGCCAAATGCGGCGAGATCGCTGTGCGTTGTCCAGCAATCGTGATATACGGCGTAATCGTGGCAAACTCTTGATCGTCCTTGGTGCAACTGCCATCTTTCATGCCCCAAGTTACTTCGCGCTCGGTCTTGACATCATTCGGGCAGTCCAAGAAATCAACTTCGTATTCGACGCTATATTTGTCCAACAGCTGATTAGCTCTGTGACTAGCTGGCAAGTCCGTCCAGCTAAACACCTCGGGATCACCTATCTTTAGGATGAAGTTGCTTCCTGATTTGCTTGGGTAGATGCGGGTAAATTCAATCGTCTTGTCGGTCAGTGGTGCGCCATCCATGAACCAAACCCCTTTAAGGGTCTCTGGCAGTATGCCGCCGGTGGCATTGCCCATGAGCCGGTCCTTATGGTTGCGATGGTAGGTGACAAAATTGAACGGATCCCCATCTTTGAAATTCAAGACTTGATACCAGTAGCCGACCGGTATGCCAATGTATTGATCATTCGCCTCGACTTTCGCCCCATCGGTCTTGCAGGCTTGTGTCGCTAACGCCAAGTATCCACAGATCGCCGCAGCCGCGAGCTTTCTACCCATGTCGGTCTCCTATCGTTGGCATCGCTGGATGTCGTTAGCATGATGATATAGGTGCCTGAGACTCAGGGCAAATTTGGCAACCTGGCACCGACTTGGGCGCGGTTTCACCGGTACCGGAGGGTCCGTGCCGGTACCCCTTTTGACTATTTTTTATGTGGCACGATCAGGTACTTGGTCCCGGTCGCTCGTTTACTGTAGACAGAGATCGCCGACTCACTGAGCGCCTCAAGTAAAGACACCTCGCGCGAGTAGGTGCTGGCAAAGGTGGTTTTTAGTCCAGAGACGACTCGGTCCTTAAGGGAATTGGTTGCGGTGGGGCCGATCTTCTCAAGAAACGGGAACAGCAACCAACCGCCGATACCCCACGCCATGCCGAAGTTGCGATGGAGTTCGGTAGGACTCAGATCGAGCCCCCCATAAATATACACTTGTTTATGGGTGGTCGTGCCGTAGATGCTATGTTTAGGCGCTGCTCTGGTTAAAGCTGCCTCCATGCAGCTTAAAATACGAGAAGCCAAAGTCCCGCCTCCGATCGCATCGAAAGCGATCGTGGCGCCAGTGGTAACCAGCGCATTGGTCAAGTCCTCCACGAACGAGGGCGCCTCGGAATTGCAGACGTGCACGGCGCCGAGCTGTCGCAAAATGTTTACCTGCTCCGCTGAACGGACGATGTTGACCAAGCCGATCTTGTCCTCCTGGCAAATGCGGACGAGCATCTGCCCGAGGTTCGAGGCGGCGGCAGTGTGCACCAGTGCTTTGTGGCCTTCGCGCCGCATTGTCTCGACCATGCCCAGAGCGGTCAGCGGATTGACGAAGCTCGAAGCGCCGTCGGCTGGCGTGGCATCCGCCCTGAGTGCCAGGCATTGGCTAGCCTTGACGCAGCGAAACTGCGAGTAGGTGGCGCCGCCAATCAAAGCCACCGTCTTGCCTAACAACGCTTGTGCGCTTGCCTCCGAACCGGCGGCGATGACCACACCGGCCGCTTCGTTGCCGACCGGCAAGGATTGGTCGACGCGGCCTTTGGCTGCCTTAAGTGCCCGCTCTGGCAAGGTGACTGTCACCACTGGCTGGGTGGCGGAGCCGCCATAACGCGCGTTGCTCATATCGGCACCCGCGAGCAGAAGCCCAAGATCCGATGGATTAATCGGCGCCGCCTCGATGCGCACCACCACTTCATCTGCGGCTGGCGCCGGCGTGGCGACCGTCTGCAACGACAACTCCAAGGTGCCATCGGCTTTGACTAGGGATCGTAGTTGCAGGCCTGAATCGGTTCTCGGCATAGCTTGACTCCACGGCAATAGGCTTATTCACTTAGCTCGACTTTGACGGTTTTAATCTAACCCAAATGCCGGTCAGAACTAATTGATTTTATTGGTAAGTGTGAACCTCTAGCGATAGCATGCGGTGGAGCAAAGCCTGCGCCGTCAAGCCTAAGTATTTTAGGTGACATGGACTTTTCGTCCAGGTTGTAAGCATAACATCTCAATTTGACCACGGAAAAAGGAAGGTAGGGAGGAGGGGAGGAGGGGAGGAGGGGAGGAAGGGAGACTGGTTTTTGGAACGGTGCCCCGCAGATATGCCAACCGACTGAAAGCACTAGATTAAAAAGCGCCTTCCATGGCGACCTATCCCCACCGAGGTCATGGATGCGATTGATTTGCTTCGACATAGCAAAATGAGGTGAGGCATCGACTCACCGCTGGCACTGCCTAAAGTTGCTGCCAGAGTTTCCGAAAACAAAAAATGATCCATATTGACTCAAAGGAATTCTCTAACGTGCTGGTCGCCACCAAAAGGCTTCTAGTTCGTCGCAGCCTCTGGCGCATATACGCCGCGCTGATCGCGTGCTCAGCCTTTTTGCCAAATGCCTTGTCCTCAACTCAACCCGCTCCACCCCCGACCATCAGCATCGCGCGCCAAGGCTATGCCATGGATCCGAGTCGCCAGTTGAACCTCACCAGGGTCCTCGCCGAGCCAAGCGAATTTTGGCAGCCTTTTAACGGCGAAGCCGTACCGATGTCCAGACATGCAAACGTCTGGATGCGTTTTAACATCACGGTGCCGACCGATGATGTCGTCTTTGTCGACAGTCCGTGGAACGTCCCCATCAAAGATGCCTTGCTTTATCAAATTGATACCCCTTCCCACACAAAGATCAAACCAGATCGCTTGCATGCCAGTCTGTTTCACTTGAATCTTACCAAGGGCACGCATGAATTCGCCGTCTTGCTGCAGGACGTCAACTCGCGCTCCCTCAAGCCGGTGATCAGCGCGGAGACGGCCGTCGACTACGCTCTGAGTCACGCGACCTGGCGCCAAGTGGACGGATTCACCTTTGGCATCGCGATGGGTATGCTCTGCTTGTGCCTAGGCATGCTGGTGATGACGCGCCGGCCGCAGTTCTTATTCTATGCGACCTACAGCATCTCGATGCTTTGGACGCTGGCAATTGGTGCCTTCCTACTGCCTAACCAACCAGCCGGGGTGTGGAATATCCTGGGCATGATCAGCAGCGTCTCCATCTATCTCTTTATGAGCTCCACGCTCGACCTCAAACGTCAAGCCTCCCGCCTCTTTAGGGCAATGACCGCAGTCAGCATGGGATTTGTCGTCGCGGCTACTTTGGACATGGCCTTTGACGTTGATACGGGATCCAGGCTATTTCAGTTCGCCCTAGCAGTCCTGGTGATCGCCGCGACCTTCGGGCGCATGCGACAAGGCGACAAGGCTGCGGCATTTTTGTTTTTCGGTTGGTCGATCTTCGTCGCTGGATGGATCGTCAGCACGATCGGCTTAACTTGGACCATTCCAACCTTTGCGACTTATTCACTCTACGTTTGCTATGCTGTCGAATCAGTGCTCTTCGCTTTGGGTATTCTGTTTGTCGCAAAACAGTCTGAGGCCAAGGCCTTAGGGCAAAGCGAGCATGCCCTCGATCAGTTGAGCAAAGTGTTCTATCCGCATCAAATCAGTCAAATCCGCGGTGGAGCTATCCTCGAGTCAACCATGCCTTGCGGCGAAGCGAGTGCCTGCGTGATCTGCTTCGACCTAGTAGGCAGCACCCAGATCAAGCATGAACGGGTCAAGGAGTTCTTCCAGGATATTTTCCGGCGCTGCGACGAAGTCATGATCGAAGGCTATGATCCCGGCACCATGACGGCCAGTGCCTACCGGGTCAAACAGGTTGGCGACGGCTTTATCTGCAGCGTCGGTTACCCGCTGCGTTCACTGACCGGCTCCATGGCTAACGATGCAGTCACCTTGGCTTTGCGCTTTTACGAAGTTTTCAGTGAAGAAGTCGCTAAATTTCAATACCACGAGCCGATCCACTGTTGCATGGGCATGGCCATGGATCAGATTGCCAGCTTCTTTCCCGCCGCCGGCACCAAGTCCTACGATCTCTATGGACGCGGATTGGCGCTTGCAACGCGCTACGAGCATATGCGCAAGGCCCTATTTCCACACAGTCCAGCCCAAAGCATCCTGATTATCCAAGAGTGTGTCTTTGCCAGTCTTAGTCCAGACCTGCGCCTACGCTTTGAGCGCATAGATCTCGCCGCAGAAAAGGTCGTCGTCCGCGACGACCCCGACGCTCGCTGCCTCTTTGTAGCCCGCCTAGATGCCCGCCCCACCCAGCTCAAAGACCCCAACCGCTACAGGCAACACTGACAAATCTGCTCAGGCATGCTGAGCCGACTCGCTAGGGTTTTGTCGTTGCACTGTATTTGACGTCACGGCGCCTCGCGGCATCCGCTTCCTGCTTCGCCGACTCGGTTTGCCTACGGGGCC
>CAIYRB010000130.1 GCA_903928445.1 uncultured Pseudomonadota bacterium | reverse complement strand
TGATGGCGCTGTGCAATTCGTTTTGTAGGTTGGTCAGGTTGAGCTTTTTTAGCAGCAAACAGGCTTCAAGCTGCAGGGTGGAGGTGATGTTGGGACGAGTGAGACAGGCGACGAGTTCGAAGGCCGAGCGCGCCGTCGCGATGCTACCGAGTGCGGCGAGGGCCGCGTGAAGATCGTCGATTTCTTTGGAGCGGATAAAATCCATCAACTTAAGTACGGCGTTGTCGGAGCCCTTAAACTGCCCAAGGGCATTGAGGTAGCACAGGCGAAAGATGCCATCGACACGCCGCGCTTGCTCCGCCAGCTGCGTCAATTGATCTTGGTTCGGTGTCTGCCAGGCTCTCGCCAGCAGGTCAAAGTAGCCGTCGCCACGGCCTGCAGATGAACGATCGCCGCGGTAGGCGATGGCAAAGAAGCGCTTGCGGCTAGCTAGCTGCTCGACGTCTTCGTGTGCGACCGGGTGCGTGTCGTGAAAGGGAACGGGAGTCGTTGCCTTGTCGCCTCTGAGGACTGCGGCTTCATCTTTTTTGACCTGGGCATAGGGTAGGAGGGATCTTTTGCCGCTAGTTGATGCCCCTTCCGTCAGTTCGATGCGCAGGCGCAAGGGCAGGGCTGCGAGCAAATCGCCCGGCTCTGGCGTATGGGCAAGACGAGTCTTGAGTGCTTCTAGCAAGGTCGGTGAGGCTGGAACTGCGAGCAGTCCGCCAAGCAGGTTTAGGGCGGATGCAAACAAACGATCATCGCTCAGGCTGATCGTCGTCTGTTCTAGGGTTTTCGTGGCAATGCCGGCGAAGAATTCCCAAGGGCTCGAAACCGGCGCATCGAGTAGGACCGGATTAGGTCCAGGTAGATACTCACTCGCGGCAAGGCTTAAGGCCCCGCCGACGATATCCGCAGATAGCTTGTGCCGCAGCCAGAGGGCCGGCCACTGGAGGGCGATGTCATGGAGTTTTAATTGTTTACTCTTAGGCGATTTGAAAAGTTTCGCTAGCTGGTTGGATTGCTGGGTGAAGTGCGCCTCAGCGCTAGTCATGGCGCGCAGGATATCGCGCCAAGGCTCGGCGACCTGGTCTTGCAAGGTTAAACGGGCGATTTTTTTTGGCTCGAACCGAGCGAAGTAGGCGAGGGCCGATGGCAGTGCCTTGTTCGAAGGGTGCAGGTGCGTGCCCATGCCTGGCAGGCAGGACTCGGCCAGTCGATCTAGACTTGCATGCTGCACACCCCACTCGCAGGCTCGGTGCAGAATCAGGCCGTGCATCGCCTCGGACATTCCGGCTAAGCCTTCGACATGGACGGCCTGCTCCATGACGCGGAGACCACCGGTGCAAAAGGTCAGGTCGACGATGGTGTAAAACACCCGCTGCGAGATCAGCGGTGATTGCAGCAGATTGACGATGCGAAACCAGAGTAGATGCTGGGTTGTTTGGTGCCAGAGTCTAAGGGCCAAGGTCGCTAGTTCTTGCGACTCACCGGCCACCTGCATGGTTAAAAAATGCTCCAAGGCGAGTGGATCTTTGGAGCTGGTGCGAGCGAGGATTTGCAGCTTTTCATCGATGCCGATATCCAGGCAAAGAAGGTCCTCGGCTAGTGAGATTGGCAAGGACGTCTTGGTGCTTGCCATCACGCTCAAGGTGGCCATGCGCTCGGCTTTAGTCCGGCCGGACAAATAATTGGTATAATCGACCGAGTTGGATGCATGGGACAAGGGACACCCCATTTGGCTGGACATGAGGTCGGAGGGAACAGAAGGTAAGGACGTGTGACTCCATGATAGCAGTTTAGCTCTGGACCTGGCAAAGCAGCCGCGGTGGACTGCGAGCGGTGTGGTGGCGCGCTGCAGCGGCAGGTCCCCCGGAACAAAAAGGCTCCCGATGATGATTGCGCAAAAGCAGCGGGTATGTGCGTTAAAGCTAGGTGTTTGCACCTGGATGTTGGCTGCCTGGGCCAGTCTTGGGGCTGCGGCAAGCGTTGTCCCGGCGCCGTCCAGCGGTGGGACGCTCCGCGAGTTAGCGGCGCCAACCGAAGCCACCAGTTTAGAGACGGCCACCTTGGCGGTGACCGGTCTCGGTGTGTTTAACTCGCGCCTGCTCATACTCCCGTCGCGAAATCCGGGTGTCGTCATCGACGCGAGCTTTCAAGCGGGTAAGGCGACGCGGCTTGAAACCTTTGGTCCCTTGAGCAGTCAGCAGCGTCGCACGGTGGCGAAAGATCCAGTCGATTGGGATCTGGTCGGTGCAGATCTCTTGGCCAGCCGCATGCTGCTGCTTGAAGGGATCACATCTACCTTGATTGAAGCCGAGCCAAACTCGGGCCAGGAGCTCCTTCGCCGCACCCTGCCTTGGGACCTGATCAAGCCCCCGGCCGACCGCGGCGGCGAGGCGACCCATCCCGAGACCGCGGCCCTGCGCCAAGCCTTTAAGCGGGCGTGGTTGGCCACGACCGGCCTACATATTGTCGGGATGGCCCGCATGCCGGCAGCTTGGCAGCCGGGGACTAAAGTCCATTATCTGCTGGCGACGCGGGTCAAGGGCTTCCCCTTGGTGCAGATGGCCTGCGAGGCGGCCGAGCCCTCGTCGTGCATGATCGTGCGCCAGTGTCACCTCGAAGGCGCGGGAGACCTTCAAGCAGGAGATATTACGGGACTTGGTATCGCCGCGGCGGAGCGCCTGGTGGTCCTTGGCGAGCGTCAGCAAAAGCGTTTGGCGAGCTTTCACTACACGTCCTGCTACCATGTGCCGCGGGTCGCGACCTACGCTTTGCCGGCACAGCTGAAGACCCTGACGAATGTGACGGTGGATGCCTCGGGGCGCCTCTGGCTGACCACTGCGCGGCCGGATGATTACCTGAATGCTTCCGTTTACTTCTGGTCTAAAGGCACCTGGTAGGGTGGGTGTGACGCCGTGGCACAAGATGCCAAAACTTGACGTTTTAATGCGGAATGGGTATTCACTAGGTATCCATTGAGGTGTTTATGGGCGCTAAAGTTTTGAAAGCCATCAATATCGATCTTCCGGAGTGGATGGTTGCAGAATTGGATGCCGAGCTGAAAAGCTCGGTATCAATCGCAAGGCCGTGATCAATGTTCTCCTAGCAAGCGTTCTTGAAGAGCGGCGGCGATTTGGCATGACCGATGTCGGATACCGAAGGGCCGTGGAGAGTTCTCTTGCGCAGGAGTGGGACTCCGAGGACGACGACGAGGCATTTCGTGATCTATGAAAAGTTTGAACTGGTCGTTTTGCCTTTTCCTTTCAGCGACAGCTTAGATCAAAAAAAACGACCTGCCCTGGTCGTCTCTGCCAATAGCTTTAACAGCACCGCCAAACACATCGTCGTGGGCATGGTCACAACAGCGAAAAGGTCACAATGGCCGCTTGATATCGCCATTTCAGACCTAGATGCGGCCGGACTAGCAGTACCTTGCATCGTGCGGATGAAGTTTTTCACCGCTGACCATCGGTTGATTTTGCGTAAGCTCGGGAGACTCTCGCCTGAGGACCAGCAAAGGGTCCAGTCTGGACTTAGCGAGCTCTTTGCTATTTAAAAGGTACAAAGCAGGCTTTAGACTGTTTGCGCCTACTGGCGCCGTCCCCGCTGCCGGACGACGACCTGAAGGCTTCCGTTTACTTCTGGTCTAAAGGCACCTGGTAAGTTATACCCAGTGGCGAAGATCAGAGGTAAGTCATGGCATCTATTGGTATTGCATATGATGGCGGCACCCTCCTGTTGAGCGGGATGACCGACGCCTTAGCAGCACAGCTACCGCAGGTCACCTGGGACCAACGCACCAAACAATGGCGCGCTCCGGGACGCGTCTATAAACATCTGTTGTTGGCGCTGCGCAGCTTGGGGCACAGCTTTGACGATCAGGCTCGTGACTACGAGGTCGTGCCTCTGCGCCTGGCCGAGCCGATTCAGCCGCGTGAGCATCAAACCAAGGCCTTGCTCGCCTGGACGAAGGCTGGCAAGGCTGGGTCGATCCAGTTGCCGACTGGAGCGGGTAAGACGATCCTTGCGGTCTTAGCCATCGTCGCGACCGAGCGTTCGGCGCTGATCGTCGTGCCAACCATCGACCTCATGCAGCAGTGGGAAAACGTCCTCACCCGTTATCTGCAGCAGCCCATCGGCTTGCTCGGTGGCGGCTCCCACGATATTCGCCAGATCACGGTCTCGACCTACGATTCGGCCGTCCTGCATATCGAGCGCATCGGCCAAAAATTCGGCCTGATCATCTTCGATGAATGCCACCACCTTCCGGCGCCGCAGTATCAGACCATCGCCATGGCCGCCATCGCGCCCTTTCGCCTTGGTTTGTCGGCGACCATGGAGCGCACCGACGGCAAAGAGCAGGTGATCTATGACCTGGTTGGGCCCTTGGTCTATGAGGGGCATATCCACCAGATGGCGGATTCCGTCTTGTCGCCCTACGATGTCGTCAGCATCCAGGTGCTGATGACGCCCGAAGAGATGGCTGCGTATCAGGAGGCGCGCGGACTCTATACCGCCTTTCTCAAGCGTAGCGGCATTCGCTTTAACAGCGGGGCCGACTGGATGCAGTTTGTTCGGGCATCGACGCGGACGGCGGACGGCCGACTCGCCATGCGCGCCTACCGCGACCAAAAGCGCCTGGCCCAAGCCGCCCATGCGAAATTGCAAGCCACCTGGGAGATCATCGCCAAGCATCCTGGGGAACGCATCCTGATCTTTACCGATGACAACGCCCTGGCTTACCGGATCGGCCGTGAGTTCTTTGTTCCGGTCTTAACGCATCAAACCAAGATCAAGGAGCGCAAGCTCTTTCTCGATTCCTTTCGCAGCGGTGCCATCAGCGTGCTCGCCACCTCGAAAGTGCTCAACGAAGGCGTCGATGTGCCGGAAGCCAGCGTCGGTCTCGTCTTGTCGGGCTCTGGCACGGTGCGCGAGCATGTCCAGCGCTTGGGCCGTATTTTGCGGGCCAGGCCAGGTAAACGGGCGGTTCTTTATGAAGTGATCGCCCAGGGCACCAATGAATACTTCGTCAACCAAAGGCGCAGGCAACACGATGCTTACCAAGGACCTTCTGAACTATCGCAATCGTAAGGACCGCGTCAGTCCGGTCTTTATCGCGGCGGATGACCCGGTCCTCGGCAGTTTAGCCGAGGGACTCATCGAACATTTTCGCTGCGGGATCGGCTCAACACTCGGTGATTTAGATGAAGAGATCGGCGAAGGCAGCTGGTCCGATCACTTTTTGACTCCGGCGCTGAAGAAGCTGCTGGCTGACCGCTGCGAAGAAGCCGACGACGATGGTGAAATTGCGGCCCGCCGCTGGTTAGTGTTGCAAGGCGCCGAGCGCTTGCGCCAGGAAGGCAAGCAAAAGACGCTGCAAGACTATCAGGAGGCGGTTGCGGCGAGCGCAAGCCTAGCCCTAGCTGAGGTTAAGGAGCGGCTCTATGGTGACTTGGCAGAGTTTCGCATCGTCAAGAGCTTCGACCCCATCACGCCAAGCGCGCTGCTGCACCGCTATAACTGCGCGCAGGTCCAAGGACTGCTGCTGCAGGCGCAAAGCGTCGAAGTGCGGTTTAAGGGTGCGTCGATTGCTGATAAGCGGCGGTTTTTTCGCTGTTTGAAGTTCCAACGTTTGCTCAGCACGACGAGTCCCGGTGACACTCCTGACGAAGTCGTCTGTCACCTTAGTGGGCCACTGAAAATCTTTCAAAATACGCAAAGCTACGGCATGCGTCTGGCCAACTTTTTCCCGTATATCCTGCAGCTGCCGAAGTGGGAGCTGACGGCCGAGATTAAACTGCAACAAAAGACGCAGTCGCTGGTGCTAAACGAAAAGATTGGGATCGCTAGCCACTACAAGATGTTTGCTCCAGTGGTGCCGCAGGAGCTGACGGCTTTTACCGAGGCTTTTAATGCCAAGTCGCAGGATTACAAAGCGGCTTTAGGGGAGGATTTTCTCAATCTTGGCAAGCAGTCCTACTGCTGTCCGGACGTGACCTTTACGGCGCCGGGTGGTCGCAAGGTACACCTGGAGATCTTTCACCGGTGGCATGCGGGGCAGCTTGCCGGACGCCTGGAGGTGTTAAAGGCGTCACCCAGCGCGGTCCCTTTGATGATCGGCGTGGCGCAAGAGGTGGCGAGCGATAAGAAGGTGGAGCCGTTGTTGGCTGCATCGTCGTGGTTTGACCATCACGGCTTTGTCTTTAAAAATCTACCGACGCCAAAGGCAGTGCAGCAAGCGTTGCTGCGCCACGCCGCCGTATGATTCCCATGAACGCCATGGATGCGGGGTGGCTGCTGCTCGATGGGCCGAGCAGCCCCTTGCATGTCAGCGTTCTGTTGGAGTTTACCAAGGCTAAGGAGCGCAGGCAGGTATCGATATACGATGAGTGGCGCACCCGCTACCTGCGTCACAAACCCTGCCCGCCCTTTAATTATGTCGCCCAGATGCCGTGGTCGCGTGGCTACTGGCCGCATTGGGTCCAGGCTTCGTCCTTTGAGTTTAGTGAGCACATTCGACCTGTGGCTTTGGTGTCGCCGCACGATCAGACCGCTGATCTGGAGGCACTGGCTGGTTGGCTGCATGGCTTGCCGCTGAGTCGTTCACGGCCCCTGTGGGAGGTCTATCTGATTGAGGGGCTAAGCGATCATCGCTACGCCATCTTGATGAAGGTCCATCACTCGCTGATCGATGGCGTGGGGGGCATGCGTCATTTATATGCGGCGTTGTCCGCTGACCCAAGGGCCACGGCGAAGGCGCCGCTTTGGGCGCACGAATGTCCGACGGTGACGCACCGGCCGAGACCAACGGCGGCCGCGCCGGGCGCACGCTGGTCCTCACGCACCTGGACAAGGCTGCAAGGGTTGCTGCGGGATGGTCTTAGCGGCGAGGTGCCGCTGCCGTTTAGCGCCTCCAGATCCTGTCTCAATCAGGATATCAACCCATCGCGTCAGCTCCTGAGCTGCGACCTTGACCTGGCGACTATGCAACATCTGGCCAAGGAGCACGGGGGACATCTCAACGACAGTTTGTTGCTTTATGTCAGCGAGGCCATGCGCGCTCACGTCCGGCATGTGAAGCTGAAAGCCGCGCCGCTGAAGGCGATCATGCCCTTCTCGACGCGTTGCGATGGCGACTTGAGCTCGGGCAGCCAGCTCGGTTTTGCCGTCGCCGAACTGCATAACGACATCAGCCGAGTGGACCAGCGCTTTAAGCGCATCATCGCCTCGACACGCAGCACCAAGCGCATACTGGGCGCTCTGTCGCATCAGGAACAGGCGTGGCTCACCGCCGGTCTTGGCGGGGCTTTTTTGGCGGGACAGAAGGTGCCTTTTTTACGGCACCACGCGCCGCCCTTTGGCAATCTTGTCGTGTCCAACGTCCAGGGTCCAGACCAGACGCTGTATTTAAACGGTGACCAGCTTGACCGAGTGGTGCCTTTGTCAGTGCTGCTGGATGGTCAGGCTCTCAATGCGACTGGACTCAGTTACCGTGGTCGGCTGCATTTGAGCTTTGTTAGCTGTCCGAGTGTGCTTGGGGATACGGCGCATTTGGGTAAGGCGGTTCGGCGGTTTGCGCGGGGGCAGCTGAAGCGTTGTGGTGGGGTTCAGCCAATATCTCTTTAGCGTAGCGATCTTCATGGACGGAGTGCATTCGGACGTCCACGTTGCGCGCATGACTCCGATCGAACGTCAGCGAGAAATGGCCGCGTTATCACTCATTACCATCATCGCCGTCGTTGAGTATGGCAAGTGCCGCGCTGATCATATCTTCGTCGACTAGTGCACGTTTCGGATCAGCAAAGGCGCTGAGCATGAGGCAGGGATTCTTGTCACCTCGGGCCAAACTGTACACGCGTTGCCCTGGGATGTATTTGTTGATGTTGCGTCCTTCGCCAAGACTGGTGACGATGTGATATGTCGAGTTGTGGGTGCAGAATTCGATGAGCTGGTCCACTGATTCCTCAAAAAACATTCCCGAGAAACTATCAGGCTCCAGGCCTAGCTGCTCCAACTCAGTATGTGGGAATACGATCTTGACCCGGTCATAAAATTGTTTGACTTCGACGATCAGTTCGATGTGGTCTTCCCGAGAGTACGCTGTCATTGGTCCCCCAGTGCTGAAATCGGTTGGCGACCCGCTTCGCCTCGTATGTACCTGCCTGACACCTCGTCGGACTTATCGGCATGTAGCGGCATTGGGTTGAGCTGTTGGTAGGAGCAAGCTTCCGGGGTAGGCGGCTGCAAGCCTCTCCAACTTCATGGCATTATGTGGGAATTTCTGACGTGCCACAGATGTTGTAGGTGTCTTATGCCTTTAACGACGTCGTCAAATAGCCGGATCACAACTGAGTTTTGGAAAGACGGCTAATCCGTACAGAGGATAGTCGTCATAGGCATCGTTGCGGGCAAACCCACTGGAGCTGGTGCGGTAGGTTATAGGGACTTTAAAGCGCGTCAAAAAGACAGCAAGGCGAGAACGTCTCATGGCGATTTGCTGCCGATTGGGATGACCGCGCGTGTTTATCACGCGACAATGGGGCAGGTGGCATTGAGACTTACTTTATGCGGCGCTCCAACGCTGCCAAAAGAGCCGTCTGGTCTCGATGCACTGCCAAATAGTTCGGTCCGATGAAATCCTCGTTGGCCAGTGCGTAGTCCTGAAACTCGACTTCATTGGGGTAAATCTTGCCGATCTTAAAGCCCAGGGGGCTCAAGGTATCGTAAAAGTCCTTAAGGAGAAAGCGTGACTGCACGTTCGCCCGGCCATACTCAAACTGGATGGCCGACACTCGTCCCGCTTTAAGCGTGCGTGCAAAGCCTTTCAGCACGTGCTCTTCAGCACCCTCGACGTCGATCTTCAAGAGGGCAATGGCATTCGGCTTTGTCAAACCGTTGGCTTCGACATAGTCGTCGCCGCGTCGCACCTGTGCCTTGATCGTATCGTATCGCCCAGGAATAAACGGCGCGACCATCGACGAATGACCGTCATGGCCCGTGGCATAGTTGAGGTCGATTTCGCTGTTGGCATCGCTGAGGCCGAAGTCATTGAGATGGATTCGAGGATCCAGGTCGAAGCGACCGCGCAGTTTGGCAAAGGTGGGTGGCGCAATTTCGAAGCTGTGGACGCTGGCCTGCGGCACGTGGCGAAGCGCCAGTTCGGTCCAATCGCCGACGTTGGCGCCGACGTCGAAGACGGTCGCGGCGGCGGGTACATGGGTGGCTAGCACTTTTAAGACGCGGCTTTCGCCGTTTAGATCGTGGTTGAAGGAGTAGTTGCCAGCGCCTTTGACCAGAGCTCCGCCGCAGCGGGCAAGTGCAGTGACCAAAGGCGAACGGCGGTGGCTGGATAGCTTGTGGATCAACGACTCTTTCAACGCCAAAGTAAAACTCATGCCAGGGCCCTCTGAATTGGTCCATTGAGGCAAAAAATACAGGGAACCCTAACATGGGCGAGCACTGCGGGCTATAGCAACCGCCAGGCTTGCAGAAGGCTCGATTTTTGACTGTCATATCCGGCATCGGTTAGGGCTTCAACCTCATTGCGGCAGTGAAAGCCGACGACTTGCGGCAGCTGAATGGCGGCGAAATATGCGGCGATTCAGTGATGCTCGGTGTTGTAGTCCGGCCTGGGGCGTTTGCTCACATTTAGGGAGGAGCGGGGAAATACCGGCAGCGCCACCAGCGCAGTTATATGTGGTGCGAATGAAGGGGATCTAGCAGGGTAAACAGACTGATTTTGCATCATTTTGTACTTTACTAGCCTTTTCGGCTCGCTAAATGATAGACTTTTCTTAGCAATCAAAGTCGTTCCAAAGTGTTTAAAACAGCGTATTTTTGAGGCACAGGCGAGGCCTTTTTACAAATATCCGACGAGAATGTCATGAACGACTCCAGCACCGCTGCAGACAAGCCTTGGCCAAGCGTCAGCTTTTTGCTCCCTGTACTTAATGGTGGGACGCTGCTTAAGGGCCTATTGCGTTCGATCCGGGCGCAAGACTACCCTGGACCCGTTGAGATCATCATGGCAGACGGTGGCAGCAGCGATGACTCGATCGCCGTCGCGGAGAGTTTCCATGCACGTGTGCTGCCCAATCCGCATGTCTTAGCCGAGCCGGGGGCGGCTTTGGCCCACCAGCACGCCGTCGGCGACATCCTTTTTTACATTGCTGCCGACAATGGCCTGCCGCGGCCAGATTGGCTGCGTTCGATGGTGCAACCGTTTCTCGATAGCTCCACTGTCATGGGTAGCTACACGCAGATCGTGCCGTCACCTGGGGACAATGCATTCACAGAGTATTATTGTCGTTTGCACGTCGAGCCATTCACTTGGTTTGTTTACGGTAAAGCCTGCAATCCACGCGATTTCCATGCTTTCTACGCCGACCGTCACCGTGGGAGTAACTGGGTATCCTATGATTTCACCGCGATGCGCCACCCCTTGATAGCTTTTGCCCAAGGCTTTGGCGTGCGGCGTAGCTTTGTTCGCCGCGTTGGCTACGATAAAGACGATATCTTGCCGGTTATTCAACTTATTGAGGAAGGCGCAGACTTAGCCTATGTCCCCGCAGCTGGGGTTTATCACCATCACTTGTCTAGCTTTGGACACTTCGTCCGGAAGTACTCTTGGCGAATCAATAACAGCCTTGGCACGCAGGACTCGGGCTTTGACAACCGCGCCAAATTTTTAACGCGCACTCGTCGGCTGAAGAAATACCTTTTTGCGCTTTATGGTGTCACCATGGTCATGCCGGTGATCGATGCGGTCTTTTTGGTGCTTAAGGAGCGGCGAGCTTGCATGTTATGGCATGCTCCGGCCTCGGTTGCCCTAAGTTGGATCGCGTTGTTTGCTTATGGAAAGCATTTCTTCAAGCGGGCGAGCTTGCCAACTGCCTAGCGGTCTGATCTGCGATTGAAGTTTTATAAAGTATGGCAAAGTTTGAAGTTGGGGGTGTCTTTGAGGCCAGATTTTCGTTTGATGCGAATCATATTGTCGCCTAAGCGAAGCTGATCGGTCACTATAATGCCATTCATCTCGCTCCCAAAGCTGCGAAGCGAGTCGGCCATGATGGCTGCCTGGTCCACGGTATGCTGCTTGCGGGCGCGGTCTGAAATTTGCTGGCAATGCATGGGGCGCTCATAGCCAGCGAAAGGATGCGACCTGCTCTTACTATGCGGAGTTACCTTCCGACTAGATCAAACTACTGCCGTACCATCAGATATAACAGGTTATCCTTAAGCCCATAGTGCGGGTAGGTAGCCGCTAGAGACCAACCATGGTCCGTCAAATATCGTACCGATGCCTGTTTGTGTTGTTCACCGCGATCAGCGTACAGAGCGCTTTTAATCTCTGACATCCGGTCGATTGTATCCACCGATACGGCTTCGGTAGGCGACGGTAGCTGGCTATTTGTTGTGATTTCCTCGAGATCATATCCGGCTAAAATCTGACCACCCACCCAGTAAACCGTCCCGTCGACATACAGTCCTTTGCTTAGCCCGCGCCGCTTAATATCGGCAAAGGCGTCGTCAAACGCGTAGTTGATTTCGCCCAGCACTGGCATCGAGGCATCTCGGCTGCGGGGCAAAAAATTCACGTTGTCGACTATGCCCTCGAGCTGGTGGATGCTTTTGAAAACGTGGACGTTGAAAGCGACCAAGGCCACCGACGCCGCTACCAGCAATGCTGGTGCCGCGTAGGCTGGTGCTCTCCATCGACGCGTGATCAAGAAATCCACCAGGAGACTAAGTTCGATGATTCCGCTGACGGCAGCCGCAATGCCGATCTCTAGCTGATAGCGGGCGCCACCCCAAAGGTACGGATTGATACTAAAAAAAAGAGACACTGCTAGTGCGAAGTGAGCCAAAACGAGCCGATTCCGACGTGTCCACGGCAAAAGTCCCGCGATCATGATCAAAAACCATGGTAGCCCAAAATCGTATCTGAGGTAGTCAAATACTGCGCCGCTACCGACTGCGGCCGTTAGTTTCTGGCTCAACGGGAGGCCGCTGTGATCTGTCGCCGGCGTGCCAGTGTGAAGAGTGAAAAGCGTCAGCGGGACGATGATGATCAACGGATATGCCTCTCTCCACATGGTTGAAAGCGATCGCAGTACCTCCGCTAGTAGAAAGCTCCGGAAATTTGGCCGCTGCTCGTTTTTACGATAGCTTTTCACCGCAACTCGGAGAGTGATGAAGACGTGAACGCCTATCAACGGAACTGCACCGATAAATGCTGCTTCGCGTGACAGGGCTATGATCGCCAAGAGCGCGTAGACTGGCAAGAAATCGAATTTCTTCTCGATGACTTCTCGACGGCCGCCTCTGTCACGATCCAATATGGGCGCAAGAGCCATGGCCGCAAAGGCCAGAGCACCCCAGATAGATGCCTCAGCCATAGTCCCGACATGCCATAGCAATGGGAGTGTTCCAATTGCAAACGCCAGGGCCCATGCAGCGGCTGGACCGAGCTTCGGGCTTAGTCTGCGTATAATATAGGTAACCAAAATCGCTATTCCTAACAGACCCGGCAAGCGAAGAGCGAAGTTGCTTATGCCGAAAAAGGCTGTGCTGTAATTAAGCCAGAAAAGCCGCAGCGGGGGATGAACATCCCCCTGTAGGACGTAGGTCGCGACCACTTGGCGTAGAATCCAAAAAACGAGTGCGGCTGCAAAGGCGCGCCCAAGTCGGCCATAAGGTAGTCTATGCAGCCCGCAAAACATTAGCAGCAAAAGAATCTGGAGGCACGCATTCACCACATATAGCAGCATGCGAAATGGGGTGTGGAGTAGCTGCTGAGCTAACGGACTCCCCAATTGGAGGACATCCGGAGCAAGGAGCCGTAAAGCATGCGCGAAGGCTATTTGCATATGGTAAAATTGGTCGTTACAGATGGCATCAGTAATCTCACGCCAACCAACGAGCAGTGTCAAGCCGAGAAAGGTTGCCATTGCTGCGATGTCAGTCGTGCTTATGCTAAGGATACGTTTTCGCTCGCAACGAGCAAGATCCATTAGGTAGACAAATATCATCGTCAACGCTGCGTTGGTCGCAAGAGTTGCCTTTAGATTGTCAAAGGACACGGAGGCATAAAAGCCGTAGACCCAAAAAAATGCCCAGGCGACGACTAGAGGTGGGTTTACTGCGAAAGTGGACTTGCGCGGTCGAAGAGGCAGGAACATATTAAGCGCTCGCTAGTGGTGGAGCTTTCAAAAGCACAAACGGAACGCCTTGTCACCCCTGAGAACTAGAACGCCGGTTTCGTCGCTAGGTGGCCAATGGCCCTGAAGACAGGGCATCTTTGGTATTTCTCTAACAAAATTAACATGTCGAGCCACCAGCGGACCATAAGCTTGGCAAACCGGAATGGCGTTGCCGCCACAGTAAATCTGCTCTTCGGGCGCAGCAAGTGACTTCCAGGCTCGCTCAAATGGGGTCGCAGATTGAATCGAAAACGTTGGAAAGGTGTTTGGATCGCCGCGAATAAAGCTTGAATAGAATTCCGAAAGATTTATTCCTGCATTGGCAAGCAAGATTGCGAACGCAGCAGCTGTCAGCGGCTTGTTCGCACAAGCAAGAGCTGCGACGAACAACGCAGTCCAAATAAAGGGCGGTATAAATAGGGCATTGCGTAAAAATGGTGCTGGACATAGACCAGTTGCATTTAGCACCTCAGCAACGAGATAAAAGCTCAATGCCGCCGCTGTCATCGCTAGGGCTAGTCGTAGCAGTGACGTGGGTCCTTTCCTGTACAAGCCGAACGCAACGGCTACTAAGGTGCTGATTAGCAGCAAAGCGCCTGCCCACGAGCTCGCGAGGCTGGTGGCAAGCCCCAAATGAGACCAGGTGAACCCACCGAATGGTAGTGGCTTGGTCCACTTGTCGCTTTGCTCCTGCATTTGTCCGATGATTGGGAAATAGACCAAACCCAGGACGGCAGAACAAACCACGCCGCTGAGAACGGTCTTGGCAAAGCGGCTCGCGACCGAACCATGTGCTGTGAGAAATATGGCCAAAGCTAGACCTGGAGCCGCAAAAGCAAAGGTGGGGACGCACCATGCTGCTAGTGCAACTCCGATGCCAAGGAGGTGGGGTGAAAAACGCGACGCCTTGATTGCCAGCAGAGATGAACCGAATAAAATCACCGAACCTAAAAGATAGCCTCTGGCAATGAAGAGATAGATAATGAAAAGCGGGGACGCAAACAGCACGCCAATACTTGCCGCTGTCCCAAGCAATGCGCGGTACTTTGTAGGAAGGACTCCGCTTGCATCAATGGTTCTTTGCATGACCCGTGAGAGCACAAGTGTTAGGGCGGCGGTAGTGATTGAATTGATGATGCGCAGACAGCGCGGCGCAGCATCGACCATGGATCCGGGTAGTAGGCTTTGTAGGAATGTGAAAAGCACATGATTATTCGGCAGACTGTAGTTTGTAAGGACAAAAGCGTAGCCGTGGGAGGAAAATAGCTGGTAGTTTGCCGCTTCGTCATAGGTTAACGGTACTATGCCCGTTAGACTGATATAGGTGACGACCGCCACGACCATTAGTGCTAAAGAGTCGCGCTGACAGAGAAGGACTAAGCCCGAAAGTGAACGGTTCTGTAATGTCTTTGGATTCATGGCGGCCCCCCCTTCTTCTAGATTTCAAAAGTCTCCTGGAGATAAGGATAAAATGCAGCCGCCCGGATTTATGCATGAGCAATGAGAATAACTCCCCCCATTCCGTAGGATGCAACCTGCCGAAACTTGAGATGGCCATCTACCGCGTTCCACTGGCGAAATGCGCCAAAGACACCCTTTTCTTGATGGCCCTTATAGGAAAAAAAGTCGTCTAAAATGAGAACCGTGCCTTCCTGAATCACCGAGCTACAGAATTTGAGGCAGCTGAGGGCGCCGGACAGGGTGTCGCAATCGATCAGAATCACACGTGCTCTACCTATGCCATACGATTCTGGCGAGTGACCATCGCATGTGTCGCTAAAGAAGCCTTCGATCAATCGTACAGTTTGGTTCTTCCGGGCTTTCTTCTGCAGTCGCCTGTTGACGTCAGAGTAGCTTGTTTTGAAGTTTAGATTAGTAAAAAATGGATGTTTATCCTCGTCTGACAAATCGCCAAATCCGGCGAAGGAATCAAACCCAAAAAATCCCGTCTTACCAGGCTCAGACACCACTGCGGTGGCTGCACACTGCATGGCGCAGGACATTGAAGACCCAGTAAAGACGCCAAACTCGAGGTAGTCACCGTCGACCTGCTCCAGAAACGTCAGGTAGAAGGCCTTCTTTAGGGCCAAATACTTGCCCAAGTTGTGGACCAGGATGGGGGTGGTTCCGGCGACTACCCTACCGAGGAGGTCCTGAAGAAAGTACAGGCGGGAAAGGAGCTTAAATAAGACGGAGCCAATCATGCCCGGCTGCTTTTCGTATGCCGCTGATCCAACTTGTAGTTGAGGCTGCTTTTGCGGCTCGCTCGACTTTGGCGCAAGGCTCTTGCCAGCATTCATAGGCTATCCGATCACGCGGGGGGGGCTGGTTTGGGGACGACTTAGCAGGGATGGGAGGAGCAAGTGACTTATTTAACGGCATCGATTACTTGATCGATGCTGGTCAAAGTCTGAGATATTAGCTGATGAGGTGTAGGTCAGTGGAATATGCCGGCGCTCTCGAGTGCGGCAGGTGGCCAGTGAGTTCTAAATTTATCCCACACACACACACCTCACGTCAGTCGGCCCCGGCATCGCCCTGCTCCGATCTAAACGCCTTCCACACAAACACACCCACCCAGCCAAGACCGCCGGATTACCTAACATCAAGCTATGGGTCGCTGTCGACTTTGTAACCACAGCCCCTGCCCCGATCATGCTATAGGCTCCGATGGTAACACCTGGCGTTATAACAGCTCCGGCGCCGATACTGACACCGCGTTCAATGACCGTTGGAGCAAGCCACGACGCCTTATGATGGTATCTTTCAGCAACAGCTGGCACCCCTTGCATCCGCGGGCTACGAGGCTGGCGATCGTTGGTGAAGATCACACCCGGACCGACAAAGACGTCGTCTTGGATCGTTACCCCGTCCCATACCATCACCTGATTTTTAATCGTCACCCGGTCACCGATGACGGCACCACATTCGACAAAGGCGTGGCCGCCGATGTTGCAAGACTGGCCGATTGTTGCGCCCTTCATCACCTGGGCAAATGCCCAAATCTTAGTATCCTGACCGACGCAGTCGGATTCTACCAATGCGTGCGAATGGACGAAAGGTGTGGCCAAAGTAGAAACCTCTAGAGAAAGGTGCGACGAGAGTGGCCTAGCCAGCTTAGATGACCGTGTTAAGCAGCCGAATGGAGGATCTTGGCGGGCCCAACATCGATGGCGACCGCTGCGCCACCTTGCTTGATGCTGGCACTAGTCGCCTCCAAAATCTTCATCACGCGGTAGCCGCTCACGCCGTCAGAGCGAGGCGTGAGATTCTTTTCGACGCAGTCGAGGAAATGCTGGATCTCAGCCAAAAGCGGCTCATTCAACTGAATATTTGGGATGAACAGTCCGCCATCGACGACCGCGGTCTTGTAGGCCAAAAACGAGTCGGCGCTGCCACCTACCGCCTTCATCTCGACATGCTTATCGTAGATCTTGATCGGGGTCTTCAAGTCCAAGTCATCCCAAACCGCCATCTTGCGGCTGCCGACCACCGTGATCTGACGAACCTTGCGCGGGTTTAACCAACTGGCGTGGACGTTGGCAAGTAGGCCATCGGCAAAGGTGTAATTGCAAAAGACCACGTCTTCGACGCCGGAGTTGAGGTAGGCATGGCCGTTGGCGGACACTTGCTGCGGTACTCGACCGGTAAGCTCGATCAGGATGGAGATGTCGTGAGTCGCCAGGTCCATGAGAGCGTTGACGTCAGTGCGCACCGGCCCCAGGTTGGTCCGCTCAGATTGGATGTAGTGAAGATCACCTAAGTCACCGGATTTGATGATGGACTTTAGAGCCTGGATGGAACTGTTATATTCAAAGACGTGTCCGACCATCAGAACTTTCTTGGTCTGCTGCGCAACTTTGATCAGTGATTCACATTCCCCTGCGGTGAGCGTGATCGGCTTTTCCACCAAGACGTGCTTACCTGCTTCAAGTGCCTGTTTAGCGATGGCACTGTGAGTCGACACGGGTGTCGATACGACGACGGCGGTGACTTCGGGATCCTTGAGGACCTCGGCTAAGCTGTCGGTGGCTTTGGCGGTCGGGTACTTGCGCTGCAATGCCTTGGCGCGGCCCTCGTCTTGATCGCACAACCAACGAATCTTGGCTCGTTCGGTGAGCTCGACGGACCTTGCGACGACCGGTCCCCAATAGCCGCATCCAATTAAGGCGATGCCACGCATTTGAGTAGCTCCTAGTTCCGCCGGCAAAGGGCGCAGAAGGGTACGGGATTTGGCTAGTTTGGGAATAGTTCAATGATAGCTGAGGCAGGTCTATTTGTCGATTAGCCGGCACGTCGCGTTGCAACAGGTTGGCGCCCATAGACGTCGGCGATGACGCCGGTGACGCGGGCTATTTGATCGACTGATAATTCGGGAAACATCGGCAGGCTAAGAATCCGGTCGGCTGCAGCCTCGGCGACTGGAAAGTCCCCGCGCTTGTAGCCTAAGTCGCGGTAGGCCTCTTGGAGGTGGATCGGGATCGGGTAGTGAATGCCGCATTGGATGTTTTCTTGGGTAAAGGCTTGTATGAGGTCCTGGCGCCTGGGTACTTGCACGACGTAGAGATGGAACACATGGGGCACTCGGCCGGCAGGCAGTGCGTTGTTCACCACTTTGGGACCTTTAACCTGGGTGATATCCGCGATTCGCGTGGCGTAGGTTTGAGCGGCCTTAAAGCGCCTCGTGTTCCAGTCGTCTAGGTGCGGCAGCTTGGCTAGTAGGATGGCAGCTTGCACGGTGTCTAGACGGCAGTTGTAGCCCTTTTCCTTGTGCTCGTATTTTTTCACGGAGCCGTAGCCGCGCAGAAGTTCGAGCTTGTCGGCAATGGCTTTGTCGCGACAGACCACCATGCCTCCGTCGCCGTAGCCCCCTAAATTTTTGCCGGGGTAAAAGCTGAAACATGCGGCGTCGCCAAAGCTGCCGACGCGTTTGTCGCCGTAATAGGCGCCGTGGCCTTGGCAGGCATCCTCGACCACAAACAGTCGGTGGCGCTTGGCGATATCCATGATGGCTTGCATATTTGCTGGTTGACCATAGAGGTGCACCGGAATGATAGCCTTGGTCCTTTTGGTAATGGCCTTCTCAACCAAGATTGGATCGATATTGTAGGAATCTGCTTCACAATCGACTAGAACCGATCGTGCGCCGCATTCGTGGATCGCCAAGGCCGTGGCGATAAAGGAGTTGGTCACGGTGATGACCTCGTCGCCAGGACCGACGCCAAGGGCGCGCAGGGCAAGATGTATGGCTTCAGTGCCATTGGCCACGCCGACAGCATGGTCGACGCCGCAGTAGCGAGCAAACGCTTGTTCGAAGTCCTTGACCTGCTGACCGAGGATAAAATTGCAGTCGTCCAGGACCTTGGTGACTGCGGGCAGGACTTCGGCTTTTATCGACTGGTATTGTGCCTTTAGGTCGACAAATGGAATCTGTGCCTTGCCTGCGGTTGACATAGCGGTCTCCGGCGCTGAACTAAGATTTTTGGGCGATTCCATTATGGTACCATAGCGCCAGACTAAAGTGATGCGAGCACAGTTTGGTGGGTTGGCGAAAGGAATCAGGATCGATTGAGATGTTGCAGCACTAAGTGATTCACGGCCAGGTCCCAATTCGATTTATGTGATTGAGCAGTCAGACCTGCTAAAATTACGACTATTAAATCCGCCAATAAAATCTCTGCCGAGGCCAGCCCGCCACAAAAGTCCATGTGGGTTGGTGCCCTTTTGCTTGGCGGCTCGGGTGCGTTGGGTGGCGGCTTAAACTATCTCGTCCAGGTCCAGGCAGCGAGAAACCTACCACTGGGAGACTATGGCGACCTAAATGTGTGGATCGCTGATACCACTGTGTTGTTATCGCTTGGGGTGCTTTCCCAGATGTGGGCGAACTATGTCCCTCTTGGACGCCGCAGCCTGGTCCGAGTCAGTTGGATGGTTCTTTGGGGGGCGATCCTTTCAGCTACCGCCCTGGTCGTGCTGCCCGGCCTGTGTTCATGGACACCGTGGGCCTGGACTTTGACGATGCTGCCGGTTGCAGTTATTTGCGGTTGGATGATCGGACAGCTGCAGCTGCGCTTGGCATTCTTGGGCATTGGTTTAGCTGGTCTGTGCGGATCCGCCGCCAGGCTTTTGGTAGCGACTGGAGGCGCTGGTAGTGATCCCTTGCTGCCGTCATTTTATCTGGCGTTTGCCGTGAGCGGCCTGGTCTCTGCGATGGTGCTGGCTTGCTTTGGTATCAGGTGTCGGACCTCGGATCCTGCGGCAGCGACTGCGCGTGATCAAATGGGTGCTAAGGTAGCTTGCGCTTTTGTTTTGACGGTGGCAGGAGCGCTGCTGCCCCAAGTGGATGTCATATGCCTAAGGATATTTACGTCCGCTGCCGTGATCGGCGATTATTCCCGAGTGTCGCTGGTGGCCAAGGGGATCTGGTTTGCTGGGCAAATCGTCTTGCAAGTCACCTTGCCACTGCGGATTCGGGCACAGTCTGCCTCAGGCGATGAACGGACCGGATACTACGTCCGTACCGCGGAGTTGATCATGCTTTTCTTCGGGGTGGCTGCGGCTGTTAGCAGTGCCTGGCTTGGGCCCCTTCTGACGCAAGCGTTTTTGGGATTTGACCTGAGCCCCTTTCGATATTGGTTTGCCCTTACCGGTTTGATTTCGGTGACTCTGTTTGTCCTACAGCGAAGTATTCAGCAGCACTGCGCGCGACTCGACTGGCGCAGGGGAGGCACCCTGTTGGGCGGTGTGGCGGCATTGGTGGGTTTCAGCAGGATGTTTCGCTTTGGCGAGGTGCAGATTTACCTTGTATTCGCATTAGCCTATTACCTCGCCTTAGTGGTATGTGGGCATCTGCTGCAGAGAATGCGCCGGAGAGGTGATGCGCCAGCACTGTAATGAGGCCGCTGATCCAAGCGGCTGCGCCACGCTGCGAAGCTCCACAGGTAGAGTTCCTGCCGTGAGGCAGAGCAAGACGGAGGGGTACCTCGAAATGTCCTTGGCTATATCCAACTCATTGTATGCATTTATCATTTCCCGCTCGTGCGCTTCAAGCCATGCCGGCGGCATGGGATAAGCAAGACCGCTGTTTTGGCTTTGCACCAGCACATACCTAGGCAATGTCGTATTGGCGATATGGACATCGTCGAAGCGGTTAAGGTTGCCAAGAAAGCGGATGTATTCAGCCGAGCTTCGTCCGAGTAGTCGGTTATGTAGGGCATAGTGCGCAACCAGATCGGCGTTGCTTGTATAGGTGATGACCGGGTTCGGGCACAGGGTTCTGAGGCCATACGAAGGTGCAAGTAGATTAAGAGCCTGCCAGTCGGTGACCAAGATGTCCTCTGGCAGAGCTAGTCTGCCCACCGCCGTGGCGGTGGTGATCAAGGGCTCCATAGCTGATCCGGAATAGGCCTGGTGCACCTGGAAGCGTCCAAGTGCAAGCATCATGATACCGCTAACAACCATGAACAGCGCTACGAAAGCAGCGCGTGGATTCGTTAGCAAAGCACTCCAGCGATCGATGGGCGCAGCGATCTGCAATAGGGCTAATGCGCTCAATACCAACAGCGGGACCCAGTACCGATGCAGTAGCAATGCTTGGGGTACGGAGTCCCTGACGACGTAGTTGGTATAGGCGAGAAAGACCGAAATAAGGTAGCAGGCTAACGGTAAAAGTTCGCGAAAAGAAATTGAAGCGTGCCTCAAGCGACAGATGCGATACCAGCCGATGCCGATGCCCGTCGCAAACAGCAGGTTTATCCACAGCGGTCCTAGCTTTGGATAATTAAAAGTGTGGTACGGCACGATGCCGAACTGGCCAGAGCGCTGAAGAAAGTCGAGTCCGACCGGATTGATTTTGCTTTGGAGCAGCGTGTAGAGAAATGGCAGCATGAGCACCGCGCAAACTGCGGAGGGTCGGACTAACTCGCGCCGCAGACCCCATAGGAAGCGCCAACGTAGTCCAAGCCACCAGACGGCGACGGGTGTCAGAATGAGCCAGTTGGCAAAGTATACGTAAAAATTAGCGCAAAAGCAGAGGCTAAGGAGCCAAATCCATTTAATTTTTTTATCCTTAGCCTGAATAGCATCGTCCATTCGCACGAAGGCCCATAGGGTCATGAAGAGAAACAATAGAGGCAGCGTGGGACTAAGAAAGCGTGTCGCCGAGGTTTCTGCGAATAGTGGAAAGCCAAGTCTGTGACGAAACAATCGATCTGTAGCGACAGCCAACATGAAGGCCAGACCTAGTCCTATGGCCCATGGCAGGCGAACTGGACGAGCGCTAATCTGGTACAAGGTAAAGGCAAACAGTCCGATGAGTCCGATCATTGGAAGTAAAAAACCGATGGATGAGTCCTGGCTGATAGTTAGGATGGCGAAAAAGCTGAGACTGAAGGCGAACACCAACAGCAGTGAGCTGAGTAGACTATATACGGGTGTGGTTCCGTAGCAGCGGACCAATTTATAGGCGAAAACGAGCTGTCCAACCACGGTTAGATGGAGCGCAATCATGGTTCCATTTAAAGATCCACCACTCGCCAGGCTTAGGATCTTGGCGAGTCCGAAGCTAAGATAAGGGTAGGGGGCTAACGCGTGGATCTGTCTGGGTCCTGTGAAGTCGGCTAGTAGCGGATCAAAAAAGCTAAAATTTTTGATGACTGGAAGATATAAGAGGGTTTCTTCAAATCTCGTTGAAAATGCTTCAATGATTCCATACAGAAATGGTGCCTTAGAGAGGGCAAGGATTGCTCCATCAGTCGCAGCCACAAAGAGGACGCCGACCATAGCAGTTGCCCAGAACGCCTGTCTGTCTGAGAGCTGCCTTGGCTGCATGCGGGTACATCTTTTCATCGACTAACCTAAGTCCTAATGATTGAGATAAATCGATCAATCGCTGACTTCGCCTCATCTCGCGGTGCTACGTAGCAGCGATCGGCGTTGCTTTTATCGATAAATGGCTGAAAGATCGCAGTCATTCGTGGATCATGCCCCGGCAGGATCTTCCAAATCTGGGTATTATCCTCAGGGAATTCGGCAAGCAACTGCATATACTGTTGATCTTTTTCGGGTAGGTTAATCTTGCCGTACACTAAGAGCAGCTCGACGCCCATTTGGCCGAAATAACCCAGATTAAAGTTGGGAAATCCTTCTGCTAGCGGCAGTTCTGTGTAGCCGTAATTTTGGTTGATGGCGCCATTGATGGTGACCTTATCCGCCAAGATGACCTCAAGATCGAGTACGCGTTTGAGGGTGGTGTTTTGCTTTTCAAAACGCATGATCACATGCTCCGGACGACTGCGTAGGTATTTGATGTACGGGGTGTCCTCGGTGATTGGGTGGAGCATGGTTTTAGGAAAGCTTTCGAAGATACAGGCAGCAACAAAGATTGCGGTGAGTAATTTAGGGTGCCGTGTATAGGACAGGACTAGGCCGATTAACGTCGCGAGTGCGACCAGGAAAACCAAGGCGAAC
>CAIYRB010000129.1 GCA_903928445.1 uncultured Pseudomonadota bacterium | reverse complement strand
CTTGGATTTTGGGGTATTTTGTTGGCCATCCCGGTGGCGGCAGTCGTCAAGGTGCTGTTTGAATCGCTGCTGCCCTACTACCGGGCCTCGCGCGCGTATCAGCGCCGAGGTCATCATTAGACGCTGAGGGAGCGAAAGGGCTTAATAGGTCTAATGACTGCTGTTTAAGCTGGCGCCCGGTCCTCGGCGATATCCCAACTCAGGTAGCGTCCGTCCGTGCCAGCCCAGGCTTTGGCAAGCGTAGTCAAGTTTTATTCTGAGGGCGTTCACGGCCGGATTTAATTCAACTCAGGCTAACCTCAGCTCATGCGGTGATGAAACGCGTGAATCATGCGAAATTTACATGGTCTTACGGGTGGTTAACTGGCCCACTTTAGATTTTTGCGATATCTGCCGATAAGGGATTGGGTCGGTTTGCGATCACACCCATTTGGATGGATTCATGAAAAATCAGGAAGCGGCGGCCACAAATCAATCGGCACCTCTCAACTCGGCACCTTTCAACATGGATTGGTTCGTCACGTCATGGTTTGTCATTCTTCACCTGATCGCGCTGATTGGACCGTTCTATCTCTTCTCCTGGGGAGCCGTCGCCACAGGCTTCGCCTTGTATATCGTGACCGGCATGCTCGGCATCACGCTCGGTTATCACCGCCTTCTCACGCACCGGTCTTTCAAATCGCCGCGCTGGGTTGAGCGCGTTCTTGCAACCTGCGGCGTACTAGCACTCCAAGGAAGTCCGCTCGACTGGGTTGCTGGTCATCGCATGCATCATTCCTTTGTCGATGACGGCAAAGACCCGCACAATGCCAGACGTGGTTTTTGGTGGTCGCATATTGGCTGGATGTGCCGAATTAATCCAGACATTCGCGACCGCGACCGCCTGAAAAAATTTGCTCGCGATGTCGTCGCCGATGGCTATTTGAACTGGCTGACCGGCGCAATCCCACAATTGTTTATACAGATCGCTACCGGATTAATTCTCCTGGCAGTTGGCGGCTGGAGCTACGTCGTTTGGGGCATCTTCGTCCGGCTGGCAGTTACCTACCACGTCACTTGGTTCGTCAACAGCGCGTCCCATAAATTCGGCTATCGCAACTTCGAGACGGGTGATCTTTCTACCAACTGCTGGTGGGTCGGTATTTTAGCCTTTGGCGAAGGCTGGCATAACAACCATCACGCTTATCCCGACGTAGCTCGCGCCGGACTTAAATGGTGGGAATTCGACCTGACCTATATGACTATCCGGCTCATGAAGGTCTTTGGTCTTGCTTATGACATTAAGTTACCGACCGACAAGGCTACAGCTGAACCGGTTACATTGATTGCAGAAGAACCTGCACCAGCAGAGCAAGCCGTCATCTAAACGGCGAGGTAACTTACCGCCATAACGAGAAAATGGTACGAATGAAGCGAAGGTTCATATAAATCACCTTTATATGCAGGTTGACTTCATTGGTATATAATCGGCTAATATCACTCAAAAATAATCCCAATCGTTCGTTTTTTCTCTGGGGGCCACGGCAAAGTGGAAAGTCCACCCTGCTCCGGGCAACCGCGACCGCGGTCATTGGATTGACTCGACGCTCTTCTGATGGTACTTTGGCCATCAGAAGGGACAAGCATGAAAGCTCAAAAGATCTTCCATCAAAAGATAGTTTTAAAACACAAGGGATCTTCTCGACTGGCTATTTTTGAAGTGGCGATTTGGCGTGTGCCGGTAACACGGTCCTATCCTGAGGGTATCAAGTACCGGGCGTGGCTTTCGGAAGAAGGTAAGACTATTTTTGGTTTCGATAACCATCAGCCAAAGGGACCTCACCTACATATCGGTGACCGGGAGGTAGGCTACGTGTATCGGGGGATTAGTGCCCTGCGAGAGGATGTTGTGGCGATGATCGCAGAGGAGGGATTTATTTATGAAGACTAAAAAGGTTTTGTTGGTGGTCGAGCCATCATCGAAGTCATTAAATCGTGCCTTCGGTGCCTTAGCTAAGCCCAGCAAGAAAAAATTAGGAATCGAGACCATTTGTTTTCCTGATTTCGCAACACTAGGAAAGGTTATCACTGCATCCCGGTTAGAGCTAATGCATGTCATACGAACGGCGAAGCCCAAATCGATTCAGGAACTGGCCCGCACGGTTGGACGCGACTTTAAGAATGTGTACCGAGATGTAAATATTCTCGCCGAATTTGGACTTATCGAGTTGAAAAAGGCAGGACCACGACGCGCCGCCGCTCCCGTGGCACTTTTCTCGGAAATTGTCCTGGCGGCATGATACCTGAGCACAGCGTCACGCCGCGCGCAGTGAACGTGCACATATCTGATTCTATCCAAGATTTAAGGCAGCCCCAATCTGCCCCGTCTGTTATGCAACGGCTCATGGCTGGCACATCGGCGCGTTGGGAAATTGACCGCAAAGGAACGACTTAAGCTGCGCCGCGTCGGCCTCAGCCTTGTCAGCG
>CAIYRB010000128.1 GCA_903928445.1 uncultured Pseudomonadota bacterium | reverse complement strand
GTAGCAGACGACCGCTCTTAGCCCACCTTCGCATTGTGACAACCGATACACCTATGGCCAACGCGGCAGCACCGATTGATAAGTACATATCGTTTTCTCCAGTCAGTCCGTTGATTGGAGCCGTACAAATGTACAAAATGATCAGGTTTGTCAAATAATTTCTTCGGCAGCTGGAGCCCCCTGGGTTTTCTCACTCCGCGCTCTTCCTCACTGGCGCCAAAAATCCAAATAACATACTAAAACTATAATAAATGAAATAGGTTAGCGTATCATTGACTTTGGTATTACTTTCCGTAAAATGAGCTCAGGACTCCCGCTTTACGAGGATTTTTGGTATATGTACTCCCGTTTTTTTACCCCACCCAAAGAGACTTTTTTTTTGTTCGGCCCGCGTGGCACGGGTAAGTCGACTCTGATTAAAGACAGTTACACGTCAGCTCAAGTTATTGATCTGCTCGATCCTGACACATTTCTATCGCTAACTGCTGCACCCGCCCGACTGACTGGCCTCATTGATGCCAGCCCAAGCGTGACCCACTGGGTAATCGACGAAGTACAACGCATTCCCGACCTATTGCCACTTGTGCATAAACTGATCGAGAAACATAAAGGACTTCGCTTCATATTAACGGGATCTAGCGCAAGAAAGCTGCGTCGCACTAGCAGCGATCTCCTCGGCGGCAGAGCACTGGAGTGTCAGCTACACCCTTTTCTCGCCGCGGAGCTGGCAATGGATTTTAATCTGGAGCGAGCGTTGACTATCGGCATGCTACCGTTGGTTTGGTCAGCAGAGCGTCCAGAGTCCACGTTAAAGTCCTATTTATCCCTATATATGCAGACTGAGGTTGTGGCCGAAGGCTTGGTCAAAAGTATCCCAACATTTTCTCGTTTTCTGGAAGCCATCAGTTTTTCGCAGGGCAACCTAATTAACTTCTCAAGTATTGGCAGGGATTGCGGTGTTGATAGGAAGACGATTCAGGCTTATGTGGCCATACTCGAGGATCTGCTCGTTGCTTTTAGACTGCCGGTGTTTAGCAAAAAGGCAAAACGGGAATTAGTCAGCCATGAGAAGTTCTATTATTTCGACGCGGGAGTGTATCGGACGATTCGCCCCGCAGGCCCCCTTGACCAGCCGCAGGAAATTGATGGCGCCGCTCTTGAGACTTTGATCATTCAGCAAGTGCGTGCTTGGGCATCTTATCGAGAGCAGGCGGAACAACTGTATTTTTGGCGGAGCCGTGGCGGTGCCGAAGTCGATCTGATTGTGTATGGCAAGAAAGGTATCTGGGCGATCGAAATCAAAAACAGCGGTAGGGTCAGGCCTGAGGACCTGACTGGGCTCAAAGAGTTTGGCCGCGACTATCCCATGGCAGAACGAATTTTGCTATATCGTGGCAAACATCGAGAGGTGATATCCGGAATCACTTGCATACCCACAGTAGATTTTCTAGCGCAACTCGCGCCCAACGCAGACCTACCTTTAGTCGCTCTGAGCAATTAGCCGCCAGTTCTGCCAAGTGTCGCCGCACAACTTGTGGTCGAATCCGCGACTTGATCCTCAGCCAACGCTGGCTCGCCCTGGCAAAATTCCTTGCCAACCTGGGAATTAAAGTTTGTTTGAGAGGGAAACATTCAGGTAGCCACGGCGGCGAAGTAGACGCACGGTACGTTTGGAGATCCCTACTGGCAGAGGTCTAAGTGCTACCGACTTCACAGACGTAAATATTGGGACGGCAAGTACCTTGATCGCAGGTAGAGCTTGTCCAACCAACGTGTTTATCAGATCAGATACCACAGCCAATATGGTTACGACAGGCAACTGCCTCTATTATTCGGCCGCGCTAGCCCAGCAGCGGCTCGATGCGACGGCAAACGACAGTGTCACGGACCAGACCACCGCAGGCTCGTACCGGCTTGGTTGGTGGAATACCTCGGCTGGCAACAATGGCATTTGAACCTCTTGGTATGAGGGAAATATTGAGACCTGCGCATCCAAGGGGATGCGACTACCGACTCTGTATGAGACGTCAGTAGCCGATAGCAACCCTTATTTCCACCCCACGGATGCCTCGCCCACATTTAATGCGGCAAATGGAATTCCAAGTGGCGCAG
>CAIYRB010000127.1 GCA_903928445.1 uncultured Pseudomonadota bacterium | reverse complement strand
GTGGTCAGGGGAAAATAGATATTGAGCGCGTGGCATTCCGCACCCGTCGCCCGAAAGCCTTTGAGAAAGGCAAAAGGCGCCTCGGATCCAATCTCCAAGACGCGAGTCCCGGCGCCAAGCACCGGCAACAACGCCCGGGCTTGCTCAAAATTCATCATCGTTTGTTTATAGTAGTGACCCGCATCGCCTTCGGTGCCGGCCTGCAAGGCCTCAAGCGTCGGCAAAGACGGCACCTGCCTAATCTTATAATCCTGCCACTGCTGCGCCTCCATACCGGCCTCACGTGCCATGCCTTGAAGCTCGTTGGTCAGCGACGGCGACGGCGCAACGATGCTGTCCACAATCCCGTGTTTTACTGCATAGACCTGCTGGCAACAGGTGCAGGTGAGCCCTTCATTATGCAACGCCAAATCATGGCCGGCACAGGCCACGCATTGCAAGATGAGCTGCAACTTATGATTGAGGGCATCTTCGCCCACTCCACTCACCATCTTTAAGCTACTCTTGCTGCTAGCCATGATGCCTCTCACTGCTGGGTGCCTACTCGGATACGGCGAAGTCGCTGACAAAAGTTGGACCTGGACGTGGATAAGGTTGTGACCTTCCACCCCACCATTCGGAATGATCGGACTTTTGCGCCAGATAACTTTAGCGGCAGGCCTGTACCAGCCTAAACTTGCTCATATTTTTATTTTTCGCCGATTGGTCCGAAGCAAATCATCTGCCCGTACGACGGCTTGTGGACGCTGCCAGTCCGGATCTTGACAACTTTGTTAAAGTTTAGGTCCTATTCTTCCGACACCCCCTCGGTGGAGGTTCCCATGCAAACGCCGTCCTATTTGAGCGCACCGGTTCCAGATGATGAAGGTCAACGCCTTGCCGCCTTGCGCGCGCTGGCCATCCTCGATACCGAACCAGATTCCTGTTTTGATGACATTACGTTGCTCGCCAGCCAGATTTGTGGCACGCCTATTGCGCTCGTCAGCTTAGTCGACGAGTCTCGGCAATGGTTTAAGTCGCGTGTCGGCTTGGATGCTACCGAGACACCGAGGGATGTTGCGTTTTGCGCTCATGCTATCCTTGAGAGTCAGACCTTCGTCGTCGCCGATGCGCAAAAAGACAGCAGGTTTGCTGGCAATCCATTGGTTACGGGTGGGCCGAAGGTGCGCTTTTATGCAGGATCACAGCTGCGTACATCAGCGGGCCAGAACATCGGCACGCTCTGCGTCATCGATATGAAACCTCGGTCGCTGACTCCTGAGCAGATCAGCGCGATGGAGGCACTGACGCGCCAGGTCGTGCTGAATTTTGAACGGCAGAAATTAGAACGTGATCTACACCGACGCGAGGACTTTTTAAAAAATATCCTAGGCATGCTTCCAGACTTGGTATGTTACATCGATAAGGATTTAGTTTATCATTATGTGAACCCAGCCTATGAACGCTGGTTAGGCATTAAGACGGAGGACTTTATCGGCAAAAAGATGACCGATATACTAGGCAAAGACGCCACCTCATATGCGATGCCCTATATCCAAAGAGTGCTCAAGGGCGAGCGTCAGGAGTTCCAAATTCACGTTCCCTATCTCATTAACGGTCGCTCCATAGACAAATTTGTCCAGGGCGTCCACGTGCCGGATATCGACGTTCAAGGTCAAGTGCGAGGATACTTTGGCGTCCTGACCGACATCACTGAGCTGAAGAGAGCTGAGGACCGGGCGCTGCAGCAAGCGCAGGAATTGGCCGTTGCCTTGCAGCAATCAAAGGAGAGTGAACGGTCCTTTCGCAGTATCTTTGACCAAGCACCGATGGGGATCATCCAGCTGGATAGCAACCTGCACTTTGTCGCCGCCAATGCGTCGTTTTGCGCCTTCCTTGGCTATTCCCAAGCCGAGCTAAAGGGGATGACGATCATGGACATGACACATCCAGAAGATGAGCAACGGACCCGCGAAGGCCTGGCTCGACTCACAAAATTGTCGGACCCGGTAGCGAGGTTCGAGAAGCGCTACATCCGTAAGTCAGGCGACGTAGTCTGGGCCTTGGTGACCAGCAAGTCGGTTAAGCTGCAAGATGATGGCGAGCCTTATGTGTTTTCTGTGATTGAAGATGTCACGCAAATCCGGGCGGCCGAGCAGGAGCTAAAGGCAGCTCAAGCGAAACTAGTCACGTCCGCAAAGATGGCGTCTCTGGGTGAGATGGCTGGTGGCATTGCTCATGAGATCAATAATCCTCTTGCCATCATCAAGGGTAAGTCAGACCTTCTGGCTAAGCGCCTTGGTCAAGGCACCTTTGATCCAGCAAAAGCAAGCGCCGACCTCGCCGCAATAGGCGCGACAGTCGACCGCATGTCAAAGATCGTCCACGGCCTGCGCTCTTTCTCTCGCAGTTGCGATCAAGATCCGCTGGAACGTAGCGCACTAGACAAAGTCATCGCCGACGCCATCGACCTGTGCGGTGAGCGGTTTAAAAATGCCGACGTCGCCTTGTCCATCAACTGTCCGAGCGATGCCGTGATTGAAGCCAGGACAACGCAGATCACGCAAATTTTGATGAACCTCCTGAACAACGCCTTTGATGCCGTCCAAGGCCTGCCAAAGAAGTGGGTGGCCATCGACGCCAAGGCGAGTGCCACATCGGTTCGTATCAGTGTCGCTGATAGTGGTCCTGGCATCGAGCCAAAGCTTGTCGAGCGTATCATGGAGCCATTCTTTACGACCAAAGAGGTCGGCAAAGGTACGGGCCTCGGACTAAGTATCTCAAAGGGGATTGCTGAGTCGCATCGTGGCACCTTGACCTACCAGGCAGCCGGAGCCAACACCAGCTTTGTCTTAGAGCTGCCGCTGCGGCAACCACAGACCCAGGGGGATCAAGCATCATGAGCAACCTACGCGAAAAGACCTTATTGGTCGTCGACGATGAGGCAATGCTCCGCGAGATTCTCGTCGAAGTCCTTGCTGATGCCGGCGCACAGGTTGACGAGGCCGAAAGCGCCACGGTGGCCCTGGCGAAGGTCCGAGCCAAACACTATGACGCGGTCATTTCAGATATTCGGATGCCGGGCGTCAATGGTGTCGAACTAATGACTAGGATCAACCAAGAGATCACCCCTCGCCCGAAACTCTTTCTATGTTCCGGCTTTAACGACGTCTCGGCCGAGGTCGATAGCGACCTCGGCATTGTTCGGATCTTTTCCAAACCATTTTCTGTCGAAGAGATCGTTGAAGCCCTGAGAGACGCGCTGACAAACTAAACATGCTGGCCGCGCGCCTGCCTGACCACAGTGAAGGATCGCGTGATCTCGGGGGCTTGGCGCCCAGATCCTTCGCCTAGGGCTTAGAGGACCTAGTTGTTGCATCCAGCCTGCAGCGTCGGAGCAATCGACCAAGTCGGAAAGCCCTTTGATTGTAGGCGACTATAGATCCCGGTCAAAGTCTCTTCAGGCAAAGAGGGTGTCCGCGACAAAACCCAGATCGGCGTGCGAAACGGCGTCGAAATCACCGCGTAGGAATAGTCGTTGGCGAGGTCGACGATCCAGTAATTCGAGAACGGCAGTTTTGGCCCGCCGAACACGACATTTAGCTTCGCTGGCTCGTCGGTGGTGTAGGCCGTGCCGACGATGTTGTTAAGCTCGCCGTTGATGGTGTCTTTGCGGCAGGAATTGGCAACGCTGACCGTGCCATCGTCCTTTGCAGTGTAGGTCGCCGTGACGCAGACGCAGCCAGCCTGAAAGAATGGATTGGTCGACGCCACCTGGTACCACTTACCGGCGAAGGTGCCGAGATCCAATTGACTGACGACGTCGGGGAAGAATCCTGCCTGGGCGGCTGTGGCGCTAAACGACAGGGCAGCAAACGCAGCACAAAGTAGCTTTCTCATTGTGTGTCCTCACTTTGATGGTAATCCGGGTCGGTACAATACCTCGCCTCGACTTTGGTTATAGTCGAGGCTGAATATCTTGTACACAAATCTTTTCATCCCTATTCATTTGCTTACAAAGTAATTTGACCTTAATAATTTCAGATAGATAAGGACTAACTAGCCAGCCACGGGGCGAGGCCGCCCGTCAACTGGCGCATCAATCGCGACCCAAGCGGCTTAGCGCTCGACGTGCTTTAAGCGATCCGCGAGGAGAGCCACCAGCATTTGCAGCTGCGGCCTAAGGGCGGCTACCTCACCGACGCGACCCTCAAACTCGCAGGCCATGCCCTTTGGCACGCGGCGAGCTTGCTTCTTCATCGCTCGCCCTTTAGCCGTCAGCGAATTGATGACGGTACGCGCATCGCCTTTGGTGCGCTCCCTTGTGATCAATTCGGCCTTGGCCAAATTGCCGAGAACCTGGGTCAAGGTCGCCGAGTCCAGGTGCAAGGTCTCGCCGATATCCTTCACACTCAGGGCGTCCTTGCTCCACAGCACCATCATGACGAGATACTGGGGATAGGTCAGAGACAGCTTATCTAAATGCGGCTTGTATAGCTGCATGATCAGCCTGGAGGCAGCATACAATGGAAAGCAGACCTGATTCTCCAAGCGCAAATCATCATCGAGACTACTCGTAGCGAGCTCCGCAGTGCCATCGGTTTGAACCCTAGGCGCGGGCTGCTTGTTGCTACGAGGGGTGGTCATGCCTAAGTCCTGTGCCGCAATGGAGGGGGAGTCACAAATGAAGCCGCATAGATACAGGTATCATGCAGGGATCTCAACTAGATATGCAAACAATTTATTTGAAAACCAATGGTTTGCTCACCCGGTTGATCAGCGCGCTACAGTGCACCCCTGTGCGATTGGCTCAGTGGCGTCTGACGAACTCGTCGTCAGCACTAGTCGCCGTTTCTTCACCTTTGCTTTGAATCCAGCTACCGGCCTCGCGCATCAAGGCCCTAGTCCGCTCGTCGCTCGTTGCTGCGGATGCGGCTTCAGCGTCGCACTTCTTAGACGAGAGGCAGATTTTTGGTGGCGGCGACGCAAGCGACAGAAAATACAACTTAGGAGCAGCCACGTGTCGCCAACTCACCTCCTCGGTAGGGATAGGGTTCTTGATAAACCCTGGAATAACCTTGGTTTCCCCGATGAGTTGCGTCACGGCAGGATTCAAATCGCCACCTGGAAAAGCGAGAATATCCGTGCTTTTAATCAGCTCAAAGATCATGCCGTGGTCTTTCAGCCGTTGCGTGATCACTGCAACCATCGCCCCAATACCCGGGGCACTGCTAAAGGCGCCACTCCACCAAGGATCGAGCTGAGTGACCCGCTTTGGCAGCAAGGTTTTCGGCAGCATGTCCTGTGCGACGCCCTCGGCGACGAGGTCAGCCAAACGCAGGGCTAGCTGGCTTCCCAGACTATGGCCAACGAGTCGGATATTATTGCCTTGGTAGCCACGCATGGCTTGGACAAAGGTTTGAAAATAGAGGTCGGCGATGGAGTTCGACGGCGACCCCGCGGTGCTATATGAACCATCACAGGTACGCCAGCGCATACCGACGGTGCTGACCGGAGTCCATATTTTATACTCGGCATTCTGCACAAAGTATTCATCAGCGAACTGCGTCCAATAAAAGATACCGACATTCCAGCCCGCATCGATCCAGGTATCTTCCAAGTTTTGGCTGCGGCCGATGTCGGGATTGTCGAAGGCAAAATTCTCCCGTATGCGGGTCTGGTAGCTATCGCTTTGCCAGCCGTGCACATAGATCACGGTAGGCTTATGCACGTCGAAGAATCGATTCGGCGTCCCCGGCACGGCTTTTTGCGCCACGTTACCTTTGCCATACCAATAGATGCCATAGTCAAGCCGGGAACAATCAAAGTGCTCCGGCGCGGTGAGGACTTGCGGCGGCGCCAAAGCTGCAGTCGTGCTGGCGACATCTGATCCCTGACAATGGATCAGGAGAGGAAGCAGACATAAAGATAGACTCTGCCACAAAGTATTGCGCATTGCTGTCATCCTTATATGCTACAGAATTTTATTATGATCCCTTACATCACCAAGCGATGTCAACTGACCCCACCTGCACCAACTCAGTGGTGGCTAGCGCTCCTTACGTGACATGAACTAAGCGCAGTGCAGCTTAGCCTGGCATCGGTGATGATTTGTGCCGCAGAAACCTGCTATAACAAAGCCTGGTTCGGTCACCATCAAGACGAGGAATCTGATCATGAAGCTTCACCTACCCGCCCTAGGTCGTGCGCTCTTGCTTTTCGCCAGCGTGAGTCTACCGGCCCATGCCCAGAGCACTCCAGCCACGGTCACCGGCAAAACCATCGAATATGACGTCAACGGCACGCATCTTAGGGGCTACCTGGCCTTACCAAAAAACGTCAAAGGCAAGCTACCCGGCGTCGTCGTCGTCCACGAGTGGTGGGGCCACAACGAGTACGCCCGGCACCGTGCCGATATGCTAGCCGAACTCGGCTACGCCGCATTTGCCTTAGATATGTACGGCAAGGGTAAACAAGCCGAGGAACCCAAAGGTGCTGAACACCTGATGACCGAGGCGCTGAGTTCAGGCCAGATAAAGGCGCGTTTTGATGGCGCGGTCAAACTGCTCAGCACTGATCCCCAGGTCGATGCGACGCGAATCGCCGCAATCGGCTACTGCTTTGGCGGCAACGTCGTGCTATCGATGGCCGTGGCCGGTGAGCCGCTGAAGGGAGTCGTCAGCTTTCACGGATCCATGCCTGCGGCAGCGCCGCTGGCCAAAGGTGTCGTCAAGGCGAAGGTGCTGATTCTTCATGGCGCCGACGATCAGTTTGTCAAAGCAGACGCACTTACTGCCTTTAAAAAGGAACTCGATGGCGGCGGCGTCGACTATCAATTTGTGTCTTACCCTGGCGCGAAGCACGGCTTCACCGACAAGAGCAACTCCATGCGCGGTGAGATGCACCACATACCTGTGGGCTACAATCAGGATGCCGACGAGAAATCCTGGGCGGCGATGAAGACCTTCTTCAGCAAAGTCTTTGCCCAGGGCACCGGGGCCACGGGTCGCTAGACTCAAGTTACACTTATGGTTCATTCGTGACGCTGCGACGCGCAGGACAGAGGAGCAGGATCCGGTGCAACCAACTAAACGACAGTTAGCTATCCTCGTGGCTTTCATCGCTCTCCTCTATCCTGGCGTTGGCCGAGCCAGCCTCGCCGCATTCGTCAACGCCCCAGACCCGAGCTACCAATGGGAAGCCGGGCCATCTTGGCACGATGGTGACGTCGGCTTTACCAGTCTCCGTTTCACCTCGCAGACCTTCCAGGGAACGAAATGGCAGCACGTCTTGACCGTCGCGCGCCCCAGCAAACTTGCTGCCAGCGACCACGCGGTGCTGATTGTCGGCGGTGGCCGCCATGATCACTTGCCGGTGTTTGGCTCGCCGCACGGCCAGACACCGCAAGATAAACTCGCGACCCTGCGACACTTGGCCGCGACCAGCCACCTCATCGTTGCAACCGTCGAGCAAATCCCCTACCAACCGCTGTTTGACGGCCAGCTCGAAGACGCCATCATCTCCTACTCGATCACCCAGTACTTCAAGACCAAGGATGCACATTGGCCAGTCTTGCAGCCGATGGTCAAGAGCGTTGTACGGGCTATGGACACCTTGCAAGCGCATGCCCAAGGGGCCTGGGGCATCAAGCTAAGCAGCTTTACCGTTAGCGGCGAATCGAAGCGGGGTTGGACGTCGTGGCTGACGGCGGCGGTCGATCACCGCGTCAAGGCGGTGGTGCCCATGGTGTTCGACATGCTTGACATGCCAGCGCAACTGGCGCACCAGGTTGCCGTTTGGGGCGGCTATTCCGAACAGCTTGGCGACTACGATGGTCTGGCCAAGATGCTGGTCACCCCAGCCGGTGACCAACTACTAGAAATCATCGACCCGTATCGCATGAGAGCCCAGCTGACGCAGCCCAAACTGATGATCTTTGGCACCAATGACCGCTACTGGCCGATCGATGCGGCCAACCTCTACGCAGCGGCCCTGCCAAGTCCGAGCTACCGCTACTATGTGGTCAACTCAGGCCACGAGACCTCTGGCGATGCAGGCGTCCAGGAAGACCGCATCGTCATGGCTCTGGCCGCCGCGAGACAACTCGTCTTGCCCAAGGTCGATACTGCCTTTGAACTCGACCGCAGCACGGGAGACGGCACCCTTAGCTTCGTCAGCGACCTGGTGCCAAAGCGCCTGCGCGTGATGAAAGCCGTCGCCTCATCGCTCGACTTTCGCGCCGCCGTTTGGACTGAATGGCAAAGGCTGCCCGTAAACCATGACACCGAGGTCAAAGTCAAAATCAAGTCATTGGCGACGCAAAGCTCTGCCGCCTATATCGAAGCGAGCTATGAGCTAAACGGCTATCCTTTTACCGTTTCTAGTGTGGTCGGAGTCATTCCCAAGCGCGACCATTGAGACCGCCTGGTCGCAGGCAAAGGCAGATATTCGAGATAAATGTCGGGCACGTGGCATTGCGCCAGTTATGCCGTTTCGCTCCTGTACCTTAGCAGGCCGGCAGCTGGGATACGACAAGGAACTTCTCCACCTACGTCACCTTGTTGAGAACCTGTTCTGCTGACTCAAGCACTTTCGGGCCGTCGCCACCCGATACGACAAGACGGTTCGTAACTACAAGGCCATGGTGCACCTTGCTTGCGCTGTCTTGTGGTTGAAGCTTTGGTGACGCGAAGCCGTCAAGGTTTATATTCCTGTTCTCCAAATTGTACATAAGATCGAACGAGGACAGGCTTTAGTAGCCATGAACTTTAATTTCGCGGTAAATGTTGTAGATCCGGTAGCAAACGGAATGGTGCGGATCGTCGTAGAGACCGACTCCAACAAACTCAGGGAACCCCGCCGCCTTGAACGCTGCGCAAGCCTTATAGCCAGGGACCAGATCCTCAGGATAGAGAGAGGGTATCGCCTCACCGTCCTTAAGGAGCGAAAGTAATGCGTCTGCCAAGCTCCCCGGCCTTTTGCCCATAGTTTTAAGGTACTCAAGGGCAAGCTCATCGGCCTCCTGTTCGATCGTGTAAAAACCAAGGCGTCCTTCCTTGGCACGCTTTAAACGAGCCAAGTCCTCAGGGGCAATGGAGGATTGGAACACGACCCCCTTAAGCTCAAGTCCCAATTGATAGAGTGGGTGACTGCTCGCAAGGGGAGTTGGGGCGCGGTTCTCATTTCGATCTGCATCGAGCAGGTAAAAATAGTCAATCCCCGTGCCATAACTATAATGAGCGCGGTAATAGTGAGCAAGCTCATGAAAAATGAGTGCAAGGGCTTGATCCTCGGGGAGGGCAAGCACCGCCGGTGTCATGAAAATCCAATTTGCGGTACTGGGGACGACCAAAGGGCCACCGCCACCAAACGGCATCGCCCCCTTGAAGCCTAGTGCAGCCAGAAATGGATTCGGGTTCCCCCTTCCCGTCACAGCATCCATACAATTCTTGTCGATGTTAGTAACTTGCTTTCCCGAGTCTCCCATCTTCGTAGTCAAACATTTGACATTAAATCCAAGAACGTCAGCGACCAAGGCTGTGACCTCGCTGTCGCTCAGGTTCTCCAGCATTCGCTTTCGGCATTTGACCATATCGAAGCGACCTATAAGCTGTATGGGCGCGCTTTGCCCACGTACCGGATATAACACATTCTCCTCGTTGCCCATTGGCAGCTTATCGTCCCACTTGAGTATAATGGGGAGGCAATTTGAAACTGGTAACACCATGCCATTTGCAGATTTATTCGAGCCATGCAAAATGATTCTGGGCTTAGGAATATTCTTGCCAGCCCCTTGCACAATCACTGCATGCAGCTTGTCAATCTGAGACTGGAACTGAACAACCTGAGGCATCTGCAAGGATGCTAGATCTTTGTCCTCGATGGAAATACCTAACAGGTCGGTAAGTTCGTTCTCACGCGCCTCGGTCCAGGGCGAAAATTTGGAATATTGAGCGGTGTGCACGACCTCTCCCGGGGTGTGCTGCAAGTCAGCAGCTCTTTCACGACGCACCGCGCAGCCGAGGGACATGAGACATAAAAAAGCGATCCAATGACATCGATTGGTTTGAGACATAAATTCCTCATCGTTCAATGGCTTTTAGGCACGGTAGGATAGCGTGAGAACTCACGCCCATTCATAGACAAGGCGATCGTAGGACAAATCCAACTATATTTGATTATGAACAAATAGTAAACACAGCACAAAAATGAAATCAGCCCATATTTACCACTCTAGAAGAGCAAGCGAAGACCTCGGATGTGGCGGTGACCGTGATAGCGGATGCAGTTGAGACTGCGGCGATTGATGTGCTGGATACTCCAACTTTGCGCTCAAGCGCCCAACCATTGTAGCGCGGGAGACCGTGGAACGTTACTGGATGTAAGCCGCCAACGAAAACTGGTTCAAAAGGTGGGATCGTCGCCATCGACCCGGATGGAGATGGCTCGGGTTGGGAAAGCCTTCAGTCCTGTAAGGTAAGGGGGCGCTGACGTCGGTTCATCGGATTGAACAGATTCAGCAACCCTCGCTCTGTAAAAAGGCCCCATCTACCCCGATCTTAGCCGTACCATCTAGCACCCAAATCCCTGCGGAATGAGCTTTAACCCCAAAGACCAGCCGACCGTCGTGTACCGTGCGGCTACATCCTGTCACGGCGTCGACGTAGGTCCCGTTGCGCACCGGCGCAACAGTAAATCCAGTATGCATGTCAGCTGCTAAACCGACGACCACGTAGCTGTCACTGCGCGCATCCTCGCGCACGTAAGAGATGCCCGAGCCAAACTCATGGACCTGACTCATCGCCCCTGTCTGCAACGCCGGAATGCGTTGACGGATGAGGTTTAGGCGCTGGATATGGCGATACATTGGGTGCATCCTACTCGCACGTTGCCCTTCAGGTGTGAGGTGATCACCAAAATAGGCGCGTCCGCTTTGATCCAAGGTGTCATGCTCGCCGGCGATATCCTGCGGCGCTCCTTTCATGAATTCAATTTCTTCGCCGTAGTAAAGCGCTGGAATACCGCGAGCGGTCCAAAGCAGGTTGTAGGCCACTGCGGCACGCCAGGACTCGCCACCGAAGCGATATTTAAAATCGTTGTCTGGGCCGACATCGTGATTTTGAAAGAAGGTGACCAACTTAGTTGCGTCGCCGTAGATCCAGTCATGGGCAAAGACGCCGCCTAAGCCGTCAAAATTGCCTTTGGTCAGATTGTCGCGAAAGGTCGAAAAAAGCGCGAAATCAATAACCGAAAGTCCCGAATCGCCGCCAGAATGCGGATCCTTTGCATCATGACCGTTGCGAGTATACCACCACGGACGGATAGCAGACGGGCCGTTGTCGTTACCCTCTAGATCACCATAGCCCAAGCCCTTGACCATGACCTCAGCAAAGACAAACAACCCTGGGCGATGCTCTTGCCAGGTGTGCACGTAGGTGAGTAGTTCGTCGCGGTCGACGTGCTTGGCGGTATCAAGGCGGATGGCATCAACACCCATGTTGAGGTAGCCAAGGATTGCAGAGTTAAGATAGGCCTTTACGTTGGGTCGTTCGGTGGCAAGGTCCATGCAGTCGCCACACAGGTGTTTGCGCTGGACGCTCCTCGGATTTTCCCAATCACCGCCGGCCATATAGCCGTCGGGGTGATACCACTGGGTCGATAGATGCGCGACATCGGTGTTGAAAAAGCGGTCTGGAGTCTGCCTAAATTGATCCAAACTTAGTCCCGTGCTTGGATCGATGAATGTCACGTCACCGACGTCGTCTTGGTGCTGGTGCTCGCGAAACCAAGCTGGAGCCACCGGGTTGTCGTTATCCTCGTGGTAGGGGGCCAGGTAATTGCCAAGATTCAGCGCGTAAGGTGCAGTGAAGACAGCGTGGGCCGGTCGAAAATACTTGTGCGGGAGGCGGTCTATCCACACTTGATTGCGGATGCCGTAGTTGCTGGAGTGGTTTATGACAACGTCTTGAATCACCTTGAGACCGTTGGCATGCGCCGCATCAATAAAATCTTGGTAGGTCGCACCGGGAGATTCTAAGCGAGGATCGACGCGCGTCCAGTCGTAAGCATGATAGCCGTGGTAGTCAAGACCACTGCGGTTTTCCACCGGCGGCGAGATCCAGATCGACGTAAATCCTAGGTCCTTGATGTAGTCAAGATGGTCCATGAGTCCCTTGAAGTCACCGCGCCATTGCGGATCACCCAGCTTGATGCGGTCGCGATTGTAGAAGTTGTTGCTTGGATCCCCGTCGGCAAATCGGGCGGTCAAGACGAAGTAGATCGTCTCTCGGCGAAAGTCGATCGGCATCGCCGTATCCGCCATTGCCGTAAACGGCAACGATGCAAGGCAGAGAACGGGCAGAAAGGACACAAGGGACAGTAGACACCCGGGGGACCATGGTATCCAACGCGGCAGGGACACTTTAACGTCGTGCGACACAACCATGGTGACCTCAAGAAGATTTGAGGGTTACCATACCATGCCCTCCTTGAATCAGAGAACTTCCAGCGCTACCTGGCAGAGCCCTCGCTGTTCTCTAGGGAAATCGTCAAGCGTTAGATATCGACACGGTCTTGTCTATCGGCAGTTTGCCGGGCGTCTATCTCGATAAGGATTTTGCCAAGCATCGGCTGCGTTCCTATATTGGTACCTACATCAAGGAGGAAATCCAGGAAGAAGCCCTGGTGCGCAAGATTGATCGCTTCGCGCGCCTTTTAGACCTTGCAGGACAGCTCAACGGTTAGCCTCCGCACCTGCCACCCAGAAATTTGGACGTGGCCATCCTCAAGCTTACAAACTCCCGTCCGATGCCTGGTAGATAACCGCGGTGATTACCGTAGTCTCCGCACAAACTGCGATTACCAAACACAACCGGCTTAATCTTCGAATAGAGCAAATAGAGCACAGATCAGAACAAATAGAACACCTGGTCTGTAACTATACCAGCACCTGTCCAGGTGGCAGCAAATCGAGCCACAAGATCTTCGTCGGATTAGGACTGCTACGCAATAACAAAGGTTTACGGCCTGGCACAGTCCTTGCTTTATAAGTGTTTAATAGGCATTTCGCCAAACATAAACACCACAGGAGCATCTCTATGTCGATCAACTGTCGCAAACAGCTTAGTCTTCTGAGCATCGTACTCAGCGCAGCTTGTACCAGCAAGCCCGCCAGCCAGAAGTCAAAAACGACCGCGATCATCGGAGCAAACGATCTCGCTCCGGAACCAGATCCGGTGCTGCAGAGCACCGTCGGCCAGCTCAAAATCAGCGATTCGTCGTGCACCGCCTTCGTCACAGGCACAAACCAGATCACCAGCGCCGCTCACTGTCTCAAAGACACGCAAACAAAGGACCTGGCAGCCCTCAGCTTTAGCTCTGGCGCAGGCGTTAGCGCCAAGATCGTCAAGATCGAGACCCTGGACCGAAAAAAAGATTATCTGGTGTTGACCACGGACACGAGTTTCCCTAAGGCTCTCGAACTCGGTAGCTTGCAAGGCAATAGCCTGAAACTAATCGGCTTTGACACAGGCAAGGGTGGGCTCTATGCTCCCAGCGACTGCCATTTCGAAGAGCGGGTAGCCAAGTCGGGCGTCTTCTCCCACTCCTGCGACACCTTACCAGGCTACTCCGGCGCTCCACTCCTGCAGCAAGGCAAGGTCGTCGGCATCCACCTCGGCTACCAAGAAAAAATCGACCGCAATGCCGCCTATGAGGTCGCCCTGCTTAAGGACGACAGCACGGACGTCGCATTGGTCGGCATCGTCGACGAGTGCTTCTTCGATTGTCATATCCGAAATGTGATAAATATTCCAGACGCCAAGCAAGCGCTTAATATTTGTGGCTACTCCATGCAGGTGCCAGTCCTATCGTATGCCGCATGCCAAATTGGCGCGGCAGTGTTGCCGGCCGATTGCACAGTCGGCACAGCAGCGACCGGCGGGGGAGCCTGCGCGGCCAACATCGGTGTTGTGGCTGCAGCTTGCGCAGTCTCGATCGACACAGTGGGGCAAGTAGCCGCCTGCTGCATCAAAGGCGGATGCTAGATAAGCATATTCAAAGATAAAGAGTAAGATCGTGAAAATGACTGTTGGTCGCAGCACATAGAGGGGGATCAAAATGAAACGAAGTGTAGTCCTAAGATTTATTGCAGCAGGTTTTCTTGCCTTCGCCGTTGAGGGTCAGGCGAGAGACCTAGACCTTAGCTGGAGTGTCGACGGCGCAGGTCCCGTGGGCGGACATTTCGCCGCCGATACCAAGGTATCGGAAAGTGCCTTCGCCACACTTAGGCTTGGCCTGCAGCTCGGTGGCCGCGAGTATCGCTACGACCCAAAGTCCCTCAGCGGCAGAGCAGCATTCGAGGGTGGTTTATATATAAAGGCTGTTGAACTCTTTGAACCGCACCTTGGCATCTATCAAAAGGCTGGAGCCGAATGGGTGCATTTGCCCGCAGGTAACTCTAAACGAGAATTCGCAACATCGGATTTTGAATTGGGCTTTCATCTGACGGGGACCAGTGTGTACTTCGAACTCGGCTGCGGCATCCGGCAGGTGATGAGCAGCAGTCCGATCCAGGTAGGCATCGAGTCTATCGACCACAGTTTATTTATATTCCCTACTCTTACCTTTGGGGCCGCCATTTGATGAACGCAGCGCACGGGTACTCAGGAAGGAGCACCCGCTTGCTTTTAGTCTTAAGTATCGCACTGGCATCGTTGGCCCTTGATCAGCCGCGTATCCCTAAGAGCTCCAACACGGAGACTACAACGAAAGAAACTGGACCTGCATGTCCAGCCTCAAACAGTCAGTGGCGCACGTGGCGAGATCAGGAACTTAGTCGCCTGGCCGATGGACGCTATGAAGCAAATGCTCGGTATATCGCTGCGTTTTTCACCAAATGCCGCCCCGCCCTCAAGGCAGCACCCCAGGCCGACCGGTGCATGGCCAACTTGCAAGCTTTTACGCGTCACCGCCTTCTGGAGAAAACTCCGGACCACAGCCTAGGCTTTGAACTAACCGACGAGGCTTACCTAGCCTCGGCGCCGACTCCAGCCTTCTTTACCTTACCCGATATCTTACGCCGGCAGGACTTTCTGCGCGCGCTGGATCGGGACGATGGAAAGGAGCGGCAAAAGGCCCTCGCTATCCTCGATCGCTACAACCAGGAGCGGAACGGTCCATCGGCACCTCTCAGTTACGTGATCTTTCGCTCGCAGGACTTACCGACACCCGATGAAAGCCTGGCCCGAACGCGCCTTTTGATTCGTATTCCGCACGGTGACTACCAGCAATTCGTTCAGTTTGGTCTGCGCGACCATCGGCGCCAACCGTTAGCGCAAAGCGTGTCCTTGATCGCCGTGCAAACCTCAGACCTTGACACCCACCTGCCTCTGCCGCGGCCTAAGGTTTACTTTAATGATCTATTTAGGCTGCGCCACTCAGGAAACATCACCTTTGGCAGCCGTCTTCGCGAGAATAAGGGCAGACTCGAACGCTGCACCAGTTGCCATCAAACCCCGGTGCTGCCGATCTCGCCGGACGAGGGCTTTGACAGCGCCAGATTCGGCCACGCCCTCGCGGATATGAACGCCCATATTGAAGCCCTGCAAGACGCGGTAGTGGCGGAAGAGCCCGCAGGCGCCGACGGCCCAGCACTCGCCGACCATAGAACCGGCAGTCCAGACGAGACTTTCATGCAGCATTGCGCTGCGGCTTCAGGCGTAGGTCCTGAGTCTTTAGGCAGGGTTCGTGACGCGATGAATTGTGCAGAGTGCCATAACGGCCAAAATAGGGGGACCCTGACGCGGATGAGCGTCCATGAAAAGCAGCTCCCCTTCGGCGGCAACATGGTCAAACGAGCGGTTTTGAGTGACCGCAGTATGCCTCCCGGGGTGGCTCTATCAGACCCTGAACGCGAAGCCCTATACGCATGCTTACAGACAGAATATCTGGGCAACGCTGGCGAACACTCAGGTCAGTTGTGGCGGTGGTTGGCACAGGATGATTGCCGCTTTTGATTTTGCCGCCTTCACTGCGGCCAAACCACGATTGCTGGGTCAACCAGCTTCGCATCAGCCGCGAACGGAATCTTTGCTGGCTTCGCGTTTTCGAACTGCCGCTCAGCGCCAAACGGCGTGGCCATTACGTTCTCATTGTAAGCATGGACCATAAGCCGCTCTAGGTTGATCACGTCGGCACAGTTATAGGCCAGCAAAGCCGTCGGGATTCACTTGCCTAGCACGATCCGCCGAATAATCGGATATGCCTTGCGGCAGTCGCCGGTTTGCGTGAATTTTATCAGCACCTGCTCGGTCGAGCCGTTGTCACCTTTTTCAACTTTCCGTGCTTCACAAGCGGTCACAAAGTCTGCCTCACTCATCTCGCCAATAGCAGTCGGATCCTGGATGCTTTCAACATTGCTATGACTCGAACGGCAGCTGCCGAGCCAGCCGCCGCAGATGAGCAAGCAGAGGATCGACCCTACATTTTTATATCTACTCATGACTCTCTACTCCTCTGGCTCATCGGTTCTTTACTTTAGCTCTTGAAATTCGCGGAGACTCGTCGGCTCAACGGCATCGGCGCCATTCACGCTGTGACGATGCTTGGATATCGCTAAGTAGATCGAGCGACGGGCACGATTGATGCTGCCGAGGGGACGATGTTCGGGAACTGCGTGCCAGGGCTGAAAGGACAGGTTATCGCAGTAAATGTTTTTCGCGTCGGTATCAAAACTCTGCGGCGGAATCGTGATCTGCGCGACGCGATTGAATTTCGACACCGGCTTATTACCTGGAGACACGATGCGGAGGCTAGGCGGTTCCACTGCCGCGTCGAGCCCGGCAGGCCACCAGCCCATACCGTCTTCAATTTCAAAACCCGGCTTGTAATCCTGGACTACAAAATTAAAGCACCCGCTTTTGCTTTGGAGGAATCCCGCGAGCTCCTTGCGTAAGAAGTTTTCATCCGGCTTGTCCGGACGCAGCGCGGTATTGTTCGAACAAGGTTCAGCCCCGAATTTGGTCGGCTGATCGTTGAGCAGGTAAGGCACGAGGCTAAAAAAGCGCTGCTGCAGAAGACTTGCGTCCTTCTTGCCGTTGAAATCCAAGAGATTCAATGCCTGCTTAACACGCCAAGTCATGGGGTTTAGCGAGGGGAAAAAGTATTTAATGGGAGCACCATCGTGGATCAAAGAGCTCACCAACTGCGAAAAGTCTGCAGCGTCGTGACCGACAAAAATGGGAAAGTTGATCATCACAAAATCTTGGGTCAGCTCACTTTCCTGCCCTTCAAGCAGCTTTTTACCAGGCACGCCCAACAATTTTACCGCCATGCCGCGAGCATCACCCACGGCATCAGACTGCGGGGTTGCAGCGGCACTCGAAAAGCGAATAATAGCATCATAGGACTTACCGGGCTGCAAGACACTAGTCTGGTAGTTGGCCGCTAAGGCTGCGTCGACGGTAAACTTTGCGACGACACAGCCATGGGCCTTAGGATGAGCATCGCGCAGCACGCGCTTTGATCCCTTCGCAGCATCGGCATCAATCTTGCCGACGAGGTCCTTCGTCATCCCGCTGATGGCGCTGACTTCACTGTCGCTGACATTTTCCCACTCCTTGACGTATTCGATGCCAGCTTTCTCTTCGATCGTCACGTCGGCGAAAGCAGACAGGGGCAACACGGAGATGCTGCAGCTCGCAAGCGCTAAGGTTTTGAGGAACATAAGGCCTCTTCCAATAGGTGGAGATCGCAGTGAGATAATAAGTATAGACTAGATTATAGTCGAAAAGGCCAAAAGAAGTCCCAAAAAAATATCGCGCTCGTGTTCGCTTGCTCTGTGATCTCAGCTTATTGATGAGCCGGGAATTTGTAGCCCACCCATTCCACATATTTATCTGACTTAAAGGCGTTCCATGCACCTAAACCTTCTGGTTCTTTTTGCAGAGCTGAATCGCCATTGGTCGCATGCCGGAACTTGGAAATCGTCTCATAGACTACCTTACGGGTGCGATTGATATTGCCGATCGGCTGGTGGGCAGGAAGTGCATGCCAGGGCTGGTAGGACAGGGCATCGCAGTAAGCAAGTTTTTCATCCGTTACAAAGGCCTGTTTAGGGATAGTGATCCGGGCCAGCCTAATAAAGGGTGATTTGTCTTCGGGCCAAAGGTTAGAGCCATTTTCGACTTCAAATCCTGCTGCTTCATTGTAGAGCTGGATAGCAAAATCGAAACATCCTTCACCTTCCTTCAGCCGCGCTTGCAGATCGTCCCGCAGTTCGTTTTCGCCGCCGCTCAATGCGCGCGCAGCGACAGGCCCGCAGGGCCGCGTGCTGAACTTGATCGGCGTCTCGATCGAACTGCCCTTGAAGAGTAAGCGGTCCGGCATCCACGTCTCCTAGCCGCCCGTTACGTTTGCTAGGTTGCCATTCGTCAACACATAGACGGAGGGTTCAGCAGTGGCCGGAAAGACAGCAAAGGCAGAGATCAGTACCGAGACTCGGCGGCGGCAT
>CAIYRB010000126.1 GCA_903928445.1 uncultured Pseudomonadota bacterium | reverse complement strand
CAGCAAGACCGCGGAGATGGTCGTCAAAGAAGTCTGGATGCATATGATGGCTTATAACCTCGTCAGAGGGGCAATGTCCGCCGTTGCTCAAACAAGACGCTGCCTGCCTCGGGAGATCAGCTTGTCGGCAGGCACGAAGAAACGCGTACTTTTTGCTGACCGCCGGTTGACCCCGGCGTTGCCGGCGCTGACGCCAAAAAGCCGACCCAGCTTATGGATCGGCTTCTTTTTTTATCTCTTTGAGAAGCCCTATGGCTTTTCGTCCAATCCGCTCATCGGGTAGCGTACGATGCTTTGGCTTAGTGATTGATGGGCCTCCCTAAATCCCATTTCTTCAAATCCGACATCAGCACCGTCCATGGGCTCCACCCGGGTCCGCCAAAGAAGCTCGTCGATGGCCGCCTGAAGGTTGTAGACAAAGTTTCGAAGGCGATTGGCGATCGCCTCATCAAATACGTACACGCCGTCATTTTTCATTTTTTTTCTCCTTGGGCTTGGCTTGTGCCTTGCATTTTTTAGCGAGTCGTTGCTGGTTCTCGCGGTTTCGGTAACTTTCGGCATCAATTGAGATGACCTCTGCGTGATGCATCAGACGATCGACCAGGGCGACCAGGCAGGCGGCCCCGGGAAAGACCGTGGTCCAGTCTTTAAATGCGAGATTTGTTGTCAAAACGATCGGACCCTGTTCGTACCTGCGACTTACGACCTGAAAGATTAGGTCTGCGGCGCGGCCGTCAAAAGATAGGTAGCCGATCTCATCTATGACTAGGACTGTCGGGCGGAGATAATGGCGAAGTCTATTTTCAAGTAGCCGCGTGCTCTCTTGCTGTCCAAGATCGGCTACAAGCTGGGCGGCGGTGGTGACAAGCGCTGTATGTCCGGCCATCACTGCGTTATGAGCAATGTTTTTTGCGATCATAGATTTGGCGACGCCCTGTGGGCCGGCAAGTATGACGTTGGCGTCGTCATTTAGAAAATCAAGAGCCAGCGCTTTTTCCACAGCTCCGCGATCGAGGTCCTTCGGCCAGGCCCAGTCAAAGTCTGACATAAGCTTAAATCTACCGATACGCGCGTCGCGCAGTCGTCTTTCCGTGCTTCTAGCGCCTCTGTCAAGGATCTCCGCTTTAGCAATTTCGGCGATGAGTTCTCGAGGGGCCGTTTTTGCTCTAGTGGCTCGGGCTATGAGATCGCTTAAGTTAGCGGCAAGCCAATGCAGTTTTAGGCTGATCAAATCGTGTTCTAGGTCGTCGCTCATTGCTTTTCACCTTCTTTTTTTGGTGGCTGTGCGGGATGCACATCATATTGATCGAGTGGATGGTGCCGAATAACGAGGTCCCGCACACCCGGATGATCGGGCAGTTCCACGGCGATGCTCGGCAATATCTTTCGTGTTTGGTGCTGCAAAAGGTGCGCGACCGACTCGGCACGAGGCGTCTGCCTCTTGACGGCCTCCGCGATGGCTTCGGCGACAAGGGTCACGCCATACTCTGCGACTAAGTCATAGAGCCGGCGCAGGTGCCCTACCAGACTTTCGCCGCGATCCGCGAGCATCTCCAGTAGCCTCTGAGATTCCGGTATTCTTGCGATAAGACTTTCCCGGCGGCGCTGTGGCAGGCCTTCCTTTTGTCGAGCCAAGAGCGCTTCTCTGTGCGCGCTCACTTCGATCTGCTTGCCTTTGTCATAGCAGCGCAGATGTTCTGCAACGATTTCGCCGCCGTCCAGCAGCCGTATAGACACATCTGAAGCCATGAGAGTCAAAGGCTTGCGGCAGAGTTCAGGTGGGATTGAGTAATCGTTTAAATCAAAGCGGACAAATGCTGTTTTATCTGACCTTATCGGCCTCACATGCCAGCAGTCGGCATCATGCTGCGGAAGAGCCATGAGCCGTTGGCGGTCCTCTACGAGAGCCTCGTTGACATGACGGCTTCTATCTTGTGGCCATTTTCTGACGTTAGCGATATCTTTAAGCCAGTTTTCAATTTGCCTATTGGCATCATCCATGTCACGAAATTTACGTGCAGGAAAAAAGCTGGTGCGTAGGTAACCAATTGCTCGCTCGACACGTCCTTTGTGGCGGGGCATTCGGGGCTTACAGGCCTTGGCCTTAAAGTGATAGTGGCCAGACAGCTCCAGCAGCGCCGGATTGAAACGGACCGCATCGCCGACTCGCTCAAGTACGCAAGCCTTTAAGCAGTCGTAGAGAATTTCGTACGGCACACCGCCAAATGATCGAAAGGCCAGGACGTGGTGGCGCAGAAAGCTTTCTAGCGTTTGATCGAAGGTGAATGCAGCATATATGTACCGTGAATAGCTTAGCACCATGACAAAGCACGATAGCTTCCTTTTGGCGTTGCCGACTTGGATGGTGCCAAAGTGACCCCAATCGCACTGAGCCTGCTCGCCTGGGAGCATGCTCAGGCGCAAGGCAGCATCTTCTTTTCGGCTGCCACGCAGCTGCCGCAGATAGCGCCTGACGGCATCGACGCTACCTGGGTAGCCCCTGCTTTTTAGGATCTCTGTCATCCTTGTAGCTCGCACCCGTGGCACCGCCTCGACGGTCGAATCAATGAGCCAGACATACGGATCAACCACGCTTCGTCTAATCATTGCCGCACGGGCGTTGAAGCTCGAAGTGCCAATGGCTCTTCTTACTGTGTCGTGATGCAGACACTGAGCCGTGGCGATGGCGTTGATGGTGTGGTGCTCGGCATAAAATAGCCGGCGGATCTCAGTGTGCTCTTCAGGAGATATCATGTCGTCGCCTCTTTCTAAGCTCGATGTTGCGGATGGACCTTCGTCCGGGCACGCGTGGGAAAAAATCAACGGGAGTTGCACAAAAAGCGCACTTTCTTTGGTGCGCATGCCGCAATAATGGGCCCGTTAGCAGCAGCAGCTTCAAGGGTTCAGATTTCTCTGCAACGCGCTTGGCGGCCATAACTAACGCGGGCGCCTCTGGACGAGTACCCTCATGCGTCACTTTATTGTCCGCTGGCTCAGGTGAGCGGTGATGATTCTGGCGGTACCGCCGCTGCCGGCTAGCATGCTTGCGCCTACCTATGTTCGACTCTTGGTAGCGCTTAGTGGCTTCTCGGCGCTGCTGTCGATAGCCGAGCTTTTGACACGGCCCTGAGCAATAAGCCTGCCCGCGCCAACAACGCCGACAGACCACAAAAGCACGCTTACAGGCGCGACAAGTGACTTCAATTCCTACGGATTTCAAGAAATACCACACGCCTGGAGGGGGCGGCCTCAGTCGACGTGGCAGACCTAGTTGGGGTATCTTAAGAGTGGTGGTTTGGTTGATGCTCACCGCTACGGATGAGTACCAAAGGTCGGAGCTTTAGCGAGCTCCGGCCTTTGCCGTTACGAGAGGGCCGCTACGTCTAGTTTACGCTGCTCGCGGCGGTGACGCGCAGTTTCTGGCGCCAAGAAGCGGCAAGGTGCCGGCGACATTCAAAAAGTCCGCGCTTTTTGGCGCCTGTTAACAGTCTAACATTGATGCTCTTTTAGATACTGAAACTGTAGTAGTTTCTACGTTGGATTTAGATAAGCTTTTGGATGGATTGCCTATCGGCGCTAGAATTAAATTCGGCGGGCAAGTGTTTAATACTGTCTCTGACTGGAGGGCTAGTATAGCTGCCATAAAGCCTGTTTCTGGTCACTCTAAGTCCAGAGGTCCTAAGAAGCTATCCGCTGATATCAAAGCAGCTATAGAGGCTCAGCATAGCCCTAAGTTAGCTCTAAAGGCTCAAGAGAAAATTAAATTAGATCTAGCTCAAAAATATGGAGTAACTCCAAACAGAATTACGTCAATATGGAATAAGCTTGAAGATAAGTTACTCAAGGAGCAGCAACAGAAATAGCTAAGCCTCTAAGTTCCAGTCAGTGGCTTCTATTGGTTGGTCTTCAGGTCTGCGAATATAGAGAGCCGTGGTACTTGGATCTTGGTGGCGAGCATGTAGCTTGAGTATAGTAAAATCTACCTTGCCGTGATTACCTAGCCAGTAGATGGAGCTACGTCTAAGGTCTTTGAGACTTAGTCCAGGATAGCCTTTAGTCCTCCATTCCTTAGCTATAGCCCAGTAGTTACCTTTGAATATCAATTTATCCGGAGGTAGTTTTGATAAAACTGAAACTATCTCTTTGGCAGCTATTTCACTAAAGCAAGCTACGTAACCCTTTGAGTTGTTCTTAGGGCTCTTAAGGAGGTCAGACTTACGTTGCTGTTGTATATTAACTGCTAGCCGGTCGTAATGGCCAGAGCCTTTCATCGCCTTACAAGCTTCAATTTTAGAAGCTACAGTGCCTACTCTAAAGTCACTAGGCTTTAGCGCCAAAGTCTCTTGAGGTCTGAGGCTAAAGAAGAAGCCTATCAAAGCTAATAGCCTCATTTGAGAAGTACCATAGGTATGTGTAATTATCTGATCAGGAGTTACTGTGAAATTGAGTGGAGTAGTTTCTTGTCCCTTGATTGGATTACGCAAGATTAGAGTACCAGACGCTAGCCTTTCTTCGGTGAGCCATTTCCAAAATACTCGCATGGCCACGTTGCAATTATGTATTGTGCTATAGTTCAAAT
>CAIYRB010000125.1 GCA_903928445.1 uncultured Pseudomonadota bacterium | reverse complement strand
TAAATTTACCGGCGTTACCCGTTTCCATTTCCCGCAACCCTTAAGAGGGTGATGGAAGTGGTAATGGGTAACGCTTTGCGCCAAGAACGTGACCATGGATTAATTTGGCGCCAACGCCATGGATCAATCTGGTCCTACTCACCAACGCCATCTTTATCAATAGCCATACTTTGGCATTTAGTCCTGCAGGCCCATTTATAGGCTCTGTTGGCGAGCCAGGGTCGGTCCTGTGGGCCCCCTTGAGCGTGACGACACCCACGGGAAGCGGCGAGACCCTCATTCCAAATCGGCCCGACTACTATAATGTCACAGCGGCTGGCAAGGCCTACAATCAAGTGCTCGATTTTTACCGTTACCTTAACTCATTTGATTGGTCTAGCGAGGGACAAGGATTTTTCACCGCTCTACTGTTTGATTATGTGATCAATCAGCATGTTGATTCACTGCAGCGGTGGATGGCATACCTGGACGACTATACGATGAATGCCGCTCCTGATGTCAACAACTCGCCGATCGGAATGCGGCTGGGTGCGGAACAAAACTTTCTTTCATTTATCATGACAGCCCTACGCATCATGCTCGATGAGCGTCCCGCGCTCGCCACCGACTTTAGCCCCACAACGCTGGCGCGCCTGGTCATCCTCTTTAACACGGATTTCTTTCCCTATAATATCCGCGCCAAACGCGTGGAGATGTCCAACTGGGGAACCTTTACCGCCGGCGATAGTTACAAGATCGCCCGCTACTTCAATGAATTCTATCCGATGCGCTACTTTGCCTCCGAAAGCTGGCGCCTCTTTCGCTACAACTGGATCACCCATCGCACCCTCGATGGCGAAAATTTTGAAGCGTGGGATGAAGCCCACAACATTGTCGATATCATCCAAGCCCGTAACTCCATGTTGCCCTCCTGCGCAGCCAGCGGCAATTCACTGGAAATGATCGATCTGTGCGACAACATGCGACTGGTCGAACGCAGCCTCGTCAGGCACATCACCCCTGAGGGCAACTACGTCGAGGGGCAGTTTGCCGAGAAATCCGGGAGCAATCTGCATTACGTCTGGGGTCAGCATAGCGACAGAAACTCAACCAGCGTACTATCAAACCTTAACGGGCGCTACCTGACCCACTGGCAAATACTCGATCCGGTCACGTTCACCGATACGACCCGCACCTTCCTTGACGAGGTCAATCTCCCTGCTGAAAACGAGGCCAAGACCCGTATTGCAGCGATGAATGGCACGAGCGTGAGACCATCCGTCAAATCTGAAATGGCGCCCTATGGGGCCATGTACTACCTGCGCGATGGCTGGCAGTGGGGTGACGAGTTTATGATGATCGATGATTTCAAGGCCCGTTCCCAGGCGAGTAATACCGAAAAGAGTTATTCTCTCTACAAGAATGCGCTCGCCCTGCTCCAAGGAAGCCCTATTATCGTCGACAAACGCCAGCCGAACATCATGCACGGCCTACAACCAACTGGCGGCAAGACCATGGTGACCGGTCAGGCCGGACGTCATGTCAGCGATGGACGCTTTTTTACTTCGAGCCGCTTTGATGTGGCCGAGACCAAGCTGAACCTTACCTACAGTTATAACAATTTGCCGGGATTTGTGGGAAGCTTCTACCCCTTTCCGCAAGGCTATTCGAATCCCGACATTCGCCTCGACCCGGCTCCGGTTGCCGGAGTACAGACCACCCGCGAGGTCTTTAAGCTAAGAAACGAAGGGCTCTATATTGTCTATGACCGCATCATACCGCCTACGAGTAGCAGCCATGAGTACGCCCAATATTTCGCCTTCCCATGGCGCAAAGCGGTCAGTCCGACTCCGACTGTAGAACAGCTAAAGCAGTATTTGGATGTGCCAAACAAGACTTTTAGCACCCAAAATCCGGATTTTGATAACGTCACCGTACGTAACTTCGGTCCGACCGCCCTGACTCTCAGCGGCTATGTTTATGACTCTGGCAGAAACACTCCAGCCTGGAGAGCCGATCCGACGCTATCAGAAAATCTCAACGCCGCCACCACCGGAGCCAACGCCAACAATCCGATATACGAACAATATTTTGCACTTCGGTGGAACGCCTCCGCCACCCATGCCTCGGTTTGGGCGATCAATACTCGCTCTGCAAGCAATGGTGTGGATCTGCAAAACGTTAAAGCACTCCGCGGAGCCGCAGGAGAACAAGGGTTTTCCGCCACGACTCCCTCCGGCACGCAGGTCTGGTTCATGTCTGCCGCCAACCTGCCCGGTAATCTCAGCTCTGATCTGGTGAGCTCTGTTCCGGTGAGCGCATCCGGCGAAGCACTACTGGCCATTAACAAAGATGACGAAATCAGCGGTATAGCGTTGGGCACCAACACGATTAACATTAAGGGCAAGTCTTACACCAGCAGCTCAGCGAACTTCCAATATGTGTTAACTAAGGACGGTGAATTTAGTTCGACCCCGATTGGGACGCCGATCGACACCGTTCACATCAGTCCTGAACAGACGGTGTTTACCGACACCTTGCAGGTCTCGTTTGACATTCCGACCCAGCCGGACCTTAGCGGCATCGACCTGCGCTACACCTTAGATGGCAGCGATCCCACAAGCTCGTCACTCCTGTACACAGCGCCTATCACTATAAGCAGCACGACACTGGTCAAGGTGCGCCCTATACGCCAGGGCAAGACCCCAGTCTGGAATGCTCCGGATATCGATGCGGGACGCACGATCTCGGCTATTTTCACCAAAGTGGCCATGGCTCCCGCCGCAGTGGTGGCAAGCGACGTGATGAGACCCGGCCTTGCTTACCATTACTTCGAAGGCGACTGGCTCAAACTTTTTTCACTGGCTGGCGTGCCCGGCGCTCTCACGCCGCTGAAGATAAGCACAGCCAAACTTTTTGACCCCGACCATCTGGCAACCATACGCAACGGGACAGATCGCTCCTATGCCCTACGTTACAATGGGCTTATCAACATACCGACCAGCGGCGTCTACAACTTCTACCCACCGACCAACCTCTACGCCGGCACCCAGGATGCAGGCTTTGATCTGCGGGTTTTTATCGACGGTAAGGAGTGGCAGCCAAATCCCATGCTGCATGCCGAAAACGTCGCCAGCATGGCACTCGCGGCCGGCTCCCATACATTCGTCGTCTCCCTGGCGAATTACGCCTGGAAAACGTTCCGCAATGATTACTGGATGGGCTGGCGGGCGAGTGAGATGGCAAGTGCTCTGCCGGTCATCATGGTTTCCGGCCCCGATATGAACAAGCAGCTGCTTCCCGACGCATGGCTCTCGCACCAATACCTCGCCGGCGTCGATCATCCGACGCCGCCCGTGATCACGGCGAGCCCTATCGGGCCGAGCAACGGCAAGGTCACGGTGACCATCAAGTATTCCGCTGAGAGCGTCACGAAAGAGTACATGCTTGCCGCAAGAGGCACTTGGACCACTTATTCCGCGCCACTGACCCTCACCGCCAATGACACCATCTCGGCCCGAGGCACCGACAGCGCCGGAAGCGTCTCGCCCGTCAGCAAGCTCGTCCTTGGTAAAAAAAATTGATTATGTCTCGTTAGTTGCAGAAGGATAATGTCCTTCTGCCATTTCGCTATCGAAGTATAAGTATTAAGCGAACTTTTTTTGGAAGCGCTTTACAGGCCGTCTGATCTCTTGATGATCAAGCCGTTGCAAGCCAAGATAAAATCCAACGGCACCACTTTCTGCCTCGTGGATGGTGATTTCCCGCTTCGCAAGGTGCCCCATTCCCGATTTAGGATCTTGTAAACTTTTCCGTTGAAGTTAACAGATTGATCTCGTGCCGCTCGCCGTGCGTGCTTCATGCAGAATACTTCATCGAGCTTCATTCAAGTTCTATGTTCGGTACCACGGTGAGTCCTTGCACCAGATGTGTCAAGAGAGCCCCATTGGATACGAAAGTTGTGACGAGGCACGCTCTTCGATGCAGCAGGCAGCGGACAAATACAACGAAAACGTTGATTATGATGTGCCGGATCACTGCTACCGCTGCGTTTTTCGCAGCTTTTAGTATCTGCTAGCCGAGACTCACTTCAACATTGAGCGATGGTCCAGTCGGATGGCTCAAAAAGCAGATAGTTCACCCCGGTGGGGTCTTTTGTCGATCGAAAAAACATGCCATCGGCCTTGGCGGCATGTATCCGGATCCAGTTGCCGATCAGCTGGCTTACCAGGGGGAAGGGCTGATATTTCCAGGCTGAGTAGGTCGGAACTGCCATAACGCGTGGGGCTACTGGCATAGGCGCTAACAACTGGCCTAGGCAATTAACTGTATAATCGAAGTCAATTAACGTTACATTTGCCGTTTTTGCCTCAAGCACGACCATCTCGAACTCACCGATGCCACCGCTGCGATATTCCACAGCGGCGGTGGATGCATTTTCAGAAGCGTATATCCCCCAAAGGCAACAGCGATGGCGTGCGGAAAGTCTGGGTCCTGCTGCTTCATGCCAATATTGACGCGGCCACCAGCGCCAAATGTTGCTTTATCGTCTATGGCGCGAACCGCGCCGCCAACTGGCACAGCCCGAAATGCTACCCCCTTCATCTTTTTAAGCGAAAGAGCAGGCTCCGAAGCGGCAAGTACGTCGGCAAGACCAATGGAAATCGATCTAGTCGCGCTGCGTTCAAGAGCATCATTAAATACCAAAGCGTGCTGGTGGGCGCGCAGCTGGGCATCATCAAAGCCATGAGCCCCATGGGGCGTCACTATAACTGTCGCGCGCCTCGTTTTTGCAGTGGTCTTTGCGACCGACTTGGGGCGCGACGTGGATTTTGATGCAGTCTTAGCCTTAGCTTTGGCCTTCTTAGGAGCGCTGGGTGGCTTGGTTGTCTTTTTCTTTTTCGCCATCAACCGCGCCCCGACCTTTCGTTCAAGAATTCCCTCACAGCTTCGCCCTTGCCAAGCAGGCACATGTTAAAAGGGGATTTTCCGAAGAAGTAAGAGTTCGGCTCGAGCATCCACGCACGCGCGCGCTCCTTGTCCTTGTCGAACAGCTCATAAGCACGGTCGGCAGCCCAAACGATGGGTACCAGGTAATCTTCGATGAACTTCCGGTCTAATTTTACGGATTCGCGGTACATAGAGGCTCTGGATTTTTGGAACATCCCCGCTAGTTCGTCGACTCCATGCGTGCCGCCGACAAAGTCCCGCAGCTTAAGCGGACGCAGGGTATGCGTCTTCATATCCATGATACCGAATTGATTAGTGATTTCGTTAAATGCATTGCTTTGCATGGCAGTCCCCTTTTCCCGGCAGACTCCTTATCGGCAATCTGTATCAAAACTTTATCAGAAACGTCCATGGGCGTATAGTATACGTCTCATATTAATATCAAAATCGATAAACATTAGTATATACAGAAGCTTACAAGGTGCCTGCGTCGCGGTTTTAGGTGAGTGTCGATAGCGGGAGGACAGCTACCCCTGGGTCAGCATGATGGCAATGTCTCGCGGCGGGCGCTCCAAGTTCTAAACGAACAACCCCCAACAAGTGGTCGCGACTCATGGGCTTCGGTAGAAATGCATGAGGATGTTGCAACCGTAGTGGGAAGGATCTCCAAACGTACCGTGCGGCTACTTCGCCGCCGTGGCTACCTAAGTGAAGAAGCCGACTTGGTCGCGCGCCCCGACGCAGATGTCTTGTTCCAAGACACTGACGCGATGGCCACGGCACTCGGAGCCTCGGTGCAAAGCAAAATCGCCTTTGGTCCATGCACCGGCCTGTATGTCCGCCGGATTGGCAAGGGATTCGGCTATGACGAGGAGGCACCACTGGCTAAAGGGCGCAAAATGCGCGCAAAGCAACGGCTTTAACCTGCAAGCTGCTACCTACGTTGCCGCATTGGATAGGCGACGCCTAGAGGAACTCGTCGGCTACATGGCCCGGCCGCCGCTTGCTACCGACCGTCTAAGCATGAACGACGACGGTGATTTGATCTACAAAATGAAGCGCTCATTCTCAGACGGTACTCACGCAATTTTACTATCTCCATTGGAAATGAGCGAAAAATTATGCGCAATGAGACCCCCATCCAGAGCGCATCAAGTCATCTATACCAGCGTTTTCTCGTCCCACAGCAAATGGCGCAATCTGATTGTCCTAAACCCAAAGGCGCGCAAGGGCTTCAACCCAGAGGTCCTCGATAAGGAAAAAGCAAAAAATCACAAGTGGGCTAAATTGCTCATGCGTATTTTTAAAATCGACGTCGGCACCTGCCCCAAGTGCGGCACCGATATGGAGATCCGTGCCGCCATACGAGACCCAGACAGCATCAGGCGCTACTTGCGCTGTATTGGCCTAGCGGAACATCCACCG
>CAIYRB010000124.1 GCA_903928445.1 uncultured Pseudomonadota bacterium | reverse complement strand
TAAATTTACCGGCGTTACCCGTTTCCATTTCCCGCAACCCTTAAGAGGGTGATGGAAGTGGTAATGGGTAACGCTTTGCGCCAAGAACGTGACCATGGATTAATTTGGCGCCAACGCCATGGATCAATCTGGTCCTACTCATATAGCTGTGATGGTCATAATGCCAATCCCATAGATTAAACTTAGGGTCGTGACATAGGATGGAGCAATCAGCACGCCGCCAATTAAAGCCAACAAAAAGCTTGTGTAAAATGGATGGCGGATGTGCTTATAGGCACCCCAAGTGACAATCGACTGAGGCGCGTCATTGTCTTGATGCCAGAGCGCCAGTGGTACTCGGTGTGAGTTGATCGTCACGCACATGAGCGCAAAGCCGATCATACACAGGAGGGCTCCAGCAGCCTGCATGATAGCCGAAGCCTCCGAGCCCAGGTCGATCCAGCACGCCAGGTGTCCGAGGTACGTGGCCAGCAGCGCTACGGCGGTCACCAGGTAGGGTGCACCGGTCATAAGCCACATGAGATTATAGCGGCCATCCTTGCGAAAAAAAATCTTCGGCAAGGCACCGATGACGATGAATTCAAGCAATGCGATCATTAGGGCGGTTAATTGCACTTGTATACCCTCCAACTTGCGTTTGTTGAAATCTAATGGATGGAACCCGCGCGAATCAGTTCAGCCAGCTCGACCAGCTTGATCTTGTGAGTCGATGTCTTTGGTAGAGGGGTGGAACTGAGCAGGATCCGCCGTGGATGCTTATAGTCCGCCACCGTCGCCAATAAATGTTCAATTTGTAGGGTCAATGTGGCTTTCATAAGATCGCTGTTGCCACCGGATTCCTGGTTGAGCTCATCGCTGGGCACTCCGACCAGGGCCACTTCGTCCCAATCGCCAGACTTGACGCTGGTGACGCATAACTCTTTGAGCAGTGGATAAGACGGCGAGCTGGCAAGCTCGGTGAGCATCGCCTCGACCTCCTCAGGGTAGACCTTCTTGCCAGCTCCCAGGACCACTAGATTGCGAGAGCGTCCGGTCACAAAAAGAAAGCCGTCGCGATCGAGGTAGCCAAGATCACCCGTATCAAGCCATCCATCCTTGCCAAGAACAGCCTCGGTGTCTGGAATGTTATTCCAAAATCCAAGCATGACCTGGGGGCCACGGACGTGAATCACGCCGATGCCAGCCTCATCAGGTCCGACGATTTTGATCTCGGTACCGCGGAGTGGCTTGCCGCAGGAGCCTTTGCGGTTATCATCGACCGATGTACAAGCCACAACCGGACTCGCTTCGGATAGTCCGTAACCCTGGAGGACAGGAATGCCAATGCGGGAGTAGAAGTCCTGCAAGTTCACCGGCAAAGGAGCACCACCGCTAATGAACAGACGGAGGTGCTCACCAATGTTGCGCCGAACCGGAATGAGCCGCCGCCGCCACTCTATCGACATAAAGGGAGCAGCCCACATCAGCAAGTCTAGCTGACGGCGCTTGAACTTGGGTAACTTGTTAAAGCTCAGTTCGATGGACCTCTTCATCGCCTTGAGAAACAGCGGTACGGCCGCCATCATGGTGATGCTCTGGTCGCGGATAAAAGCAGCAATTTCATGCGGCATCAGGGTATTTGCGTAGATCACCGTCCCACCCATATACAGTGGCGTGAGTGTACCCGCAGAAAGTTCGTAGAGATGATTGATCGGCAAAATCGACAGGACGCGATCGGAACTAACGACGCCCACGCGTTCTGCATTGGCCGCCGCTTCGAACAATAAGTTGCGTGCAGAGATCATAATTGCCCGACTGCGTCCCGTCGTCCCTGAGCCATAGATCGTGATCAGTGGCTTATCTAGATTCGAAGGAAGCAGATGATGGCTTGATTGCGGCGCCGCGCGCTCCTGCGCCACGACACCCTCCAAATCCCAAACGGCCGCTGCGCTGCCGCGGAGTCGGTGGGCATGGAGCCGACTGACCAGCACGGCGTCCACCTGGCTTTGGCTGATGAGTTGCGCCAATTCCCCATCCTTCAGCTGGGGATCCAGTGCGACCAAGGTGACACCAGCGCGAAAGGCAGCAATCAGTGCGACGATCCATTCCGGTCGCGACTCCGATAGAATCGCGATCCGCGCCGGAAACTGCGGGTTAAGGGTCCAGGATACGGCTAGAGAACGACTTAAATCGAGTAAATCGTCATAGCTGAAGGCATTGACCCGACCTTGCTCGGTCATCTGCAGCGCCGTTTTGCTGCCAATCTCGCGCCAGCGTGTCAGTAGATCGCGGAGCCATTGCTCATAGGGCGGCTGACTCCCGGGTGTCGGAGAAGCTTCGGTTGCATGCGCTAGTGGTTGACGATTAGATGGCAAAGTTTGGGTCTCCCCCATCTGATTCACAGACGGCCAACAGTGGTGCCTGGCTGATAGCGTTGTTCTTTGCGGTGCGTCATGGGATAGAGCCGGCGAACTCTATCAGAAGGGAACAGGCCGGACGACTTGGTGGGACTACATGCAAGTGAAGGGCCAAAAGAAACCAGCCCCTTGGCAGATGCGATCGTCACGGAATTTTCCTTGGAAGTCAGGCTGATCAATGCGATGGAATTTGGCTCGAAAGTCTTAGAAGGATCGGCTGGACGGCCGATTGTCCAATCGTTAGTCGACACTGACCAGACTGACGCCATCTGGTCGGGTCGCCACCAGTGGCGTCGCGTTTCACCCTTGACTCGTGGTCTGAAATACAATTACAATACAAATTGTATTAGGGGGATTAGCGTGGGCGCCAAGAAGTTATATCGATCCAAAATGGCTGCGAATGGCCAATTGGTCCTACCCAAGGAGCTGCGTGACGCTCTTGGCTTGGCCGGCGGTGATGTCCTGATCATTCAAGCTGAAGATCAAGGCAACGGTCTGATCGAGATCACCATCCAACGTCCGCGCACCAGCTTTCGGGCCCTGATCGGCCAATGGTCCAGAAAAAAGGGTTCAAAATCGGTCACTGTTGATGATTGGAGCGATGATCTGAAGGCTTTAGATGACGAGGAGATGAAGTGATCCTCCTCGACTCCTGTGCGATTCTGGAAATCCTGTTTGGTGGAGCCGATGCAGTTGCACTAGTGGAGTTTCTGGACAAAGCGCAAGCCAAAGGATCCCAGGTGATCATCCCGCCTTTGATTCGCTTGGAGTGTTCGGTCGTCTCGGCGGTGCGATTCAAGGAAGGTAGGTTCGTCAACCATGAATCTCTGGCAGATGTCTTGTCGTCGATTCATGCCATTCGCACTGGCCCCTTAGACAACGATCTGTCCAACGATATCACTGAAGCGGCGGCGCATATTAAAGCCGAACATAGCGCGAGCATGGTGGACTGCTATCTGATCGCCAACGCAATGGCGAGGCGGGCCGAAGTCTTAACCGCTGACGCCGAAATCATCGACTTTAGATCATCGCGCGCCAAACGGCGACGAGTCGGCAAGCGCTTTGCTGCAATGACTTGGCGCTCAACATAGTTTAATTCGCCGCTAAGACCGTTGGGAAGTTCCGTGCACACAACCTACAATGTGTCTCCAATCCTCAAGGCAACTCCCCTAGCGGCGGGGCCAAGGGGCGGCATTACGATACTTTAAAGCCGCGTAGGTTTCATTACGTCCCGCTCTGGGCCATCCTTGTCTTCTTTGTTTATGCTATGCGCCGCATTGGCTGCAGGACTTGCGGCGTCACGGTCGAGATGGTGCCTTGGGTTGTTGGCAAAAGGCGCACGACACGCATTTTTCAGTGGTTCCCTACTATCACGCGCTTGGAGGCTTGCCCGAACCAGAATTCACCCACAGACTCTGCTGAGGAGGCGAAATTCATTTAAGAATTTTTTTGAAGATGCGTGAGCCGATTTTCGTAAGGCGCGTCTGCGCCGACTTTCCATCTTGGCTTTGGTCACTGGCGTCGCCGAAGCTAAGCTGATTCTGGTCTAAGCTAATGACTGTGTAGACCGGAGCAGTACCGACTAGAGAATTAAAGTCGATCTGATCGACGTTGGGTGAGATTTTCAAGCCGAGACGATAGGATAGCAGGCCGCCCTCACTGGCGCTAGGCTGATAAGAATCAAGCTCGGTGCAAGCATCGTCTCGGAAGTAGGTGTTCACCGAATCAAGCGTATTCGCTGTTATCAAAAGCGTCTCGTGGTACCAGAGCTTGCTGCTGGGATTGGAGTGGCCATCCGCTCCCTTTGTCGGTTCCCATTGAACCGGGGTGCAGGTGTCGTTTTGCCAAGTGCCAATGAGGGACTCTGAAGTGGCAGACGACTCGGAAAGCGGGTCTGCTGCAGGAGCGGCCAGCTTTGCATCGTGGTTTTTGTGAAACTTGCCACCGCAGCCAACAAGGACCATAGCAAGGGTTATGAACGCGCTCAAGACGACATGCTCGGTGGCGTTGGCTCGCATCGGCTGGTTTGCGGGGAGGAATGACGGTTGGATCGTCGGTTGACCTAGACGCTGTGATGTCAGATTTTTCGTCAGACGCATGATAATCCTTTGCTTTTGGCTTTCATTTGCAGCGCGCTGTCTCGCCAGAGAAAATCTGGTTGCTGCCCTCGCTTGCAAAGTATATGCCGCATTATTGCGGCGGAAAAACCTGAATCTTCTCTTGATCGGGCAAGCGACTACGTGTCGAATGAGTGATCACTTGACGACACACTAGAGGTCACAGTTTCACCGAAAACCTGCGAGGCCGATTTAACTGACCGACCCGGCAGCCCAAAAGACCCTGCAGCTGGCGAAGTTGAGGCAAAACGGAGCGACTCGCACCCCCGCTAAAGTTGTGCTTACTGTGTACATGTCGATGTCTCAGGATTTTTGCAAGGCCTTGCGGAGACTTTGGATTCGCTTCCGGATCTCCTGGCCGATTTTATTGAGGGTCTTCATCCGAGCCTTGTCTTCGAAGCACTCGGCACTGAGCTGTTCGACGCCATCGTTCAACCGCTTAAACAGAGGGATCCAGCGAGAAATCACGAAATTTCCGCGCAATCCCAATTGTTTAGCAAAAACATCAACGCGCGCGATGGTGATCTTGTCCCAGCTGCTGACCTCAGCGACTTGAAAGGCAAATTGCGCATTGTATTGGCGGTAGATAGCGGTGCAGATGAGATCATAAAATGGCGCGAGCTTTACACCATTAGGAGACAGAATGAGGGAAAGGTTTTTTGCATGACTATCATTGTTGCCGAGAGCGAGATTGAATCCGATCCAATCGAGCAATGCGAAGAGATCACGCGCTACGTCCGATGAATGGTCCCGCACCAATTTATAGCATGTCGCAAAAGAAGGTCCACCATGCCTTTCGTATTTTTCTTTGTTAGGTCGACCGAGTGCTTGGCAAAAATCCTGAGTGTGGACACGGCGGACTCGGTTTGAGCTGGTAAGACGATCAAAACGCTCAATGCAAAAAAGATTTATGTGGTCCCCAAGAATCATAACATCTGGAACAGTCAATCCACAGTGTTTAGCTAGACGCATCGAGAGGTATTCGTTTTCAACCGAGTCCAAAAGCCTTTCGCCTGATCGAATCGGCAGTTTGACAATATGTGTTGTGGGTTCTCCTACTCCTGGTAAATAGATCCGCCCTTCGTGGACGCAACAAGGAAACTTAGCTTGTGCTCCGGCTAAGGAAAAAGGAGGAAGCTCGCCATCCTTTTCAAGGACCATGCCAATGGGCAATCCCTTTTCGATCGCATCCTCTATAGTGTGGAAAGGAACTTCGATCTCGTGAGCTGCTTTCGTCTGTGCAGACTGAAACGGCTGGACGGAGATAGATAAGGCGCCCGCACAGTCTTCACCAAATCGTTCCAGATAGGCTGCATCATCGCCCGCGGGCAATCCTGCAAACTGCTCGATTTGCCGACGTTGATCGCCTTCAGCAATCAAATTTTCAAAGAATGATGTAACAAGCTTGCCACTGTATCCTTCAGCACAGAGTGGAAGGGCTAGGCTGAGGGGAAAAGATTCTTTGTCTAGAGTCCAGTTTGAATCGTAAGAAAAATGTAGCAGATCATGTTCGTCTTCAGTCAGAATTCCGACCAGTTTGGAGTCGTAGTGGACATAGAGTTTGCGTTGGCTCATTTCCACTTCACCGCGATATTGCCGCTGAGTAACTTGACGAGTTTCAGAACGGTCCCGAGCTTTGGCTCGGCGTCGCCGCGCTCGATGCGGCTCAGGCCCTCCTTGGTAAGTCCACAAAGGCCAGCAAGATCCGACTGGCTCAGCTTCATGGCCTTGCGCCTTTGTTTGATGATTTTTACAAATTCCTCAATAGTTTCAGTGGGTTCTATTTGGTCCTCCCAGGAGCTCGTAGCCTCCACAAAAATCCAACTCTAATATGATTATATCAGTTGGGCAGGGCTTTGTCTACAACAATCAAACTAAAGGTGGATTTTTTGAGAAAATATAGGCGACTGAGGCCAAAATCTATCTTTAGGTGGATTTTTTCCAGTGTGAGGTAGCTAAAGATTCCGGCGGCAGTAGCACGCTGAAACTGCCAAGTATAGTCGGACTGGCCGATGGTGACGAACTGATGGTCCACCCAGAGCAGGCCGAGCGGAGCCGAAGGACTGGGGCCGCAGCCAAGCGTCGTAGGACGGCCTCTGCGCTGCCTCCAGCCCCTGTACCATTTTGAAAGTTAGGTGACTTGTACTTAAAATTTAGATATATATTTTAAGTATGATTAAACGAAAGCTACTGCTATCTAAATTTATTGAGAAAAATCAGAGCCTGCTGCTGTTCGGGCCACGCGGGTCCGGAAAAACGAAGTTGCTAGAGACTACGTTGCCGGGCCATCGCCTGATCATTTCTCTGCTTGAATCTGAATATTTTCAGCGATATTTAGTGGATCCGTCGCTATTTTCAAAGGAAATTGTAAAGCAGATCCAGTCACAGCCTGCGGATAGCGTGCTAGTAGTGGCCGTCGATGAGGTGCAAAAACTGCCGATACTGCTCGATGAAGTGCACTATCTGATCGAAAAGTATAAAGGCCGCGTTGTTTTCGTTCTGACAGGGTCCAGCGCCCGCAAACTCAAGCGCTCGGGAGCCAATCTGCTTGCTGCTAGGGCACTGACCATCTATTTGCACCCGCTCTCCCAGATAGAAACAGAGTTGGATCTCGACACGGTGTTGGCTACCGGCAGCTTGCCAGGTGTCTACCTTGATCAAGAATTTGCCAAACATCGGCTACGTTCCTATATTGGCACCTACCTCAAAGTAAGCGGTCCGGCATCCACGTCTCCTAGCCGCCCGTTACGTTTGCTAGGTTGCCATTCGTCAACACATAGACGGAGGGTTCAGCAGTGGCCGGAAAGACAGCAAAGGCAGAGATCAGTACCGAGACTCGGCGGCGGCAT
>CAIYRB010000123.1 GCA_903928445.1 uncultured Pseudomonadota bacterium | reverse complement strand
TCGCGTCGCGCTTGCACCGCCATCACCGGAGCGCAAACCGGCGGTGGTTGCGTCACCGCAGCCGAAGCCTAAGGCCGAGGCGGCCAAGCCAGCTGCCAAGCCGGCAAAGGCTCCTGCGCCGAGCGTCACCACCAAGGCTGATGCAACAGTTGCCGCCAAGGCAAAAGCCAGCGTTCAGGGCAATGACACCCCGCCAGTCAAAGCACCTGCCAAGGCCGCAGCCGCTACAGCAGGGGCCAGCATCGATCCGCCGACCTTGCCACCGCCGGCTGATGAAACCCTACAGATCCCCGACAAGGCGATGGCCGTTCCCGCGACCCTGGCGCGAGTCAAAAGCGCCTTGGCCGAGTACCTCACACGGACCGAAGCGATGGCAAAGGGGGCGACCAAGCTTAGCAAAACAAGCTTCCTACTCTATCACGACCAAGACCAGGGCTGGATCAGGGCGGAGAAGCAACTGCAGCAGCTCGGTGCCGTGGCAACCACCGGCTTTTTCCAGACCCAAGCACTCCTCGATACGCTGCGCATCACGCCTAATCCGTTGCTGGTTCTGTGGAACAATGGCGAGGCCAAGTCAGAAACCTTCAAGATCGTCGAGGCGGTGCAGGAGTGCGACTTCACCCCACGCGTCGGTGTCTTGGTCCAATGCGGCGGCGACAAAGCCATCCTCGATGCCCGCGTGCAAAAGCCGTTTTTGCTGGTGGTGGACTGTCTCCTTCTGGTCAACTGGACCCGCGCCAGATTTGATGAACAGATCAATGCAGCGGTCGCTGCCATGGAATCGTCTGAGGCCATGCTGTCGCGGCTGCATCGCTTCAAACGTCAAGCCAGCTCGCTTCAGCCCACTGACCCCATACCGTTAGAACTGCTCGCGGACCTCGACGAGGCCAAAAGCAAGGCGAGCAGCGCAGAGCTTCAAATCTGGTTTGACCTCGTCAAGGTCGGCTGGCTAGCGCGCGTCCATCAATTGGATCAGGCCGACGCGCTAGTGTCGCAGGTGCTCAAGAAGACACCCGACCTGTTTGCCGCGCGGCTGGCCAAAGCCGCAGTCGCAGCGCAGCAGGGCAAAACCAAAACCGCGCTAGAGCTAGCCGATTGGCTGACGAAGAACAACCAGGCATCGCCGGCACGCGTGGAGCTGCTTGTGACCATGCTTGCCAATCTGCAGCACAACGAGACGGCGCGTCAGGTGCTGCAAATAGCTGCCTTTAAAGGCGACTTCGCCAAGGACTACCGCTACGTCTACCTAGCCGCTCGCCTGCTGTTTAGCGAAGGCCAAACGGACCAGGCCGGCGTTTGCTGCGAAGCGGCCATCCGCCTCTATCCCCTGCGTTGGGAACTCCTGGAGCTTTACGCTGCTTGCCTGCGCAAATTGAACGATCCGGGTAGCGCCGTGCAGGTCTTAGACGCGGCGCTGAAATACCCGCACGCCAACGAACAAAGCCTGCTGCTGCTGAAAGCCCGCTGCTTAGGCTCAGCAGGTATGTGGCGCGAGGCAGAGCTATGCGTCAATAAAGTCTTGGAGGTGGCGCCACGCTTCGCCGCAGCCCTTGCTCTGCAAGCGGCCATCGGCCGCCGCAAAGTGGCATAAGAACCATTGGTGGAAGTTTAGCCCTTTTCCATCGCCGCAGTGTACTTACCAAAGCGAGCAGCGCTGTTGAGTTGCGCCCGCTTGGCGAAAGCCTTGCGGCCGGCCTCGACTTGGCTCGGTTTACCAGCCCATGCCTTGATCGCTGGCGCCTGTAGTGCCCGGCCATAGGAGAAGCTGAGTGGCCAGGGCAAGCTCTTGAATTGGACATGCATGGCATTCAGATGCGCCGTCGCCAACTCATCCGATTGTCCTCCCGAAAGAAAGACAATGCCGCCGACTGCCGCTGGCACCGTGCGGAGAAATAAGCGAATCGTACGATCAGCCACGGTCTGCACATCGGCCTGCTCCTTGCAGAGTTTGCCGCTGATCACCATATTGGGCTTCAGCAAGATGCCTTCGAGCTGGACGCGAGCCTCGCGCAGTTTGTTAAACAGATGCGTCAGAGCGCGTCCCGTCACCTCTTCGCAGCGCGAGATACTATGCGAACCGTCCATGAGCACTTCCGGCTCGACGATCGGCACGATGCCCTGCTCTTGGCACAGGGCCGCGTAGCGCGCCAAGGCTTCGGTATTGGCGATCAGACAGGTCTCGCTTGGCAGCGTCGCGCTGACGTTGATCACGGCACGCCACTTCGCAAAGCGCGCACCTAGTGCATAGTATTCCTTCAAGCGATCACGCAGGCCGTCTAGGCCCTCGGTGATCTGCTCGCCTGGACAAGCCGCAAGGTCCTTGGCGCCCAGATCGACCTTGATTCCGGGGATCACACCGGCCTTTTGCATCTTCGTCACAAAGGGAACACCATCGGCACCCTTTTGCCGCAACGTCTCGTCGTAGAGGATCACGCCACTGATATATTCAGACGCGCCTGGAGTCGTAAACAGCATCTCGCGGTAATCACGCCGCGCGGTCTCGGAGTTGGCTAACCCGATCGTATCGAAGCGTTTACCGATCGTCGCGTGGCTTTCGTCGGCGGCCAATAGGCCTTTACCTGGAGCCACTAGGGACAACGCCGTAGATGCCAGTTCTGGTGCGTTCATGGTCAGGGGTCCTTTGCGCAAGCAGGGTCGATCGTTATGAGAGAGCACTGCCTACTTACCGTAAAGATTGGCCTGCCACGAGCAAAAAAAACCACCCAGAGGGTGGTTGCTAAGTCGATCCCAAAGGTGAATGGACTTATTGTGCGCAGTTAATGGTATTGGTCAAAGCCTTGAGTTGGTTGATGGTCCAAGTATCTAGCCCCGCCGTGCAGCCTGAGGCAATCACGTTGATCGAAGTCGCCGCGGCCTGCGCGGTGAAGGCAGCTGCGGTAGCCGTCGGTAGTGTATAATTGTAACGAGCCGCGTTGGTGCGGCCACCGCCCTGAGTGACAAAGCCTAGATTCGTGAGGCTGTTTGAGAAGGTATCCCAGTCACCAAAGTAGGTCTGTTCCAGGGTGTAAAGGTGCGACAAGTTGTTTTTGGCTTCGCTCTGCTTGGCTTTGGCCTGGAACACCTGAAACTTTGGCACCGCGAGCGCGGCCAACACGCCAATGATCGCTACGACGACCATCAGCTCGACCAAGCTAAAACCCTTCTGAGCCGCACGTTTTGTCATCTGCTTAAAAAAAGACATAAGAACCCCCCCCAGTGTTTAGTTGATTGAACGAGCTACGCTTACAGGTGGCAGACCCACCTCAGGAAGCCCGCTCATTCATAAACAACTCTTCGGAAGGCGGTACAAAGAACTTTAGCAAATTTAATCGATGCTCCATAGGGACTGCCAAAGCACCGAGTATCTACCATAGATATCCAAATGTTAGGATCGTTTGACGAGCAGCGTCGGGCGACTCAAAATGGGGTAGCGACACCAGGTTTTCGGGTCGAGGCTAAGTTCATCGACATGAAAGCCCGGAGCATAGCGTTCCCTTTTCCACTGGCTGGAGGCCCAGAGGCGGTGGAACTTATCAATGTAAGCACCCAGCTTTTCTGGACTTTCCTCGGGAAAATCGCAGGCCAGACTGGCCTGGATATCGGCCGCGCCGAGGCGGTCACGAAGCATATAGCGCTCGATGCGCTCTAAAACTGCGTAGGGCATGAGGTCGTCTTCGTCGCGCTGCTTTGCCGCTGCCGGACGCAGTTCGGCCGTCGGTTGCTGGGCATTGACCAGTCGTAAGGCAGCAATTGGTCCCAAACCGCTTTGACAAGTGGTCTCAGCCCAGCGCAGCCAAGCTTGGAGAAAGGGCTTATCGATCCCCGAAAGCGGCGCCAAGCCGCCAGCGGTGTCGCCGTCCATGGTGGCGTAGCCGACGGCTGCTTCGCTGCGATTACTGGTCGTCAGCAACAAGGCTCCGGCGACATTCGCCAACATCCAAACAAGCGGCGCCCGGGTGCGGGCTTGAATGTTTTGCAAAGCGACATCATCGTCCTGCCAGCTGAGGCTGCGCTTCAGCGCTAACTCCGCGGCTTTGACGTACGTGTCCACCATCGGCTGGACGTCGGCAAGGTGGTAGGAAGCACAGACCGCAGCCGCCACCGCCGCCGCCGCCGCCTCGGTGACCGACCCACTCATCGCCGTTTTTTGATAGACGCAGGTGAGTGCTTGAGAGGTCCAGTCGCCGACGCTTTGCGGCGGCTTGCGCAGTGGCATGCCAAAGCGTTGGGCGGCTGTGGCGAGCCCTAGTTCCGCAGCGGCGGCAGCAAGCATATGCGCGACTAAAACGGCGCAGCAGGCGGAATCGCAGCCACCGCTCAAGGACAGCACAAAGCCCTTGGCGCCGGATTTACGATGGTAGTCAAAAAGGCCGAGCATCTGTGCCTGTAAAAACTCCTCAAATCGCTCTAGGGCAACTGCTGCGGGAGCATTCGCCGCGGCGTTGGTCGTCTTCGCTGCAGCGGTGGCCGCAAGGTGTCGCGGATCGCGTCCCTTAACCTGGTTTAACTGTGCAGCAAGAGCTTCAGACCCTGTTTGCGAGTCGTCCCCGCCTGTGGCCGCACGCACCGGCTTACTCTTAAGTTTGGCAACACTCGCCAAGTCTGGATTGATATCCTGCCAAACGACCGCACCGTCATGAAACCCGAAGCGGTCACCGCGTTTGATGATCTCTCCGCCCGCGGCAATGAGGACACCGCCGTCGTAGATTAAGCGACCCGCCTCGAGTCCGAGCAGGTTACTGTAGACGTAGAACACCTGCAGCGACCGGCTGCTATTGGCAACTAGGTGCTCGCGCTTGGCGTATTTGCCCAAGGCAAAGTGCGACGCACTGGGATTTAAGACCACTTGCACGGCATCGGCATGGGCTGCTGAGGCTGGCACGCTGTCCCAAGCCTCTTCACAGATCTCCACCGCGACGCCTAGGGCACCAAGCTGGTAGCGAAGGTCGCCCAAGGCCACTTGCTCGCCACATAGGGTCGTCGTCACCACCTTACCAAAGGGCCACGGACGAAACCAGCGCGGCTCATAGTGGACTCCCTCACGCGGCAGGACGCGCTTGGCGTTAACGCCGAGGATGTGACCGTCCTGCACTAGCACCGCGGCGTTGTACAGCGCGCCTTGAAAATAATGCGGCAGTCCCAGTAGCACGGTCTGGCCGTGGGTGTGCGGCAAAATCTCGCTTAGCGTGGCTTCGGCCTGGTGCACCACGGCTAAGCTAAAGAAGGCATCCTCGCAGCCGTAGCCGGTGATGCATAGCTCCGGCAGACAGAGCAGCTCGACGCCGTAGCGCCGTGCGTCCTCGAGCAGCTTGACGATGCGGTCCCGGTTACCGGCAAAATCCAAGGGTAGTTGATTTAAAGTAGCACCGGCCACCCGCAGTAGATCCATGCTTGCCTCGCTTTCGCACCTCTAGGTGCGGGGAAAGCCTACCATCCTCATCGAGGCGAGGCTATCGCGTCCGCAGGCCACGGCGAGCCCCAAGGGGACGGCTTGGCCTGCCCGGCCCGCAGGGCCGGTCACCTTAGGCGGTCAGGGAGAACCATGAAGGATATGGATCGCATACGGATGATTAATCAGGAGTAGACCATAGCTTTTATGAATGTGCAACATGCAATTTAGCTATGGATGGCGCCCTGAGGAGAGGTTCCAGATATGCTACCGAGGGCGCGCAGATCGTCGCCGCGCTCGCGCGCCGCTGGCTCCGACTGCCAGCGCCAAGCCTGGCGCACGTCGTCAGCATTGATCGCCTCGGCCTGACGCAGGTCGCCGAGGGTGCGAGCGACCTTCATGCAGCGAAGGAGTGACCGAGTGCCGGTGTGATCGGGAATGACCTGCTGAACCAGCGCGCCGAAGTCCGCCGCCGGCAAACCCGAGGCTTGAATCAGCTGATGCAAGCCAAGATCGCGGTTAAAAACGACGCCGAGGGCTTGGGACTCGCTCCGCGCTGCGGCAAAAGTGCGGGCCGCGATCACCCGCGCCAACATGCGCTCGGTCTGCTGCGCAGCGGCACTCGCGGCGAGGTGGAGAAACAGCTCCGCACTCGCACCCTCTGGTTCGGGCATGTTTAGATGCAAATCGATGCGGTCAAGGATCGGCCCGGACAAGCGCTGCCGATATTGCAACAGACGCCCGTTGCCGCAGATGCACAGGCGCCGCGCGCTGCCGGCCCAACCGCACGGGCAATGATTGCAGGCAGCCACCAGCAGGATGCCCGCCTTCCACACGGTTTTGCGCTGCGACCTGGCGATGCGCACTTCGCCGGTTTCCAGCGGCTCACGCAGGGCCTCCAGCAGATCACGGCGAAACTCCGGCAGCTCATCGAGAAACAGCACTCCACCGTGCGCCAGGGCCAACTCACCCGGCGCATCGGCACTGCCGATCACCGCCGCCGCACTGGCCTGATGGTGGGGTGCTCGGTACGGCGGGCGTCCAGCAAGCAGCGCAGGCGGTAAACGCTCCATGCAGCCACTGTAGATGCGCATCGCATCGATGTGCGGCTGGCGCGCCAAATCCGGCAGGACACTCGGTAGGCGCGCTGCCAGCATCGACTTGCCGGTGCCTGGAGCGCCGCGCATAAGCATGCTGTGCATCCCCGTGGCGGCAGTGAGCACCGCCAGTTCAAGCGTCGGACTAAGGATCATATCATCGAAGTTGACGCCGCGAGTCGGCGGCGCAGCGCTTGGGGGAAGGGCCAGCCGCGGCACTTCGCTGGTTGCCCCGGCCGCAAACAGCCACGTTAGGACCTCGCTCAAGGAGCGGCATGAGCGGACTTTGAGCGGCGTGCCATCGCCACTGACGGTGGCGACCAAGACGCTCACCTCGTGCAGATTTTCCGGTGCGACAACGAGCCCTTCAAGCCCAGCCGCCAGGGCCGCGAGGGCAAACGAGACCATGCCTCGTACCGGCCTAAGTTCACCGCCTAAGCCAAGCTCAGCCACAAACATCCAGCGCGAGGGGTCAACTCCCACTGGACCGTCACCTAGGAGCAGCGCCAAGGTCACGGCTACCGCCAGATCCAACTGGCTGCCATCCATCTTGACGTCGGCCGGGGTCAAGCTCATCACTAGACGCCGCGGCGGGATGCGAATGCCCAGACCCTCAAGGGCTACCCTAGCCCGCTCCTTCCCATCGCGGCACACCTCGCTCACCGCCCCGAGCAGCTGCAGACCGGCGAAACCACGGGTAAAGCCACATTCAAGCTGCATCAGCTGGGCCTCCATGGCGGCGAAGGCGGCGGTGTTGACGAGGGTTTGCCGTGGTGGCGCGGCAGCAGCGGCGAGCGCGCCACCGTCGGTTGATGCTTCAGCATGGGACATGGAGGCCTCCTTAGGTCGAGACGGCCATGCTGCAGGTAAATGCTGTGTCGAGCCAGCGACCTAGGCGCCAGGTCGCCGGACATGGCGCGACGGCAGAGCGAAAGAAACGCGCCTAGAGCAAAAAAAGAACTCTCGTCATAGACAGCATCAAGACTATCCTATAAGCGAATGCGATCATCACGCGGGAGCTACGGCTTCTGCTCCGCCTGGAGTCGTTCAGAGCCTTATGTCATCAACCGCAGCCGCTCACCCCACCTATCCCCTCGACCCATGCCGGCTTGATTTAGGCCAGCAGATCCATGCCGCTTTGACCCGCTTACTACCACCTGGACAAGCGCCAAGCTTGACCCCTGAAGGCATCGGCCAGCTGCTCGAAGAGCCGCCGGAAAGGGCGATGGGCGACTATGCCCTGCCATGCTTTCGCTTCGCCAAGGAACTGAAGCTCAAGCCGCTGGACATCGCCGCTGCACTCGCAGCCGGCTTGAATACAGCGCCGCAAGGCTGGCTGGAAAGCGCCAAGGTGGTGGGTGCTTTTCTCAATCTGGTCACGACCAAACAACTCCTAGCTACGACCGTGGTACCAAAGGTGCTCTCCGGTGCGGCTTTTGCACCACCGCCTCCAGCCGCAGGCACGGCCCGCACCCGGGTGATGATCGAATATTCGCAGCCGAACACCCACAAGGAATTCCACGTCGGCCATGGCCGCAATGTCTGCCTGGGCAACAGCCTGGTCAGGCTCTATCGCTACCGCGGCTATGAAGTCGTCGGCGCCAACTATTTTGGTGATGAAGGCACGCACATCGCCACCGTGCTGTCCTATTTGCTGCGCCATCAGCTCCAGGCACCGGCTGAGGGTCGCAGCGAATGGTTAGGCCAGCTCTATGTCGCCGCCAAAGGCGAGCTAGCCAATGCCGATGCGGAGGCGAAACAAAAGATCATCGACGCCATTTCCGTCGTGCACCGTCAGATCGAGTCAAAACAAGGCGATGTTTATAAACTTTGGCGCGAGACCAGGCAGTGGTCGCTCGATGACTTTGCCAAGATCTATGCCTGGCTGGACGTGCATTTTGACGTCTTGTTCTACGAATCCGAGGTCGCTGCTAGCGCGCAAGAAATCGTCCAAGAGTACGTCGCTAAGGGCGTCTTTATCCTCGACCAAGGCGCCATCGGTGTCGATTTAAAGCCGTACAAGCTTGGCTTTTGCATCCTGCGTAAATCCGACGGCAACTCGCTTTATGCGACCAAGGACCTGGCCCTAGCCAAAAAGAAGTTTGAAGACTTCCGTATCGACCGCAGTATTTACGTCGTCGCCGACGAACAAAACCACCACTTCCGTCAGGTCTTTAAGGTCCTGGAGCTGATGGGCTTTGCGCAAGCCAAACAATGCCATCATCTCAGCTACGGCATGGTCGTCTTGCCCGAAGGCAAGATGTCGTCTCGCGACGGTACGGCGGTGTCCTTTAATGATTTGCGCCACCTGATGCTGCAGCGCCTAGGTGAGATCTTGGCAAAATACGCCGGCGAGTGGAGCGAGGCCGAGATCGCCACCGTGGCCCACCAACTCTGCGACGGCGCCATCAAGTACGGGATGGTATCGACCGACCCGGCCAAAGAGATCGTCTTCAACCTCGACGACTGGCTGAGTTTCGAGGGGCAATCCGGGCCTTACCTCATGTACAGCTATGCCCGCACCCGGTCGATCTTGCGCAAGGCGGCGGAGCAAGGCTTTCTGCCTGACCCGGCGGAGGCCGCCTCCCTCACCGCCGCATCCGAGCACGAGCTGCTGCGTAGTCTCTTTGACTTCAACCGCGTCGTCGCCATCGCCTGCGAATCGTGCAAGCCCAGCGTTTTAGCCTCGCACCTCTACGACATGTGTAAATCATTCAATCGCTTTTATGTCGATGTGCCGGTGCTAAAAGCAGAGCAGGCGACGCAGCGAAGCGCGCGTCTAGCCCTCACCGCCGCCTTTAGCCAAACCCTTAAGCAGGGCTTGTCCCTACTCGGTATGCAACCTCCAGAACGGATGTAACTTCGATGAACCAAACCAACGCCTGGTCGATCCCGCTCTTGCTTACAGCCATCCTCATGATCCTTGGCCCATTGCTAGCACGTCTGCATGTGGTCGCTCCGATCGTCGGCTTTCTGACCTTTGCTGTCGCCTTGGTGCCTGGACTCATCGCGGTATTTTTTGGCATCTATCTTCTCTACCATGGCCAGCAGCAACGAGGCCTAATGTCCCTGCTCATCGGCTTGGCTCCCCTCGCAGTCATCGCTTTTGCTTTGGTCCAAAGTCGCGACATACCCCGCATCAACGATATTTCGACCAACCTCGACAGCCCACCTCCCCTCACCGCTGCAGCCAAAGCAGCGGACAACGAGGGCAAGGATTTAAGCTACCCAGAGGCCTTCAAGAGCCAGGTTCAAGCGGGCTACCCTGACCTTATTTCCTTGCAGGTTAACCAGCCACCAAGCGCCGCCTTCGCGCTGGTGCAAAAGGTTGCCGCAAACATCCCCAACTGGAAGGTCAGCAGAAGCGACGACCAAACCATGACGCTTGAGGGTGAAGAGACGGCTGGTCTGTTTCAATTCACCGATGACTTTGCGATTCGCGTCCTACCGATGGCGGGAGGCGCACAGATCGACATACGCTCACGGTCGCGGGTCGGGAAGGGTGATTTTGGCGCCAACGCGAAACGCATCCGGGCTTTCTTCGCGGCGGTGCAACTGGCCAACCAGCCCTCATAGCGACGGTGGCTGCGATCTGGTCCGGTGCGTCTCCATGAAATGCTGCTCTTTAGGGATCAAGGGGTTAGAGGAAGTGACTGACCCCTATAAGCTTGAACCACAGGGGCTGATCTGACCACCGAGATTGGCAAAAGCGCCGCCGGTGACGGCCGCCAACCAACCAAGCGTCCGTGCATCCTGCTTGTCCTGACCTTCGTCACCGGCGCCAACCCAGACGATGCTGACGTGAATCTCCTGAGCGCGGGCGATTTCGGCAACTTTTTGCGCGCGCTCAGGGGTTAGCGAGGCGGCGTTCTGGGCGATGACGACGAGGTCGGTGCCGTGCTGGGCAGCGGGGATGTAGCGCAGTTCGCCGGAGGATAAAGCTAAAGCTGCATTGCTGCCGACACCCATGGCTTCGCCAACGACGCTGGAGATCGGCAGGTAACTATTATCGCCAGCCACAGCGGGGACGTTGGCGATGGTGCGTAGCAGGGCCGCTCGCATATAATCAGACGCCCTTCCACTACGAAAATCCTCGACGACTTGCACTGCGGCACCGTTGCCCAGCAAGGCGGTGTGCACGCGGTCAAAGCCGCTAGAGGCGCCAATGTTGGCGAAGGACTGCGCTAGCTTTTTACAGAATTCTTGTTTATCAACGAGGCGCAGTGGCGCCTGGGGTTTAAGGGCTTCAACCTGTGCCTGACCGCTGATCACGGGTGTTTCAGGTGCCGCCGCGGTCACCGCAGGACTCGACTGAATCACCGGAGTCATCGCCAACGGTGCCGCGACCGCAACCGACGTCGAGGCAAAAGCCACGGACACAGCCGCAAGACCCAAAACAAAACACTCAACGGGGAACTTCATAAAGCCTCCAAGACGACGCGCTCTAAACGTCACGGTCAGGCTTTTAAAAGCAATCTTTGGGCCAAAAATGAAGGCCCTAGTTTTAGTAGGTTAGGTCCAGAGTCCGCGACTAAGCCATCGACACTAGGCAGCTGGCTTGGCAGGGACTGGTGGCAAAGTAGCCAGATGTTTGGCTAGCTTCTCCCAGTATTTAACCTTGGACATGCCGGCATCAATCGCCTCAAAGCGCGCATGCCAAATATCTGGCTTGGCCTCGGTGGGCGCCGAGGCCACGACCTGAACTTGGACTCGCCCCTCCCACGCCGTTTGTAAAAACGCGTGGGCGATATTGAGGCGACTGCCTTTGAGCAGCGGAAAACGCACTTGTAAAATCCCACCGGTTTCATCCAGCCCGATCAAAATCGCCGGCGCTTGATACTTGACGGAGACGCTCGCGGTGGTCGTTGCGGCATTCTTACCGGCAACCGAGGCGATGTCGTCAGCCCGCTCAAAGGACGCTTGCAGCATCTCGACAAACACACCCATGCCGAAAGGGCGCTTGAGGTACCGAGTCTCGGCCGTTGACCGAGAATTTAGCGAGGTCGTACCGACAATCAGCGGCGGTTTGCGCCCAGCCGGGAGCTTCGCGAAGACACCCTTCCACTCGATACTCGAGGCGTCATTCAGCAACTCATGGAGGTAGACGCAGCCAATGCTTTCAAAGTCACGCTTGACCATCGCAGTGGCCATCGGCAGCGTCTTTGCATGCACGAGGTCGATGCTGTAGCCTTTGAGAAGTTCGCGGAAGCCTTCGTAGCGTGCCTCGTTTGGCTCGTAGAAGACGACCTTCTGCACCTTCTCCGGCCCTTTGCTAGCATCGGCGCCGATGTTAAATTCAGGCAGGGTGAGCACCCATTTGCGCCCAGCACCGATGATCCGACTGATCGGGAACATGTTAAAGATCTCGTCGCCGGAGCGTAGATTAGTCGCCATGCGTAGGACAGCCGGACCAAAGTCGGGACTCGCCGGAACACAGACCATGCTGGCTGCTGAATCGACCTCGGTGCCTGATCTAGACACCATTTGCTCGCCGGCACGACCCATGACCGCGGCATCGATGGAAATCGTCAAATCCGTCTTGATGCCCAGTGACTCGGCATCGAGAAAATACGGCGACACCGCCGCATGGGCGCGGATCACTTCGTAGACTTTGGCAAGAAAGCCGCGCGGTTCAAACGGGCCAAGGAAGAAACCAGCAAACTTGCGCGTCGACAGCGGGGTCAGCTCCTCCTTCGTCTTCTTCAATACGTGCGCCATGATGGGCGTCTTTTTCAGCATTTCATGCGCCTGTAGTCGATCATAAAGGGTACCCGCCGTGCCGTCGGACAGGATCACTTCACTGATCACTAGGTGCGGCATCTCTTGGGCGATGCATTTGAGCGCATCGTAAAGACTCAGTGCCATGACGACACGAAAGCCGGCCTTGGTCAGCAAGGCCTGTGTGGCGATGCCACGTTCGCGCTTTTCGATGCACAGAACGATCGTATGCTGGGTGATGGTTGGCGAGATAATGGTCATGCTCAGCCCGCCTTATCGGTGGGCAGAGGAACCTTCGGCGCGTCTTGGGCCGCGGCCGCAGCTTCCTGCTTTTTAGACACGATGATCGATTCCTTGATCTTATCTAGCTTAGCAAAGCTGGCACCAAACTCCTTTTCGCAACGCAACGCGTATTTCATCGCCATATCCCACGCCTTGAGACGCCGACAGGCGAGTGCGGCATTCAGCGTGATCTTGTATTTAAGCTCGGGCCGCACGATCTTGTGGGCCTTCTGGTATAGCGCAAGTGCACTTTTTCCTTTGCCACTTTGCGATAGCTGGATGCCGAGTTCGTTGAGTTTGGCGGCAAAGAACGGACCGACATCGGACATGCCGTCCATCAGCTTAAAGGCCTCGCCGACCTTACCGGTGCACAGCATGACCTGAGCCTGGGCCTCCAGCACTTTGGAATTACTTGGCGCGATTTTTGCGGCCGCATCAACGTAGCGCTGGGCCATCTCAAAATCACCCTTTTCGACGTAGACTGAGGCCAAGTTTGCCTTGCGCTCAACATCGTAGGGGTTGGTCTTCTCCAGCGTCTTGAAAACATCGAGCGCCTCGTCGAGGCGGCCCGTGACGAGCAGACTTTCTCCGAGACTCGAAGCCGACGGACGAAACATCTTATTCATGCCACGCGCGCTGGCGTAGGCATCGGCTGCTGCAGCGTAATTGCCACTGGCTTCAGCCGCTTTGCCCTTGGCGAAGGCCAACCGATAATCATAGGTCGCCATGTCGCCAATCGCGTCGGAAGCCTGCTTGATCGCACCCTGGTCCGCGCCGCGAATGGAGCGGCTGAGCGACAGCGTTTTAAACTCCGCAGAGGTCTCATCCTGCATCAATTCGACAGCTCGCCGACTGACCACGGCGAGCTCTTTGGCCCAAGTCGCCACGGGTACAAACTGCTCGATACCAAACTCAAAGACCCCGGCCATGAAGACGGGAGATGGCTCGTCGCAGATGATGGCCTGAAAGTCAGAGATACAACCAACGTTGGTTTGAAAGGACTTGAGCAAGGTCTGCAGGTCGCCACCGCTTTCGCTGGCAAAGAAGGCCTGGACCAAGACGCTGCCGGCATTGAGCATGGCTTGAGCTTCTTCGACACTACTGGCGCAGCTAATGGCCATGCCATAGTCGTGACCAGCCGTCTGGTCTTGCCAGGTCTGCGCCAGGCCAAGCCCGGAGAGGTCGACGAGTAAACAGGTCCAATCCATTGGTCTACCTTAGGTCGTTGAAACGACTCAAAATCAATGAGTCTGTAGGCTTGTCGGACAGTGCAGCCAAACATTTAGCTCCATAGCATTACCTCAGCTTGGCTCGTCGAGTTAACTATCTGAATTTAGATTATAAATTATTTAAATTTATGAATCATAAAATGTCACGAATAAATAAAAAGGCCACCTAGGCCGTGTCTCCTGTTAAAATTAATCCAGCCATTGCCAAGTCCGGACATCTAACACGGCTGTATAACAGGCAGAACGTTATGACCATGCCTCCGTTCCCATGGCTTTGGCCAATGATTCTGATGGCGGCACTGAGCTTTGCCACGCCTTTTGCTAGGGCCGAAGGGCCAAGCGGCGAAGGGCGTACAGGCAAAGGTGGGCTGCCGCCGTCCTGGCTTGGAGCTCCTGACGGGCTCACCACGGACCGAGTCCATCCGTCTACCGACGACCGCAGCCACCAGACGGCACCGAGAGAGGCGCTCGAATCCGGGCCCAAACTGCGCCAAAGACCCTGGTATGTGCCGCGCGTCTCACTCGGCTTAAGCACCAACCTGCCAGAACTCTTCACCATCGAAAGCCACCTGAACTTTGGTCGCTATGTAGGTCTGCACCTCTTCTACTCACCACCGATTCCCGTTACAGTGCGTGTCGAGATGCCGTCAGATTTGATCGTCGTGAAGAGCAACGTCGGCTTAGCCAATCCGGCTTTTAACATCAACGGCCAGCTCACCTACGGCGAGCAGTACGGAGCCGAGGCCATGGTTTTTCCGCTAGGGGGCTCGTTTTTTATTATGGGGGGCGCGTCCCATCGCCGCATTCGCCTGGTCGCCGATGCGCAAACGCCCCTGCTTATATGCAGCGGCAGTGCCATCCTGACGGCCGACCCCTGTAGCGATAGCAAAGCAACCATTACCTCGCAGATCCAGCTCAAAGCCCACGCCGATGTCATCACCGAAGCCACTCTCCTGCGCAGCGGCATCGGCTGGTTCTGGCATATCGGCAGCTTTGGCTACTTCACGTTTAACCTCGGCGCTGCTAAGCCCATGGGGGTCAAGCACAACGCCAGCCTCGCCGCCGCTGTCGTCACCCCGGCTGGCAGCGATGCCGAGCTAAACGCCGCACTGGAGCAGATGCGGTCAAAAAAACTAAGCGACCTGCGCCAGCAAACCCTGGATGCCACCAAGCCGGTGGACCGCCAAGTCCTACCGATCCTGGGCATCGGCGCCGGGGTGAGATTTTAAGCGACCAATGACCTGTTGATATAGGTCCATGCGTTTAAATGATTATACTAATCATAAAATTGTATCAAAGACCTCGGCAAAAGGTTATAACTCAATCGATAGTAAGTCCCGTTCGCGCCCCTCCCCAAGGGCAAAGAGGATTGCTGGCATGATCATCTTCCAAACAGCGGGTTGTGGCTATACCGGTGCCATCGGCTTCAAGTCAGGCCTGCTGGCAGATGCGCCAAGCCAGGCCACGACCTTTCGCAGTGACGACTATATCCATCGTCTCAACCGCACCCTCCAAGCCGAAGTCCGCGCCCTGTCCGCCTATGTCTCCCTAGCCCACCACCGCAGCCTTGATCCGGTGATCGCTGAAGGCAACGCCTCGCATCATCATGCCAGCAGGGAGTTGGTGCGCTTAGTGATTGCCAGTCGTGGCGTTCCCGAGGATCGCTCGGCGCTGAGTATCGGCCTGACACGCCGCCTGGTCACGCTGTTCAACCGGATGCCAAACGGCCTGGCCGAGCGTGCAACCATGGTCACCCTAAGACAACTAGAGCGCCAGCTCATCCCAAACTACAAGCACCTACTGAAGGTTGCCCCGGCGCGAGACCTCGATACGTTAAGGGAACTGCTGGAGCAGACCAATAAACAGGACCTGGCATTGTCGGTCTAGTGTTGGCTAAGGACTAACCGGCTGGTTCCTTCCTAGTCTCGTAGACGACCTGTCCATCAGCCCCGATAAAGCGAGACAGCATCTCCGCTGCCGAAATATTCAGCTCTAAAAAACCGAATTGACTGCGCGCAAAGCGGGAATCCGTAACGCCACCAACGGTCTGATAAATATCACCGCCGCCGCCACCTGAGACAAACATATCGAGCCGGCAGTCGCTGTTCTTGAGATGTTCGAGATGATGCGAATGACCTGAAAGATAAACGTCGGCGCGGTCACACAGGTAAGACCGCATGAGCACCCCGGCAATGCCACCCCGGTAGTTGAAGCCATGATCACTGGAACTCTCAATGGGATGGTGGGCCATCACGACCGTCCACTTGGTGTCTTTGACCTGCAAACTCTCGCCGAGAAAGTCGATGCCACAGAAGGCGGGATTTAGACAGATGTCGACCATATTGGAGTCGAGCGCGATGATCTTGAGCAGATCGCCAAAGGTAACGCTGTAGAAGCGATTGGGCATATACCAACGCGGATTCAGCAAGGTGAACTCGATCTGCGCGGACGGATTATTTTTGTAATCGTGATTACCCAGGACCGCGTAGATGGGCGCTTTGCCCAAGCAGTCGCCGCTGTAAGGCTCAAGAATCTTCTGCTGCCACTGGGTGTCGTGCACGGATTCCATGCCGGTCGGATAGGCATTGTCGCCTAGGAGCAAAATGCCATCAAGGTCGCCCAGTTGTTTACAGCGCTCGTTCATGGCCCGCCCCACCCGCTGCTGGTCTGGGCCACCTGTCCCGGTGTCACCAAGGGCGAAAAAGCGCAGGGCTGGTCGAGCTGCGACGAGCTTATGCAGAGGTCCAACGCGGATCCTCGGCATGTGCATCAGACTCTGCCGAAAGCTAGCCATGACGATCAAGGCAGCGATGACCAAAACGGTCCCTAGCAGCTTGGATATTTTCATGCGGGATCCGTCAACGAAAGGGCGGTTGGTAGCGAAATTCTACGACCTGGCGCCCAGACAAACAACCGGAATCGGAGCCGTTTAGGACGGCTCAAACTAAGATGGCTCCCCCGAGGGCGGAGCAACGGCCGGGCCCTTGCGTCGCCTGCCGCGACCACCGCGACGGCGGCGGCCCGGCTTGGCACCAGCGGAGGCCTGCTCTTCGGCGCGGTTGCCGATGTCATCTCCCACCTCTTCGACCACCTCACCCGGGGCCGAAGGCGGCACAAGTGGTGCCTTTTGCACCTGCGACCGCGGCGGCGCTCGATGCCGTGGCTTCGCCACAGCGGCTGGGGGCGAGGTCTGCGGCTGCGCTGGAGCTGCAGCAGTCGGCGCATGGGCGGCGACTGCGGGAGCTAAGGCTGCTTCGTTGACGCCGTCGCCCACGGGCTTTGTTGCATTGCCTTTACCGCTGCCACGGCGGCGACCACGCTTCTTCTTGGGCACCTCGCCATCGGGTGTGGTCGCTTGCGGACCTTCCGGGCGAGATTCCGGGTGAATTTCAGGGCGGGCTTCAGGACGAGGATCCTGAACCTGACTGCGCAGCTCAGTGGGGGCGCCCTGCGACAGCGCCATCTGCGTCTCCCGAGGCCTCTCCACCGGCCTTGGTTCAGGGCGTGCCTCCAAGCGGCCGTCCTGCGGCAAGTCGGCACGGGGCTCCGGCCGCTGGTCGGTACGCGGCACCTCCACCCGGGGCTCAGGCCAAGGACGCGAGGGGAAGTCCTTCCAGCGAATGTAGTGGACTTCGTCGGCGAGCTTAAGCAAGTCGCGATGCACCGAGCGATCACGGTCGCACCACAGCGTCAGGGTCGTCCCTGATTCCTTAGCCGCGACAATGGCCGGGATGAAGTCGCTGTCACCAGCCACCAGCACAGCATGCTGGATATGTCCGGCAGCGGTATGTTGGACGAGATCAACGGAGAGCTGGACATCGACACGCTTTTGCGCAAAGACCTCTTTATCGCCATCGCGCCGCCGCTCTAGCTTACCCAAGCGAACCTGCCACCGATCGCAGCCCTCTTGCATTTCGGCCATAAAACGTTCATGCGCCGCCATGCGCCGCAGCTCGGCTTCGGTCGGCTTCTCCGACATCCACGGCGGGCAATAGTAAAAATAGCATCGCATCAGATCCAGTTGGGTGTTGCGACGCAGCGGCCTCAGCAAAAACTCGGCGAGCCGCGAATAGTCCGGGTTGACCTTGGCGTCTTGCAACTGCTTGAGCAGGTAGCCGCCGTCGATAAATATAGCTGCACGCATAAGCTTAAACAATAATCCTTTAATTCAGGCTGTCTTGATCAGTCGCAGCTTTGGACTGCCGCCAAGTTGTTGCCTAAGACTTCCCTGCCAATCGACCATCAGGCCTAGCAAGGTTCTGTTTACTTGATCAATCTGAAGCCATAGTTCATGAAGGTCCGGGTCCACCCGGCCATTTCGCTGCGCCTGGTCGTCAAGGCTATGCACCACCTTGAAAGCCACGTCACGCTCGGTCATCGCCGCAAAAAATTCATCGTCCTGCTTGTGCATCAAGGACTGGGCCGCGACTTGCCCCCAATACAGGTAGGCTTCGAGGGCGAGTCGTACATTGCTGCTAAGATCTTGCATCACAGGCCTTAAGGTCAAGGACTTTACCACCACCGGCGGATTCAGGGCCGGCGCCTAGCTCTTCGGCTGGGTCCAGTCTTGGCTAAAGTGGCAGAGGTGCCGCGAGGGCAGTGGGCGCTGTTGGTCCACCCCCAGAAGCGGCCCCTGTGGGCTGTCATTCTAGGTTCCTACCGGGTGCGCCCGAGGCACTGGCGCGGCACCATACGCAGCCAAAAGTGCCAACAAGAGCAGCAGTGGCAGACCAAACCAGGCAACGGTCTGCCAGATATTCTGTTCCAAGACCTTAAGCGCCGTGAGGCCACACAAAAGCCCGAGGCTGATCGCATGAAGTAGACAAAAACGCCGCAGATCCAGCCAACGCAAAGATCCCAGCAGAGGTGCCCCCGTCCGCAGCAAACGCCACCCGAGGGGAATAAACAAGGCATCGATGGGCCAAAAGAGCAACAGATGAGCATTATGCCAGCCATCTGGATGGCCAGAGAAGGCCCAATCGGTCAACAAGAGGAAGCCCAAAAGTCCCCCGAGGAGTCCCCAGTACAGGGTTGCAACGCCGAGCCATCGATAGGCCCAGGTCAACGCAGAAACGCCCTTCCTTGCAAACTGGACGAGAAACAGCCAAAGGGCTAGGCAAAGCGGTAGGACCAAGGGCAGGATTTCGACAGCATAGTCACTGAATGCTGGTGCGAAGTCCTCACTAGCCGCATTGAGCACCGTCGAATCGCTCAACAGCTTCACTCCGGCAAGCTCCTGGCCCGCATCATCCTGAGCTGGCATCTGCAGCAACCATAAACGCAGATTGGCTGGAAGAAACATATCCTCCCAGGCACTGATCGGGCGATCGATATTGCTGTTCATCAAAATATCCAGCAGCGGCACCACGAACGGCGTATAAGCCAAATTGGCGCGAACATAGTCGCGAAACACCTTGTGCGCCGGTGTCTTGCCAAAGCGGGAAAAGACCGCACCACCCAGCGCCTCGTTTAAATAGTCCCGGGGAATGGTCGAGCAGTTTTTATACCAATATTGATAGGCAAAAAGCCGATGCTCCGGTACCGCGTTCCAGGCGATCTTTTCGAGCAGAACTCGCTTTTGCTTGCTACTTAAATTCAGGTGCTCCATGCGCAGCAGGCGCCCCATGCGGCGATACAACGAAAGATCGTGCGGCAGCGTCCGCACCCCCATGCTGTAGTCGAGCTGACCGCGAAAGAACTTCCATAAAAAGGTCGGGTCCTCAAAGGAGAACTGGCCCCAATTGAAGACGACATCGGTGCCTTCCTGGCGATTGACTACCCGGATTCCAGTGTGGCCAAACCGATCATTGACCTCGTGACCGACCCCAGCCGTCGTCAGGAAGACATCGACGTCGTCCATATTCTGCGGAATGGTCGGCACGTAATGATGTCCTGCGCTGACCGCCGCCGCCGCCGGATCGGGCCGCAGTACAAAGATCGCCACCAGCAAGGTCAAGCTCAGGTGAATGATGGGGCCCACAGGCATATCCGCACGGCCTTTCCCTGATGCTGGTGCGATGGTGCGGCACTTATAGATGACTTCGTCGTCTCCTGTCAAAAGCTTAGGCAGCAGTCTAGGCTGCAGCGAGCCTTGGCGCCGGTTCCGACCTCAACCACCAAACCACTAACATAACAGCCAAATTCAAGGAGCTGCCGCAGACTCACGGGCACCCACGGGAGCTGGCTCGCCCTTTGCTCTATTGGGTGCGTGGCTGTGGACACTCTTCTCCTTCCTGATGTGGATGCTATGAACGACTTGCAATTGAACAAGACCAAAACCTCCTTGGACCCTGATCTCGAGTCCTTGGCCGCGCTCATGCAATATATTCAGGTGGTCCAGCGTCCGCTGCTGCCCAGCTTGGTCAAACGCCTGATAGATCTTTCGGTGTCCTTGACGATGCTGATCCTAGCGGCTCCCCTCATGATCCTGATTGCAATAGCGATTAAGCTGAGCAGCAGGGGTCCCGTTCTGTTTTGCCAAACTCGCATCGGTCGCGGCGGCTTGCCGTTTAAGATCTATAAATTCCGCAGCATGCTCTCCAACGCCGAGGACTTAAAGGCCAGCTTGGAACAACACAATGAGAAGGACGGCCCGATTTTCAAGATGCGCGCAGACCCCCGCGTCACCTTGATCGGCCGCTGGTTGCGCCGTTACAGTCTCGACGAATTACCGCAGCTGTTCAATATCATCCTAAATGATATGAGTTTAGTCGGGCCGCGCCCTCCGGTGCCGAAGGAAGTGGTTAGGTACGCACCGTGGCAGCTTCGCCGCTTATCCGTAACCCCGGGTCTGACATGCATTTGGCAGACCAGCGGCCGCAGCCATGTCAGTTTCGAAGAGTGGATGCGCATGGACCTAAGCTATATCGACCAATGGAGCCTCGGCCTCGATATTATGCTGCTGATTAAAACCGTCAAAACCGTCGCATTAGCTGAAGGCGCTTACTAGTAGCCGCGGATCGACGCATGCATCAGCCCGGCCAAATCGTCGCGCAACACGGTTAGATCGCCACCACCGCTGCGCTGCATGGACTGCCAACGTTCGTCGACGAGCTGCTCCAGCAGTGGCTGCAGCTCCCCAGTGCTGAGATGAGGCCACTCACGCAATTGCCATGCCAGTGCGACGGATCGCTGCTGACAATGCACCGGCATCAGGCCCCAATAGGAAAAAAACTCACGACGCGTCTGCATCCAGCGCCAATGGCTCACCTGCCGGCGAAACAGCAGAGACATTCCAAGAACAAGCATGGGGCCAAGAACTATAAGATACGTCAGGTGAATCATGAAGCGGACATTAAGGCCGTGTCGGCATCCTGTCAATGGCGTTCTTCATCACCATAGCCGATGCCGATCAGGACGCTAGAATTCAGATGGTGGCGCTGCACGTATTCATCGCTCTGGGCGCGGACGTAGTGCGCGCTGATCAGCGCATGCAACAACTCATCCAGTGGCAAGATCGCGCCGGCGCTCGCATCAAAAACACCAACTTGTTTAGTATGGCGCGACGGGTCACGCTGCGTGACAAAAGAGAGGCTATAAGTCGCTTGGCTAGTAAGGCGCCATCCTGCGGCAAAGCGCCGGTCGAGACTAAATCCAGCTCCCGAGGTCAGGGTGCGCAGGTCCGTATCATAATCGGCAATCGGCTGCGGAAAGCTTTCATAACGCAGCGCCGCGACCAGTGAAAGCTCATCGCCGTCCTTCTGCCGAAGCGGCAGACGCCCAAGCACTAGGTGCGCCTCGTGTGGTTTGTAGTTGCGTTCCTTTTGCAACTCCCCGCGCAGCTGCAGCCAACGCAGCACACGCAACTGCAGATAAACGCTGTCACGCATCAGGCCCGACGCATCGGGCGTGAGCGGCATCTGCAGAGCAAGCGGCACTTGTGCCGCCCCCGCCTCGACCATGACCCCAGCACCGAGCGGCACACCGACGCTGAGATCACCGGTGTAGTGATCGCTGCCGAGCGAAAAATAACCGCCGTGCGCGGCCAGGTACCAAGACGTCGCCTGGCCAAGGGTTGCCCCGGCCAAGACTTCGCTGGCGTTCGCCTTAGTCTGGGTTAAGCCAAGATCATTGATGGTGTGGGTGGCTAAGCGTAGATCAAGCAGTCCACAGTAACTAACTCCAAGGGTGCGGCGATCGTAGTACGAGGGAGTCCGATAGAGTTCGTAAGCCGCACGAAACTCACCGCCAAGCGCCCCGTCTTCACTGGGATTAGCACCCGCCATGGTCTGCGCCTTTGGCGCCTGTTTGGCGATCAGGGCACGACCGCGCGCCAAGGCGGCCTTGAAAGCCGCATCACCGCTCCAGTGCTCAGCAGCCGAAAACTCTGCATCGGCCTGGCGCCAGTTGCCCTCCCAAATGTAGGAATAGAGGCGCTCTGTTTCGGCAGCATCATCGTCGGGGCGCACTTTCAGGTACATCTGATAGGCATCGCGCCCGCGGCCAAATTGCGCTTTGCGCGTCAACACCCTGGCCAACACCAACTGCGCATCGGCCGCCGTCGTGTAGGCTGGATCCTGCTCGTCGATCAGATGCAAAAGGTCTTGGTAATCGCCGGCACGAGCCCTAGCGATGACTCCGTCCCGCCCGGATCTTTGGACCAGCACACCATCGACCTTAAGACTCCCGGCGTGGTTGCCAGTCTTATCCAGCAAAAAGGCGAGCCATTGGGCGGCGGGCTCACCAAGGCCGGCGCACCTCACCAGGCGCTGACCAGTCGCAGCGGCGCTGGTGTCTAAGGCCTGCGCCGCCGCGGCAAAGGTTTCCAGCTCTGCTTTGCTACACGCCATGGCAGGCCGCGAGGACGCCGCAATGACAGCGGTCAGGCATAGCAAGAAAATAGCTTTCACCAACGGCTTCCTCTGGTCATTTGGTCATTTGATTAGAGCCTAACCACAGGTTAGCGGACCTCCCAGCACCGGTCTATGGCTAATGGCGCTTTATGGACGGGCCCTTAGTGTTTGCGCCGCACCTGGCGCCAGACGATCGCGACAAAGGTCACATCGTGTAGGTAGCGACGCAGCAAGCGCCGCGGCTCCGAGATAAGACGAAACAGCCATTCGGTACCGGTGACCTGCATCCACCGCGGTGCACGGCGCACGGTCCCGGCGACAAAGGCGATGGCGATGCCAACGCCGAGCAACACGCCGCAACGCAACTCACTGCGCCAGCGCGCAATCCACAATTCTTGCTTCGGACTACCGACCCCGACAAAGACGAAATCTGGGTGCACGGCGTTGATCTGGCGCACGATCTGTTGGCACAACTCCTGGTTGTGCTCAAAGCCAAAAGGCGGGCAGTAACATCCGACCACGAGCAAGCCGGGACAACATGCCTCAAGGCGCTGGCAAGCCAGTTCAGCCTCTCCGGGCAGCCCGCCAAGGAAGTAAACGGTCATTCGCTGTTTGGCTGCCTCGGCGCAGATCGCCGGCAAAAGATCGGCGCCAGTGACCCGCTGCGGCAACCGTTGGCCAAGAAACCGTGAGGCCCAGACCAAGGGCATTCCGTCGGCGACGGACAAGTCGGCGCCCTGGGCAATGGCGACAAACTCTGCATCGGATTGCGCCCGGACGACGTGATCAGCATTCGGAGTGACGACGTAGGCGGCGCGATGTTCGCGCGCTAGGTCGACAATCCGCCGCACGGCGCCGGGAAAGTCCAAGACATCGACTGCCAATCGCCCGATGGTTAGAGTTGTGCGCACAGTCTTAGCCATGGTCCACTCCCAGGTTAACTTTCACAGCACTCGCTCTAGACTAAAGCGAATGATTTGCCGTGCGGCACTCTGACCCGCTTTGGTCCGCAGCTGTTCAGAGGCATAGGCCACGACGGTGTTCCAAGCGCCACGCCCCGGCAGCCACCAGGAGGCGCCACCAGCTTGATAAACATAGCGCAGTTCTGCCTTCAAGGAATCCGCCGGGGTCGTCCCGGGAAAGCCCCTGGCCCATTCTTCAAGACGCTGGTCAGCAGCGAACTCTAAGCCATTTTGCCGGTCTATCATGCCATGGAGCACCACACTATAGGTATCGCTGGTGGTGAGTTCGCTGCTTGCCTCCCGACTCAGAGCACCCTTCTCCCAGGCGAGCCGTGCGCCGAAATCGCCGTGCTCGTCTTGCAACACGGCCTTGCCGTTGACACCACGGGTGTTGCCAAAGGCGTCTGTCACGGTGATCAACGCGGCCTTTAGCTCCAGACTGCAGGTCGGAGTCGCCTGGAGCAGCGTGCTGACGTCCGGACCTTGCGAGCGGATGCTTGCCCGGTCGAAAAAAAACAGCTGATCCGTGGCCCCAAGTCGCACGCGCCATTCCTCGTTGACAACATACTCGATATAGCCCCCACCGCCGTAACTCTTGGTGATCAAGCCTTGGTCGAGATAGCTGGCAAACAGGTAGAGGGTGGCATTCACCCGTGGGGCGAATTCGAAAAAGTGATCGCTACCGACCGCACCGTAACGGTAGCGTTGACGCTGCGCCGGAGTCAAAAAGACATTGTCTGATTGCTCACTCAATGGTCGCCGCAGCAGGCCCAGTTGGTCATAGGACCAACTGCCCGTCAATTCCAGGTGATGGATCTGCCGGTTGAACTCCGCCTTAACCTGTGGCCTAAGGGTCACGTTGGCAAACCGCGAAGAACTGCGCTGCGAAGCTCCTGCCTCCCCCGATGTAGCGACGGAGTAAAGCCAAGGGCCGTGCTGGACCTGCCGCTGCCACAGGGCGCGCAGGCTGCCTAGATCGGCTTGCTCATCGCTCAAACCGGGTACCTTGGCAGCTTGTTCCGAGATTCCCTCGTACCCAACGGCGACATCGACCTGGTCAACAGCCACCGCTGGCCGCGACCAGAACGCGAGCGACATCAAGACTAAGACCGATTGACACCCGTTCGCGGCGCGTTTCGGCCAGCATCCGTCCCAGCAACGCAAGCGGTATCCCCCTGGGTAAACCTCATTTTATATTGATTTTGCTTGGAGCGACAAGGTCGAGACCAACATTAGTCGAAAGCATCCGCCAGATCGGACGCCCAAGCCCTGCCAACCTCGCCGCCTGGGCCGGATTTTGTTATGCTAAAGGCACTCCCATCTCGCCTCCATACGGCCAAAGCCTTGGCCACCCCAGTCGCCTCAGTCCACCTTCGAGGATCTGATGAGTTCCGAATCCGCGCGTCCAGATGCGTACTCGCAAGGGTTACTCCTTGATCGCTTCAATCAAACCGATACCGCCTTCCCGACCGACAACACCCTGCACGGCTTACTTGAAGTTCAAGCCCAACGCGTACCGCACAAAACAGCCTTGGTCTGCGACGGCCAGAGCTTTAGCTATCTGGGCTTTAACGGCGCGGCCAATCAGCTAGCGCATTATCTGCGCCAGTCCGGCGTGAAGCCCGGCTGTCTTGTCGGCATCTGCTTAGAGCGCGGCGCTGACCTGGTCATCGCCATCTTCGCCGTACTCAAGGCCGGCGGTGCCTATGTCCCACTCGATCCGCTCTACCCGAGGGAGCGCCTGGGGCTCATGGTGAGCGATAGCAACATGACCCACCTGATCACCAACGCCGCAAGAGCCGGCTCGCTCCCGCCACACGGCGCCGCCATCATCGATGTCCACGCCGTCAAAGCCGCAGTCGCCATGCAACCCTTCACCGCTGTCCATGACCAAGGCCAAGGCCAAGGCCAAGGCCAAGGCGGCCTCAGCGCCAATGCCAGCGACCTGGCTTACGTCATCTATACGTCGGGCTCGACCGGTAAGCCAAAAGGTGTTTTGGTGCCGCACAGCTGCGCCGTCAACTTTCTCTATAGCATGCAAGAAACCTGTGCCTTTAGCGAAGACGAGGTCACGCTGTCGGCAAATACCGTGGCCTTTGATATCAGCATCCCGGATCTCTTTCTCAACTTCGCCGTCGGCGCGACCCTGGTGCTTGCCCCACAAGAGGCCTCACTCGATGGACGAATGGTCGCAGACCTGATCACGCGCCACCGCATCACCAATATGCTGGCGACTCCATCGACCTGGAGAATCCTCATCGAGTCCGGATGGGAAGGATCGACTCGGTTGCGCATCATCGCCGCCGGCGAGGTCTTACCTAAACATTTGGCGCGCCTGCTGCTTGGCCTTGGCAGCTCGCTTTGGAATGCCTACGGTCCAACAGAAGTCACTGTGATCGCCACCTTCCATCAAGTGACTGACCCGGATCAGATCTATATCGGTAAGGCGATTCACAACACCTACATCTACTTGTTGGATGCAGCGATGCAGCGGGTAGCACTTGGCGAGATCGGCGAGCTCTACATCGCTGGTGCTGGCGTCAGCCGCGGCTACTTGAATCGTCCTGAGCTGAACGCGGAGCGTTTCTTGCCAAATCCCTTCTCCAATCGCTTCGGCGGTCGGATGTACAAGACCGGGGACCTTGGTCGCTACACCCTGAGCGGCGCTATCGAATACCTGGGGCGCAGCGATGAACAGGTGAAGATCCGTGGCTTTCGGATTGAGCTTGGTGATATTGAGGCAGCCTTGGCAGCCCACGAGGTGATTGCCGCAGCCGTAGCGAGCGTCCACACCGGCCCCGCAGATGATCAAAGCATCGTCGTGCACTATGTGTTAAAACCCGGCCGTAGCCTTATCCTGGGCGAATTTCGCTCATTTCTCGCCGAACGCTTGCCGCAGCATATGCTGCCGAATTACTTCCTCGAAGTGCCAGCTCTGCCGCTAGGTCCGAGCGGTAAAATCGACCGCAAGGCCTTGCCAAAGCCTCCCGGTGCGTCCAGTCCTGCCGAGGTCCTAGCGCCGCACCGCGAGGACAACCTGCGCCTTGCGCTCATCACGCTTTGGCAGGAATTTTTTCCAAGCGCTAAGATCGGCCCAAAAAGTCATTTCTTTGAGCTTGGTGGCAACTCGCTACTGGCTGTGCGTATGATCAATCGCTTGCGTGCTGAGACGCGTTTCGTGATGCCGGTGTTGCAACTTTTCCAATACCCCACCATCGAGGGACTCGCCGGGTGGTACGACACACAGGCAGCCCCAAACCGCAGTGCACCACTAGGAGCAGCAACAAGCGATGGCAGACCGCTGCGCGTTGCCACTAAACAACGTCATGGTTCGCACCACTCAACCGACATGAAGATCGCCGTCATCGGTATGGCGCTGCGTTGCCCGGGCGCCGATGGACTGGATGAATTCTGGCAAAATCTCGCAAACGGCACCGATTCGATTAGCCACTTTGCGCCAGAAGACCTCGACCCAGCCATCAGCAAAGCCGACGCCGCAAGCCCTAACTATGTCGCAGCCCGCGGCATTCTTAAAGACGGCGACGGCTTTGACGCGGCGTTTTTTGGCATTGGTGAACGCGAGGCCGAAGTCCTCGATCCGCAGCATCGTCACTTTCTTGAAACCGTGTGGCAAGCCTTAGAACACGGCGGCTACCAAGGCGAGCAACCGGGCCTGCGCATCGGCGTCTACGCCGGCAGTGGCACCAACACCTACCTGCCAGAAGTCGTACGGCTTAGTCCTGGTCTGATCGACCGCGCCGGAGCCTTTCAGGTCATGGTCGCCAATGAAAAGGACTACCTGACGACTCGGATCATGCACCGCCTAAACTTAAGCGGACCCGCCGTCACCGTTCAGACCGCATGCTCGACCTCGTTGGTCGCAGTCCATACCGCCGTACAAGCCCTGCGCCTGGGCGACTGCGACATGGCCATCGCCGGCGGCAGCGCTAGCACATCACCGTTAAAGAGCGGCTACTTTTACCAAGAGGGCGCCATGCTATCGCCTGATGGCCGCACCCGCACCTTTGACGCTGATGCTTGTGGCACGGTCTTTTCCGATGGCGTTGGTGCCGTCTTACTGAAGCGCCTCAGCGATGCGCTCCAAGACGGCGACCACATCTACGGCGTGATCATCGGTACGGCCCTGAATAATGACGGCGCCCGTAAGGCGAGTTTTACTGCCCCAAGCGTCGAGGGGCAAGCCATGGTCGTCGCCCAAGCATTGGCCGACGCTGGCGTCGATGCTGCGAGCATCTCCTATGTGGAGGCCCACGGCACCGCGACGCCGCTTGGTGATCCCATCGAGATTGCAGCTCTCACCAAGGCATTCCGGCAAACAACGGCAAAGCGCGGCTATTGTGCCATCGGCTCGCTCAAAAGCAACGTCGGCCACCTCACCGCCGCAGCCGGAGTTGCCGGCTTGATCAAAACATGTCTCAGTTTGTACAAACGTCAATTGCCACCCTCCATCCACTTTAGGACGCCCAACCCGAAAATCGACTTTGCCACGTCACCCTTTAGGGTCAACACGCGGCTCACTGCGTGGGAGTCTGCCGACGGACCGCGTCGTGCAGGGGTCAGCTCGTTTGGCGTCGGTGGCACTAACGCCCACTTGATCGTCGAAGAAGCCCCGCGCCTTGAAGCGCGCGACGAGATCTCGATCAGGCCCCAACTCCTGGTTTATTCTGCGCCGACAGAGACTGCCCTCGCCCAAAAAGCCCAGCAACTTAGCAATTACCTGACCCAGCCACAATCAGCCGCTGGCGAACTGCGCCTAGACGACATCGCCTACACTCTGATGGCCGGACGCAAGCCCTTTGCCTATCGCGGGTATGTCGTCGCAGCGTCGCCACGCGAAGCTGCGCTAAATATCCTCAGTCCCAGCGGCACAAAGCGGGCCAAACTTAACCCCATGTCCCTGCGACTAGCGTGGCTCTTTCCTGGCCAAGGCTCGCAACATGCCTCTATGGGCCTCGACCTGTATGGGCAGTTCCCAAGCTTTCGCCAGACCGTCGACGCCTGTGCATTGCTGTTAAAAATTCGTTACAACATCGACCTCATTCACCTCATGTTCGAACCAGCGCAAAGCGGCGGCGAAGGTCCGTTGACGCCAACCGAGATAGCCCAGCCAGCGCTGTTCACGATCTGCTTTGCCCTGGCAAAGCTCTGGCAAAGCCTCGGGGTCACGCCGCAGGTTCTTCTTGGCCACAGCGTCGGCGAGTTCGCAGCAGCCTGCATCGCCGGAGTCTTTAGTTGGGAGGAGGCTCTGTGCCTAGTCGCCGAGCGCGGCCGACTGATGCAACAGATGCCGGCGGGGGCTATGCTTTCGGTGCGTCTGCCAGCGCGGGAGTTAATCCACTTGCTGCCGCCTAAACTGGCGATTGCTGCTTTTAACAGTCCCGGTACCCAGGTCGTCGCAGGTCCTCTCGCTGAAATTCACGCCTTTGCCGCCAGCCTGGCACAGCAGGGCATTGCCGCCAAACTCCTACGCACCTCGCACGCCTTTCACACCGCACAGATGCAGGGTGCTGCGGAGGGACTGCTCCAGGCGGTGGCAAGCGTCCGACTTAGCCCACCGCAGATCCCGATCATTTCGACGCTCACCGGGCAACTGCTGAGTACGGCCGAGGCAACCTCACCAGACTACTGGGCGCGCCAGCTGCGCCTTCCGGTCACGTTTGCTGCGGCGCTGCAAACGCTGTTCACAAAACACGAAGACCTCGAACGAACCATCGTCCTCGAAGTCGGCCCAGGTGAGGTGTTGACCAATCTATGCCGGCAACAGGTCGCGGTGAGCGAGCGAACCCACTGCATTAGCTCACTTGGTGCATCGGCTGGCAAAGGCGAAGGCACCGCCCTACTTCGTGCCCTCGGCGAGCTGTGGTGCGCAGGCTTGGAGTTAAACCCAGAGGCCATCTATAACGGCCCGCAAAAGCCCCACCGGACCCCCTTGCCGACGTACCCCTTTGAAAGGCGCCGCTACTGGCCCGTCACCGCCTTACCAATCACGGCGGAGGTCAAGAGCGTGGCTCAACCTGCTGCGCCAGATCCGACCGCGATGAACCGGCAGCAGCGCTTCGCCGTCGAAGTGGCAGAACACTTGCGGTCCACGTCAGGCATCAGCTTAGGCGACCAAGACCTAGACGTCAGCTTTGGTCAGCTCGGACTGGACTCACTGTTCCTCACCCAGTTCAGCCTGCGTCTGCAGAAGGCCTACGGTATCAAGATCACCTTTCGCCAATTGCTGGACGACTATGCAACGATTGCTGGCCTCGCTCGTTTTCTCGAACGCCAAGTCGTCCGTGCTGAGCCGATACCGCAGCCGCCGACACCAGCTGAAAAAGCGGACCCGCCCCCTGCAGTTGCACCTTCGTCTCCCCTAGGATCTGCGACGTCCAGTCGCGAGGCGCCGCCTTCAGCCACTAACCTACCGCTGCGGACCACGCTCGGCCTGGACGAGGTCATCAGTATGCAGCTGCAAATCATGACCAAGCAACTCGAGCTACTTGGTGGGAAGCCCCTCGACGCGACGTTTCCCGGCAAGCTACGCATGGCCGTAGAGGACGCCCACAAACTACCTGCAGAGCAGCCACGTAGCGGCCAAAGCCTATCCACTGTACCAGCGGCGACACCCCCACCGAGTCCAAACCATGCGGCAAAACCAAGCGCCATCTTCGACGCCAGCAAGCCACCGCTGCCAGGGGCAAGGCTAGGGCGCGACCCGCAGGGCTTTCCCGCATGGTATATCGCTGACGTCGACAAACCAGGCGCGTATAAAAAAATCAGCTGAGATCCTAGCCGTTCAGTATTCACTGCAGCCAGGAGCGCCGCCCTGAGTTCCGGGTTTACCGCCGCTTTGCAATAAAGCATCCTGAATTTCGGCAATGCCGTCTAAGCGCATAAACGTAAACAATTCAGTTTTGAGCTGTGGCAGAAGCAAGCGCAGTAAATCCGCCGAGCGATAGTCATCGGCATGTAGTTTAAGAATGCCATTACCCAGAGCTCGAATGGCAGTCAGATAGCCGTTAGCGCAGTCGGCAACGCCTAGGCTCTGCCGCCAGCAATCGTCATCGTGGACGAGTGCCGAGGTGCCCGCGCCGACATCCCAACCGATCGGTCCGACGTAGCGGCTCAGTCCCACGCTACTCAAGTGCGTCGCGGTATCCGCCGAAATGCCACCGTTTGGTCGCAGCAGGAACATATCACCGGTCACATACGGCAAGATCAACTGATCAGTCTTGCGCACCTCGCGCTCAAGGTCATGAGCGGCACCAAGCTCAGCCTGGGTGTAGCCACGGTTGCCGACCAGATGGGCGTGACTTTTTAAGCCGGCTAGCACAGCCTTTTGCTCGCCACCAACGATACTGGCCCCATCGACGAAAAAGGCTCCCTGCACCCCATTGGCAAAAAGGTAGTCGCCGATGGCAGCCATGGCTTTGGTGGGGGCACCGTCGAAGGTCAACACCAGCTGATTTGGACTAAGATTTGCGCCGGTGTAGGGCCGGGTCCGCAGGCCTGGGCCCACCGCGCAGGTCTTACCGCGCTCGGAGTACTGGCAAGCGGTTAACAAAAGCAGGCCTACGGCGATTGATCTAAGCATGTTTTTCACCCCGGCACGAACCACTAGGACATCAAGTCAGGCTGTCAAAAATTCTACCACTAGTACGGACCATAGGCATGACGGGCCCAGGTGGCGCCGCCTAGCGACAGCTATTTTATAACAAAATCATCGTTTTAAAAAAAATGCGACGAGATCTAAAAACGGCATCGATGTTGCAAAGGTGGCTAACGGATCGCCAGAATTTGTCCTGAAGGTGCTCATTCCACCCTAGTTACACGCGAACGCTCCAGTCGAGGCCCATGATGCAGTACCTACATTCGTCGTCCACCGGCTCACATTCAAGATCGCTCCGGCTCGTCGTCCTCTGCCTGACCCTACTCGGCGGCTGCCTAAAGACCAGTGCACCGGCAACGCTGACGGCCCTGCCCGATACGCTCACTTTGACCGGCAGTGTCATGAATGCCACTGGTTCACCGGTCGGGAATGTCGCGGTTTATCTTGAATCAGACACCAAGGCAGCGGCGACCACAGCTGCCGACGGCAGCTACTCCATCAAACTTGATTCTGGCGTCCTGCTGCGCATCAGCGGCGGTAGCACCAGCCCACGCAACTCCTTCTTCCTCTACTTCAGCGTCGTCAACGACGCCAGCCAACAGGCGGTCAGTACCGCCATCGACCTTAGCATCCGGGGTACCAAGGCCGTGCCGCCGGTAACCCTCGCTCAAGCTGGTAGCATCAGCGGCACCTTGCTGCAAGTGATCGACGGCAAACAGCCGGGACCAGCCGCCGCTACCGTCGTCTCAGCCGGACGCGCGAGTGCAACAACCGCTGCCGACGGCAGCTTTAAATTGACCAGTGTGCCAGCAGGTACAACCATGCTCACGGCCTCGGCGCCGCTGTCGGCTCCAGCGCAGCAGGCGGTGATCCTCAAAGCTGGCGAGACCAAAACCCTAGCCAGCCCACTAGTGCTGTTTCCCGCCACTGGGGTGTACGGCGTCATCCTCTTAAGCCAAGTCACTCCTATCGCCGATCTCATCGCGCAAGGGCATCCCTACCAGCGCACCTTCGCCGAGATCGGCAGTGCCACCGCAGCGTTCATTCGCTACTCAGCCGACGCCAGTAACTTGAGCAACGCGACGTGGCACCGGCTAGGCACCAGCTTTGACTTCGACTTCGCCAAAGATGGCGGCAACGTCATTTATTACCAATTCACTGACGCCGCACAAAAGACGATCAGCCCGATGCAGCAACTGGCAGTGGTCATCGATCAGTACGCGAACAGCACCGGCTTTGTTATCGAAGATGGTTCGGGCGTCGTTAAGAGCCGCACTGCGGTGCTGCATATCGATGTCCCTGCCGCCGCTCATCGCATGCGTCTGGCTGAATCCCCCGCGGACCTGGGCGGCGCACCCTGGCAGGCCACGGCGGCAACTTCAAGCTGGGTGTTTAGCCAGACACGCGACGCCGTCACCGGTGTCGCCGCCGCCTTCGGTCTACGCACGATCTATCTGCAATTCGAGGACGCCAACTCGGTGGTCGGCCCGACCTACCAGCAAACCGCGACCTTCCAGATCTTTCCCGACGCCGACAGCGACGCGATCTTCACCCTTAATGGTGGCATCGATGTCTTACCAAGTCGGTTGGCGCAGATGTCGATCAATATGAGCCTGGTCCCCAACGCCTACCAAATGCAGATGTGGGAAGCCGACATCACCAGTAACGTCAACGTCATCTTCCCAGCGGTCACCGACAGCACCGCGCCATTCACCCGAAACACCTGGCTTGCGGTGCAGCCAGAAAGCTTTTTTACCTTCACCTCGATCGGCCGCAAGACCCTGTACCTACAGTTTAGAACTCTGGACCTGGCGGTGAGTCCGGTCTACAAACACACGGTCGATGTCATTCCCTTCCCGACTGGATCTGGCGGATTCACCATCAACGGGCCCGTGACGACGGGATCGCCCATGATCAATATCGACCTGAAGGCGCCACCAAATGCAATCGGCTTTCGCATCTTTGAATCGCCATTATTACTTGTCACCGCATCCCTCCTGCCGACCACCTCGTGGCTGACACCGGTGCCCAATTTCAACTACCATGTCAACGGCACTGGGGCGCAGGTGATCTATGTACAGTTCCAGGATTCAAATTTAGCTGCGTCCTCGGTCTACCAGCAAACGGTTAGCATCGAGCCTGACAATCCCAACTCCGGTGGTCTAGTCATCAGTGATCTGGGCGGTACTCCAATCCTAGCTTCGGCCAATCCGAACGTGCAGCTAAACATCACCACGCCGCAAAACTTCGGCGTTGGCCAGTCGTTTATGCAGATTTGGGACTGCCTCGCCTCGACCCCGAATTGCACCCAGCCGACAGCCACGCGCGCAGTTCCGTCGCAGCCAACGGCAGCGACCTATCCTTGGATCCTTAGCGGCGCTGGCGCCCATATGATCTGCGTCAACTTCTCCAACACCGAACTCGGCACCTACAGCAACGCTCGCTGCCAGAACGTCTTCTACCAACCTTTCCCCACGACGATGCAGGCGATCTCACTAGCCTTCCCGCAAAATACCCTTGGCGTGACGACTGTCGACGGGATCACCTCCGTTCACGCCGTCGATGCGACCTCGGCCACGCTTAACCTCACCGCCTTGCCCAACGTCACCGGCATGCGCCTGAGCAACGATGTTCCGCCGACCTCGGCCACGGCTATTCAGGCCTTTTCGGCGACGGTGAACAGCTATGCACTACCAGCGACCGTCGGCATCCACACCATTTATGTCCAATTCAACACCGTGACCGAGACCAGTCCGGTTTATTCCGTGACCTATGTGGTGGCCATTTGAATCGTCCGCACTCACACCTAGTAACGCCCCCAAGTCCGCGCCAAGAACAAGGCTCGGTACTGGTACTGTACAGCTCCACTGCAGCCTGGGCGGGGCCACGCTTCGCCGCCGATCTGAGCTCGCTGCCGCTGGCAGAGCAGCAGCGGATCTTGACGCGCAAGCGCAGCGCCGACCAGCGTGCCTCACTGCTTGGGCGCCTCCTGCTGCGTCAGGGTCTCGAGCTGTTTGGCCACAGCGCTGGGGAGTTACACAACCTCCGATATACAACCTACGGCAAGCCGTTCCTGCCGCATCTTGACCTGAATTTTAACATCTCGCACTCCGGCGACGTCGTCGTCTGTGCGATGGCCAAGGGCACCCGGGTCGGCATCGACGTGGAACGCCTTCGTCCCGTGCCAATCGCCGACCTAGCCGCGACTCTGGACCATGCCCAGCTGCAAGAAGTCGCCGCCGCCGCCAATCCAGACCGACAATTGCTCACCTTTTGGACGAAAAAGGAGGCCGTCGCCAAGTGCCGTGGCGAAGGCCTAAACCTACCCATGGAACGGATGACCGGTAGCGCCGTTCTGGCCCTCGACGGTGAGTCCTGGCACTGTTTCCAGCTAGACGTCGGGTCGGACTACATCTGCCACGGAGTCACCAAGGACACAGCAAGCGGCTGGAAAGTCATCCACGGTTTGTGCTAAAAGTCCGCTGATGGAATTGGAATCGTTCTTTAAGCGCATCCGCGACGAAGCTGGCCCCGTCCTTTGGTCTAAGGGCGTCGAACTCGCACGCCTGGATGCGGTCACCGGCGACAGCGAGCAAGGCGGCGAATTAAAGCTGCGGGTGCTCAACAAATCCGGCGGCGTCAGCCCCATCGTCACCTTGGCCATCGGCGATGGCGACTGGCACTGCTCCTGCGGCGGCGACGATGATCCATGCGCTCACGTCGTCGCCGCTGTGATCGCGCTTAAGCGCGCTCGCGAAGCCGGCAAAGAGCTGCCGCGTTCGGCGCTCGGCAGCGGTAAGCTCATCTATAGACTACGGCGCAGCGCTCAGGGTCTAGAGTTTGAACGCTATATAAAAGATGCGCAGGCCGAGACCTTGCTGACCACGGCGCTAACGGCGCTGACCACGGGCCGCGTCAAGGGGCCTGCAGTCAGTGCTACCGCTGGGGATATGCAAGTCGAATCGGCGCTGGCCAGCGACCGCCGCGGTGCGTTACCGGCAGCGCGATGGCCAGCGCTGCTCAAAGCCCTCGCGGTCGATGGCCTAGATGTGCAGCTTGACGGCCAGACCATCCGCCTTAACCCCAAACCAGTCGGCCTGGCCGCCCTGGCCGTCGATGACGGACCAGGTGTGCGAGTCAAGATCCAGCAGGACGAGGCCATCAGCGAACTATTTGCCAATGGCGTCGCACTCTGTGGCACCGAGCTGCGACCTGTCGTGCTCCCGGCGTTGACCCCGGCGCAGCGTGAACTGGTACGAGATGGCCGGTTTTTCCCACGCAGCGAACTCGCCAGTGTGGCTTCAGACCTCTTGCCAGCGCTACTTCAACTGATGCCCGTCTCGTCGCGAGCGCGTAACCTGCCGCAGGCGGAGACCGCAGCCTGGGCTCATATCCAGCTGGACCTACAGGTTTTGCCCGAGGTTGATGGCCTGACGGTGGAAGCCCAGCTGCACTATGGCCAACCATCGGTGGGGCGGCTTAAACACGGCCAATGGCTGCTTTCTGGAGACCGTGTACCAAGGCGTGACCCAGGCGAGGAATCGCGACTGCAAGACGAGCTCAGGCGTCGGCTGCAGCTTGAGGTCGATCAACTCGTGCATCTAAGTAGCACCGATGCGGTGCGCTTTGTGCAGCGACTAGCCGCCTTTCCACTGCCAACAACTGGCAATGGCAAGGCCTATTTTACCGTCTATCCCGAACTGTCGCCGCATCTGTCCCAGGCCCAAGGCGGCAGTGTGGGCTTTCACTCGGCTCAAGCCGGTGGCGAGGCCAAGAGTGCGGACCCAGGGCGGGTCCTGCAGGCCTGGCGCCGTGGCGACGCAATGGTGCCGCTGCTCGGTGGCGGCATGGCGCCTTTGCCCACGACGTGGCTCGCCACACACGGTGAACGGCTGCTGGCCTTCCTGGCGGCTCGCGGCGACGGCACCAAACCGTTACCGGTCGCAGCTCTCCCACTCCTCGCCGAAGTCAGCGAGAGTTTTGGCCAGAGCCTTCCAGATGGCCTGAGCCAGCTGTGTCGCAAACTGCAGCAAGCAACGACCTCCAGCCCCCAAGGAGCGCGGTCTAAGCTCCACCTGGCGACGCTACGCAGCTATCAGGAAGATGGCGTCCACTGGCTCAGCGCCCTCCAGGAATTGGGCGTTGGCGCCTTGTTAGCCGACGATATGGGCCTCGGCAAAACGCTCCAGGCCCTCGCCGTGATGCCGCCAAGTGGGAAGGGACGAACATTGGTCGTCGCACCGACCAGCGTGCTGTTTAACTGGCGGGCAGAGGCCGACAAATTTCGTCCGGATTTAAAGCGCTGCGTTTACCATGGTCCAACGCGGCAGCTAGATCGGCGAGCGGATGTGGTCTTAACGACCTATGCCGTGCTGCGGCTAGACCAAGACCTTCTGGCTGATCAGGCATGGGATATGCTGGTTTTAGACGAGGCCCAGAATCTAAAAAATCCTGACAGCTTGGCCACCCTTGCCGCCGCGCGCATCAACGCCGCCTTTCGCGTCGGACTAAGTGGAACACCGGTCGAAAACCGACTCGAAGATCTTTGGAGCCTGATGCATCTACTAAACCGCGGACTGTTAGGTGACCGACGGTTTTTTCAAGAGCATTACGCCAAACCCATCATGGACGGCGATGCCCTACGCGCAAGCGCGCTGCGGCGGCGGATTAAACCGTGCTTTCTGCGCCGGCTTAAGCAAGACGTCGCCGCCGACTTGCCAGCGCGTACCGAGACGGTGCTATACGCCGAGCTATCGCCAGCCGAGCGCGCTCGCTACGACATGGTGTTGGCCGCCACGCGGCAGGAGGTGCTCGACAAACTCGCAGCAGGAGGGTCGGTGCTCGCCGCACTCGAAGCGCTGCTTCGCTTGCGCCAGGCCTCATGCCACCCTGACCTACTGCCTGGCGTCCACGGCGAAAGTTCGGCGAAGCTGGCGCTGCTGATTGCCACCTTGCTCGCTAGCGGCGAGAACGGCCACAAGACGCTGGTGTTCTCGCAGTGGACTAGCTTTCTAGACCTCATGCAGCCAGCGCTTGACGAAGCCGGCATCACTTATTTGCGCCTCGACGGCTCCACCTCGGATCGCGGAGCGATCGTCACCGCCTTCCAACGGCCAGATGGCCCTCAAGTACTCATCATGTCGCTCAAGGCTGGGGGCGTCGGATTAAATCTCACGGCTGCCGACCACGTCATCATCGCCGATCCGTGGTGGAACCCCGCCGCTGAGGACCAGGCGGCCGACCGCGCCCACCGCATCGGCCAAGAGCGACCAGTGCTGATTCAGCGCCTGGTCGCTCTGGGGACGGTCGAGGAGCGGATCCTCGCATTGCAGGCGGCTAAGCGCGGCTTAGCCAGAGCGGCGGTTGATGACGCGGGTGCCGGTTTCAGTGCACTAAGTCGCGACGATCTCGTCGCCCTACTTAGCTGACCGCGCCACTCACCAACGCGCTCAGGTCCAAGCTATCGCCTAAAGCCTAACGGACTAGCGCGTGCCGTGACGAAAGGCTTCGACCAAGTGCTTTTTGTCCAGCTTCAACACTTGCTCTTGGTAGTGGTGCATGGTGTCGATAAATTCCCTGTTTACGACGCCAAACAACGCCGTCAGCTTGGGCAGCACTTCGAGCGGTGGCAACGAGACGCCGCGCTCCCAGTTGCTGATGAACTGCGCCGTGGAGTACTTCAAGTGATGCGCTACGTCCCATTGGGTGAGGCCAGCCTTCGAACGCTTTTCGCGCAGAAAGCGACCAACGATTTTTTGCCGTAAAACATGCTCTGTAGTTTCAGCTTTCATAGATCCTTATCCCCTGTTTGCGTTTAACAGGCGTACCTATTACCAAAAAACTACGTGCACAGTAAGACCATGATTCTTCTATTACACACTTTTTTTTTACCGCCGCGGCCCTGGCGCACTTAAGTGTTCTAAATTAATAAGTTCTATACGCCTAAGCCGGCAGCCGCCCGCAGCCGGCGCGGCCCCTGAAGGCAGCAATAACCAGCTGGGGGTGCCCCGGCCACCACGCCTTTACCCCTAGCAGCGCCCGGCGTGGTCGCAAAGGAACTTGATAAATGGCTGTTGCCACTGCGTTTCTTCGGCAGCAAAGGCGGGAGTATGGCCCTCGCCCGGCAGCGACCAAAACTCCTTGTCCTTGGAGCCGGCCGCATCGTAGAGGGCCTTGCCCTCGGCCAAAGGAATGACCGGATCGACGGTCCCGTGCATGGACAAAAAGGGCAGCCGTAGCCGAGGTGCATAGGCAAGCGGGCTATCATCATCGCTGATCAGATAGGAAAGGGGCACCTGAAAGGGCCAAGTCAGCCAAACATCAGCAAGTTTGGCCTGAGCCAGGGTTCGGTAAGAAGCAAAGGTGGACTCCACGGCCAAGACCTTGACCTGACCAGGAGGAGCCTCGGCCACCACGACCGTGGCGACGGCTCCGCCTAGGCTTTGGCCGAAGACGATCACATCCTTGCCTCGCAGCTCGGGCGCCTTTCGGACCCAGTCGAGCACGGCGCGGCCATCCCGGAACAGTCCGGCGCGCTCAGGCACCCCGCTTGACCGCCCGTAACCACGATAGTCAAAGGTCACCACGTCATACCCGGCTTTGGCCAACCAGGCGACGTAGAGGAAGTGCGCGCTCATATTCTGCGCATTGCCATGGAAATGCACGACCACCGCCCGACGGTCCTTGCCAGCTGCTGGGGCGATATGCCACAGGCTGAGCCGCGTCCCATCGGCTTCGTCCAGGTAATGCTCCTGGTAGCTGAGCTTTAGCTTGTCCGGCCGCAGGTAATCGACCTGATCCGGATGATAGTAAAGACTATCGCAGCCCGACGCCACCAAGGCCAATAAGCCAAGACAGGCCCCCTGTGTTATGATATTGAAAATCGTTCTCAAGGATTCTCACCCCCTGGATGACCTTGCCCGCCGGGACGCGCACCGGCATCCTTCACCGCTTGTGTTGGCATGAGACCTTTATGCACAAATCCCTTTGCCTCTTAGTCCTATCATCGATGCTGTCGCTGCCCCTAACTCGCTCGGCTGCGGCCGCCGAATCCGCGACCTCACTGCCATCACCACGGCTGCTGGTGCACCTACTCGATTACCTTGCCCGAGACTATCCTGGCGCCGTTGGTCCCGGAGGCCAAGTGCTATCGTCCAGCGAGTATAACGAACAAGTTGAGTTCAGTCACACGGCCGCCTTGACCAGTCGGCAGCTGCCCGAATTGCAGGCCAACCCTGAGGTCATCTCGGGCGTCGAGCAACTGGCTGCGCTCATCGGCAACAAGGCCGAGCCAAAAGACGTCGCCACGCTCGCCCACAGCCTGCAAGACCAGGTGATCAAGCTGGTCCACCTGCAGATCGGTCCACTCACGCAGCCGGATTTGCCGCGCGGTAAGCTCCTCTATCAACAAAACTGCGCCGTTTGTCATGGCGCCGAGGGGCGCGGCGATGGCCCTGGCGCTACCGGTCTAAAGCCGCCGCCGGCTAATTTCCTGGACAGCGCGAGGATGGACAACGTCACGCCCTTGCATGCGTTTAACACCGTCCGCATCGGCATCCCAGGCACGCCCATGCCGAGCTTTCCGGCCCTGTCCGATGCTGATGCCTGGCATGTCTCGTATTACGTCTTATCCTTGCTGCCTGGGCGCCAACTACCGCCTTGGCAAGCCAACACGCCACCCGTTGCGACGATCTCCGACTCGGGGACCGACGCTCAAGCTGCCCTGGCACATGCCAAGTCCCTGCTCAACTCGGCGCTCGCCGCCTACCGCGGCGGCGACTTCGGCGCCGCCAAAACCCAAGCCCTGCAGGCTTACCTGGAGGGAATCGAGCCGGTCGAACCGCGAGTCAAGGCATCAAATCCTGATGCCTCGATGACGGCCGAGGCCAAGATGTCTGCGGTACGGGCAGCGATCGAGGCTAAGGCGCCGCTCGCCCAAGTGGAGGCGGTGGTTGCTGCTGCCTACGAACAGATCGCGGTGCTCGAAGCGCTGCTCACCCACAACGACCTGTCGCCAGGCGTCGCCTTTGTGGCCGCTGCATCGATCCTCATGCGTGAAGGCTTTGAAGCGGTCCTTTTGATTATGGCCTTGCTCGGTGTCATCCGCGCCTCGGGCTCCAAGCGCGCAGCGCTGTGGGTCCACGGCGGCTGGCTGGCAGCGCTTGGCCTTGGCTTTGTCACCTGGATATTCTCTGGCTATTTGCTCAAAATCAGCGGTGCACAGCGGGAAATGATGGAAGCCGTGACCTCGCTGCTCGCGGTCGTCGTGCTGCTCATCGTCGGCTTCTGGCTACACAGTCGCACCGAAATCGGGCGTTGGAACCGCTTTCTGCGGCTCAAAGTCCGCGCCGCGGTGCAAAACCGCAGCTTTCTTGGTCTTGCCGGCATCGCCTTTCTGGCGGTATTTCGCGAGGCCTTCGAGACGGTGCTCTTCCTACGGACCATCTGGCTGGACAGCGGCGAGCAGGCGCGTTCGGCTTTGACCCTTGGGGTGTTCTTGACCCTGGCGCTGATCATCCTCGCATCGTGGGCCTTGCTGCGCTTCAGCGCGCGGATCCCAGTGCGTAAACTATTCGCTTTTTCTGCCGTGGTGATGGCCTTGCTCGCGGTGATCCTCACCGGCAAAGGTCTGCACGCGTTGCAAGAGACTGGAGCACTGAGCGTCACCACGTCGCTGGCGGCGCTGCGTTTTGAAACCTTGGGGCTCTTTCCAACCTACGAAACCCTGGTGCCGCAGCTGCTGGTGCTGGCGCTGGTCATTGGTCTGTGGAGCTTCGGCAGGCGGCCTTCTAGGGGGCGGCCAAGGTTGGGTTGAAGACGCTTATGAACGGTTCTTGCAGGTAATTTTCCTGGCTCAAGCAGGGAGGATGCTTATGTTACCGATTAACCGAGTCCGCCTTAGCGAACAAGGTCGCTCTCAATGATGTCCCATGACTTCACCCGGCAAATCAGCCGCGTCGGTGCTGACGCATGTTCAAATACTTTTAAAGGCCGGCACTTCCATGAGAACTGCCAAGGCGAGACGACGCACAGACGCAACATTCTCCGACGCGTGGTCCTAGCGGATACGACACTTGTCCCCATTAAGCCCCACTTTGGCTCCACGCATTCCTTTTTCGACTGATTTTTGGACTCTAATTCAACTTAAGCTGCACCCCAAAACACCATTAATATCGCGCCGATCGGCCTTCCTTTTGTTTTTCTCAAAAGTTCTACCGACCATCCGCCGAAACGACATCCATCATGTTCGTTGGTCAGTGCGCACAGGGTGAAGATCAACTCGACCTCCATCACGATCGGAACGACGCATATGCTAAAGCGCCCTTTGATGGCCTTGTTACTGACTCTTTCTTTCAGCAACACGGCTTCGGCACTGACGCTGCGTGATTTCTTGGACGTCCTGCAGCCGAAAGCCCGTCGACCTAATGCACCCTCGTCTTTCACGGCGACCGCCACATCGTCAACGACCGCGGATCTTACCTGGAAGTCAGCAGGCGCCGGCGTTGGAGGCTACATCCTCCTGACCTTCCATGAGGTCTCGTCGAAAAACCTGCGGCTACCGAAAAACTGTCGCTTCTACCTAGGTTCTGATCGCAATGTCAGAAACCATGACGACGACGATGAAGGCGAGGACGAGGATCATCGTAGGTTTCCGCGGGTCGACTCAACTGCCCTTGGGATGGTCTCATCATACCGAGTCACAGGCCTAAAACCCCTGGAAATGGTCATGTTTCGCCTGTGTGCTGTGAGCGCTAGCCGCCCCAAAAGGGTGTCTTCTGGTGCCGAGGCCTTTCTGACCATGCCCGCAGCTACGTCCATTCAAATCGCCGCAATCTCAGATGTGCTTACTAACGTGCCCAAACAGGTTTCTGCCGCGATCACCAGTAACGCGACCTACTCGACCAAGTGGTCGCAAACAAGTGGGCCTGGGCATCTAACGTTTGCACCTTCGAACGGCTCGACCACCAAGATAAGCGCCGATGTCGACGGCGTCTACCAAGTGACGGTGACAGCCTCCACAATCTCTGGAATCAAAGCATCGACCAGTTTCAAGTTCACTTGGGCAACCGCCAAGCCCATCGTGACTCTGGCTTCCACCATCTACACTAACAAGCCCGTTGTTATTACCGCATCAGTGATGAGTGCGTTGGCGACCACATACCAATGGAGTGCTACCCCTGCGGTAGGCATTACTTTTTCAGATGCTAAAGCGTTGATGCCGACCATCACAGCAGCCAGCAACGGTACATTTGTGTTGCGACTCGTTGCGACCGATCTAGCCGGTAATATGGGAAGCGCAAGTACTAATGTCACTTGGTCCACAACACCCCCGGTAGTCTCAACACGCCAAACTATTTATACGAATCTTAGCTCCGTTCGCCTTATGGCCACCGCCATTGGCCTCGGCCCCCTGAACTACCAATGGCAAAGCGTCGGTGGACTCACGCCCCTCACATTCGTCAACGGCAACTCGCTGTCTCCGACCGTGTTTGTCCCTAGCGATGGCATCTTCACGGCGCGATTATTCGTTAAAGATATGGCAGGCAATGTAAGCTCAACCGATGTGACGATCGCAAAGGACGGCACACCGCCCGTAGTGTCAGCAGGAAACGACATCCTCGCCGCGGCTCCAGTCACACTGCATGGATCTGTGGTTGATGCGAATGCTGTTACCTTGTTGTGGACCAAGATCTCCGGTCCTGGCACGATTGCCTTTTCATCAAATTCCTCGCTCACCACCGCAGTTACCGCCAGTAGCGCTGGGACCTATGAATTGCAGCTGAGCGCTACCGATAGCTTTGGCAATATTGGCAGCGACAAAGTGATTTATATCTTCGATAATGTTCCTCCAACGTCAGCGATCACTTCCTCACTCTCTAGTCCAACGAGCACGTCGCCCATACCAATCGACATCACCTTCAGCAAGCCGGTTACTGGATTTACCAAAGCCGCACTAGCAGTGACTGGGGCCAGTATCACAGGGTTTACCGGCAGCGGTGCCAACTACCAGGCCAGTCTAACTCCAGTTGCCGCGTCGGTCACCGCCCGGGTGTCCGCTGGCTTAGCTCAGGACCAGGCAGGCAACATCAATCTCGCCTCGCCGCTGTTCACGATTGCGTACAATAAGCCCAATGGTAATCCTGGCGGCTCAGGTGGTGGTGGTATCTCGACGACCGTGGTCTTCAAAGAAGAAGATTTTCAAAACTGCTTGAAATCTAATCTACCGAGCGCACCAGCGCTCGCCGCGCCAGCTGATGGCACGCTCATATCATTTTTCGACAAGATCAGGTTTTTACTTCCTAACCAGTCTGGTCTGACAACCTTACTAGATCCCGTCCGCACCGGGATGATCCGCGGCCGCGTCATGAACTTTGACGGGACACCCGTCATCGGCGCTGTCGTGTCCCTACCAGACTATCCAGGGTTTGGGTCAACGACAACGACCGCGTGTGGTGACTACTACTTGGCGGCCAATGGCGGCTTGGGTTATGCCGTGGCTTTCAGCAAACCTGGTCTCATCGCGAGTCAGCGTAGGGTAGATGTTCCTATGGGCGATTTCGTCTGGGTTGATGATCTCATCATGAGACCACTCGACACCAAGAAGACGGTACTTACCGTAGGAGGCGGCGGCAACGGCGTATCGGTGGCCCAAAGTAGCGTGATCGTCGACGCAGATGGGCCGAGACAAGTGACCATGCTGGTGCCAAGCAGGACTGTTGTCACCGTTAAAAATGCCGATGGAAGCATCGCTAAGAGAGGACTTTCGACAATCACCGTCAGCGCCAATGAACTCACCATTGGTCCAAATGGTCCGCTTGCGATGCCAGGTCGGCTGCCTCCCAATACAAAGTATACATACGCTGTCGATCTTAAGATTGATGAAGCGGCCGAAGGGCAAAGGGTTGAATTTTCACAGCCTCTTTATACCTACGTCGACAACTTCCTAAACTTTCCTGTCGGTACGGTTGTACCGTCCGGCTATTATGATGAAGCTGCACACTACTGGAAGGGATCTGACGACGGCATCGTTGTCAAAATTCTCACCATCACTAACGGAAAAGCCGTGCTGAGCGTGACCCCAGACCAAGCGCCGGCGACTGCTGATCATCAAACATGGCTCGGCGTGACTTCCAGCGAATTGACCACCCTCGCCTCGACCTTCGCGGTAGGTCAGGAGTTCTGGCGCATTCCGATCAGGCACTTCACCCCCTACGACTTTAACTTCTCCTATGGTACGCCTTTGACAGCTACGAATAAGCCAAACGGATGCAACCAGGGAGGTCCTGGGTGCGACCCGGTTCCAGCCGTGGGCCCTTGTACAGAAGCTTGCTGCCTTGCTGGTGGAGGCAATGGTAACGGCGCTTCGGGTGGCAATAGCAACAGCGGTGGTGGCAATGGTGGAAATGGACCTGGCACTGGCCCCTTTGGACAAGCGTCTCACTCAATCATTGATGTGCCAAAAAGGTCGCTCAATGAAGCGATTCCAGTCGCGGGCACAAACTTTTATTTGAGTTATCAAAGTGACCGAGTACCCGGATATATCAAGTCGTATGAGATTGATATCCCGGTAGGGTCACTACATGCGGATTCCAAAAACGAAACCGGTCAATTCATCGATTCGAATGTTGTTAAAGTAGATGTGCAGGTCGACATCGAAGGCAAGCGCTACCGAACGACTATCGACGGTGCGCCGGCTACTAGCGACGTCTATCCATTTATTTGGGACGGTCTGGACCAGTTCGGCCGTAAGGTTCTCGGCGGTAGCCGAGCTGAGATTACCGTTACCCATCATATCAATCCTCAGAGTTACCTCATCCAGGTATCGCAGTTCCTTACCGAACTCGTCAGTTGGGCCAAACCCGGCGGCACAGATTCAGGCTTAGTGCGTAAAGCAGCACCAACCACAGTCGTTGGCAAATGGTCTGCACTGCTAGGCGCTGTGTCTGCCATCGATCCCTCTCGGTCTAAGATAGGTGGCTGGTTCTTTAGCCCGCAGCACTTCAAAGATGTCGCCAATAATATCATTTATCTCGGCGATGGCAGTGTGAGGCGTGGGCGGATAGACAACCTGGTTTTGACCAAGTTGTTTGGCTTCGCTCAAGCTCCCAATACGGCAGTAGACTACAAGTATCCGGTCACCTTGGGCACCTACACGGCATCAGGCATCACGGTCGGTCCAGATGACTCGATTTATACCATCGTGAGAGGGGCATCAGGCAACCATCTAGTCAAATTTTTACCCGATGGCAATCAATCCATTGTGGCCGGTAACGGCGATAGTTCGTCGTACGGAGCCGATCATGTTCTCGCCACATCGACGTCGATAGGTCAGTGCAGCACGACGACGGCGCTGGTGCGTGTTAGTGGCGACGGTACCGTCTATTTCATTGAATGCGCTCTTACCAGCTATGAGTCTGTACTCATACGAAAAATCGACCCGACAACCGGCATGGTGACTACGGTCGCCGGTCGGGGTCCGCAGATCAATGACGATCCATCTAAGGTCAACGTTCGATCTGGGGACAATGGTCTGGCCACAGACGCATTGATCCTGCCTCACGTCAATGGCTTGGCCGTCGATGACGTTGGCAACGTCTACTTCACGACGGACACAACCATTCGTAAAATTAGCCCAACAGGCATCTTAAGCACCATTGCCGGCCTAGGAACCTTCGACGGCTCAGAAGACAACGGCGACGGCTCGCCCGCTATCAATGCGCCAATGCAACCAATTGGGCTCGCCGTTGCCAAGGATGGCTCCATTTATGTGGCCGACAAACAGTTTGGTCTGATTCGAAGGATCACCACGGATGGTCTGATCGATGCTTTTGCAGGTCAATATCCTCACCAAACCAGCTGCAAATATCCAATAGGCGGGCCTGTCGATGCAGACGATATTTGCTCCATATTTCCAGGAGATGTCAATATCGCGAAGGACGGAACGGTTTACTTCTTCGATGGCGTTGTCATCCGGGGAGTCGTCGCTGGAAATTCCGTCGTTAACTATGTCGGCTCTTTCGGAGCCAATATTACCCAGAGCTATACAACCCTATTACCAAACCTTTCATCTTCTCGTAGCGCACTACTCATCAATAGCACCTTCGGGATCGACTCCAAAGGCAACGTGGTCTTTGACGACCAGCAGAGTATATGGCGTACGCAACTGGCGCTCGGCGATGTATCATCAGACGGCACTGAAATTTATGTCTTCGACCAAAGCGGCATCCACCAAAGAACGCTAGATTCGGTCACTGGCAAGGCCATCTACACGTTCGGCTACAACCAAGGATTGCTTAGCTCGGTAACAGACCTCAATGGCCTCGCTACGACCATCGAACGTGATTCGTCAGGAAACGCCAAAGCGATTGTGGCACCCTACGGTCAACGAACGGAGCTTGTGACCGATAGCTCGGGCTATCTAGCATCGGCAACTCAGCCGAATCAGGCTGTCATCGCGATGACCTATCAGACCAATGCGCTTGGGGTGGAAACTGGAACTCTCGCGACGTTTCGCGATGCCAACGGCCAAGTGAGCCACTACACCTATGACAATTTGGGTCAAATCGCCTCTGCTGTCGACCCAGTCGGAGCCTCATCACTAGTCGCCGAGCACCCAGAACTCAGCTTTGACCCGCACGGCCCTTACGAGGCTGTCCAGGTATTCACTTCGGCACTTGGCCGCAACACTCAGTATAATACGAACACTCACGAAAATGGGTTTGTCTACACACAAGCGAGCTATCCGAATGGTACTTTTACCAACTATAGCTCCACAGAAGGTCGCACTTCGGTCCAAACTCCGACTCTCATCCAGCTTTACCAATACAGCGATGATCCACTATTTGGTGCGTATAGTCGCTACGCCAGTTCGGTAACGATTGATCCATATTATGGCGCCAATGCGCCTCACTACCAAATGACGCGCAGTAAGACTGCCGTCCTGACCGACCCATTGGACCCATTATCTGCCACGTTGCTGACCGACGCGGTGCAGTTAGACGGTGACCAGGCGAAAACATTCTTAACGACCACCGACCGAGTGCATCGTACTGTGACCTCCCTATCACCGGCCGGTTATAAGTCGGTTGTCACTTACGACGCCGATGGTCGGGTTGTCAAAAAGCAAGATCCTGGAGTTTATCCGCTGTTTCTCGCATATGACGCCAATGGCCGGGTCATCCAGGCGTCACAGGGAGCCAACTGCGACCAGGCTCCCAATGCGACCTGCCGTACAACGAGCTTTAACTATGCACCGCTTGGACAACCAGGCGCTGGCAACGTGGCCAGTATCACCGACGCAACTGGCAATACGACGTCTTTAATTCGTGACAGTTTAGGGCGAGTTACGAGTACAACCTATGCTGGAACCACCACGCGCGTGGCTTACGATAACCTTGACCATGTCACGGCAGTGTTGCCGCCAGGTCATAGCGCGCAAAATGAGCACTCCTTTGCCTTTAGTCCAGTCGGCCAGCTGGCATCATATGATCCGCCTGCAGTAGTCGGACTGTCTCAAGCAAGTACGAAGCTGAGTTATGACCTTGATCGGTCGTTAACGCAGCTACTGCTCCCAGACGTTTCAGGTACCGCGCTACCAATCAGCTACGGTTACGATCCAGTCACCGGGCAACTGGTGTCTGAGACTCGTCCTGAGGGGACCGTCACCTATGGATACGATAACGTCCACCAGTACCTACAGAGCATTGCTGGACCAGGTCCGATTACCCTGAACGTGGTCAAGGCTGGCCCATTGCTGCAGAGCGCTCAGTTTAGCAACGTCCCAACCATCGGGGTCTCGCCGATGGCGAGATGGACCTACAATAATCAGTTCCAAGTCTCCTCGGCAAGTCTGGATGGCGGAGCCACTTTCGCTTACACGTATGATAATGATGGAATATTGCAGCAAGTGGGTGGCTTGAGCCTCAGCAGGGGATCCAATGGACAGTATGCATCTGCGGCACTTGGATCGCTAGGTACGTCTTGGAGCTACGATAGCTACGGTGCCCTAGCGTCCATGAGCACCAGTAGCGGTGGCAGTGCAATAAATGGCGTTACCCTTCATCATGACAATTTGGGGCGGATAGTATCGCGAATCGAAACTGTAGGTACAGATGCAGCAAACCAAGGAACGTTTCAGTATGACTCTGTTGGCCGTATCGCTTCTGTGTTTGACGGTGTTAAGACCACATCATACACTTATGATATGAATGGCAACCGACTAAATAACGGCGCTACCTACGACGATCAGGATCGTCTGATTTCGGACAATGTTTACAACTATGCTTATGATGGACGTGGGGCGCTGAGGCAAAAGGTCAGCAGGCTTAATGGGGATGTGACAAACTATCAGTATGATGTGTTTGGGCGACTTATGTCGGCAACGCTGCCAGGTGGCAAAAATGTGAGCTATCAGCTTGATGGGCTTGGACGGAGAGTAGCGCGGCAGGCGAATGGTGGGGCTTGGACTGGGATGATTTACCAGGATGGTACACATTTGATCGGGATGGTGGATGCGAGTGGTAATGTGACAGCGCAGTATGTGTATGCGACGAGTGGAAGCAGCCCTGATTACATGATCAAGAACGGCGTCAGCTACCGCATCATCAGCGACGAAAGAGGCAGCGTGAGGCTCGTCGTAAATGCAACGGATGGAACGGTGGCGCAGCGGATGGACTATGATGTGTGGGGTAATGTTACGGC
>CAIYRB010000122.1 GCA_903928445.1 uncultured Pseudomonadota bacterium | reverse complement strand
TAACCACAGAGACGCGGAAGTAGGGAGACACGGAATTTTCGGACATGTTCTTAAGCAACTAGTCAGCACGACGCATGAGAGAGCGTCGGTTCAAAAATCCGCATAGAGATGAGCGACAGCCAGGGTGTCAAACAGGTGGCGCGTGCCTGACTCATAGCGCCGCCAGATCTCAAACTGCAGAAACGGGATCGGATGAAAATCAATAAAGGCGCTGCGGCGCAGGCTATCTCGGGAGGCATCGTGGAGCTCTTCAAAGACCGCTCCGGCCATAAAGCCGGTAAGGCCGGTGAATGCGGCCGTGTACTCGCTGATCTCGGAAGATGGCCAGACGTTTAGGTCGGGCGAATGCCAGGAGGCTTGGGCCTGGGGATTGTTCAGGGCGGTGACGCTGCGCCAATTGCGCTCCGCCATCAACACAAATGGGCCCGGCTTTAGGCCTGCACCAAGTGCGCGCATGCCGATCTTGGCCTTTTCGGATTGGGTCTGCCAAGCACTGCCATTGACATGCCAGCCATAGCTGACGCCGCGCATGCCGCCGTGGGCCGAGGTGCCGACCTGTCGGTCTTCGCGCAAGGCGTAGGGGTCGCCGTGCATATACGATGCGCGCATAAAGGGTACATTCGGCGTCCCGCCGACTTCGACCGCGTCGGTCAAGGCGAACTGGCCAAGGCCAATGCGTTCACGGATCCACAGGGAATGATTGGGACGACGTAGCCCATACATCGGTTCGCCGCGATAGGCGCGCACGTAGGTGTCCATCGGTAAGTTGTCGATCATCAACGCAAACTTCTCCTGCATCCGGCGATGGTCGCCGCGCACAGCACGGAAGCTTTGATCACCAACTCGACCAAACAGCATGGCTTGATAGATCAAATTGACGTAGCTGACAAAGGGGCGGACTCTAAGCGTCAGCTCCGAGCTCATCGGATAGGTCCGTTGTTGGTCGTGGTCGAGTTGCTGCTCAATCACTCGGCCATCATAGTGGATATCAAAACGGCTATCATCTTGGAGGGGGTCGATGGGCTTAAAGAAGTTGACCGAAGATAGCTGGTCCTGCGCGTAGTAGTAGCCCCATTGATTGCGTGGGCCGGCACCGGCAGGGTCGATATGGCAGCCCTGGCAATCCAGGGTGCAGCGACGATCGAGGACCGGGCGCTGGCCGCGACCAGGTAGGTGGCAGCCACCGCAGTTATTCGCCTCGCGCAGGGCGATCAGCGGAGTTGCGTGCGCCTTGCTGCCATGGCCAAGGCATAGCAGTAAGGTGGTCACGACCCAGGCGCATGTCCAGGTTGCTACGGGCCGAGTTGGTAGTGGTAGCTCTTGGTTCGTGATAGACTCGCTAAAAACGAAGTGAATTTCCATGCACCAGGGTACCATTTTAGCTCGTTTCATGCCAATCTGGGCGCTGTTCATTGCAGCCCTCTTTTGTGGCATGCAGGCTGCTTGCAGCCGCAAGGAGGCGCCGCCGCGGACGGCGCAACTATCGGCCCTGCGCCTGCATACCCGGGTGATCCAAAATATTTCGCATGCCGATCCGGCCGCGGCTGCGACCCGCTACTGCGCCTATTGCCACGGTGCGGCGCTGCAGGGTGGGGTACACTTTGAGCCGTCGTGTTTCACCTGCCACGGCATCCATTGGCAGGATCAAAGCGGTGACCTGACGCGGGCGCCTAGCGATCATACGACCGATCGCAAGGGTTATATGCATAAGCCAGGATTGTTTAGCCCGAATGCTAACTGCAGCCTATGCCACGGCGCTGACTTAAATGGGGCAGTCGTCGCTGGATCTGGGGCACCAGCCTGTCAGCTCTGTCATACCGCCCTTTGGCTGGAGCGAAAGCCTCCAGCAAGTGAAGGGCTCACCGAAAAGATCAACCCATAAAATAAACACGCCGATGCTGGCCAGTAGCGAGCATCGGCGTGGTAACCACCACCCGGCTGGCGAGTGGTGATCTTGCTTCGGGCGTTCAATTAGTACTTAGTGTCACCCTTGACGTCCTTGCGTGCTTTCAGCGCACCGTTGATGTCATGCTCAACATTGCGCAGTACGTCGCACATATTCGCCGACTTTTCCGCAGGGAAGACGTTGCAGGAGGCGAGGGCTGCGGCATATGTAGTGTTGTCTTCTGGTTTGTCCACGTAGTTTAGGACGGTCGTTGGCGTCGCCGTGCATCCGGTGTCGTCGATCGTCGTCATGTCCGGTGCGGTTGGCGCCGTCGCTTTTAGGATCAAGTCGGTGGTGAAGTCAATCGAGGCGATGTTGGTTAAATAAGTTGAGCTGGTGACCGTCGTGTACTGCGGGGTCTGGGTGTTGTCGAAGGCAAAGCCAATGCTGTGATCATTGGTGTTAGTAATAGCGACGCCCCCGACCGTTCCAGCCATGGTCAGGATGCTGCGCCCAGCGCCTTGAGCGATCACCAGATCGCTGGTCCCAGTGCCCGAGTACTGTACATCAAGGACGGATTTGTCGGACCTCGTTGCGGCATTGCCCTTGCCGTCAGTACCGGTTTCGGAGTTAAAAAACGTCGCTTTCAGTTCATCAGCAGTGATGGTCAGGGCGCCTTGCTCAGTCGTGGTCAACTGGCCAAATCCACCGGCAGCAGCGTAAGCGACACTGCGGGCTTTGCTGGTGTCGGCGACGGCGCCGCCTGCCCCGTCGGAGACGATGTAGCCTTTAAGGGAAAACAATGCATTTGGTTTGGCGCCCTTGTCATCGATCGCCCCGTTCACCGTGCTGGTGAAGCTCATGATGCCTGTGGTGTTGTTGACATCGATGATGTTTTGCCGGAAGGGCTTCTTGCTGCTGCTCAGGCAGGTTGAGTACACCGCGTGATAGCCATTTGGATTGGTGGTGGTGCCGGTAATTTTGACCATCTCATAATGTGGCTGGTTTTTGTCTGTCAGGCCAATCTGCAGAATTTTATCGGTGGAAATTGGTACAAAGATTTGGGTTAGGTCGGAAATCGCATCACCTGAGACAACTTTGTAAACTTTGTCACCAACTGCGCCAGCTGCTTTTAGCAAGCATAGAGGCGCTGTATCTTGGCGTAGGCGTTGAATGATGTGCGCTGAGTGCTCCATGACGCCGCATTTGGCTTCGGCATCGAAGAACTTCGTTGCTTGGCTCTTCAAAGAGTCCCAATCCGAACTGCCTTTAGCTGTGGCGATCGCCGTTGATAGGGTGCTGACATCGTCGGTCAGATACTTCGCCAAACTGCCAGCGATATCGGTGAAATTTGGCGGGGTCCCGGTGACTAGGCTGTAACCGTCGCCGCGATCTTCCAGAGCCAGGGAGTCGGCCAATGAGGTCGATGTCGACTTTAGAAAGGTATCGGCGTCAGGAACTAAGGCCAAACTTGAAACCGAAACAACTGAGCCGGCTGCGGCCGTTGTTGTCGTTGTCGTGCCACTGGCAGCCGTTGTCGTGTCGGTCGACGAAGACTTCTTCTTGCCGCAGCTAGCGGCGCTGATACCGGCCACAATGGTTAGTCCAGTGATGATTTTGAGTTTCATGCTAGCTCCTGCAGTGTTCAAGTGTGATGCGTGACTCCGTACAGCACCTATATTCGGAGGTCGCCCAGAGAACTTTAGGCGCGTAATAATTTTGCCAATAATTACAGTAAGTTAGTGTCGCAGCTAAAGGCGCTGGAAGCTGGACTAAAGCTTAGCGAATCGCCGCATGCGCCTGGGCAGCCCACGCAACACTTTGAACGTACGACTTATATAGGCCCGCTTAGCATATTGAACGCGCTGCGCCGGATAGATGCCGTGGTGGCTTGACGCCAAAAAGCTAGCGAAGCAGGCGATGGCGGCATATGGCAGAATCGAGCCGCCAAACAGTTCCATCGCCATGATCGTGCAGGTGATGGGCGTGTTGGCCGCGCCGGCGAACACCGCCACCAAGCCTAGCGCGCTGAGCAGTTCTAGCGGGACAGGCAAGACCGTCGACAGGGCATTACCCAGGGTGGCGCCGACAAAAAGTAAGGGCGTGACTTCGCCACCTTTAAAGCCAAAGCCGAGGGTCAAAGCGGTCATGACCAGTTTGCCAAGCCAATCGTAAGCATGCACTGGAAGACGAAGCGACTCAGAGATGACAGGCACGCCTAGACCGCTGTAGCGACCTAACTCTGGCAGGGCTAGGTAGAGCGTTAATAGGAGAAGTCCGCCGAGCGCAGCTCGCTTCGGTAGCGATGGCAGCCAAGCCTTACTATAGTGGCTGATTAGTTCGCTGAGACGGCCAAAAAGGCGCGCGGCGCAGCCAAAGACCAGTCCCGATGCGGCGATGGACAGCAGGGCGAGCCAGTCAAAGCCTGGCAGTTGCGGTGCTTGGTAGACGGTGTGCTGAACACCTAGACTTAGAGTGGTATAGTGAGCGACGCAGGCTGCGACTGCGCATTGAATGAGGGCCGAGGCTTGAAGACGGCCAACAGCCAGAACTTCTAGGCCGAAAATCATGCCGGCGAAGGGCACGCCGAAGACTGAGCCAAATCCGGCGCTCATTCCAGCCATGAGCAACACCTCCCGGTCGGCACGAGCAAACTGGAAGACTTTGGCCCATTGGTCGGCGAGTGAGGCCCCCATTTGCACTGCGGTCCCTTCGCGCCCGGCCGAACCGCCGCAGAGGTGGGTGATCAGAGTCCCGATCAGTACCAATGGAGCCATGCGCCATGGGATGGTCGCAGTCGGTTCATGGAACTGATCGATGATCAGGTTGTTACCAGCCTCAACCTCGCGGCCGAACCGGTGGTAAAGGAAGCCGGCGACATAGCCGCCAAGCGGAAGGCCATAGATGAGCCAAGGATAGTTAAGTCGCCACGCTGTGGCGAGGTCAAGGCTGACAAGAAAGCAGGCGGAAGCGACGCCAGCGCACACGCCGATGACTGCCGCGAGGCTGACCCAACGCAGGTAGAAGTTAAGAACGCCAGGGAGATGCGTCGGGCGCATGCTAGGTCTCATTCAAAAGAAAAGCGAAATTTCAGGTTGACCTTCGAATCGCCTTCGATCTCACCGGGGGTCGTCTGCGTCGGCTGTTGGTCCTTGGCATGCGAAATTTCGCGGACGCCTGAGACGGCGATGCTTTCGTTGACGTTATATTCGAGCGACACCTCGCTGGTCACCTGGTCGGTGCGCAGGACAAAGTCGATGTTGTCGCCCAGGTCGACAGGAAGATTGATGCGCGGCACGGGGCTGCCGTCGGGTGCTGGGTGGGTGTCGAAGTAGACGCTGCGCACGACGCTTTGCCCGGAGGATTCTAGGAGCTTTTCCATCGGCTCTTCAAATTGTCCGAGGATCAAGTTGGCGGCCTCCGATGTTGCGGCATTTTGTGAGTCCTGGCCTTGGGCGCGCGCTTCTTCGGGTAACTTGCCGCTCGACAGTAAGACCAGAATATCTAACTTGCTAATCGGCGTTCCGGTTTCACGCGTTGGTGGGTCGATGGAAAACTCCACGGTCGGATCCGATGCCCGACCATTTACCGCAATGTAGACTCGGTAGGTATCGACCTCACTAAGTGCCAGGATATCCAAACTCGGATCGGGTTTGATCGGATCATCAAAGGTCACCAGGCCACGGGTTATATTAAATTCTTGCTTGTAGATGAACTTGCCTTTGTTCACCTCGATCTGACCTGAGACTATCGGTGCGATGTCGGTACCCTTGATATGTAGATCAGAGGACAACTTTGCCTGGAGGTTCCGGTTGTGGATATTGATGCTTTTACTAGCTGATACATTTAGGTCCAAAGTGACCATGGGCTTTTCATGAATCAAGGCCGAGCCAATCGACTTTTGCCTCAGAGCGTTTATAATCTCGTCACGGATATCGACTTCGCGCGTCGATCGAGCGCGGTTGATGACGACGTCTCCGGCGACCTTAAGCGGCAACCCCTGTCCGGAGATGACTATATTGCCGCTCATCTGTGTTTCAAAACTTTTGAGAAAGGCGACGGGAAAGATCAGCGTCGCATCATTCAGGTTTAAGTCGAGATGGGATTCATCCGATGCAGCACTCGCCACGTTCAAGCTGCCTGATGCGTGGACGCTGCCCGTGCCTTTGTCGGCACCAAACCGATCGATAATGATATGGCCGTCGCGGTAGATGATGTTTAGGCTGATATTGCGAAAGGCGGGACGAATGTCGGCAATGCCGAGACTCAGTGGCTTCCATGCTGCGATGGTCTCGGCGTTTGGCTTTAAGTCGCTGATCACGACCTGTGGCCGTGGGTCGCTGGTTGGGCCAAGCAGCTCGCCGTTGATGGAGATTTTGCCCTCGGCGGTTTCGACTTCACGAAAGAACTCTTTGGCCAGGTTAATATCCAAAACGCTAGAGAACTTAAAGCCAAGGCGTTCAGGTGGGTGGCTATCACTAGTCGTCAAGCCAAATTGAAGACCTGCGCCGCTGAGCAGCAGGCCATGATCATCTTGGAAGTGCCATCCGTTGCTGGTGAATAGCAGCTTTGTCGGCTTGTCTTGGCGCAGCGCCAAGGTCTTGGTCTGGGCGCCGATATTCTGCACATAGTTGGCGCGCAAGTCCTTAATGTTGAGCTCGCCCTGAGCATGCCACCAATCGGCAAAGGTTCCGTGCAGGCGCCAATCGCCAGACAAATAGAGGTAGTTGCGTGGGTCGCTGCTAAAATAGGTGGTGCCCAGCAGTCGCAGGTCCATGCGATTGCAACTGAAATACCAGTCAAAGGGGACGCCGCTTCGTAACAGATCAAGCGATAGGCGTCCCTCCAAAGCATTGCCACCCTGGTCCATCACTAGGTCCACGTGCTGCCCATGGATGAAGCCTCGGCCATTGATATTGGCCATGCCGCTTCCGAGCACACTGATTTGGTTTAAGCTGGTGGTAAACGTACCTTGAATATCCTCCACGCTACCGGATAGGTCGCCCTGTGCTTCGATCTCGCCGCGGATGCTACTCGCTGCCAGGATTTCGCCAGCAAAGGGGAGGGCGGACAGGTTGTCGATGGGTTCTTGTTGCATGCCATTTCTGGCATGTGGTGGCGGTGCCATGGTCTGGAAGCTAAGATTGAAGCGGTCCTTAGCGCCTAGTCCGAGGTTGACCCAAGTATTGTTGGCAGCAGGGCCGTGGCCGGCAATGCGTTCATGGTTGAACTTGGCCTTCAGACTCAATTGATCGAGGCTGAGCACGATGCTTGGGGAGCTCCAGCCGTGCGCATCGGACTTGATCATGCCGTCGGCGCTATCGAATAGCGTCTCTTCACCGAGCGTTGCATCTTTGAGAGAAAAGTTCAGGCGTGCGTTGGTGGAGGCCAAGGGCGTGACTATAAGGCCATTATAGTCGCCGCTGGCCTTGGCGATGGCGAAGCTAAGATCTTGCTCGAGGCCTGCCGCCTTGATCACGCTTTGGACCGTATCACTGCTGATGTCTTGGGCCATTAGGGTACTGCTTACCGGGTAGCCAAAGACCCCTAGGTCGATTTGTCCATGACTTGCCTCGAGCGTGCCGCCTGCTTCGGGCTGGATGTGAATGTGATCCCATGACACCGTCAGCGCATCGACCTGCGTCTGCGCTTCGACCGCGCCCAACGGAATCCGCAGCACGGTGACGTTAGTTGCACTGGTCTTGGAGTCAACCAGCACGTGGTTAAGCGGGCCATGGATGAAGGTTTCGGAGGCGGCTGTGCCTGCCAGCGGCACCCGCAGGAAGTATTCGCCAAGCGATAAGTCTAAGGTGGGGGATTTGACGCGCACATTGATGGCAGCGGCATCACCAAAGTTGATGCCGCCGGAGACGGTTGCGGGTGAGGCATGGCTGCCGTCTGCGGCGGCACAGACAGCTGTAGATCCAGTAAAATCCACCTGCGTGGAGGTTACTTCAATGGCCAGGTGCGTTTGGCAAACGGGTGACTTAGGGTAAGCAGCCGCTGGCGGTCCCAAAGCCGGGATCACCACATTTGCGGCGCGGGCATTGGCGCTAACATGAATGGTCAGCGGGAAGCCAGTGCCATGCACGCGTAGATCAGGACTATCCAAGGTGAGGTCGGCGTCCTTGTTGGTGACGCCCAGGGCTTCGAATAAATCGACGAGGTGCAGTCCAGAGGGCTTGCCGTGAAAATCAAAATCGATGGCGTCGTCAATTTTGATTTCGCCGGACAGCTTGCCGACGTTTTTCCCACCGACGATGAAATCGATGCGCGGCAGTCGCACCGACTTGTCGTCGATTTCGAACTCGGCCTTGCTGTCAAATAAGCCAAAGCCACCGAGTACGGCGCCTTGCACCTGCCCCTGGCCATTCACCTTGAAACTGGCTTTACCGCCTTCAGTGAACGGAATCTCGGCGGTGATCGCAGCTGTGCCGGTCACTGGTCCGTGCGTATCAGCGATGTCGAGAAGCGAACCGAGCAAAGTAAGATCACCCTCAACCTTACTCTGCAAAGCGACAGCAATGCCGGATATCTCACTGTTTTCGGTGGCCGGGAGTAGATCGACGTGGCCGCTACCGTCGGTGCTCAGGCGCTCGCCTTTGGCCTGGATTTGGTCGATACTCAAGCGTCGGTCGACCAGGTCGCCGTGCAGTTCGACAGCGGTGTTCTCTAAAAATGATACGGCGCCGACGCTGGCGTCGATACTTTTGATACCTAGCTCTATGCCGATGTGGCGCCAGTTTTTATAGGTGATTTCGGCATCGAACCCGACCAGTGACAAGGTGTTAAAGCTGCTGCGTTCGGGGATCTTGAAGCTCGGCAGCTCGGCGAACACTTGGCCGTTCTTAATCACTAGGCGATCGATCGGCAGGTCAAAGCTAGGCGGCCAGGTTGCTGGCTTCGTCGCCTCCCTGGTGACGGTCTGCGCTTCTTTGAGAAAGCCTGGAAAGTTCCACGGTGGCGGCCAGACTAAGGATAAATCATTGAGGTCTAGACTGGATAATCTGGCCTTTCCCATCAGAAGGGACCATATGGAAATCTTCGCTCTGACCTGTGCTACCGTCAAGACGGGTTCGGCCTGCTGAAGTGCTGGCGCCACCGCTAGACCATAAAGATCCAAGCCAGGCGGGATCAACTGTACCTTGATGGCCTTAAAGTCCAGTGACAGGTTGGTGTCCTGCTTGAGCTTGTCATTGATGGCGATACGGATCAATTGATGGGTATACGGATTGTCAACCAATAGGTTGGCCGCGAAGGCGGCCATGGCGCAGCTTACGAGGATGATGACAAGAATTTTGAGTCTCGACTGCATAGGCGACCAAAGCCTTAGGACCGATTGCGGCCTGGCTCAGATTTGAACAGAGAAGTGAGCTTGATGCCAGAGTCGATCGGTTTTGTGGCTCCGGCTGTGTCCGCATCGAGGCTTTTAGGGTCATGCGGATGGCTGTCGAAAGGACCGCCACCCGTCGGTTGGCCTTGGCTAATTGGCATGGTTAACCAAGACGGGGAACCTAGGATAGTTTGCTGCTTTGCCGGGTCAATCTCCGAAGGGGAAGAAAGGTGGGTGGGGGCAGCTCCCGGGACCTTGCCGCTGGGTTTGTCACCGGACTTGTCACCGAGCTTATCGCCATAGATCTGTGCGGCGGCGGCCTGGACCACGGTGCGACTGATCATGCGGACGTCCATGAAGGCGGCCTCGATCAGGCAACCTTCAGCAAGATGATCGATGGAGGCTGCGATTCCACTGGAGAGGTCATAGATGAGAGCGACCGCGTCGGTGTCAAAGGTTGCAGTGACGCCCGCATGGCGCAGCCGGTGATCGATATAGTCTGCCGTTTCCGTACGTGTCAGCGGATGGATCTCCAAGGTAAAGGCGACGCGCGTGCTGAGCTCTGGAATACTGAGAATGAGCTGTTTGAGACGCTGGTCGCCGGCAAGCAGGAAGGTTACACAGGAGCCAGCCAAGGCTTGGAGGTTAAGATAGGCATTGATCTCGCCACATGACTCAGGCGTGACTAGGCGATGCGCGGCATCGATCGTTACCAATAAGCTCAGGTGTTCAGTGATCAATTCGTCGAATGTGGCCGCCGTGCGCCGCATCGCTGGAGTCAAGTCATGGCCGGGTCCCACCGCTGGGACGGCCACGCCCATAAACTCAGCTAAGCGCGGCGTGAGCCAGCCCATGGTCGTTTCATCTCGCACCAGTGTCGTTAGTAAAACTTCATGCTTGGCGACTTCCAGCGTGTCGTAAAGCCACTTGAGCATGGTGCTCTTGCCCGTTCCACTCGGTCCGACTACGAGTATTAGTCCATTTGGCTGACTGCATTGCAGCAGGAGGCGCTCTAGCTTTGGCCGCATCGTGGTGCTATAAAATAGCTCGTCAGGCGCTACTTCCCGGCGAAAGATCGCAGTTTTAGCCTGCCAAAATGTCAGATAGTCAGCCACCTATCTCCTGTCAGCTGGCAATCACGTTAGAGGGCAAGGCGGCGGGTGCCGTTGCTGCAGTGCCCTGTGTGTCAGCCGCTTGCCAGCTTGCGTGGAGTTTCTTGAAATAGCCTCCGTTCGCGCTGAGCAGACGTTCGGCTTCACCCTCACGACCTTCGGCGTACATCAACCGGCCAAGAAAGCTCAGCGTCATCTCATCGATATCGCCGCGCTTCAGTACAAGGTTGAGCGAATGAATGGCATCGTCTAGCTGGCCTAGCTGCAGCGCCGACTGTACCAGATCCGGCACCATGGCCATAGATTGGCTATAGGCGGTCCGGGCACCAAGCAGGAGCTTGTGTGCCAGCTTGGGCATGGCGGCATGCAAATACAGGTCGGCCAAGGCGAGGATCGTACCAAGTTCGCGGGGGGAGCGTTTTAGCGCAGTGAGTAAAACCTTCTCGGCCTCCTTTAGCTTTTGCGAACGGCGCAGGTACAGCGCGACAGCTTGGGCGCAGGTTGAGTGCACTTCGGGCATCTGCATGAGTCGAGCTAGGGCCATGACTGCCTTGGTTTCTTCGCCGCGCAAATACAGGTAGTTGGTTCGGCGTAGGGATAAATACGGTTCCTTTTCCCAGTTGCGAATAAGAGCGGCAAATTCCGGCACAAACTTCGCCGGCGTCAGTGGTTTGAAGACGATGGAAGAGACGCCCAATTTGAGCATCGCTTGTTCCTCTGTGTTGTGGGCTGGGAGGAGGAAGGACAGCTTCGGCGTGCACAGGGTCACTGGGTCTGCCATCAGGTAGCGCGCATTGAGGTAGGCAGGAGATTTTAATGAGTCATCGATGATGATCAGATTTGCCGCGCCGGTCTTAACCAGATGTGTTGCGATGTTGCTCGATGGCGTCGATTCGCTGACAGTCCACGAATAGGGGCGTAATAGCCCCCTTAGGAGCATATGCATATTCGGCGAATCGCTTATGACGACTGCGGTCTGCTTTTGCCACGAACTTTTTTTCGGGGCGGCCAAGGACATCTAAGGCTCACTTGTGAAGATCGGCTAGGGCAGGTTGGCTCGAGTTTGAACCGGGGGAGATGCAAAGCCGGAGCAAATAAGGCGGCGGTCTTTAAAGTTATAGTCCTTATCAAAGGTAGCATGGCTGACCTGACCTGTCACTTGGCGGCGAATGAATCACGCCGCTTCAGCTGGCCCCCTTTCGGCGTTTCGCTAACTAGCAAATAATTTCGAGGCCATTTCATGGTGTTACAAAAATATGTTTAGGTCTGGGTGAGGGGGCGCCGATAGCTTTTTGGGAATAGTTGTTTGGAGGCGCACATGGCGGATCTATTTAGAAGAGTTACAGCTGCGGTAGTCCTCTGGGTCATGGCTGCTTGCGCCACGCCGCACAAGTCGACGGTGTCTACCACCGGTCGTAGCGCCGTTAGGGCTCGGGAGGTGGAGCCTGACTCGATGGTCGTCATCGCCACGGAACGCGTGACGCGTCAGATTAGCATGTTCTACCGACTTGATTTGTTGAAGGACAATGCTCACTCCCTAGCCATGGTGCAAGCCATGCGCGGTAATGAGCCACGGGTGCGGACCTGCTACACCAGCCGACTTGAGGCCAAGCCGGAGCTTGCCGGTGACGTAGCTCTTACCTTTAGTCTCTCTGCCGCCACCGGGACCGTCCAGCAGATCGCACAGGTCGGGGGGACGATACGCGATGCCCAGGTGGTGTCGTGCATGAAGGAGCAGATCAGCCGCGTGCGCTTTTATCCGCCGTATGATATGCAGGGAAAACTAACCTACCAGTTCCAAGTACTGAATAACGAAGCATCGACCAAGGCTAACCGCTAAAGCGGGTGGCCAACTTGCGGCGCAAGGAGCGGAGGCCAAACCATCCCGCTGCGGCGAGCCCAATGAAGGTCCCTGTGCCGATGGTAAAGGCGGCAGCCGCGGGATCCATGGACTTCGCTAGAAGCAGGTATGCCCCAAACAAGTAGAGGCCTATAGCCGCAGTGAACAGAGCTTTCGTCACGTCCCGGATCAGGACGACGGATAACGCTGCTCGTCCGGCCTTGGCCGTTGCTTGGGTCGCTCGGTCTTTGAGTTGCGCGGTGGTCGATTGTAGACCGGCTAGCTGGGTTCCTAGCGCTGCTACTTGCCCGACGACCGCATCGCCTTTCCCAGCAGAAAGCCCAGGCCGAGGGCGCAGAGGATAAAGACATAGGGATTCGAATGGACGTTGTTGTCCAGGCCCGAGATGGTGCGGCGACTCTCCTCCGAGAAGTCCTTCATACGCTCTGCAAAGGCGCGAAAATGGTCTTGGAGGTCGGCAACGACATCGTGGCCGTTGCGGCTCTCCTCCTGCTCCTTGCCGAGATCGCCGAGTTTGCGCGAGAGGCGAGAGAGTTCGTCCATCATGATGGCAGTGTCGTTCATCAAGGACAGAATGCGGGGGTCGGCCGCCAATGAAGCGTCAGTCATGATTGAGCCTCCATGGGTTCAGGGTTTTAGTTGCGCGCATGACGGCCTCCGCTGCGGCCTCTGGAAGCCATCCGTAAGCACTTAACTCCTCATCGCAACATCTGGCAAGCGTTGACATATATAGCCACGTAAGATAAGCGTTTCGTCTCTATAGACGGTCAGGAGTTTTCCCTATGCGAGTGCTGTTGGTAGGCAAAGGCGGCCGTGAACATGCACTGGCCTGGAAGCTCAATCAATCGAAATTGCTGACAAGTCTGTATGTTTGGCCAGGCCACGTCGCGATGGCCGGTCTCGCTGAGCGCTTGCCGCTGCCAGGCGAGGCGGCCTTTGAGCAGGTGGTCGCGGCCGCCAAGGAACTCGCCATTGACTTAGTCGTCTGTGGTCCCGAAGCCCCGTTATCGCTCGGGCTTGCCGATGCCTTCGCTAGCGCTGGGATACCCACTTTCGGACCAAAGCAAGGTCCGGCCCAGTTGGAGGCGTCCAAGGCCTTTGCCAAAGAGTTGATGGCGAAGGCGCAAATCCCCACCGCTGCATATGTGGTGTGTCAAGGCGAGCGAGAATGCCGTCAGCAGGCCATGGCGATGCTTGAGCGCACCGGTGGCGTGGTGCTAAAGGCTTCGGGTTTGGCCTCTGGCAAGGGGGTGTTTGTTTGCACGGATACGGCCGCCGTAGAGGCTGGTCTGGACCGTCTGTATCACTCGGATATGAGCCTTGCCGCCGCGAGCGTCGTGGTCGAAGAAGTGCTGCACGGTCGGGAGTGCTCGTTTTTCGCCTGGCTTGGCCCGAAAAGCCGTTTCAGTTTGGGCTTTGCCGTTGACTATAAGCGCCTGAGCGACGGCGATCAGGGGCCAAACACCGGCGGCATGGGCTGTTACACACCGGTGCCGTGGTTGCCTGCGGACGCCGCGGAGCAAGTGCATGCGGTGGTGATCGAACCGCTGCTGCAGGCGCTTGCGGCGCAAGGGATGGATTACCAAGGGTGCTTGTACGTCGGTTTGATGTGGTCGAAGGCGGTTGGACCGCAGGTCGTTGAATTCAATGTTCGCCTTGGCGATCCCGAATGCCAGGTCCTGGCTTTTGCTGACGACCGCGATTGGCTTGAGTTGATCGCGCGCGCCTGCGGTGTCTCCTCGGTGGTGGGTGCGCGGCATCCACTGGTTGAACTCGAAGCCCCGTCGCAGCACCTGCACCACACCGTAGCGGTGGTGATGGCCGCGTCGTCTTATCCATACGGCACGAGTGCCGGCGTTGCAGGCAAGTTGCCAAGCGAGTGGTTTGCCGGCAGCAGCAGCGCTGCGGAGGTGACCGCATTCGCCGGTAGCGTTCAGTCTGGGGGCCAAGGCGCGCTGTTGACCGGGGCTGGACGCACGCTCACGGTGGTGGCTCGCGGTAAGGGATTTCATGAAGCTCGGCAGCGTGCTTACGCGCGCGTTGAAGCCATCGCGGCCAACTGGTCGGGAGCGCAGTGGCGGCGCGATATTGGGCTTTCGGTAGCCAATGAACAGGAGCGAGCATGAGCCACGCGAAAATTCTTATGTTGTTAGGGAGTAGTTCGGATTTACCGGTGACGGAAGAAGCTACCGCGCTCCTCAAGCGATTTGAACAAGCGTACAGTCTGCGCATCTGTTCGGCCCATCGTTCGCCAGAGGTCTTGCATAGCATCGTGTCCGCCTTTGAAAAGCAGGGTGGACAGATCTACATCTGCGTTGCCGGGATGTCGGCGCATTTGGCCGGAGTGGTTGCGTCTTTAACCATCAAGCCGGTGCTCGCAGTGCCGTGTTATCGGCCCGAAACCGCGGGTTTCGATGCCTTGCTGTCGATGGGTCAAATGCCCAAAGGGATTCCCGTCAGCACCATGAGCTTTGGCAAACACGGGTGTATCAATGCCGTTATGACCGCTCTGCAAATCTTTGCACTCAGCGATCCTGGGATCGCCGAGCGCTTGGCCGCCGAGCGAGTCCAGACCGCGCGTCAGGTTGCCAGTGATGACGCCAAAAACCGGCAGGATTTTCATGTTTAGGGGCCAAGCTGGCATCGCGCTAGCGCAGCAATTTATCGCGGCTATGCATGCTGGGCGGGTGTGTTTGCACCCGACAGACACCTTGCCTGGACTCACCTTTGATCCGACGCATGCCCGTGGACGGCAGGCCTTGCTTGCCGTCAAAGGTCGCCCTGAGGCTAAACCGCTGTTGGCCTTAGTCGCGACGCCGGCATTGGCACGGCGATTTTTTGCGCCTCTTCCGGGCGATTGGGGCCGTATACTTGGCCAGCTTTGGCCGGCTCCGCTGAGCGTGGTCTGGCGTGCATCGAGCCTTGCCCCTGCGGCGCTAGTTGCAGCTGATGGAACGATCGGCCTGCGTGTACCTTTGTTGCATCCTGACGCTGCTTGGTTTCATGATGTATTAGATCGGTTGGACATGCCGTTACCAACGACCAGTGTCAATCGTAGTGGCGATCCTGCGATCACCAGCTTTGCCGCAGCCGGTGACTTCTTGCTTGGTGAGCCCTGGACGCATGTGCCTGCCTGGGACCATGTAAACGCCGTGGCCAGTGCGAGCTCAACGGTGATTAAGCTGCATCAAGATGCGTCGTTCACGCTGCTGCGCGCTGGAGCCATGCCGCTCGAACAGCTGCATCACGTGCTAGATGTGCCACGGACGTCGCTGCCCCAGCGCCAGTCCTTGGTCTGCCAACCGGTGCTTTGACCATGGGGAAAGCTCAGCTCATCCTCGGTAGTTCATCGCCTCGCCGTCGCGATTTGCTCAGCAATCTTGGCCTTACCTATACCACGTGCAAACCAGACACCGAGGAGTTACCTAGACCTGGTGAACAGCCCCTGGCTTATGCGCAGCGCAACGCCGCAGAAAAGGCGGCCTGGGTCGTGTCGCACCATGTTGACCAAGGTTTGTTTCAAGCCGGATTTCTCGTGATCAGTGCTGATACCATCGTTGTACTAGATGCTGACATTCTCGAAAAGCCAAGGGACGGCGCTCACGCTGCGGCGATGCTTGGTCGTCTCTCCGGTAGGTCGCACACCGTGATCTCCGGTGTCACCTTGACCTTGCATCCTGGCGTGATTGGTCATAGCGACCCAGTGTGCCTGACTAAGACTTTTGCGGTGCAGACCAAGGTCTTTATTAAACCTCTGTCGCCGCGGGAAATCGCCGCCTATATCCGTACCGGAGAGCCGCTCGATAAGGCAGGAGGCTATGGTGCCCAGGGCATTGGTAGTTATATGGTGGAGCGCATTGAAGGCTCCTATTCTAATGTGGTGGGACTGCCGGTGGCTGAAGTAGCCAAGGAACTCGAATCGACCTTTGGCTATCCCCTTTGGGACGACATTTAGGGTTCGTCCCTTGGCACTCGTGGAGTCGTTTGCTAGTTGTCATCATCAACATGGTCGCTCTGAGCTAGGTCCATCAGCATATTGTGCGCCATAATCCCGACCAAATCTGGATAGTTCGCCGGCACCTCTTTTCTGCGGCCAATGCTGCGGGCGTAGTAGCGAAAAGTTCCTGATTCGATATTGACGAGCGCGACGTGGAGAACGATCGGGCCATTCTTGTTGAAGGTTGTCAGGTCACCCTGTAGGTGGCTTAGTAGGATATGACTGATGTGTAGACTCGGTAAGAGGTTGCGCAGAAGTGTTTCGATGGGGTCGAGCTGGTCCTTATGGGTGGCGACGGCGTCGACCAGGTCCTGGCCCTGACCGCTGGCGATCGTTCCTTCGATGTCGTGGTAGGCCGGCAGATTTTTCTTGATAGCCTTGGCCAGTGCTTTAAGGTCCTTGTCATTCTTCGGCGCTGCCGTGGTTGGTTCGGCTACGGTGAGTATCAGGTCCTTTTTTGGCCGCTTGAGTTTTTTGTCTTTCGGTGTTGCAGCCGACACGGGGTCGATGGCTTCGCCGTCCTTGATCCATTGGTAAAAGGACGCTTGCCAGTTTAGTAGGAGCATGGACGCTACTTTGGGCTGATGCACGCTTGAGAGGACCTGCTCTAGGCTCTCGGCAATGATCAGACTGTCCTGATAGCGCGCATAGGCGGCGGCCGGGACCGCCCTGTTGAGGTCATCGTTTGGCTTCATCGTTCCTGTACCCGAGGTCGGAGCGGCAAGGATCTTGTCAACATTTGGCGTGTCTTTAATCTCTGCATCGACCGTGACGATCTGGGGATGCGGACCGATGGTCGTACAGCCGATCGGGCCATAGCCTAGGGTGGGGGCGATTAGCAAAATAAGAGTAACTTTAGGTAGTGATTTCATGCGTTGATCCCCACTCCTTGCAAATTGAGCTTGACGCCTTAAGTCTCAGCAGGCGTAAGCCCTTAGGCTATGGTACAATCACCCCCATCAGAACCGCAAAATATCTGCTCAAATTGAGCCGCCTCAAGGTGGATCCTGGCGGTAGGAGCTCGCATGCAATGGTTGCCGCAAAAATCCTCGCGCCGGTGCGCGAGTCTTAGTGTGTTGTCGGTCGCGATGGCTCTGAGTGCCTGCGCCAGTAGTGGCAGTGGCCCGGCCGCGGCGACTACGGAGTCGGCGGTAGCTCAGGTCTCGGAACTGGCAAAAGTCGAACCCGTGGCCAGTGAAGAAGAAATCAATGCGGTGATCGCCTCGGTCGATGACAAGGTCGAAGAGGATGACGATGAGGGTGAAACCGAATCCGCGGCCGTCGGTGACGAAATCAGTCATGCGACGTCGCAGAAAATTCCTCTCGAATTAAACGACGAGGTGCAACATTGGATCACCTATTTCAGTGGCAAGGACCGTGAGCGCTTTCAGCGTTTTATGGAGCGCGGCGAACGATTTCGGCCGCAGATCACCGCAGTGCTGCGCGACCAAGGTATGCCTACCGAGATCTACTACCAAGCGATGATCGAAAGCGGCTTTAGCTCGGCAGCGACCTCGCGCGCTAGCGCAGTCGGTGTCTGGCAATTCATGCGTGAAACGGGACGGCGTTATGGCTTGCGCATCGATAACTATGTCGATGAGCGGCGCGATCCTATGCGCTCGACCATCGCCGCTTCGCTTTATTTGAAAGATCTCTACAATGTCTTCCAATCCTGGTACCTGGCCATGGCCGCTTACAACGCTGGCGAAAATCGCATTTTAAGCTCGATTATGCGGGCCAAGACTAGGGACTTCTGGGAGATCGCTCGAGCGCGGGCTTTGCCTGAGGAAACACTCAACTACGTACCGAAGTTTCTCGCCGCGACCACCATCGGTCACGACCCGCAAAAATTCGGCTTTGCTCGCCTCAATTTTGACGCGCTGCCGCAGTTGGTCTCGGTCCCAGTGCCGTCTCCGGTGCGCTTGGCCGACGTTGCGGCGATCTCGGGCGTGACGCTTGCTGCTTTACGGGAATACAACCCGCATCTCATTCGTGGCATCACTCCACCGGGAGTAAGTACTTACCGGATCTGGGTACCGATCGATCAAGCGGCGGCTTTGGAAGGCAAATCCGAGACGCTGACGGCGCTGCGGGTGAAGGGCGTATCGCCGGTCACCGCGCTTGTCGCGGCGAATTTGCGGCCGCAGTACCATACCGTCGCACGTGGTGAAACCTTGGCGAAGGTCGCCGCTTTGTATGGGCTTTCGGTGCGGCAATTGAAGCAGACCAATCACCTCCGGTCGAATCGATTGACCAGGGGCACGCGCCTTTTGCTTGAGGCTAATCCAGACGACAAGAGGTTGGCCGCGGCCTTGAAGCAATATAAGGTGCGCGAGGGTGATAGCCTGCGCTCCATCGCTAGGCATTTTGGCGTTAGCATTGGCTCGCTCAAGCGCATGAATGGCTTACGCCGCAATGGTGTTGCCACGGGCCAGGTCCTCAAGGTTGAGGATCGGCGCGGCTAGCAGCTGTCCCGGTGAAATCGCCCGCGGCCTTGATGGCCGCCTTTTTTTTTGGCTGCAATCCAGCTCTTGGACATCTATGTAACTAGATGATTAATATATGAAAGTTTACATTTATTAAAAATAACTAAAGCGTTCTGAGCGGACGCCGAACACCCAATAGGGAAGAGGTGCGCATGTCTTTTGGAGGACCTGATCATGTTGGTGCTGCCGCTTGGGCTGGGGACAAAGCTTCGCCGCTGGCCGATCGTCACCGTGATGATTGGGCTAGTCTGGCTGATCGCATTCTTTGTCGACCATTCCGACCAGCGTATCGCCAACGGTTTGGTGGCTAGCGTTGGTCGCGCGGGGATGCGTGACGCAGCAAGACGGTTGTTTGTTGAATACTGCACCAGCCACAATGGCAAAAGCGCCCCCTGCCAACGCTATGCACAACTGATTTGGACAGGCTTTCCGGCTAAAAGTCCGGGTGGATTGCTGCAAGCTGGCGCAGCACAGAACAAGATTGACGTCGGTGAGCTGCAACCTTTGCAGATGCGGGCCTCGATGCAGTTAGGCGGTTTGGCCGGGGGCGGCGCCAGCGCCGAGGTTAAGCGTGCCGAAGTCTTGCGCGAGGAGCTGCGTGATTGCCGATCATCCAAGACCTGCTTCCAATATAAAGAGATGATCTGGAGCTTTTTGGAAGGTCACCTCGACCGGGCTTTGCCCAGTGTCGTTCACCTGCCAAGTTTTCACCAGTATGACATGGCGCAGCACGACTATTTGAACCTGCTGCGCCGCTTATGCGTCGCCAACGATTGCTTGATGCCGGGACAGATCAGTCTAAAGGCGCTTATGCTCGCGCAAATTCGCCACGGTGGTGTGTTCCATCTACTGGCAAACTTGTTTGCGCTTCTCCTGTTTGGCATCTACGTTGAGCAACGTGGTAGTCGGCTCGTCTATTTCCTCGCCTTGGTTGCTGGTGGCACCGTTGGAATGGCTGCCTATACGGCTTTCTTCAGCACCCAAGACACCATCGTCCTGGGTGGCTCGGCCATGGTCAGTGCGGTGATGGGAATGTTTTACGTGTTTTTTTTCCATGCGAGGCTGCGCTTTCTCGTCTGGCTACCGCGCAAGATTTATGCGGGCACGCGTTTTAGTGCGGATATGCGCTACTCTTTTCCGTTGTTCTTCCTGCTGTCGGACGTCGTTGGTGGGCTTGACAGCGGTTTTGCTGACCTTGCCTCGCAAAAGGTCGCTCACGTTGCCCATTTGATTGCATTTGGCTTTGGCATGCTGGCAGCTTATGTGATCGGCCGGTGGCGAGCGGTGCCGGCGCCGCTGATCTATGAGGCTGAGGCTAGGGTTGTCCATGATCTGACGTACACGCGAAGTCTGCCCCGCTTGTTCTCTGAGTCCCTGCGCTTGCTTAGTTGGAATCCAGAAAATATCGCCGTGCGCGAATTGGCGTGTTCCGCGGCGCTGCGTTCTAGCGTCCTGAGTCGTCAGGAAGTGCCACAACGATTACGGCACCAGGCGCACGTATTTCTCACTGCGCATTTGGCCACGGTATGTGCAGTGAACGCTCGCCAAGGCGGCTTTCGCTTTATCTGTCAGCTGCTCACAAGGGTGCCCATTTGGTTGCCGCTCAGCGAGTATCTTGGGCGGCTTGGCGCTCTGAACATCCTCAAGGTCGCCGATTTTGCCCTTGGCCAAGCCCATATGATCCTCGCGTTTCGCCTCTATGATCTCTATCTCATGCGCTTTCCACTCTCAGTTAATGCGCGGGTCGTGGAGTCCTCGGCTGCTGATGCCGTTGCGCACTTGACCTCGTCAAAAGAGACCATCCTTAATGTCGAATCCTACCTTAGGTCCCATCCACAGTCGCTTTTGGCCCCACGACTCGCGGCATGGCTGACCAACAGCGACCGGAGGTCCGCATGAATCCCTTTACGCAACTAGCGACGGTGTCGACTCTCTTAAAAGTTCCGCCGCGCCGGACGCTGCCAAGTGCCTTGGGTGATGATTTTAGCCTGTATGTCCCGGCGGGATTTGTCCTGCGTTGGTATGCGCTTACCCTGGACCTGGTGATGTTTGCGCCGCTTCATATGCTGATTCGGGTCAGCATGAGCCAGCATCTAGAGCGTCTGGTGGCCCACGGTCACAGTGGTCGGGCGTTGGCCTTGTCATTTTTTGCGTTTTTAATCCCGCTCTTGGTCTATTTTGTCATTCCCACGTGGCGCAGCGGGCAAACCTTGGGTAAACGCATCGTCGGTATCCGGGTCATCACCTCGTCTAAGCAGCCAGCGCTGACTCTTGTCGATACGCTAAGGCGCGAGGTCATTGGTAAGGCCGCGTCCATTGGACTCTGCGGCGCCGGCTTACTGCTGATGCGGGGAAGTCCCAGGAAGCGCGCGCTGCATGACTATATGGGCAGGACCATGGTGATCTCCTACACGTCGGGTCACGGCCCAGCGAAATAGGCGAGTGGGCCTCACGGTCGCCAGGAGGCGGCTTGCTCGATGTCGTCAACCCACGCGCGGGCGAGACTCTGGTCGTTTCTGGAGCCGCCGGAGCGGTGGGCTCGATCGTTGGCCAGATCGGTTTGATCGCCGGACTTCGCGTCGTTGGTATCGCCGGTGGTCCAGCCAAGTGCCGGTGGCTTACCGAGGAACTCGGCTTTCACGGAGCCATCGACTATAAGACTGAGGACGTCGAAGCCGCTTTACGTCGTCTTTGCCCAAGCGGTATCGACGTCTATTTCGATAATGTCGGAGGTCCGATATCCGACGCCGTCTTTAGCCGCATGAATAACCACGGTCGCGTCTCGCTGTGCGGTCTGATCTCAGGTTATAACAGCCAAGAGCCGCTGGCGGCGCCACGGAACTATGCTCAAATACTCATGAAACGCTTGAATGTGCGCGGCTTTATCATCATTGATTACGTCGGTCCGCGCTGGAGCCAGGCGGTGCAATCTTTGTATGGCTGGGTCAAGGCGGGCAAGATCAAATATGCCGTCGATGTCGAGCACGGTTTGGAAAACGCGCCGGCCGTACTGAATAAGCTCTTTGATGGCAGCAACACCGGCAAGCTGCTGCTCCAGATCAGCTAGGTCGCTTCCACTGCCTGCGTTCATGGCCCGAATCAGCTGCGTCGCTCGGTTCGGGCCGAGATTACCCTCCTCCGTGCAAAATATGAGACAATAGAAGACCAGGGTGTCTTGGTCCTTGCCGCTGAATTCTATTGTCAGCACGGCATCTGCTGTCTGACCACAGGCTAGCGCCAACCCACTAGTTTGAGGAGCATTGATCGATGTTTATGACGAGACGCCAAGGCCTGATGTGGAGTCGCGCCGTGGTCGGCGCTGCGGTCCTTCTGCACCTCCTTGCTGCCTGTAAGACCCGTGATTCCGGATCAAGCGAGAAGTCCTTTGGTTGGGATCAGGATGTTGCAGACCCGAATACGAAGCCGTCGGATTTACCTGCAGGCTCTGCGGCTAAACCGCCACCGCCAGACCCGAATTTTTGTAAAGGGTTAGCCCCAGGTACCTGCTTGACCTTGATTCTGCGTATTCCGACATCGGATTTAATCCAGGACCTCGGCCTGTCGACGATGGCGCTTGGAGCTAGTTCCTGGTCGATGCGCTCGCGGCTTGACGAGGCCTGCCAGGCGGCTTGGCAAGACTACAAAAACAAGTATCAAGGCGACTCCTTGCGCGCACTACGGCGGCGTTTGGTGACCAGTGTGGTGAAGATGCGCTGCTACTATCAGTTCATGAGCACCGAGGTCGTCTTGGAGGATACCAAGCTCAGTCCGAATGAGATGGGTTTTAGCGCCCGCCTCACCAAGTTCAATCTGGCGGGATCCACCTTGAGCGGCGATATCCGCAGTGTCGGTGTTCAGATTAAGGACACCTTTGTGCAGGCATCCTTTCGCAGTGCGACACTATTCAGTGGCAAAGCCATCCATACCGACGGCAGCGGCGGCAGCTGGCAGACCATTGGCGGCTTGGGAGTGGCTCCCATCGAGTTTAAACAGGCGATCGATCGCTCCATCAGCTGGCATCTAGATTGGTCGGCATTGCAGCGGGGGATTGAGCAAGTCGCCACCAACGGCCCCGCAGTCCAGGCGAGCGTTGCGGCATTTTTCAGTCAAGCGAAGGGGGCTGTAGGCCAGATTGCCGCCGCGGGGAATCCGGCGGCCGGCTCGCTGCTTATGATTGGTATGGGCTACAACGCTTATCGAAGTCTGTGTGGTGAGAACGCGGACGCCTGCAAGGTCAGCACGACGAAAAGCGACGTGACCGCCGATGTCCATCAAGGCCTGTCGGACCTAGTACCAAGCTCGGATACCAACGAACTGTTTCGACTGGGAGTGATCCGGTCCGTCCAAGGTGTGCTGGATCAAATTATGACGCGCGCCACTTCGACGCAGTTAAGCGCAATGATGGGAAGCAATTAAAAGGGGAAGCAGCTTATGGCATCTATGGCTCTTACGGTCAGTGGCTGGCGTCAGGCGACGTTGCGCGTTGTACTTGGATGCATTGGCGGCGGGCTATGGTCCTATGGGCTGAGTGGCTGCAAAACACCAGGGGCGTCGCAAGCAAAAGATGTCCTGCCCTACGCGGTCGGCGCTGTCGAGCCAAGGTTGGGCGATGGCTATGATTCCATGGTCCAGTCGCTGCGTAATGGCGTGTCCTGCGTCAGCGGTACGACGGTTAAGGTGAATTCGGCACAAAGTTCGATTAATTTGTCGCAAAACATCGATAGCAAGGACCTCATGCGGGAGTTTTCCGGTGAGGTGAACGGTACGCCGCGGCTTGGCTTCTTGCAGCTCGGAGCGTCAGGGGGCTTCTACCGTTCCCTAGCGACCAAGGATTCAGTGCTGAATCTGGTCTATGCCGTAAAGGTGCAATCCGGCGGTGAGCAACTAAGCGGCGCTAGTTTAGTTAGTAATGCAAAGGCGCTCCATGGCAATTCGATGCTGCAGAGCTGTGGTGACGGCTACGTTATGCAGATCAATCGCGGCGGCTTATTGTCCATCACCCTGAGTCTTGATTTTGGCAGTGTCGAAAATCGTACCCGGTGGCAGTCGAAGATGAAGTTGTCTGGGCCACTTGGTGATTTATCTCATGATCTCGGCGATAAAATACGTCTGGGCACGATGGACGGTAGCCTGACTATCAACGTCAATCAAGTCGGTGGAACACCAAGCCAGGCCTTGACCGCCGCAAAGACCTGCTCGCTGGACTCTGCAGATGATTTTGCCATCTGTAAGCAACGCATAGACGACCTAATGGCTTATGCAACGGGCTCGTTCCCGCAACAAGTGGAAAGTAATCCAGGAGTGCTCAGCTTTGTCACGGCACCGCTGCACAATCTCGGCGCCCAGATCACAGCGACGGTGCCTGCCGATGTCTTGCAAATGCGGCAGCAGCTCGATCAATGGAACCGCGATAATCTCCTGCATAGTGACCTCGTCACCAAGTCTCGGCAGGTGGGGCTCCCTATGGACCCGGCTATGGAAAGCGACATTACGGCCAACACCGTGTTGATCAAGCAGACGGCTACCGCTTGCTTTAGCTACCAACCAAGCGCGACGCCAGCCGACACTCAGGATTGGAGTGCTTGCCGCAGCCAGTTCAAAGCCTCTAGTACCGGCCTGAGAACAATCAATGCCAATGTCGCAGCGCTAAATCAGCTGGATATCCCAGCGGATAGCGAGATCGGCAACTCCATCTTTAACTCCTATGATAGCAAGATGTCGATTCGCTTCGCGGTGGCTTCAGGTCGTAGCTGGAAGTTTGACCCAACGCACAGTGTCGGCAGCGACGGCACGGCTTCTGGTAGTGGTGCTGCGGCGACTGGTACCTTGAGTTCTGCTGATAAACAAGGAGCGCTACTAATGCGGGTGGGGCAGAGCTACTCACGCTCTGAGACGTCTGGACAGCTCGACATCTTTGCTGGCGAAGCCGTGGGCTTTGCCATGAATGATGTTCCAGGGCGCTTTACCGATAATCAAGGACTGCAGACTGTCTACTGGCGCTGTCTAAGCTGTGCCAGCAAGATGAATAAACTCCCAACCTACCGCTTACGAGTAAGGGCCAATATTGAAGCCGGTACGGCATTCACCAGTCATGAAAATATCACTGGTACTTACCGGATTGTCGCCTATGGTCTGTGGCGTGGATCGCCTAATTGGCCTCTGTCTGATGCAGGGGGATCGAGCAAATCCTGCGGTGCGACCTGTCCAGACCCTACGTCAAATCTCCAAACCTTGGTGATGAGCACTGGTCCGGGCGCGCCAGCGACGGCCATTGGTCGCGATAAAACTCTGGGAATTCAGGCGAATGTGCCAATTGCTTTCATGATGAACGAGCAAGCGCGCGGCTACAGCGACAACCAAGGCGAGATCGAGTTGATCTTGCAGTGCAAACGCTGCAATATAGCCTCCCACGCCATCATCTTGGATGAGGAGTAGGGGGAGATTTGCTCCAGGTGAGTTTTAACCTTTAAGCACTCGGAACTGGCCAATGGCACATCATTCAAAAGCAATCGATGTCTTAGCGAAGATCTATCAAGAAGAGACAGCAGGGGTGATCCGCTACCTACATTACTCGTTCATGATCATGGGTCACAACCGCGTCCCGATCCAAAAGTGGTTCCGAGATCAAGCCACTGAATCGATGAACCACGCCATCATCATCGGTGAAAAGATCACCTCGCTGGGCGGCCACCCGCCGATGGTCACCCCGCCGATCGAGGAATCCGACCAGCATGGCGTGCAGCAGCTGTTACAAGAATGCCTCGTGCACGAGCGCAACGCGCTGTCCATGTATCGCCAGCTTGTCGGCATCGCCGGCGACGATATCGCCCTAGAGGAGCTGGCTCGTCAATTCGTGCGCGAAGAGACCGAGCACATCGAAGAAGTCGAAAAGATGCTGAAAACCTCGCTGTAGCTTGCGAATTGGTCCTCGCTTAAGCCGCGAAGCCCCTGGGCCAGCTAACTGGCTCAGGGGCTTGTGGATAGGACGTAGGTTGAGACAGACGGTGCTGCTTGTTTAGCGGCAGCTGATCTTTGGTGGCGTCGTGCTTGATTGGCCGTCCTTAGGCAGGGAACGGGGAAAGTTCCCTCGCCAGCCTAAAGCGCGGTCATGTCCAAAAATGCTCGCTGCCCCTGCATGAATACGGGCAAGTTATCTGGAGAAATCGATACAATTCTAGCTCCATCGAAGGTCTTTCGAAATAGATCATAGCTCCTTGCCAGCGAACGCTTTGTTTCGTTGCGTTCAATGGTAATGCCGAAGATCTGCTGATCTGGCATTTTGATGAAATAGTCCATCCCGATTTTATCGCTCTGCTGCCAATACCCGAATGAAGTGTGGGGTATCCGGGAGAGCTCTCCCGCAACAAGCTGTTCGAACCGAATCGGATCTTCGCTAAAAGATTTCATTGAGTCGCGCCCATAGGTAAATACCGCTGGACAGTTTGCCATGATCCGCGGGTTTTTGCGGGGGTCTGGAAATCCATTGTCGTCGATATGGTGCAGCTGTGTCAAAAGAAAGGCTTCGGCAAAGCCATTCAGGTATTTCTTTACGATCTCGGTATTTCCAGTATGTTGAATTTTATTGAGGAGACTAGTGAGGTTAATATCTGTGCTAAATTCTTGGCAGAAAACGCGAAAAGCCCTTCGCAAGTTGTCGACGTTTTTGAAGCGACCTTGCTGATATATGTCGACGTCGATGATTGGATTGATGATCGCTCTGCCAACATAATCTTGCCAAGCAATGCTGTTGTGGGCAAGCTCCATGGCTTTCGGATACCCTCCGTACAGCGTGTACTGATCTAAGTCACAACCAAATGTTTCTTGTGTTTCAGCAAACGACCAATGTGGGACGTATATTGGTACGAACCGGCCTGACAGGCTTTCTGGTATTGGCCTGGATAGGCAGTGGTTGAGAGATGTAGAGCCGAGCAGAACTACCCGGATACCTCTGCTTTTGCTTGCATCCCACAACTTTTTGACAATGTCAGTCCAGTTCTTAACCTTTTGGATTTCGTCAAGAACGAGAAGGGTATTTTCTCCACTGGCAAGGGCCTTTTGCCACTGCTTTTCGAGCCAAGGGCCGTAATCGCCGACGATTGCATCAGCTGCCGCGTAGTGTGCCTTTCCTTGCCATTCTTTGATCAAATGTTCAACAGCCGTCGTCTTCCCAACCTGTCGAGGTCCAACGACTATTTGGATGAGCGGGTCGTGTCCTTCTAAGTTAGCATGAAGGAGATCGACGATTTGCCGACGTAGCGTACCACCCGCCTTTGGATGAATCCAAAAGAGGTCATCGCGTTTGATGTCAAGCTTATCCAATATGAGATCAAGGTCCCTCTTTGCAGTGTTAGGGTTCAGGAGAATCTCTGTTGCCGGCTTTGGCGACGCTTCATAGATCCGTACTAAGTAGTCACAGAGATCAGGGTTTAGAGGGGTGCCGATGTTTAGTCTGCCTAAGACATCTTCGCTTGCAGTGAATGCAAGCGGCAGTCGTTGCTCAATATCAACGCGCGTCAGGTGGGTAATCGCCATAGGTTTCAGGTTGCTTGGCATGGGTTAGGCTCTTTCAATCGCGGGCTGGAGATTCTTGAAATCGAAGACCTTGATAGCAACATAATCGTGTTGATCGTCTTTGCGCTGAAGGATCCCCAGACGCTCGCCCGACCAACTCGCAATATGCGGGTGCCCGGTCGGGTCCGGAATGACCTGTGAGTCGAATTCTATGCCTCGAATCCCACGCTGCAAGCCTCGCTTATATGCCTGAACTTGGCGGATATCGCTGCACCTCGGCTCGCGACCCCAAACTTCTAATGAGGATTCCTGCTTGACGGCAATGTGGGAGCACTGGGTCTCGCTTTCGATTCTGTGATAGGCCATAGATATCCATTATGACAATTAAAACTGAGTGTTAAAACACACTAGATCAGTCTAGGCAAACTACTAGATCAATGTAGTGTTGTGGCCAGTTATATCTAGTGCGGCGAAAAAGATCAACTATCTTGGTTGGTCAGGTGGCGTTACGTCGTTTTTGTTTAGAGGCTCTGGTGCGGCTGTTTTTGGCGTTTTACACTGCACCGGCCGAATGGCACTGTCTTTCTAAAGCCGGGCACGGCATTGCCGGGTGCTAAATGAAAACGCCCCCATCTACATCGTTCGCGACGGCGGCAAACTCTTAATCGGAGTGTTCAGAAGCATCAGTGTTGCAAACAATACGGTCACCGGCTATCTGGACACCCAGCGCATCATGGGCCCAAGGCCCTCGCCGGTTCCGACCTGCTTTGATCCGAACGACGGTAGCGGCGGCAGCCGCGTCAACTACATCCTTACGGCGGATGGTTTCACCGATCCCAGCTTAGGCGAAGGTGGCACGTACCAAAAGCAAGGCGGCGCACTGCCGACCCTCGACCAATTCATCGCCAACCTAGTGAAGCAGTGAGACTACTTTTGCGCCAGAGCAAACAGGTGTATTAAGATCATTCATTAAAACGACGACACCTGGTAATCGTGATCTTGTTCAGATTCCACCGCTGGCGCTTTGCCGAGGGGCTCGAAATAATGCGCCGCGGCGGTTGCATAGTGTCGATCGCAGTCCTTTACTTGCGCCAAAAGACGCAGTATCGGGTAGGTCGTCATGTACGGGACGGCAAAAAAATATAGTGCCGACTGCCAGCCAAAAACTACCGCTGCGCTCAACAACAAAGCACTCAACATCATCCTCCATCCTTGTCTAGACACGGCGGTTTCGTGGGGTTTAAACCACCTTGATGATGCCGCCAGAGTGCGACACAACCGTGGCATAACACCGCGCATCTGCTCTCTGAGCATTAGCAAAACCGTGCCGCTAAAGGCGAGCGAGACGGGATAACAGAAGTATCCGATTAAGTGATTTGCTGTAAAAATTGCGACGTTAAGTCGTGGTGCCGCACCGAGCAGCAGAGTTAACGCGACGATCTTAAAGACCGCCTGGTGTGGAGGTACAAGACGCTCGGTAAACGGGTTCTCCAAGTCGGAGGTGACTCGGTTTCCAGCGCTTTCGGCTAAGGGATGATCGGGAGATGTCATGGCGTCCTCGTATGGATCAACTAGCAGCGGTCGCAGCCTGAAGGCTGTTTTGTAGGTGTCTGCAATCCATGTGCCAAAAATTACCTAGTGATTACGATGGACCATGTGACCAACCATTAGACACCAATCGTCTCATTCACCAATGTGTTGACGATATGGCGCGCCAACTGGGCGCGGCTATGCTGATAGAAACCCGTGTTTACACCAGACCGATCCAGGTACACAGGCGTTCCACGATGATCTTTTGCATCGCAACAATCGACAGGGTGTGATCGACCTGGGGATAGCGCTCGCTGATGATGCTCGATCGATGCGGGCGGAGTGCAGGATACATATGCCAAAACTGATCCGCGTAGTTATAGACGGTGTCGACGCTGATTGTGTAGAGATGCAGTTGCTTGACCCCACGCTGCGCCATCGCCAACAAGTCGGCCTCTGCTTGTTCGCGTGGAGGCTGAATCACCGTGGGCTCATAGGCTTGGCTCGGCTTAGGTAGCCGCAACAGGCGTCGCTGTAGGTCCTTCCAGCGATGTTTGATATAGACTTTAATTCGTTTCAGTTCTAACAGTCGCAAGGTAAGCCTGCGGCAATTAAAGCGCCAGGTCGTAAAGGCGTAGCCGTCGATAAAGGCCGCGCCGACGATGCGCTGGTCTGTAGTGGCGACGATGTGCGTCTTGTCAGCCCCTGAGCATAAGCCCATCATGACAAAGCGGTCGATGCCCGTGCGCACGGTGATAAGGTCCATAGCGGCGCTGGCTTCAGCGATTGCCCGGTCCGTCTCGCTGCCACCGTCCGGACTCGCTTCGCTGTCACCAAGCCCAGCGAAGTCGAAGCGCAGAGAATAGTAACCCTGTGCCGCTAGTCGCCGTGCCAGGTGTACATTCAAGCGAAACGGCCCGACTCGGTGCGACACACCGACATTGCTTAGGAGCACGGCTGGCTTCGACCTGCCCAAGGTGGCGTCTATGGGCTCACAAAGGATACCGATGAGGCGACCGCTGGGGCCAAATTGCAGGACGCGCTCGCGGCTCATAGGACGTCTCCGCTGGGCTGAGTCACCAGGTCGCCGATGCGCCTGATGATCTGCGTCGGCAACAAGGCCTGCTCGAGGACTTCCTGGGTGGACCAGTGACAAGGCTCGTCGACGGTCGTGTATTCTATACTTCTATACTTGTTTAGTAGCTGGTGTATGAGGCCACCGTTTGCGCTCGGCGTCGAGGTCAGCACCGTGATGCGCTGTGCCGTCGCCAAGGGCTGGGTCAGCAGATCAAGCTGGCGAATCGAGGAGGTGACGAGTGGTCTCAAGGGGTAGCCAAGGGCTTCTGCGGCCTGCGGATCAAGCAGGCGTTCGAGTGGATAGCGGCTGTTGGCAATGCGCTGATGCTGCAAGGCTTCTAGTTGGGTCAAATAGTCCGCGCCGTTGATCACAGGATCCCAAAGTAGGCGGTGGGCTACCTTGACATCGCTCAAGTCCAGTTGCACCGTTGCGACCATGCTGCCACCGAGACGTGCGCCGACTAGGCTCATCACATCGATGGCAGCCAGGGCGCAGAATTCTTGGGCTGCCAGCTGGATATCGCGACTCCACCTGTGCAGGCCACCTTCGCCTGATGGACCGGAGGAATCGCCAGTCCCATAGTAATCAAAGCGAAAGACGTGGAAGCCGCTATTTAGCAGCAGCTGCGTCAGATTGCGGTAGGCCCAGTGGACCCGCATCGCTTCTTCCGGTCCTGGATAACAAAGCAAGACGCCGCGCCTCGGCCGGGCATGGGCCACAGGGTGGTAGAGGCCGAGGAGTGGCGCATCGGAAGGGCCAAAATACAAAGCATGCATGCCTTAAGCGACCCTCCGACGCAGTCGGGTCAGGAGCCTAGCCGTAAAGCTGCCGCGTGGCTCTGGCGCAGCGATATCGCTTCTATGCGTTGAAGCCGGCGCAGAACTCTTGCTGATGGTGGCCGCTATTTGTCCTAGGGTATTTAGAGTGACTGCCATCCGACTCAGTTTGATGCCCCATTCTTGTTCGACTCGGCTGATCATCTGCACCGCAAGGAGGGAGTGCCCGCCAAGCTCGAAAAAATTGCTATTCGTATCGAGGTGCTGGTGTCCTAGTAGATGACTCCAGATAGCTGCCAGGCTTAGTGCGATGGGTGATTTGGGCTGCTGCGCGGTGGCATCGGTGCTGCCGCCTTGGAACGCCGTCGGCAGATTGTTCTTGTCGATACTCCCACTGCTGGTGAGCGGGAAAGAATCGATCTCGATGTAAAGGGGTTTGATGCTGCGTAGGTCGATACTAGAACTGAGATGGAGACGCAGGTCGGTGGCCGTTAAATGCGCTTGCGGCTTCAGGGTATAGTAGACGTGCAGGCGAGGTGCTTGACTTAGCCCATGCATGACCAATGCAGCGCAGTCTTGGACCAGAGGGTGGCCCTTGGTCACCGTTTCGATTCGTACCACGGTCGCACACGCTAGGCGCAACTCCTGCAACTGTGGATGGTCCACCTCGGTCTGCAACTCGGCTAAGCTCTGGCTTGGTTGATCGATGATGGATAGTAGTAGCGCATGAAAGGACTTAAGCAGGTCAAAGCCAGTGTCTTCGGTCTGGGCTCGGGCGGGCAGGGTGAGCGAGGCGGTAAAGCCGAGGGTCGATTCCGCCAATTGAAGGTGTGGACCTGTGTAGTCGCCGTGCCGCTCTGCCATACCGTGCCCACTCGTGCTGTCCCAAGTAAAGCTTGCTTGTGACAAGGCATCGCCGCTGCTGAGAAAGCCTAGGGCATTCCCGATGTCTTGAAGAGAGACGGTGTCATGACTCAGGCCGGCGATCGTGGTATTTCGCACCTGCCGTAGCAGACTGGTAAATTGATCAGCGCCGCTAAATTTGTTGCGAACGATGATACGCTTGGCAGCACCTCGAGGCGAAGGGTGATCGGCCGAGGATAAGCTCGGCACCGGGATATCGATCAGTAGTTCGGTTAGCCCGACTGGCGCTGAATGTCGCATGAGGAGAACGTTGTACGCAGCCAGTAGTAGGGTGAATAAGCTGGCTCCCGCATCCTTTGCCAGCGACGTGAGGGTATAGAGCATAGCCGTTGGCATGATATACGGAATGTCGTCGCTAGAACTGTCTAAATCACTTCGAGTGGATTCCTTTAAGCGCAAAGCTGCTGGCAGCTGTCGGAGTTGTTGGCACCAGTAGGTAAGATCTTCGGCTGGGGAATCTTGGCTTGGCTGGTCGTCTGAGCGATCGATCCATGCCGCGAGCGTGGCCACCGTCGGGTTGGCATAGATATCTCGAGGCGACACAGTCATGCCGTGGTGATGGTTTAGCTGTTGCGCCAAGGCGGCGACCGTATCCTCGTCGCCACCTAACTCGTAAAGATGGGTCGTGGCGCTGACTTGGGGGCGGCCAAGGAGCCTCGCTAGAGTTGCTGCTAGGATTCGCTCGGTCGATGTGCCCGGTGCGACGTAGCTCTGCGCGTCTTCAAGTTCATCTTGGAAGGGCGACGGCAGTGCTTTGCGGTCGACTTTGCCATTGGGCGTTAGCGGTAGTGACGTTACGGCCATGAACAGCTGTGGCACCATATAGTCTGGCAGAGATTCTTGTAGGTGGACACGTAGAGCCGCTGCCGGTGGCCGTTGCGACGGCTTGGCGACATACCAAAGGACTAAGCGAGGATCTCCAGACTTATCCTGGCGGACATCGCAGACCGCTTGGGCGACCCCCGAGTGCCTGATCATCGCGCTTTCGATATCACCGAGTTCGATGCGGTAGCCACGTACTTTGACCTGGTGATCACGGCGACCGAGGCACTCGATCTCGCCGTCTATGGTGAAGCGAGCCAGGTCTCCGGTTCGATACATTAGAGCGTCACTCCGTGTGGCGAAGGGATCGCGGATGAAGGCTGCTGCGGTTAGCTCGGGGCGATGCAGATAGCCAAGGGTGACCCCGTCGCCGCCGATCATCAGCTCACCAGTGGTTCCAACCGGCACTGGCTCAAGGTGCGCGTCGACGATATAGACCGTGGTATTGGCGATCGGCGTGCCGATCGTGATGCGGTTGGCAGCGGACTTGATTTCGCCGCAGGTCGACCAAACGGTCGTCTCGGTCGGACCGTACATATTCCACAGCGCGTCGATCCGAGTGAGTAAGGCTTCGGCTAATTCGCTGGTCAGTCGTTCACCACCGCAGAGTCCTTTGAGACCCTTTTTTCCTGACCAGCCTGCAGCTAGCAGCATCCGCCAAGTGGCTGGAGTGGCTTGGAGCATCGTCGCGTTGACGCGGTTTAAAAGCGCTCCTAGGCGTTCAGGATCGCTGACTTCATCGGTGCTAGCCAAGGCCACGGTGGCACCGCAGATCAGTGGCAAAAACAGCTCTAGCACATGAATATCGAAGGCCACGGTCGTCACCGCAAGCAGAGTGTCTGCGGCCGTTATACCAGGCCGTTGTCGCATGCCGTGAAGGAAATTGACCACGCTGTGGTGTGGTACCAACACGCCTTTGGGACGACCGGTTGATCCCGATGTGAAGATGACATAGGCGAGATCAGCACCGCTTGGGTGAAAGAGGCGTGCGCTGTCGCCACCTCCGCTGGTCTGCTGCAGCAGGTCAGCATCCAGGCGAATCACGCTAGCTTGGTTTGGCGGCAACTGCTCCGCGATCCTGGCCGTGGTGACGATCGCCGGCATGAGGGTGTCTGCAAAAATCCACTGCAGTCGCTCTTTGGGATATCCCGCATCGATGGGGACATAGGCCGCCCCAGCTTTGAGTATGCCGAGAAGTCCGACCAGCAGATTGGTATCCCGCTCTAGAGCAATACCAACCATGGATCCAGGATTAACGCCGCGGGCGACGAGGTGATGGGCTAGTCGGTCGGCCTGCCGGTTTAGTGCGGCGTAGGTGAGGCTGGTCGTTCCGCCTTTAGCGGTCACGGCAACTTTGCTGGGCGTGGCAAGCGCCTGTGATTCAAAGAGTTCATGCACGCTGCGTGCCTGCGGTTTGGCGCAAGCTGTCTGATTCCACCCGCGAAGGACTTTGTCGCGACTGGCTGGCGTTAGCACCTGAAGCAAGCGAACTGATTGATGCGGCTGCTTGACGACGTCGCTAAGAAGTTGCTCAAAGCTCGCCAGCCTCTCGCCGATCGTTGCCGCGGCAAATAAATCGGTGTTGTATTGGCATTCGACGGTTGCGCCGCTTAGGCCCAGGTTGATGCTGACAAAGAGTTCAAAGTTTTCCGCACCTCGTGCGATGCTATGACAGCTAGAGCTTAGACCTGTAAACGCCAGATCTTCGGCATCGATGCCATTTTCGACATTGAACAGCACGGCGACGAGAGGGTTGCGCGCTGCGTCGCGCGGCAGCGCCAGACTTTTCAGCAAGGTGCCGTAGGTAAATCGCTGGTGGTCTAGGGCGTCGAGGAGTCGCGAGCGCGTTCGCTGCAGCAGTTCGGTGAAGGACTCGCCGTCTTGAAGACCCAGGAGCAAGGGCAGTAGGTTGACGCAATGTCCGATCAACTCCGGCTCAGCGTTGATCGCTTGACCGGCCGATGGGATGCCAATGACGACTTCGTCTTGGTTGGTATGCCGCATGATCCATGCAGCAAAGGCCGCGAGTAGCACCGTGAATAAGCTGGAGTCAGTACTGCCAGCAAGGAGTTTCAGTTGGTGCATCAGCTCAGGGTTTAAAGCCCTATCGAGGCGGTGTGCATGGTAGGTTTTGACCTTTGGACGCGGGAAGTCCAAAGGTAGTTCTAGCTGCGGCGCTCGCTTCTGATACAGCGCGCGCCAAAATGCCACATCAGCCCTACCGTCGCTGCTTGCCTGGCGCTCAAGTTCCCTTAGGACATAATCGCTGTAGAGTCCTGGTCGACTAGGCGTTTGCGCCTGCTGGTGCACGGCGGCGCTATAGAGTCGAGCTAGGTCGCGCACTAGCACACCGATCGACCATCCATCGCAGACCACGTGGTGGCTGCAGCAGATTAAGACGTGCTCCTGCGGTGCCAAGCAGACCAACGTCGCTCGCAGTAAAGGGCCCCTTACGAGGTCAAAGGTGTCTTCAGCCACTTTTGTGACGAGGGCGCTCAGCGCCTCCGTCTGTGCCGTGCCTGCTAGTTGGCTGACATCTGCGTGAACCAGTGGAATCGAGCCTTCATGGAGGATGCACAGGGTCCCACCATCTGGAGTCACGACCGCTCTAAGTGCTTGATGCCGAGCGACGACACCAGCCAGTGCCTGGCTTAGGGCGGCGGTGACCAAGGGACCGCTGAGACGGAGCATAAACGGCTGATTAAAGGCGCGTGAGGCATCCTCGCTCCAGCCGACCGCGGCAATCAGTTCCCGCTGCGCTTCCGTGGTCGGAATGGCCAGGCTCAGGGTTGGTCCGGCGAAAGGATCGAAAGAGGCCGTCATGGGCGCTTAGTCTCCCCCGGGAGTGCGCCTAGGCGAAAGTCGCCTCGCGCTATCTGAGTGAAGGGTGATATCGGTTGCGATGCATCTTTGGAGTTCTTCTCAGATTATAACTTGTTACCGTGACTTCGTGTGATGCGTCTTTGCATTCCAGCTCCGGCGTGTCACGATCAGTCGCTGCTAGAGGTGCTGATATGAGCCAAAATGGAGCCATTATATCTTTAAATATCGGTGGTTGGGTACTTCGCCCAAGCGACCTGCAAAGGTCTAGAGGTGGGGTCAGTGACGGCCCATGCGAGCCGCGCGCGAGGCTAACAGTCAGCTGAAACTAGGGAGCTATAGGGGCTAGGGATTGACTGCTCATAGGCGTGTCCTTTCGTTAAGCGCCGTGACGTTTGCAGCATTGCAAAAAGCCACTTAGCTTTCAAGAGCATCGCATCAGCTTATGCAGTTAGTTGTCTTCATTATGTAAACCCCGCCACATTGGGTATCATTGTTAGTAAAGCGCCGCGATTTTGGGGAGACGCCATGCGAAAAGGCACCTTGTTAAGCTTTTTAGCCTATGCCGCAAGTTTGTGCCTAACTTGCTTACCTACACCTCTGGCCTTTGGGGGCGATGAGGATTATGGTCCGACCTCGGGCCCGGTCGGGCAACCAGACAAAAGTGTGTGGTTTATCGCCTCGGATTTTAAGAATGGTGGCGTTGCAGGTGTGTATCGAGGTTTTGAATCGGCAGCGCGGATACTTGGCTGGAAGTTCAAAGTTATTGACAGCCATGGCAGTCGTACTGAGATGGTGAATGCCCTTAGACAAGCTATAGCCGAACGGTCTGACGGTATCGTGCTGGGCGGTTTTAGTTCGACAGATTTCCCAAGCGAGATGGCCTTGGCGAAAAAGGCTCACATCAGCTTGGTTGGCTGGCATGCCGCTGAAATTCCTGGTCCCAAGGATGACCTATTTTATAACGTATCGACCGATCCGGTGACTGTCGCAACAAAGGCGGCCGATCTTGTTTTGGAAGATGCCCGCAAGAGCAATCGCAATGTTGGGGTGATTATCTTCACCGATAATCAATTTTCCATCGCGAACACCAAAACCAAGGTTATGAAAGAGATCATTGAGCGCTGTCAGGGTTCTCGCGGATGTAAAGTGCTGACGACGGCCAACGTCGCGATTGCTGAGGCCGATAGTATCATTCCTAAGCTAGTTCCGCGGTTGGCGATGCTCTTTGGCGACGAATGGACCTACAGTCTCGCTATCAACGATATTTACTATGACAGCATGAGTTTTCCTTTAATCGACGCCAAGCGTCAGAGCGTCATCAATATTGCAGCTGGCGACGGCTCCTATAATGCTCTCGGCCGGATCAAGGCAAAGCAATCGCAGCAGATTGCCACCGTGGCTGAACCCTTGACAATGGAAGGCTGGCAAGTTGCTGACGAACTGAATCGAGCCTTTGCTGGCGCAAATCCAAGCGGCTTTGTTCCTAAGCCAGTTTTGGTTAATAAAGAGATGCTGCTTAGTCTGGGCGGCGGTGAAATTGAATTTAATCGCAGCTATGAGAAAGTTTACAACGCTATTTGGCGTAAAAAATAAATCGCATCGGCGGCGGCTTTGGCTACGAGGAGGAAATCCCACTCGCCAAAGGCAAGCGCTGCTATTCGGTTAACGGCTTTCGCCTCCATGCCAACACGGCCGTCAATACCCATGCCCGCGACCTACTCTATAAACTCATCGAATACATAGCCCGCGGTCCCGAGAACCGACACGACGTACTCGCAGAATAGATGGTACTATACAGGGTATTTCTAGGCCGTTGGCGTCCAGCCACGCTGTGACCCTAGTGAGCAATCGGTGCCTATTAGGCTATCGGTATGAAGGGCGGCTGGGTTGAGGTTCTTCGAACCAAGGAGGTAAAGCTGGCCGACAAGTAGCGCCAATATATGTAGGGGATTTCTGACAAAGCATGTATACTACCTAGATTATTAATTAAAAGTTGACTCGACGACTGGCTCCGCTGGGCTGGGACAGCCCGACGCCATATGGTCGCTAGGCCCGTGGATGTGAACTTCCGATAGCCTCTGAGTATCCTTTGTCAAAATCGAAAGGACCTTACTATGGCAGCTGACACCGCTTTAACGGTGCGTGAGTATGACGCCAATCAAAACGGTCGCGACATTGAAACCATCACAATCCTTGACACGATGGCGGAAGGTTTGGTGCTGCAGGATGCAAATGGCGCCATTGAAAGCTTCAATCCTGCAGCTTTAGCCATACTCGGCTTGAGCGAAGATCAGCTGCGAGGTCGGGCATCAACGGACCCGTCGTGGAAGGCGATGAAGCACGACAGGTCGCCTTTCCCTGGAGAAGAGCATCCCGCCATGATTGCCCTCAAGACGGGATCTCCCGTTAAGGACGTGGTCATGGGTCTAGCTCTACCTGATCACACCGAGCGGTGGATTAAAATCAATGCGGTGCCCTTCGAAGGTCCGTCGGGTCGCCGCGTGGCGTGTACATTTACGGATGTGACAGAACTGTTCAATACCCAGAGCGACATCCGCTTTATTCTAGATGCATTAAAAATTGGCGTATGGAAATTTAATCCGGTTGATCAGTCCTTATTCTGGGACCAGAGTATGTACAAGCTTTTTGACGTTAAGGAAGCCGATTTCTCTGGGCACTACCAGGCGTGGGAGAGCACCCTAAGCGCTGAATCAAAGCAAGCAGCGATTCATGAACTTGCGCAGGCTATCAGCGGAAAAAAGGAATTTGATACCGTCTTTGAAATCGAAACAAAATCTGATGGCAAGAGGTTCATTGCTGGTAAGGGCAAGGTCATTCGGGACCAATCCGGTCAGCCGATTATGATGCATGGAGTCAACTTCGACGTGACCACTCAGAGAGCGACGGAGCTTGAAAGGGAGCGGGTCTCATCCTTTATGGAAGTGGTTCTCAATAATGTTCCGTCATTGATTTTTGTAAAAGACTACAAAAATAACATGAAATTTTCACTTTTTAGCAAGGCTGGTGAATCGCTCCTCGGGCTAAAACAAGAACACTTTATTGGAAAAAATGACTACGATCTGCATTCGAAAGACAAAGCTGATGAGTTTATGTCTAGTGACATCAGAGCGTTCACAAACAGGTCTACAGTCAAAATCAATGAGGAAGAGCTTGACACCCCCAATGGGAAGCGACTGTTGCAGACTTACAAGGTCCCCACCTTTGACCAAAATGGTGAGCCACACCTGCTCATCGGCATCTCAAACGACATCACGGAGGACGTAAAAGTAAGGCGTGATCTAGAGTTCGAGAGAGCAAAAAGCCTTAGAAGCGCCAAGCTCGCCTCCCTCGGTGAGATGGCGGCCGGCATTGCTCATGAGATTAACAACCCTCTTGCAGTCATTTCGGGAGCGGCTAGCCTATTAGCAAAGTTTTCTGATCAGTCCGAAAAGTTTGCCGCCAAGGTTGAAGCGATAAGAAAGTCGTGCAATCGTATTGCTCACATTGTCAATGGCCTTAAAAAGTTTTCAAGATCTGGTGATAAGCCTGAATTAAAGGTCATTGAACTCTCGAAATTAATTCACGACGCGTCCATTTTAATTGAAGTAAAATCAAAGCAACATTCGACGCCTGTGGAAATAGATTGCAAAGGCAACGCACAGATACTTTGCGATGAAGTCGAAATAGAGCAAGTGCTCGTCAATCTCGTCAACAATGCCATTGATGCAGTGAAGGATCAGCCCAAGAGGTGGGTAAAAGTGTCGCTGTTTGATGATGCCGAATCTGTCGTGTTAAGGGTGACAGACTCAGGACCCGGAATTCCGGACAGTGTCCGCGACAAGCTATTTGAACCATTTTTTACGACCAAAAGTGTAGGCGAAGGCACCGGTTTGGGACTCTCCATCACCAAGGGTATTTTGGATGAACACAAGGCGACGATTGCCGTGGTGACCGACAGCCCAAACACGTGTTTTGAAATTAAATTTGCTCGCGCCGTTGCTGTGCAACATGAAGAAGCCGGGCAGCTGCGTGTTGCGGCGGATGGATCAAGAGGTCATTGAGGCGATTAGGCACCCGACCTCACTGCAGAGGTCAATGATCGCAAGCCGGCGGCATTGGGCGCCCTTGACCAAAAGACCAACTTGCATGTGACAATCTTACGCAAAAAAGGCCCGCTTGCGGACCTCCTCAGGCAATGCCGCATAGTCAAAGCGGTCAAAGTCTTTTATCGTCTCCTTAGTCCATCCAAGGGCGCGAAATTCAGGGGTTAAACCTGTGGTGCTATCAGCAACATGGGGTGCCATGGCCTTTGCGATATCCATGCCGAGCTTACCAACCATCATCCGGTTGAATGTAATGTGGCCGACCTCGTCGACAAGGATTTCGACTAAGCGTGCCTCCATAGTTTCTTTCAGAGCGGGCTCGTCAGCAAATACCTCGCTAACGCGGTTTAGAAGCCAGTTGAACGCGAATACCCCAGCATATTCTGATGCCAGAAGTATCGGATGAAAAATAGCATTGGGTACATAGGCCAGCGAGCCAATTAAAAGGCGAAGATGAAAATAGGGCTTCCACCCATCGGTTGGGGCCTCCAGGCCGAACTGCTCCGTTGCACCGACTAAGATTTTGGTGTGATAGACCTCTTCATGGCCGAGAATGCGTTCGAGTGTGTCGATCAATTCTCCCGTCGGCGGATGCCCTAGGCGGTGGGTCGTTACGACCTTAACGCCGTATGCCTCGCCGGCGTTAACTTTGGTAAACGCCAATAGGGCCGTCGCCTTTTTTGATAGGTCCGCCGACGATGCAAAAGACACGAAATTTCTTTTAAACTGCTCAGGATCAATATGCCCGCTATGCCTCACGGTAGTGCTGGACGCATCCTTCAGCCAAGCATCGCGGTTGACAAATCCCTTGTTTGGATCGACGCCACCATTGCGGATATCGAGAAACCGCATATAATCGTGCAAGATGTCTTCGCGAGGACTTTCGGTGGTCGAGTTATAAAAACTTGGCTGCAATTGCAATGCTCCCATAAATCCCTCACTGGCTTATTCCTGAATATAATGACAGGGAAACCCTGGCTCCCAGGACGAGCATCGGGATATTTATATTAAATCTTTAACTTTTATTTTGTAATTTGTGTTAAGTACTCATTTTTCTGACAAAATAGAACGTCGGCTCCTTGGTTTGCTTGATTCAGTTGTCGCAAACCCCTTCATACTACCTTGAACACGATTGCGCCGCTGCTTGCCTGTTTGGTTCTCGGCCGGGACGGCGCCGGGATCATGAATGCCGAAGTGCCTTGCCTTTGACTGGCCATAGGCCGAACACGGCGCGCCGCGATTGACATTTAATTCCACAAATGTCAGGTTTGCCTAATGATGTATTTACATTTATTTCAGCTCATGGACGACTGTAGTCTCTCTTATGAGCAGCTGGGTGAGAGGCTAGGTGTCAGTGGCATGACCCTGCGGCGTTGGCGTCACAATGAGCCGCGTGACGAGGTGCCTCGTGTCTATCAGGCAGCACTGGTCGAAGTGATTTATCAGCTGATCATTGAGGGCAGTTTGGCACCGTCAGCGCCGGTCGTTCAAGCGATGCTGGATCGCAATGCCAACCTCTCCATCGGCGCTGCATTAAAGAATCTAGGTCTATCTACCAGTGACTTGCCAGCGTCTGGATCCGGTGAAGATCGCATGATCGAAGCTCTTGCCTCCATCGGGACGGACGGAGGTCGCAAGACGCAGATTGACCGCAGCAGTGGCTTGCTCAATTACTTTCAAAAGTTGGGCCTGGACTGGAAGGATAAAATCGTCACCCTGCGCGACGTCATCACCTCGACGCAGTTGACGGCGCTGGATAAGGTCGTTGCCTACGGCGCGCTGTTCTATCTCATTACGCCCTTTGATCTGGTCCCCGACTACGTACCGATCTTTGGCCTCATCGATGACTATGGAATCTTAGCGATGGCCGTGGCGTACTATGCGCGTGCTGCTAAAAAGAACGCAGGATCCGCAGCGCCAGCAAAATAGAGGCTGTGACGCGAAATGTCGCCGCATTTGCCGAATTCCTCGACATCATCGGACGCTCTAACGGACAAGAACTGAACTACGACGCATACTTCTTGGCGTAGCCCTTCAAGACCTCGCGCATCATCCGTTGGTACTTGGTGCCGTTTTTCTTCGCGACTTTCTTAAAGAAGTCGACGGTTTCTTCGTCGATCGACAGCGTGATTTTCATGGCCTCCTCTTTCGGTAAGAGATTAGCCGGAGATGGGAGAAAATCCATCATCCGCTTCAGATTCCCGACCGGTTCATCGCCCCTGATCGCCTTACTTTTCTTTGCCATAAATGACTCCACCTTTACGCCAATGTCCCGCACCAAAGATGCGGATGATTCCTTTTCTGTAGGTGAAGCGAACGGTCAGAATACGATTCCCCACCTTGCCGATGCAGAACAGTCGAGGCTCTAAGGTGCTATGGGCGTCATCGGTCGCTATGACGCGGTGATCGTCTAGAAACGCTGACATTGCCTCAAAGAAGTCCACGCCGTGCTTGGACAGATTGGCTTTAGCCTTCTCCAGATCCCATTCAAATTGCCCATATCGAACGGTACGCTTCTCCATGAGCGAAGCCTACTCCTTATCGGTATCATTATCAATACTCTAAGCCATATATTCATATGCATCCGATCTGGATCCAATGCTCTGATTGTTAGCTCTGATTTAACAGACTGCATTTGTGATCAGCAAGTCAACCGACGTCTTCGTGGCAGCACTGCCCGAAGTACGATCACAGAACCAAAGCGCCAATGAGCAGATTGCCCGCAGCTAGTCGACTTCATCCGAAGCAGTGAAAGAGCATGTACTTGCCCGGCACCGCGTTCTATGGGTCAGAGCCTCTAGGCTCATAGTGCAGGGAGCGCTCGGCGTCGCCAGCACTTCCATTGCCCGCTTGTCCAGGATGCCAAAGGGCGGCGATGATGTTGCTGCCATACTCCTTTAAGACGCTGCGTCGCACACCATCGATGCCCTCTAAATCGGCTTCTGTTTTTGGACAGATGGTGCACAGACGACGAATTTCCCGGTCAGTTAGGACGGCAAACGCTGGCAGGCTGCGCTCGCGAGCGACCCTGCTGCGCCACTTTCTTAGAGCCACGGCGGTGGGTAGAGCCCGCTCGGGTCGTCTGTTTTGGCACGTATCACAGTGTCCGCACTGGACATGCGCCTCTGGGTGTAGCGGCCCAAAAAAATGCCCATTGAGGGCGGCAAGGCGGCAGCTCCGCGTGCTGGCGTAGTCGTAAATATCTTTGGCCGCGGCCGCGTGCGTACAAGGCGAACCATCGACCTCGGGCGTGTGACCAGCCACCGCGTCTAAAATGTCGAGGTCCCGCTCTGAATAAAGGAGCACGGCCACAGCGTCGGCACCGTCCCTGCCAGCCCGTCCGATTCCCTGCGTGTAGGATTCTAGCGAGGTGGGTAGTCCAGAGTGAACAACAGTTCTGATGTCGGCCTTATCGATGCCCATCTCGTAGGCGGAGGTGGCGACCAGGACGGCGCGCGTCGCGCCTCTAAATGTCGTAGCGACCTTGGCGCGGTCTTGCACGGTCATCCCTGCATGGTAGGTCGTGACGCTGTGGCCGCTTTGCGCAAGAAAGGAAGCGGTCGATTGGCACTGCTTTTTGGTGAGACAGAAGACCACCATGGGTAGCCTGCCAGGACTGCTGGCAAGAGCCGCGATAAACACTAGGCGCTCTTCTGGACGGTACGCCTCGACGGTGCTAAGCCGCAAACGTGGGAAGCTAAATGGCACAACGATCGATAGTGGATCATCCAATTTTAGTGTTTGCAAGATGTCCTGTCGTACCGCAGGTCTGGCGCTGGCTGTCATGGCTAAAGTTGGCGTCTTTGCAAAGGCGTTAAGCGTCTCACCAAGGCGCCGGTAAGCGGGACGAAAGCGGTGGCCCCAAGTCGAGATACAGTGAGCTTCGTCAATGACTATTAGGCCAGGCGGACGCTGTCCTAGGCTATGTCGCAGTCGGTCATCACACAGCCGTTCGGGAGAGGTATAAAGGATGCGGAGAGTCCCATTTATCCAACTGCCTACAGTCCACCACTGTTTAGCTAAGTCGACCCCGCTGTGGAGGCGCCCGACGGACAGTCCAAGAGACCTAGTCTTTTCCTCCTGGTCATCCATCAGCGCAATGAGAGGACTAACTACCAGGGTCGGCTTACCCGATAGAAGCGTCGGAAGCTGATAGCAAAGGCTTTTGCCGCTACCCGTGGGCGACACCAGCAGGACGTGTCGCCCCGCCAGCAATGCGGCGCAGGCTAGTCGCTGGTGCTCAAACATAGGGCGACCACCCAGGATGCTCTTAGCCGCCTCTGCCATTTTTTTATCGATGTTTTTCATAGCCAACCTTGTCTCCCAACGTGTCCAGGATGTTTTCACCTAAGGGCCAGACATTTGCCAGCGACATGAGATGTCATTGTAATATTCTGCCAAAGCCAGGCTATAGACGGCGGATGGGAGAAGCCGCAGCCACATATACCCGTCGGGCACCAGAGCAAACGGTGCTCTATGGTGTGCTTGCGAGTCATGTCGATGCCTTTCGCCAGGACCTTGCCTCGAAAGGCAAATATTTACCTGAATACGTTGAACGGGAGTTCGAAGCATATTTTGACTGCGGCATGCTTGAACGAGGTTTCGCGAGGATTCAGTGCATGGACTGCGACCATGAAAAACTTTTGGCATTTTCGTGCAAACGCCGAGGTTTTTGTCCATCCTGCTGTGGCCGGCGGATGACCGAGGCTGAGATTCGGATCATTGAGGAGGTCTTTCCTCGCGTCCAAGCTCGGCAATGGGTCTTGTCTCTGCCCATGCCGCTGCGCTTTTTATGTTCCCGTGATCGACCGATGCTAAACATTGTTGTCAATATATTTTACGAGGAGATCAGTAAGTTTATAGCCAAAAAACTAGGTCTACGCGGTATTAAAGACGCACAGACCGGCGGATTTTTGGTGATCCAGCGTCTTGGTGGATCTCTAAATTTAAACGTGCATATTCATGGCGTTTTCCTTGATGGCGGCTATGTCTATGATGAAAAGGCTAAAAAGCACGTGTTCCACGATCTTGGCGACGCACTGACGTCGGAGGATGTTGCCGCGGTTGTGGAAAAGATCGCCAAGCGTAGCTTTAAGACTCTAGAGAAGAAAGGCTTTCTCGAGGGTGGCGAAGCCTCTACTGGCGACGCCGAGCCTGACGCCGCTGCGCTGTGCGATGGAGCTTCGCTCAAAAACATGATTGCTTTTGGGCCGCGCGCTGGCCAGGCGGTTCGTCGCATACGGTTGCCCATGGACGAGACGACTGCTCAGATCCGCGGCGATCTGGTGGCACAGATGAACTGGTTCAATCTCAAGGCCGATAAGGTTGTCAAAGCGCACCAACGCTGGAAACTCGCCAGGCTGGTTCGCTACGTCACTAGGCCGCCACTTGCCAATGAGCGGCTGGTGCTTGCTGACGACGGCACGGTACGATACAAAATGAAAGCGCCGTGGTCCGATGGCACCGTTGAAATTCAGCTTTCTGGAATTGAGCTGGTGGAGAAGCTCGCATCGGCCGTTCCTCCGCCAAACGGGCATCTACTAAGATATTTTGGGGTACTTGCGCCGAACGCTAAGATCCGCAAAGAAATCGTTCTAGTCCCAAAGCCCAAGGCACGTGATGAATCCGGCAAACTGTTGGCCTCCGCGACCCAGCGAGCCTCTTGGGCGGCCCTAGCAAAACAAGCCTTTGGTTTAGATTTGACCAAATGTGAGGTGTGCGGCGGTCCCGTGCGCCGACTAGCCGTGATACGTAATCCGGGGGTCATTGCAAAAATCCTGCGACATGTTGGATTCGCCGGCTCGCAGGCAGGACCCTGGCGGAGTCCAAGGCCACCCCCCTCTGAAGGTGTGACCTACGAACCGCTATGTGACGACTCATGCGACGCGCCAGAAGCTTGAGCACCCCCACTGTAAATCTCCGAGCGCCTGTCTCGTCCTATGCCTAAAATTAGATGAAATCACAAGAATCTTTGTTTTCCCTAGGCATAGCCGCGGGAAACCGATCAGCGTTCAAAAAACACTTGGGCCTGTTGAAATTCTCTAATTGGCCTCTAATCTTTCCAGTGATTTAAAAGTGGCAAGTCTTTCGGAGGTTTGCCACATGCAGGGAAGAAGACGCCCGCGACCAGTGCACCCCGTGGTGATCGACTTAGAGCAGCTAGTTCCTCGCAGCCACCGGTTGCGCAGAGTCGATTCAGTTCTTGACCTGCGCTTTGTCTATTCATTGACGAAGCCGCTATATTCGGCTCGAATGGGACGAGCGTCTATAGATCCAGTAATGTTTTTCAAAATGGAGGTGGTTAAGTACCTCTATGGCATCAAGTCGAACCGGCAGTTATGCGAAGATATTCAGGTTAATCTCGCCTTCCGTTGGTTTTTAAGGCTCGCCGTGGACGAGCAAGTGCCCGATCATTCGTCCCTCTCTAAGGTTCGTGATCGTCTAGGTGAGGATGTGTTTCGAGCAGTCTTTGAAAGGATCGTCATCCAATGCCAGAAGGCCGGGCTCGTTAAGGGCAATCAAATGATCACCGACGCGACCCTGATCAGCGCCAATGCTGCGAACAAATCACTTGTCGAGCGAACGCCAAAAAGGTCAAGAGGGCGGCCGCGAAAAGTATCAGCAGTGGCTTTGAACGACATTCCCGTCAAAAAGAAGGTGAAGAAAGAGACTCACTTTAGCAAGACGGACCCCGACGCTTCTTTTGTTTCTCGAAGCGGCAAACCCGCACGATTTTACTATAAATCGCACTGTACAATCGATGGTGCTCACAAAGTCATTACAGATTGCCACGTTACCACTGGATCGACCCATGAGTGCACGGTGCTAACAGATCGTGTCGATTACCAATTGAAACGGTTTCATATCAAACCCAAAGAATGGTTGGCTGATGCAGGCTACGGGCACGGCCCAACCTACCGATTCTTTCGAAAACGGAAAATCACGACATATATTCCACTGCGAGACAACAAACTCGGAAAGGGGAAATTTTCCCCAACCAGAGGCTTCGTATATGACCATAAAAATGATGTCTATCGCTGTCCTTATGGTTATACGCTGACTCCGCACAAGCCATCAAATGGATTTACACGATACGTGATCACTGGCGGTGAGTGCAAAACATGCCCGTTCCGATCATCTTGTCTGAAAGGCCACGGTAAAATCAAATCCCGCCGGGTGCAGAGGAGCTTCTATCAAGAAGAATTCGATAGGGTTCATCGCCGCCGCACGACTAAGCAGTTCAAGGGCAAGCTCAGGCAGCGCGCTTGGAAAATAGAAGGTACTTTCGGCGAGGATAAGTCCAACCACGACCTAGGACGAGCACAGTGTCGAGGCCTTGCCAAGGTTCAATCCCAAGTCTACATGATAGCTGTCGCACACAATTTAAAGCGTCTCGCAAAGCTCTAACTGTCCATATTGCTCTGCACATGGCCTACCGCGCCGCGAGATATCACGGCGCATTCACCCATTTTATTCATGTAAATTAAATTTAATGTTGTTATATGATCCAGAATTTCAACAGGCCCACTGGTATTTTGAAGGCTAGATCGACGGCGATTCAAGGGGTGAACGCGCGGATGTTCGAGAGAAAAGGTGCGAGGTGGTAGAGAGATCGGATCGCTCCGACCTCCCCCCAGTTCCAACCCATCGTGCCCAATTAAGGCAATGGGCTGACGACGTACCCTTCACGCACCAGGGATCAGAAAAGCGGATGGTAAACCTTCACTGCTGGGAGAGGGTATAGCTTGGTAAACAAGCCAAACTTCTCCCAGGATATGGACTTCTTTTGGCTTCGTCGGTTGATCCATTTAAAGAATATTCTCCTTGCCTCACACAGGAACTTAGAGACATTCGCAGAGTTGAATGAAACTCCAAAATATCTAGCATGTCCTGCTAGCTTGGCCGTGAACAAAAGCCATAAAGACTTCAGCCTAAGGCTGTGTCTGTTTTCCTTCATCCACACTTTTACCTTAGCGATTTTCGACCGCATGCGCTTTTGGCTAGTCTTCAGCTTGACGGTAACGTTTCCTTTGCGCGAGCGCGCTAGGAAAAATGAGAATCCGAGAAAGTCGAAGGTTCCTTGGCGAATGCCGCTCTGGAAAGCTCGCTTATCAAAGGCGACCATTTTAGTCTTTTCCAAGTTAAGCTCGAGAGAATATTTGCTCAACCGCCCGTTTAGAGCAGCCTTGATCCGCTCCGCGTCTGATGCATCATCACAGCAGATGATGATATCATCGGCATAACGGAATAGAGCCACAGGTTTTACCGTGTGCTTCTTGACGACTTCCTCGAACCAACAGTCAATGACATAGTGAGCATAGATATTTGAGAGGATGGGACTGGCGACGTTACCTTGGGGACTACCCTCATCGGTCATTTTAAACTCCCCATCGCTGAGGAGTCCTGCCTTTAGCATCCGCACGATGTATCTGATGAATACCTGGTCCTTGATTCGTAGCTGGAGGATTTCTACAAGCTTTTGGTGATCAATTGTCCCAAAAAAGTTCTTTAGATCCACGTCGATGACAACTTCACAGGGGTGCTTAAACAGATAAGTGCTCAATGCCTTTATTGCCGTGTGACAGCTGCGTTCCGGCCGAAAGCCGTAAGAGCAGCTACGAAACACCGGTTCATAGATGGCCCCGAGGATTTTGCTCGTCATTAACTGGACGATCTTATCCTCAAAATTGCTGATCCCTAACGGACGAGTCGCACCTGGCTTCCCTTCTTTAGGAATTAGCACCTCACGAACCGGTTGTGGCCGGTAGGACATTGTCTTCATCTGGTCAATCAAACCGGCGAGATTGTCGTTAAGGTTTGCTCCATAAGTCGCTTTGTTGACTCCATCTGCTCCGACAGCCTTATTTCCATCTAGCTCCCGGAAGCAGCCCGTGAGCGACCCAAGATTGTAATGTGGCATCAGCCACCGTAGCTCGGCGTCGACATTCTCACGAGACAGTTGCGCTATCCTCATTAGTTTCGTAGCCGTCGGTTTGTTGGGCTTTGTTTGTCCCACTGACGTTTCCCCTTTGAGGTCGATTGGCCGCGGGCCCTTCCCCATGTACACGGCTTTCCCGCATTCGGAGTACTATGGCCCTCTGACTTCCCTAACGCCGTCTGAGCATTCTCGCTGTTACACTTGCTTTGCCCATACTGCCCTCCTGGCAGGACGTTGGGGAGATCCCACGTTCATCTCATTGTCTTTGGACATGCCGTGCTCTAAGACCCCGGGGTTGCCAGACCTCTGCATCGCTCAACTGGCTTAGGTCCGGTGTTGCCTTCCGCTAAACAAACGGCGTCAGCCAACCCGATTAATAGGATTTCGGGGCTCAATCACTTCGACCTTGCGGCCTACGGCCTATCCTCTCGCTGTCTACGCTTAAATCATCTCGTTACCTCCATGACTTCAAGACTCGCTCCGGAGTCCGGTGAGCACCGTTTCTCCGTGGGGACTTACACCCCGACAATAAAGACGCCTCGTGGCGCACTTGTTTGTCCTATACCCAAGAAACGCTTCACATCGCCACAACGAGCTCTTGGCAGCGCAGGCACACTTTGTGGAATCCGATTGCCCAATCGAAACAGATGCTCTTTGCAACGTCCCCTGCCCTGGCAGATCAAGTGATAGCTGGCACTCGCCTTAGGCCGCTCGCATCCGCTTTGCCAGACCCAGGGTGTCAGCCCAATATTCATACAGCATGACCATCGCCAAGGTATCAAGCTCGCAGTAGCGGAGAAGCGCCTGGGCGAGCGCCATGCGCTCTTGGTCATCCATCTCGGTAAACTGCATCATAGCGTAGGTCATCATAGCAGCACCGCCGTCCGCGAGATCGTCGTCCCCGAACAGGGTGTCCATCTCGTTTCGGCTGATGTCTTTGTAGATTGAAGGCAGGCGCTCATAGGGATCTTTCACAGATCCGTCTGCGTCGGTCTCTATCCAACGCCAGTCTGAAAAATTCAAGCTCTTGATTCCATCTTTCGCACCATAGATCGGCTTTGAATATTTTGCCTGGATCGTCGTCGATGCGTTGAGAATCGCCGGAAGAACCTTCTTGATGCTATTCGAGCCGTTCGTCCTTGGATGATAGTAGTACCGCTTCACAAGGTCGCACATGTCCACCATCGACCTCGGACCGCTCCACTGCTCAGTTGAGGACTTCCCAGAAGTAGTTATGGTTTTGATCCAGTTCATGAGTGTTTCAGAGTCTGGCTCACTCGATGCCCGCAACTGCTCGTGGATCTGGCAAAGCACAGTGTTTTCGTGGGCGGCGTAGCGGAATATTGTTCCGTTGTCCTTTTCCAAAGACTTCTTTAGAGCCCTGACGAAGTCAAAATTCGGAAACTTTCCGCGCTCAGAACTGAGGTGCTGGTCGGCATGCTCGACCGAACCGTCTTTCTGAACGATGTGATGTGAAAATTGAAAGGCGAGTACCTCGTAGGGTTTCTTGCCCTTGCTGAAAGGGATTGCAACCATACTCGTCTCGAAGTCGATGAAGTGGAGTGGGAATGTCCAGCTCGAGAATTCTTCGGCTAGAGCTTTCTTGTCCACGTAAGGTTCCGCGCTATTTTTCTGCGCGAGTTCGACTTGTAGCCACTGACGTTGACTCATCGACAATCCACACTCTCCGTCCTTAGCGGTCGGAGAGATGTCTTCCTTGGCTAGGTCTTTTACAAAGACTTTTCCGTTCTCGATCAACGACTGAGCCTTCCGAAAGTTCCAGATATCGAAAACCATAGGTTCCGCCAGTTCGGCAGGCTTGAGCTTCTTGGCGGCCTGCCAACACTCATTGAAGCCGCTCTTCATGCCGTTGCGGGCTTCCACTCGGAACTCACACTGCTTGCAATGACTTCCAGGAGTTGAGGCGATCCGTTCGTCCTCAGAATATTTTTGAGCGAATGCAGCGATTTCCGCTTCGTACTCCAAGCCCGCGTAACGGGCCTCTGGCGCTCGCTCCGTGTTCCTGCCTTCGTGAATCACCTTTACGGCTTCGTCAACGTTGACTTTGCACAGGATTTCGTCGCCGACATCTTCACGCTTCAACCCCGGCTTTACGACGACGGTTGCACGACCATCTTTGTCTTTCAGAAGAAAGTTCTGGTTTAGACCCTCAACAGACGTGATAGCAGCTTTGTTCGCCAACATCAGATAGGACGACACCGAAAAGGAGGGGTAGCTCTTCATGCAAACATAAGTCTGGAAGGCAACGTCGTAGAGGTAGGGAGCAAACTCGCTGCTCAGCTTGTAGACTTTTTTCTTCAAGGCGGTCTTGTCAAAGAATGGATTTTCTTCTCTAGGGTCAAATGACTTCGACTTGACCTCGATGATCTGGATCGTCTTGCCAACCTTCTTCAGTACATCGACTCGAACGAACAGGTTTTCGTGGCGGACAGCCGCCTCAAAAATGGTGACATTCTCGCTTGAACGAAGAAGGGCATCAGTCTCTTCGACGGCTTTATCGTGTTCAGCAGTCGTGACCTCGACACCCTCTGGGAAGTAGACCTTTGCAAGAGCTCCAACTTGGAAACCGCCTCGGGCGAGCGCCATCAGAAATGGATCATTTGCCGATGAATCGACATACTCTTTGGGCTTGCCCGAATAAAAGAGCTTGGTTGGGCACTCAAGCGCCATCTTGTAGCGTGATTTTGTCAGGTAACGGGTTTTCGCAGGTCGGGGCATAAACAATCCTCCATATAAAGGAGGATCGGGTTGTTCGAACTACCGCATTAGTCGAACGACCAAATTTCCAGGTACTCGCCTATTCCGCAGTTCCCGCCGCATTTCGACTTCTTTGGTATTTCGCAAAAATAGTCATTTTACGAGTTCTGAGTCCAGCGTTACGGCGAAGGTCGGCGACCCAGGTTTGATCGTCGTTTTATCCAATGATAATATAGTCTTATATCACAAGAAAAATGTCTCTTGGGCTCAGAGTCGAATTCCGGAAAGACGGGAGTGTCGATGCTTCGTAAGGTTTCGCGCAAAAATATCGGCACTAAATCACGGGTGAAAATCGACTGGTATTCCCCAATCTACAACATGCACATGTATTGGACGAAGCAAAAGCCCGAAGTCGTTGCCGAGTTTATCGAACGCCATTGCCGACCTGGCGGCACGGTACTGGACGCATTCTGCGGGTCGGGTATGACGGGCGTTGCTGCGATGCTTACTGGTCGCAATGCAGTTCTCTCTGATCTATCGCCAGTCTGTGAGTTCATGGCAAAGAATTTTACAACGGTCTGCGACCTCAATCGACTTCGCAAGACATTCTCTGAGATTACTGACGCCCTAGATGCTGACCTTTCCTGGCTTTACGCGACAAGCTGCAATCAATGCGATAACCACGAGGCTAAAGTACATGCCGTGATTTGGGCTGACGATTTTAGTTGCCCCTCATGTGGGCACACACAAAATCTCTGCGATGGCGACGAGCAACTGTCCATCAAAAAGGGTGAGACGGTTGACTCAATCAAATGCAAGAAGTGCAAGACCTCCTACGAAAAGGCGATGAAGTTTTTTTCCGCGAGCAAACCCGTGCTCGTCGAGGTTGAATGCGACAAGTGCGATCATCATGGAAAAGACAATTGTAGACGGGTCAACGATGCCGATTTGAAATGGATTAGACGGATTGATCGCCACAGCGTTGAAGGGAAGTATCCAAAAGATTTTTCATTTCCGATGGGCATTAACACGAAGCGATGTCTATTGCGTGGTATCAAGAAGCCCTACCAACTTTTCTCGAAAATGAATCTGATCTATTTGGCTGAGTATTGGACGGCCATTGATCAGCGATTCGCCGCAAAAAAAATAGACGGGACAGTCCGCGACAAACTCCGATTCGCAGCGACCAGTGCCATGTTTCATGGGAGCTTGATGCGCCGTTGGCTGCCATATCGCGGCGGCGTCCCGCTGAAGGGCACTCTGTTCGTGCCATCCATGAGCGAAGACATCCGATTCGAAAAGGTCCTGCGCTACCAGGCAAACAGGGTATTTAAGGGGCAGGAGGCAATTAACTCCATCGAGCAAAGAGCGACCACTACGGTTCGATGTGCCTCCGCTTTGGACCTCTCCTGGGTCAAGGATGGCAGCATCGACTACGTATTTTATGACCCGCCGTTTGGCGGTCACATCAATTACAGCGAGCTGAATTTGGTGTGGGAGGCATGGCTACGAGATACGACCGACACGACAGACGAAGTAATCGTCAACAGGCATCAAGGGAAAGATCTTGACCGCTACACAGCAATGCTTAAAAAATCGCTGGAAATCGCCTCAAAGAAACTAAAACGCGGTGGCAAGTTCACTGTAATTTTCGCTCATAGTGACCTCAAGACTTGGCGTTCACTTCAAGAGTCAGTAGCTGGTTTACCACTGAAAATTCTTGGAGCGCCCGTAGCCCTAGACTCAGCGAACAAGACATTCATCCAGGTTTATTCGTCGAAAGCCCAACAGTCAATGATTGCATTCACCTTTCAGAAGGCGGATACGACGAATGATAAACTGTCGTCAGACTTCAAACTCGCCGCGAAGCGCGAGATTAGCGAGCTGCTTAAGCGGTCGCCGTCTGGAATGTCGAGAGATGTTCTATATGACCATGTCATCCAGCGGTTGTTTGATAAGAGCTACTTCGAAGAGATAGACTTTGACTCGCTGCTTTCAAAAAACTTTAAGCGGTCTGGCGATCAGTGGCTTCGACCGTCTGCGTAGCGCCGCGTGCAAGGATAGTCTTCAAGGCAGACAGCGCATTCGATTCAAAGTTACCGTTTTTTATTTCTTGTATGACCGCTGGCACATCAATCCCTACAAAGTGAATCCTGATGCCGGAATGTCCGCCATGTAGGTTGGTACTCCCAGACTGCCATGCGACTTGGGATTCCGAGTTCCCATGCTCTATCGTAGCCATGAAGCCAAGGGTGGGTGTCCCCGCTTCTGGCGACTGATTTGCGATAACCGGAAATACCATGACAATGTTCCGTGCATCAAACCTGAGTCTTTCAGACTGACTCAGTACAAATGAGAGAATCTGATTTCTGTCGGCTGGACTCAGCCCACTTACCTGGCTGGGTTTTCCAGGCTTTCGGACGATCTGAAGTGGCTTGTACTTGCACTCAACGAGGATGATCTTTGATCCGTCAAATTTTGCGAGAAGGTCTGGACGACTTCCTAGTCGGCTCTTGGTAGTAGACGCCGGTGTCTCATCAAGGCGTTGGACATTTAGATCTTCAATCCAATAGCCGCCCCCAAGTATTTCAGATGACACCTGCGACTCGACGCTGCACCCAAGGTGAATGAGCGCAGATTCTACCACTCGCTCGAAAAATACTGCCGTGGGAAAAACAACATCGTCACCGGATGCCGAAACATGGTTTCGTTTTTCAATGGGTATTGTCCCGGTTTTGAGTGCAGCTATCCAGGGACGCCAATCTTTGAATCGCCGGTCGGAAAGACATAAGCGGTAAGCTTCTTCAACAAGACTTTCATCGAGGGGTGTTGAGTCCGCCATCTGTCCGAGTGCTGCATGCATGGATTTGCAAACATTTTTCAGATACCTGGATGAGACGACCTTTTGAATCCTATAGCAGAACGCTGCCGCCAACAGCAAGATTGGGTGGTTTCTGTCACACTCGCTAACTTCGCATGTAAATGTAGTTGGTGATGGTGTCTTAGCGATGTCATTGTGAAGTAGCCACCTACCTTTAATTACTGATGACTGAGTCACCTCTGACCGAAATACGTTGTATCGAACGGCATCGGTGACAAGACGACGTAGGCGCAGGCTCATAGCGGCGAGGACGAATTCTCGGCCATTGTGAAGGCTCATGGCATCGACTGATCTGTCGTCGATTTCTGTGACGATCTCTCTTAATGCCCCCAATGCAAACAGCAAATCTCCGCAAACGTCGCTGCTTGATACCTGTCCGAGACTCTCTATGTGTTTTGTGGCCCACGGCAGGCAAACGAATATCCGACTCGGAGATGTAAAGACCCCCGACGCGCAGAAGGCGTGCCCCGACTGTCTCTGTGTGATATAGCCCTTGGATAGAAACAATCTGATTTCGTCTTGCCTCAGATCCACATCTTCGAATTCAAAGCATTTGACAATGTCGTGCGATGAAGACATTAGCTTGCCTGCTTGAACGTGGCGGTCAGCAATGTTCGAACGGGATCCTTGTCCCCAAGGGGCGATTCTTTGCCAGTGATCTTCTCGTAGTGTCCGATGAAGTCTTCGACATCATCTTCAAGGATGTCTCGAAGCAGGGAGTGGATTTCTGATCTCCAGATATCAAGAACGAATCGAACAGCCGAGTCGGTTTTTGACATGTAGAACGACGACAGAGCTTGAAGAGCATAACTATGACCAATGTGTCGAACGTCGGATACTCCGACTTTGCCTAGGGCCTTATTTATGTTCTCGAAGAACGAGGCGACTCTCTCGTTTTCTTCTTTTTTCGGTTCGGGGATCTCCGCGACTAGTTTGTAGATTTCGACATCTCTGACTATGTCCCAATCAGGATAGAGACTGACAAAGCTGAAGCGTCGTCGGAATGCTTGGTCCAGCACGGCGAGGCTTCTGTCCGCAAGGTTCATCGCTGCAAGGAAGTGCAGGTTCGGGGGGACTGCCAATGGCATCCGCGACACGGGCAAGGTCGTTTGAATCATGCTTTTTGATCCGAGGCGCTTGCTGACTTCAATCAACGAGAGAAGCTCGCCGAAGATTTTAGCCGGGTTCCCACGATTTAGTTCGTCAATCTTTAGCACAAAGTTTGTTGCATCATCCCCGGCGCGAATTTTGGGATTCCAAAAAAGAGGTGCATAGGACTCGTGGTCAAGGAGATCCTGGAATGTCTCGATCAATGAGGGATCGACTTCCTTCGGCACGATTTTTCCCGCTCCGGAGGTCGCAACGACAACTAGCTGACCTCCAATCGACACAGAGATCTCACCGTCCCGATCAGGGATCCTATAGAGTGCAAATTCTGAGGCAACTTCTAGGTTGATCTTTGCGCTTGTTCGTCCTTCTTCCTGAGACCATTTGACGAAAGCAAGGAATCGAATCTTGTAAGCGTCTGCGTTGCCAGAAGGAGCTTCGTAATACGCCCGAGCGATTTCAGCGATAGCGCGGAGTGGGCCGGGGACGACTGTAAATCTCAGGACATCTTTCGAAGCCTTGTTTTCTACAGGACGAATTCCTTCAACGAAGTCTTCGTATCCGTATGAAGGATGAAACTGAACATGAATGACGCGAAGGTCATTCGCAGGAAGCGAGTAGTGCCTCTGACGTGTCAGGCTCTCCACATCGTTCGGATCGACATCTGTTCCGTCAGCTAATCTCGCTGCTATTTTTTCTAGTACAAGTGACTTACCGGTGCCAGGGGGTCCCTGGACAATAATGTTTCTAGGAACCATTTTTGAAGCTCCGATTGCCGTCGTATTGAAGCGTTGTATCAGCTTTTCTTTTATATCTACCGCGAGCGCATTTGACTCTTTTATGCCCTCGATGCGTTTGACGATTGCTGCTGCTATGGCTCGCTGAAGCTTATGTTTGGGGGGCGTGTGTCGCCAGTCCGAGATGGTTTGATCGAAATGGGTTCGAGACAGATCCAATAGATCTGAGGGGAGTCTGTCTTTCGCAGACGGATAGTTATCTGGAATGAATGGGGCAATAGCTTGTGTGTATGCTGCGAGCGCATAGGTCTGAACAGACTGATTCGTCAAGTTCTCTGGCGGTGCTTCAGTATAGGCGTTTCGGTCGTGGATGCTTTCGGACGCTTTCAGGATGAGCTGTGCAGGGGGAAGTTTTACATATTTGAGAGTCGAATATGGAATAGAAAGGTATCGAGCCAGCATCATCACCGCTGCGACCTCTCCGGAGTCTGTGACTAGCGAAATAAAAAAATCAGTTGGAGTGAAGTCGGAACCAAATTCGCTTAGGCCGATTGCTTCACAGTATGGAGTTACGGTCTGGTCAATGCGAGGTGTTGCAGAGGTCTTTGCGTCGGAGCATAGGCGCAGGAGACGCCTACTGTTCTGAAAAGTTTGCTGAACATTTATTTTTTCTGGCGCGAGATCGACTCCGTCATCCCAAAACGACTTGCTCGGGTCGAGCCACGGGACGATACCGAGGGCTGCAAGAGTTGCAAGGTAACGGCTCTCCCAGGTAAGTCTGAATGCGTTCTCTTTGCTGATTCTGGTGTCCTTGTGATTCGCAAGGATCATCCAGTAGATCTGCGGAAGATACAGGGTGCCAACGCGTGGCGTTTTCTGTGCTGCTGTTGTGATTTCTTGAGCCACTGACACCCCCCCCCTGCCAGGTCGAGACCTTGGCCTTCGTTAGGTGCATCGGCGACATAAGCGCGATGTTTAGCTATTTCTAGGAAATGAAGGATGTAAGGCAATAATGTCGGTTGGATAGATCGGGGCGTTTTGACGACTTTGCTACCCAGCGGCGAGGGCAGTATAGAGCTGCCCGACGGGGATCGGGTTTTCGCCATTGCGGTGGTCTTTACTGGCCATTTGGCTGAGCCACGACCTCAGCCAATCCGCGTTCAATTTTCAAACGGTCTTCTGAGCTCAGGCTTAATCTGCCGAGAGCCTGTCCTGCTTTTGACCAGAAATCCCTCTGAGCAATTGTGCGATTGAGTTCGGCCTCACAAATTGTTGCCAAGTGGCATATCAACCGCTGGCGCGGCCTAGGCATAGCCGCGGGAAACCGATCAGCGTTCAAAAAAAGAAGAGTGTCTTATCAGAGGCGCGCACCCGAGTCGGCACTGTCAGGCATCCCGACACCGAGTTCTCGCGCCCCCTACGACCGGTGGGCGGTTCGGATAAGATCCCGTTGAACGAAACGC
>CAIYRB010000121.1 GCA_903928445.1 uncultured Pseudomonadota bacterium | reverse complement strand
GACCTGGACCTGGACCTGGACCTGGACCTGGACCTGGACCTGGACCTGCACCTGCACCTGCACCTGCACCTGCACCTGCACCTGCACCTGCACCTGCACCTGCACCTGCACCTGCACCTGCACCTGCACCTGCACCTGCACCTGCACCTGCACCTGCACCGGGCAATCTGGTGAGACCACCGGCGCCGGCACCGTTGAGGATTGAATTTAAAAGGCCTGTGCCGATTGAGGCGCTTGAGGCCGGGGGGGGAGGGGGCGGAGCGATCGAAGTTGGCGGGGTCGCGTTGCTAGCAGAATGATCGGCTGGTGGCGTCGTGGCGCCCGCGGGTGCCGGGGTTCCATTGCTGTCGGCCGCTGCGCCTGGTGCGTTCGGGTGGTTAGACGAAGATCCGGCGGTGGCGTTGGCGTCGGCTGATTGTGTGGTGCCGACGGTTGCAGCGGGCTTTGGCTGCGCTGGGGTATTGACTCCACCGCAGGCGCTGACACTTAGCAAAAAGGCGACGGCGGCGGCGGTGTTGATGTAGGAGGCTTTCTCTAGTTTGCTTCGCATAGGATAACTTGCTCCGTGGTTCGTGACGGTAGTGGATCACTTGCTGGCGCAGCCGCCAATTTTTGTGAATAATTTGCTCCAGACAGTGCTAAAATCGACATCAGTCGCCGCACGAAAGTATTGCCCCACATGATCAGGAAACTTGCTGGGCTGGGTCGGCAAGGCAAGGCTTTTCACGGCCGATTCGCCGTCGGCGGTGACATCTGGCCCGGCACCCACCGCGATGATCGCGACGTTTTGCTTGTTTACGAGGGTGTCTACCGCCGCATCAATCGACGCCTGGGTGTCCACGTTTGGTAGTCCATCGGTTAAAAAGACGATATAATTGCGGGCTTTTGCTGCGTTCGGTAGCGAGTTAACCTGATCAAAAAAGCTCGACGCGTCACGTAACACCGGCGAGTACGCTGTTGCCCCTTCTGGGCTTGAAGTTGCTAGCATGATTTGCTGGGTAATCGTCGGGGCATTCGTGCTGTTGACGAGGAGCCAGCCGCTAGAGGCACGAATAGATTCAGTGTTGAAAGCGAGGACGCTAGAATACACCGACGCTTTGGGATTGCCTGCCACATAGGTAGTCAGCTGGGCGAGAAACTGCAGCGCCCCAGTGCGCCGGACCAAGGTCGGGTCAGTGGTTAATTGTGAGCCGGTCTTGTCAAAAATGAACATGATGTTGTAATCAAGCGCGGTCGCTTCGGTGCAGGTGCCAGTGCCAAGGTCCGTTGCCGGTGCAGGCGGCGTGGCGGCTGCGGTGTCTGTTGCTGGGGGTGTCGCAGCAGGCGCAGGCGCCGGGGCGGCGTCTTGGCTTTGGCTGATGGGGTGGTTGGTGGTCGGGCTTTTGCCACCGAAGCTCGTGCTGCTGCACCCTGCGGCGTGGCTGGCAGCGGCCAGGCAGATCAGCGAACGTGTCATCAACGTTGAGGGTTTTGTTTCCACAGGCTTCTCTATAATTAGTTTGTTTAGAATCGCCGGCACCAACGTGATCATCGGCCCGACTAGGCCTAGACTTTAACTAGTTATACAAATATCCGAAATCGCAGCAAAATATTGGGGTAGTCGGCAGGGTATTAGCGGACGTCTCGATGTTCGAACGTGATTTTTGCCAGTGCTCGGAAGCGATCTTGCGCTATTGGCACTGCGTCGCTGTGCTCCCAGAGAGTTGCATAACTTGATGAAAATTAAGCGCATTATCCCCTCTGTGACAACGTTCCAGGGATATAGCACTAGAAAACTCCGCCGGACTGCCGTATGCCTAGCGCCCCGGCAACACAACTATGCGCCGGCTTGAGGTCTCCCGACGGTGCTGCTCCTTTCCAATCAACCGCCGTCGCGCTGTCAAGCCTGCAGGTTTGTACATGAATGGTGCGTCTGTAGCGTCGCGCCTAAACTAAATCTGAGCACGCGCGTCGTCGTCGTCATGCATTCAAGCGAGTGGCTCAAAGCGAGTAACACCGGGCATTTTGTTCAGCTCGCACTTAGTCAGGCGGCGGTGCGCTTGCACGGCTTGCCCCACATTCCAGTTGATCTCGCTGATGTCGATGCGACCGCCAAGAGTACTTTAGTGCTGTTTCCCGGCCACGGAGCGAAGCCGTTGACGCCGGATCTGATCGCCGCCTTGCCGAGACCAGCGACGTTGCTGGTTCCAGACGGCAACTGGAATCAAGCCAAGGCGATGATGCGGCGGATACCGGCTCTGCGTGCCGCCACTCCGGTCGAGCTGCCGGGGCCAGTGCTGGGTGATCGCTTGCGCCCCAGGCGCAACATTTTGCCTGATCGCATGTCGAGCTTTGAAGCGATTGCCCAAACGCTAGGGCTACTCGAGGGCGAACAGGTCCAAGATGAGCTTTTGGACTTCTTTTGCACGGTGGTTGATCGGATGATGGTCTTGCGGGGTAAAAGCAAGAAGAGCGACCTGACTTTAGGTCAGCCGCGCAAGCTCTAATTTAGCCTGAGTGCACTCATTCTGTGCCGAAAGCCTTGCCGTCTTCCGCCCCATGGAGGAAGATATCAGTCGCCACTTCACCATCTTTCGCGCACCCTGGTCGCGTCTTTTCAGACGGTCAGGGACCAAAGGATTTGCATGCCACTTCGACCCATCATCAGCATCTTATTCGCCACGTTCGGGAGTGCTACAGTAGGCTTTGCGCAAACGCCCGCGGCTGCGGCCGTCGAGCCGGCTCCAGTTGCTTTGGATGAGGCAGCCCTCGATCGCAGCGTCAACGCATGCGATGATTTCTACGCCTTTGCCTGCGGCGGATGGATTAAAAATACGGTCATTCCCGCGGATAAGTCCGGTTGGTCGCGTGGCTTCTACGATATTGCCAAGCGCAATGAAGAAATCCTGCGCGCAGCTTTAGAAAAGGACGCGGCGGATCCGAAGGCCCAAGGGGAGCACCGCCAGATCGGCGATTTCTATGCAGCTTGCATGGACGAGGCCAAGGTTGAAACTGCCTCGCCGTTAACGCTAAAACGGCGCATTGAGACCCTTAGCAGCATTAAAGATCGGCGTAGCCTCGCGGTGCAGGTGGCGCGAGCTCATCTCGAAGGGACCAATGTCCTGTTTAGCTTTGGCAACACCCAGGACGCCAAGGACTCGAGCCTGATGATTGCTGGTGCCGATCAGGGTGGCCTTGGCCTGCCGGACCGTGATTATTACCTCAGTCAGGAGCCAAAAAAGCTCGAAATTCGGTCGCTTTACCTTGCTTATATCACCGAAATGCTCCAGCTGAATGGCGCCACTCCAGCGGCAGCAGCAAAAGATGCCAAAGCGATCATGAAGATCGAACTGGCCCTGGCCAAGGGCGCTATGGACCGGGTGGAGCGCCGTGACCCGCTGAAGGTCTACCATCGACTGGAACGCAAAGGCTTGGAGAAGTTGGCGCCGACCTTTGATTGGACCACCTATTTCGACGCGCTCGGGGTGCCTCAGGTCGAAGCCATCGATGTGGCCGTTCCAGCCTTTTTTGTCGCGCTGGAGCAGCTGCTAAAGACGACTCCTGCGGCGACGTTGCGGACCTATTTAGGCTGGCATCTTTTGGCGCGGTCGGCGCCCATGCTGCCTAAACGCTTTGTTGATGCCCAGTTTCGCTTTAATTCGGCGGCGTTTACTGGTCAAAAGGAGATCGAACCACGGTGGAAGCGCTGTGTTGCAGCGACCACCCATGCGTTGAATCATCCAACCAGCAAGGCGTACGTCGAGACGACCTTCCGCGGCGCAAGCAAGGCGCAGACGCAGGATATGATCAAAGAAATTGAGGTGCAGTTTGGCGAGACGCTGCAGCACCTGGCCTGGATGGATCCCACGACGCACAAAGAGGCGGATGCTAAGTTAAGCACCTTGGTTAACCAAATCGGCTACCCAGACGTTTGGCGTGACTATGCGAGCCTGCGTGTCGGGCGCGAATCCTATCTGGCCAATATGCTCCAGTCCGCAGTGTTTGAAGCGCGCTTTGCGCTGAATAAAATCGGTCGTCCTGTAGACCGTGGTGAATGGGGCATGCCGGCATCGATGGTCAACGCCTACTACGATGCTGAAAACAACAAGATGGTTTTTCCCGCCGGTATTCTCCAGCCACCGTTCTTTGATCTGACTGCCCCGGTCGCCGTCAATTATGGCGGCATCGGTATGGTCATGGGGCATGAACTGACCCATGGCTTTGACGACCAGGGTCGCAAGTTCGATGCTAAGGGAAATATGCGCGACTGGTGGACGGTCAATGTCGCCAAGGAATTCGAAAAGGGCGTTGATTGTTTGGATCGGCAATATAGCAGCTATACCGTCATCGACGGCCTTCACGTCAATGGCAAGCTCACCATGGGCGAAAATATTGCCGACCAAGGCGGCATTCGCCTGACCTTCGGTGCCTGGCTGCGCAAAACCGGTGGGGTGGGTGAGGACAGGACTGGTTTCACGCCGGCGCAGCAGCTATTCGTTGGCTACGCTCAGTCTTGGTGTACGACTCAGAGACCCGAACGTCAGCGTGCATTGATCACCATGGATCCGCACTCGCCGCCGCGGTTTCGCGTCAATGGTCCGCTGTCAAATTTTGATGAGTTTAGCAAAGCCTTTGGCTGCAAGGCTGGCGACAAGATGGTGCCGGAGCGTCGCTGCAAGATCTGGTGATGGCTCGTTGTGGTGAAAGGCTTTGTACCCTGAACAGCCAGGCTATGGAGCCTCTCGCAGGTGCGGCGAGAAACGGTATTGGTAGTTAGCCGCTGGCGCGTTTTGCGCCAGCGGCTAGCTATTCGATGAGTTCTTCTTTGCCGATGCAGACCGCCAGGACTCTTCTCTCTTCGATCAACGAGCTAATATAGGGTTTATAAAATTGCTGGTGCCGCTTATGAAACCCGGTGGTCACCTCACGCTCACGGATGGCTTCCGGTAGGCCCAGCAGCGCCTCGCGTAGAGAGCGGTTGAAGGTTTGGGGAATACTCGGGCCCAGCGGCAAGCGCTCGATCTTTTCGGCGAAGGTCATGCGGCTGCTTTTGGTGTCGGAAAGAAAGGTGAGAATCTTCAAGTAATCCTGCTGACGATGCCGCAGTTTGGCGATGATCGTGTCGAGGATCGCTAGTTGGCGTTCGATCATGCTGCCGGGCTGGGTGATCTCTTCCAACCGCTTGGCTTGGGCGGGCGTCAAGTCCCCGCTCAGCTTCAAGATCACCTCGCGGTAGCTATCGATGAAGTAGTTGATAAACAGGGTGTCTTCAATCGGTAGACGATGGTCGGTGGCCACGAGATTTTCGAGCAAGTACAAGTAACCATTAGGCAATAGTCGGTAGTAGGTATGGCTTTTGACCTTTTCGATTTGGGCCATGCCATCGGCAGTCAGGCCTTCGAGGATGCGCATGATCTGAACCGACTGGATCGCCACGGGCTCCTTGCTGCTGCCTAGGAGCAGCTGGCCGCCAAACAAATCGACATAAAAACGGATTTCAGCCATGCGAAAGCGCCCAGACACCGCGCCCGCGGCGATCAGGCCGCAATGGATGACACTTTGAAACAGCTTGGATACTGACACCTTGCGACGATTTTTCGCTGTCATAGCCATCCTTCACTTGCACGTACCAGGGCGCTTCTAAGGTATCATAGGCGCATGCAGCCTCGCAGCAAAGCCCTACTCACCTCCGTCGGCCTTGGAGTCATGATCCTAGCGCTGGCCTTGCTGATGGCAAAAAAGATTGATCTGATGACCGCCGACCTTGGCCGCCACTTGGCCAACGGCCGATGGTTGGGCAGCGACTGGAGTGTACTCAGCACCAATTTCTACGCCCACGATTTTGCCATGACGCCCTTTGTCAATCACCACTGGCTCAGTGGCTTGGTCTTTCACGCCGTCCATAGCGTGGTGGGCTTTCCCGGCCTGTCTCTAGCGTACATCGCTCTGACTTGCGCCTCGTTCACGCTGATGGCGGTCCTCGCGGTGCGTCAAAGCAGTGCGGCGATCGGCCTCGGCCTATCCTTGCTGCTGCTCCCCCTGGTGGCCTTTCGCACTGAGGTGCGGCCAGAGGGCTTCAGCTACTTCTTTTGTGCGCTGTTTCTCTGGATTTTAACCAATGCCCGCAACCGCCGCTACGGGCGCCGAGCGCTGTTGCTCCTGCCGCTGCTGATGATCGTTTGGGTCAACTTACATATCTATTTTGTCTTTGGACTCGTGTTGATCCTGGCGTTCTTTGCGGAGGCATGGCTCAGTCCTAATCACCATCCTCGCCGTCTTAGCCAGCAGCATCAGGACCACAGCGACAACCGCGTGGCGCTGTTTGGTACCATCCTTGGGCTGAGTCTGCTCGCCGCTTTGATCAATCCTTTTGGCTGGCGGCTGGCACTCTATCCATTGAGCATCTTTAATAATTACGGCTACTTGATCGCTGAGAATCAATCCGTATGGTTTCTCGAGCGCCTCGGTATGTCCTTTCCCGTGTTTGGCCCGCTCTACGTTGCGACGGCGCTGTTTTGGCTGACGATGCTCGCCGTCCCATGGCGCATGGCCACTCGTCCACCGCTGGGCGCTATGGCCGTTGCGGCAATATTCTCGGCGATGGCCTTGCTTGGGATCCGCAATATCTCCCTATTTGGACTAATCGCCCTTCCGGTCATGGCCGAGGTATTGACTTCGCACCGCCGCGTCGTCGTTTTGGGCCTTCTCCTGCCCCTTGCCGCCGGCGCGACTTGGTCCTTTGCCGCCGTATCTTGGCAGCAGTGGCCGCAGCACTTTGGCATCGGTTTGGTGGATCCGGACCATGCTGCGGCGGTGTTTTTTAAAGGCCATAAATTAAAAGGCCCGGTCTTCAACAACTACGACATCGGTGGCTATCTGATTTACCACCTGTATCCGGAAACATCGCCCTTTGTTGACAACCGTCCGGAGGCCTATCCTCCTGGCTTCTTTCAAGACGTCTACGTGCCGATGCAGGAGGTTGAGGCGCGTTGGAAACAAGAGGAAGATCACTACCAATTCAACGCGATCTTTTTTTATTGGCATGACATGACGCCTGCGGCCCAGACCTTTCTCCTCGCCCGCGTCCACGATCCAGAATGGGTACCGGTATACGTCGATGCCGCAGCCATCATTTTACTTCGCAACACCGCGCTGAATCAGGACTTCATTTTGCACTTTGCTATCCCGCGTGAGCGCTTTTTTGTCCGCTAGTGTTAACAACGAGGTCTCGTCTCAATCGCCGAGTATCGGCAATTTTTACCTACTTTTGCTTAGTTTCAGTTGATCTTTGCGCATGTTATGATGGATCAACCGACCTGACTTTGCACCTGCCCTGTCTATTCCTGCCAACTTCTGCCGCCATCTTCTTGCCCTGCTTGGAGCCATGCTATGAACCATCGGCTGATCCGTAGCCTTGATGCTGGAATAGGACGCTTGATCTGCTTCCTATTGACCATCCATCGGCGCATCATGGCATCTAAATCCGACGCGCAGCGTGCACCAAGACGGGTGCTGTTTCTCAAGTTGATTGAGCAAGGAGCTTCCGTTCTGGCGATGCCCGCCTTTAAGCAAGCAGCGAATCTGGTTGGTCAGGGTCAAGTCTTTATCTGTGTATTCGACGAGAACCGCGCGATTCTAGACCTACTCGCACCGTGTCCTGAAGCAAATATCTGGACTCTTCGCAGTAAGAACGTCGTGCTCTTCGCCTTCGACCTGATGTTGATGCTGCGCAAGGCGCGGCGATTGGACATCGATGCCGTCGTTGACCTCGAGCTTTTTTCTCACGCTTCGGCGATCATCAGCTATCTTTCTGGCGCAAATAGGCGCATTGGACTGCATCGATTTACCATGGAAGCACCGTACCGAGGTGACCTGCTTACACATAAAGTTGCCTACAACCCTTATCTCCACACCGCCGCGAACTATCTTTTGTTGGTTGATTGCCTAGCGAAGCCGGCGAGCGATCAGCCGATCAATAAGCTGCCAGAACCGGTGATGCCTGCCCAGCACCATCAATTCGTACCCACCGCTGACGATGTTAGCGAAGCCAATGCCTTGTTGCAGCAGCGCACGGCGGGTCAGATGCCGCGCGGACCACGCTTCATTCTCAATCCAAACGCTAGCGATTTATTGCCGCTGCGTAAATGGCCGACGCCGCGTTTCATTGAATTAGCGCGGCAGCTAATCGCTGCCTATCCCGATGGATTGCTGATCCTAAGTGGCAACGACCGCGAACGCAAAGAGACCGAACTGATGTGCGCTGCGATCCAGTCGCCTCGGCTTATCACCGTGGCTGGATCGACCTCGCTAAGACAGCTCTTAACTCTGTTCACGCTAAGTGACGTTTTGGTGACTAACGATAGTGGACCCGGACATTTTGCTTCGATGACCAATATTGCAAATATCGTCTTGTTTGGTCCGGAAACGCCAAGACTCTACGGACCCATCAGCGGCAATGCGCGGCCGATGAGCGCGCAACTAGCCTGCAGTCCTTGCGTCAATGCTCTTAACCACCGGCTATCACCGTGTAACAACAATCGTTGCATGCAAGAAATCTCTGTGGCCACAGTGCTAGCTGAGATCAGACTGAGCTTAGAAGGTGAGATGCCTAGACTGGCTAAGCCTGCCTGAGGGCGCTTTTAGCCACCGGACTCCGACTTTCTATTTTTTAATTTTAAAAAATAAGGTGCCCGCCGGGCAGAACGCCGGCGGGCGAGAGATCATGGCTGCAGTATTTAGGGCCTCCATCTTGGTGGTGGTCGATGCTATGAAGCATCAGCAGCCATCCACAGTTTGTAGCCGCTCGCGCTGATGTCAAGGATGACACGGTGTTATTTTTGCATCGAGATGCGGTGCTAAAAACCCGGCCACGATCACGGAGCGGCAAAAACTTGACAGCTGCCATGAAGGGAATAGCATGAACACAGACGCGCAGGGCGTTGTTTATATCTTAGGAGATTCTTATGTTACAACAGACAAAACCTGTCACTCGAGTACTACTGGTCGATTCAGATGAGGTGTTCGCAGCGGCGTTTATACGTGCGGCCAGCGCCATGGGTGTCGAGGTCGAGTGGTACGATGACGTCGCCGAGGTCGGTGTGCCAGATCAACCGGCGAGCTTTCATGCAATGGTTGCCAGCATGTCGACAGATCCGGTGAGCGGTTTTGATATCGCTGAGTATGCCGACACCTACTTGCCGGATCTGCCGCTCATTTTAATTGCCGAAGGGGAAGATGAGGAGGCGCATGCTAGCCGCTGGCCTGAGTCGGTCCAGGCGATTATTCCGCGCTCCAGAGGTGCGCAGGCCATTCTCAAATCAGCGATCAATTTGGCGGTCGTGGCGGAAATCGAGATCCCAGGTGTAACACCAAGCCAGCGCTCCGCTGGGCGATCGCCTCGGGTTCAACATTCCTAATCGGCTCCGTGGAGTTCACCGACTTGTGCTCTTAGGCTTTGGCGCAGACCTAGAGAGAAGAGCACCTCCACTAGCAAGAATAGCGGAGCATTAAATACCTGGAGGAGGTTGTCTACCAATGCAGGGCGGCGACCTTCAAAGGCGTGGCCGATGAGTTGGATGATCCAGCCACCAACAAAAGTTGCGCCGCAGGTCGCCACCGAGGTGCGAAATGGCAGAATCGACGTCTGCTCCGCAGCATAGAGCAGGGCCAAGGTAAACGGCAGTTGTCCGAGGGCAAGGCCAAGGTCCAACTTGGCATAGTAAATCGTGACTCCGAGCAAAAACAGCGTCGCCGCGGTCAATGGAAACGGCAGCAGCTCTGGTGCGACGAAGCGAAACCAGCCAAGGGCCACAAACAATGCGTAGATAATCAGGGGCACGCCAATGAAATGGCTGATTTTGTTACGTCCATCGCGGTGGTAGGCCGAATAGTCCCGGATCTGATCGACAATCGTTCGCATGGTTCGTACCTCCTGTGGCGCTTTTAACCGGCTTAGCATACCGGCACAAGCCTGACTTAAAGCTTAGGGTCTATGTAACTCCCAGGCAGCTGCCAGGTTTGCCCAGTGGCGTAGAGTTCGCTTAAACCAGCTGCGAAGGCTGTGGCCCTCGCTGGAAGCCCGCGATTCAAGTAGGTATGGACCTGTGCAAGCACCGCGTCTTGAAAAAGATACCAGTCGGCAGACACGACGCTGCCGCCGGTGCCAAGGTTGTCGGCGCTAAAATGAAAGGTGATCCCGGCGGCGACGGAAAAGATCCATTCAAGCGCCTGAGGCTTGACCTCGACGGCGCTAAACTCCCGTTGTTCCGCCTCACTACGGCCATCTGGGCGGTACCAGTAGCCGTAGTCAACCTGCTGGCGACGTTCGGGGCCGGCCACGCACCAGTGCGCTACCTCATGCAGAGCGCTGGCAAAAAAGCCGTGGGCAAAGAAGATCTGGTGGCTGCCACCTCTGTGGCTGCGCGGCAGGTACTCTGGATCCGACGGACCAAGGCAAAGGCGGGTAGCATACCTTGCGAAGAACAGGCGATCGAACAGATCGATGACCTCTTGAGGCTGCCGTGTGGCCAACTTTTGGCTGTGGAGCATCCTCATATCTATCGATTATGCTTCATGAAATTAAATTCTCGGAGGAGTAAAGCAGGGCTTGCTCCATCGTGTCGCTAAAGAACTCCAACCGTCTGCCGACAATAGCTGAGATGTTTGCGTTGCGCCTAGCAACAATTTCGACCGACCTCTAAGTACCCATCATAAAGGTAATCCATTCCATGCAAAACAATGCTGCCGCGCAAGGTCAAGTTACCCCCGTCAACGACCTTTCCAACGAGATTCTGGACGCAATCAGCAAGTCCTATGCCACGATCGAATTCCATCCGGACGGCACGATCATCGCCGCAAATGACAACTTTTTGCGCGTCCTTGGTTACACACTGCCCGAAGTCGTCGGCAAGCATCATCGCATATTTGTCGAAAATGCTTATGCAAGCAGCCTCGACTATCGACGTTTTTGGGAAGAATTGAGCCATGGCAAGGCCCAGGTCAAAGAATTTAAGCGTGTCACTAAAAGCGGTGCGCCGGTTTGGATCACCGCCTCTTACATGCCGGTCCTAGACCAAGCCGGGCAGGTAGTCAAAGTGATTAAACTAGCCCAGGATGCCACCAAGCAGCGGCTGGAAATCTCCGACTTTGAGGGTCAGATCGCCGCCATCGGCAAAGCCCAAGCGGTGATTGAGTTCAACCTCGATGGCACGATTATCAAGGCTAACGATAATTTTCTAAACGTCCTCGGTTACACCGCGCGTGAGGTCGAGGGTAAGCATCATAGTATGTTTGTCGACGATGAATACAGGCGCAGTCCTGAGTATCGGAGCTTTTGGGAGAAGCTCAACCGTGGGGAGTATGATGCGAATCAGTACAAACGGATCGGCAAGGGTGGTAAGGAGGTGTGGATTCAAGCTTCGTACAATCCGATTCTCAATCTCGATGGTAAGCCGTTTAAAGTCGTAAAATATGCGACCGATATCACAGCTCAGATGAATCTGATGCAAGAGCTGAAGGCTCTGTCTGGAATGGCCAACCAATTGGCTGGTGCCTCGCAATCGCTAAATGCCTCAGCCAACCAGATGGTCAAGGATTCCAAGCAGACGACCCTTCAGGCCAACGAAGCGGCGGCGTCGGCCGCGCGGGTCGCTAAGGCGGTCAACGTTGTAGCCACCAACACCGAAGAGATGCAGGCATCCATCAAGGAGATTGCGCGCAACGCCAATGAAGCTTCGAATATGACCAATGAGACCCGCTCTCAAGCGCAGTCGACCAACCTGACGATTCAAAAGCTGGGAGAAAGCAGCAAAGAGATCGGCAATGTCATCAAAGTGATTTCATCCATTGCCCAGCAGACCAACCTCCTTGCCCTGAATGCGACGATCGAAGCGGCGCGTGCAGGTGACGCCGGTCGCGGCTTCGCTGTGGTCGCCAATGAAGTCAAAGAGCTGGCTAAACAGACGGCCAAGGCGACGGAAGAGATCACCAACAAAATCGGCGCGATCCAGGCCGATTCCGGCGACGCCGTGAAGGCGATTTCGACCATCGGTAGCAGCATTGAAAAGATCAATGCGATCGCCGGTGCGATCGCGGCCTCGGTCGAGGAGCAGGCGGCTACGACTAGCGAAGTGGCGCGTGTGGTCATGGAGTCCAATGCCGAGGTCCAGGTTATCGCTGGCAGTATCAAGGCGGTGAGCGCGTCCGCAGATCAAACCACAAGCGGCGCCACCACGGTGCTCGACGCCTCGAAGGATCTGCAAAGTTTGTCTGGGTCACTGCAGGAGATGGCAGCAAAGCTGCAAAGAAAGTAACCCGAGCTAAACGTGGACCAGCGTCAAGTGGGTCCGAAAGGCAGCCAAATTTGCATTGGTCCTGGGACACTAACCGTAGTGGTCAGCAGCAGTTTGGTAGCTAATTAGGTTGCAATTGAGTTGGTGCCGGCGCCGCAAGATGCCGGCGGATGTGGAGGGGATTCATGCCGAATCATTCCTTAAAGTTTAGGCGGCTACCAGCCGATTGTTTTAGCGAGCAAGAGGATCGTCGACTATTGCGCGATGAGCCACTTTGGACCAAGGACGACGAGGTTACGATGAACCAAGCAGCTCCCAAAGTTTCACCACCACCAGCGCCACAGGCCATTGACACTGGCCCCACTGGCCCCACTGGCCCCCTAGACTCGAAGTCGTCCCAGCCTGGAGGGGCAGCCCCCGCAGGCGACCCCGCCACCGATACGATCCGGGTCCAAGTCGTCTTACTCGATAAGCTTATGAATCTGGCGGGAGAGCTAGTTCTCATTCGTAACCAGGTCGTTCAGCACGCCAGCACGACAGACCAATCGGGTGACTTTCTCAATCTCTCCCAACGCCTAAGTATTTTGACAAGCGAACTGCAAAGCGAGGTGATGAAGGCGAGGATGCAGCCAATTGGCAACATCCTGACCAAACTGAGCCGCATCGTCCGTGATGGGGCTCGCGACCTCAACAAATCGATCGACGTGCATATCGAAGGCGCCGAAACCGAACTCGACAAAACTCTGATCGAATCGATCAAGGATCCACTGACACACTTAGTGCGCAACGCCGTAGACCACGGCATCGAGCTACCTGAAGATCGCAAAAAGGCTGGAAAACCGGAAACGGGAAGCCTGAAGGTGCAAGCCTACCACGAAGGTGGCCAGGTCATCGTCGAAATCAGCGACGATGGTCAAGGACTGAAACGTGCAAAGATCGGCGCAAAAGCAGTCGAGCGCGGTCTAATAACGGCCCAAGCGCTCGAAACCATGAGTGACCGCGATGTTCACCAACTGATCTTTGCTCCCGGACTAAGCACTGCTGACAAGGTGTCGAGTCTTTCGGGCCGCGGTGTCGGGATGGACGTGGTGCGCACGAACATCGAAAAAATCGGTGGTATCGTCGATTTAGGTAGTACTGAAGGGGTCGGAACGACGATTCGCCTGAAAATTCCTTTGACCCTTGCCATCATACCAGCACTGATAGTTCGGGCCGGAGGCGAGCGCTTTGCAATACCACAGATTAAGCTCGTTGAACTCGTCCGTGTCGAGCCGGCTGAGGACGGCAGCGGACCACACATTGAAATGCTACAGGGGCAGCCGGTATTTCGCCTGCGTGGCGAATTGCTTCCGCTCATATGCTTAAACGAAACGCTGCAGAAAGCAACACCGAGGGATGCTGACTCGTTCAACCAAGTGACTAACATTGTCGTGCTCAATGCCGACAAAAGCCTCTTTGGGCTCATCGTCGAGGAGATCGAGGACTCGATCGACATTGTCGTCAAGCCGCTGAGCAACTTTCTTAAATCTCTCAACACCTACACCGGCGCAACCGTTATGGGCGATGGGACGATCGCCCTCACCCTCGATGTACTAGGTCTAGCCGAGAGGGTTCGCTTGCTCAACGCCGAAGGCATGAATCAAGATAAGGCCGAAGGCACCATGGCCCAAGAATCACTCAAGGATAGAGTCGACTATATCCTTCTCGATATAGGTGCTCCTGGCATGTACTCCGTACCACTTAAACAGGTCAAGCGCCTAGAAGAGCTACGGGCATCGACCATTGAAACAGCTGGAGAACAGCGGGTCGTGCGCTACCGCGACCTGATTTTGCCAATTGTCACTGTTAGCAGCAAATTAGGTTTACAAGCTGTCAATCCGATGGAAAACCGCGACCCCAATCGGTCAGTGTTGATCGTCGTTGTGGAGCAAGATGATCGAATGTTTGGCCTCGAGGTCCAGCGCATTCTGGACATCTTTTCGACCCAGCTTCCACTTGATAAACGCGCGACCGATCGAGCGGGCATCCTCGGCAGCATGATCGTCGAGCAAACCATTGTCGGTGTCATCGATGTCGGTGCCGTGATTGGAGTTTAAAGATGTCCCTAGCTCTGGTCAAAAATGATAGTCACAGTGGAGAATGGCAAGCGTCGGCACGCAATATTCAACATTCTATGTCGGCGCTCGTCTGTAAACAAACTTAGCCGGAAGCATCGATGAAGGTCCTTATAAGCAGCTCTACTACAATAATTCGTTCAAAAATGCGAAGTGATTTGGCATGAAGCATTTTACCGAATACCTGATCGACTCTGGGCGTTTGTCCCAAGCACAATTACTTGAGGCATTTGTCAAGCAGCTCGAGGCTACGCCGCCGGTGGCGGCGATTGTCTTTCGCCACGGTCTGCTATCCGAGGCCGAACAACTCGTGGTCATGGGCAGGCAGGCAGATGAAGGGCTAACCTACCAGCAGGCATGCTCATCAGCGGGGTTATGGACCTCAGAACTCGCTGCGGCCGTGGACGCAGCCGTTCGCCAAAGCCGACCCGGCCTTGCCCAGGCTATCGCCGCTGCAGAGCTGGTCGACGGGTCCTGCCTTAGGATAGCGCTTGCAGCAAGTGCCTTGGAGCGGCAAATCGCTCACAGCTCAGGGTCCGATCTGCAGCTTGAACTTCAAGATATCAAACCAGTGTTGCTCGAAGAGTTCATCAAGCTGGCCCATCACCAACGAGCTGCGCAGATGCTGTCCACCTGCAAGGAACTGCCGTTGACTGCCGGCGAAGCACGAAAGCAAGACTTGGCAAAGATTAAAGAGCAGACCTTGGAACTTTACCATTGCACTGAATTCATTGGCTGCTCTACACTGAGTCAGCTACTGATCGCTGTTAATGGGCTGATCGATTCCCTCGCCGATAACGGTGCGAACTGGCAGGACCATGATAGGCAGGCGTTGCTCAACGGCCTGCAATTCTTTTCAACGTTGAGCGCAAATGGACTAAGTAACATCCACACCAATTTGCCTAAAGCGAGCTGATAAGGGATCACTAGTGAAGGCGTTGATGCCCATCCAAAAATATTTTGCAGAGGATATCCGCAATGATTTTTGGATTGTCTATGGCTCGACAAAAAAAATATCCAAAGCCGGTTGAGAGCGACGATGACATCGATGGACGCCACAGAAATCATCATTAAAAATGAGTTCCTACAGGAGGCTGATGAGATCGTTGCCGAGCTTGACTTATTTTTTCTGGATTTTGAGCGCTCACCAAACGACTTGTCAAATATCGACAGAATATTTCGTTTGATGCACACCCTCAAAGGATCAGGAATGGCGGCGGGATTCACCCAGCTCGGTGAGTTTGCCCACGGAGTTGAAGGCCTGTTGTCGATGATTCGTGGGCAAACGATAAAGCCGAGTACAGAGATCGCCGATCTTCTTCTTCGTTCAAACGATTTGATGGCACGACTCATCAAGGCGCTAAAAGTAGACTTCGGCAGCACCTGCGACACTAGCGAATTACTCAGCAGTGTCCTGACGATTACTGGGCTGCCGGGAGTTTCAGCTAGCCCAGGTGCCGAAGGTGATCTCGGCTACGGTTTATTCGATGACGAGCCAACGACTCCGCCTCCCAAGCCTGCGTCCGTTTTGCCGGCTGCTAGGTTGCATGAGTCTACTCAGCAACATATTTTGGTTTGCGATGATGACCTGCCGATCGTTGAGTTGCTTTGTGAGTTCCTCTCCCTACTACCGGTGAAAGTTACCGGGGTTTCCTCCGCGGCCGAAGCGATGAATGTCTTAAATGCTAGTGGTGCTGATCTCATTATCACCGACCTTCGCATGCCCGAGGTCAATGGCATAGACTTCATTCGCATCGCAAAGCAGTTGGTACCGCGCACCCCGGTGATATTTGTATCCGGATGCGCCGAACGAGCCGATCTAGCGGCTATGTGCCAACTTGGAGCCTATGACTTCATAGACAAGCCGATCTCCCACGAGCGCCTGACACAGTCAGCGTCCAACGCCCTGCGCTTGAAGGTCATGCGCGATGGAGTCGATGAACTATCGCGTCTAAATTTTCGCGCCTATTTACTCAACTCCAAGCTTGTTGACCAACTTCCGGCGAACGACCAGGTCGACCAGACAATCTTAGCTGAGATCACGTCATGCCTTGATAGGATCAGCAGCCTGACTCGCCATATTTTAGGAGAGCCAGCCACGGTGCTCGACGCCTCAAAGGACCTGCAAGCTTAGTCCAGATCACTGCATTAGATAGTATTTAGCCTGCAGATGAAATAAACCCAAGCTAAACGTGGTCCAGCGTCAATCGAGTCCGACAGGCAGCAAAATTTGCATTGGTCGCCTTGCGATGCGCGACCAAAGCGCTCGATAGATTCTGCGCCGATCGGTCGTGGTAACGGCGCGGGCGCGTATGGCGATGGCCATCGCTAGTCCAAAGCTGACGCCGACATTCAGTAAACCTATGACTCCGATGCAGGACACCGCCTGCCAGAAAGCATGCTGGCGCCAGACGTCTTGGCCGATTGTGGCGGCGGCAAAGGCGATGGTTCCCGCGGAGAGGGTGACATGGCGGACATCGAGAGCAATACCAGCAAAGGCTAAGGCCTTGGGTGTAAGTCCCAGCAGAAAGCCAAGTGATACATTGCCGCCGATGGTCGATGCCCATGCGGCAGAAAAGTCGGCTAGTCTTCCCGCCAGTCGCGGCCCAAATAGAAAACGCAATCGGCGGTTGCCGCGGATGGCCCGCGGGATATTATTTAACGCGACCCAGTTGTCAGTCCATCCGGCGATCAGCGACGATAGCCATAATAGGACACCGGTAAAAGCGGCGAACAACGGCGACCAGCCGAAGATGGAATGGTCCTTTAGTACCTGCATCGCCTCTTCATTCGTTAAGGTCGCGTGCCCAGTCACATAGGTGAACGCGATATGCAAAGCCACGGCCGCTGGGATCACTCCGAAGATGTTGCCAAAAATTGCTGCGACCTGCGACCTGATCAAATGCACGACTTCGCGGATTAATTTTGCTAGTTCGCGGTCGTCTTTGAGGTTGGTCATATGCGCGGCAATGACTGGCGCCGTCATGGCCGGTTGTTTGGTCGCAAGAGTGAAGCCAAGCGACTGGATTACCAAGAAGCTCACCGAGTAATTGATCGATGCTATGAGACCTTTAAGCAGGTAGCTCAGCGCGACTTCGGAGACGAATAACTTGATGATCACCGTCGCGCCCGTAACCAAACCACCCCCAGCGGCTTGCCGGATCATCAGGCTGTACTCGCTACGATTGCGCGTAATGTAGTGGTGTCCGGTATCCGCATTGCGCTCAGTGATGCGCCGCGACAGGACCAGTGCATTGTCATTCCACAGTGCGCGCAAACTCCGGTGCCGGAAGGTGTCCATGACCAGACTGCTAAGAAAGGGCATGAGCGTCTCAAAGCGAGTGCCGCCGTCATGTAAGATGATGGCTAAGGTATCCATGCGGGTCAAAATCGCTTCAAGTCTTGTCATGGTATAGACTAGGTTAAGGCTAACGCCTTCTTGCTGAATCGTCCCCCGCGACGCAACAATTTCGCTACGGCAGGCCTCGATATGTGCCAGATATAGTGGCAGGTCAGGAATTTTTTCGCCGCCAAAGCGGCGCATGGTTAGGCTGCCGACAAATTCTTCGGTGGCCTCCTCTAGAGGTATAAACTTAGAGGTGTGGGGATCGTGCCTGCGTCGCCGTAAAAGAGGCGACAGGCCGAGGCTTTGAGCTTCACAGCTAAGCAAGAACAGCGCTTCGGCCATGTCGCGAATCAGACTGTTCCATGGCAGTTCGTCGGGGCCGATTTCAAAGTAAAGCAGGTTGCCTAAGGCGCGAAACATCTCAAGATCCAGCTGAGCGAGCCAGGCAGCATCAGCGGCGTGCGGAAATAGCACCTCAAATGCCTCGCCCAAATCCTTGCCGTCGGTATGTGCGGGTATCAGCTTTTGCGTGAAGCGCGAGGCTGCTTCCGTCCACAGTCCGTGCCCTCCCGGCAGGCCGGTCGAGCGAAACACTTCGAGAGCATCGATATCACGCAGGATCGAGCGCAGGGTTTTGGCGATTTGATGTTTGTAGGTGGGGTTGCGATCTAAGGTCTGTAGCAGGTGGCGCAGACGCACCATCTGGGCGTGGCCTGAAGCAAAATCAAGGCGCGAAGCATCGCCGGAGTTTGGCCTGGTCCGCATCCATTCGAGTAGCTCGACCAGCCACTCCAGGCGTGTGGCCAGGGGGCGTGAGGGGTCAGCACTGGAAATCAAATAGTCAAAGCCGTAGCGACCGGATTTAGCTCGCACCAGGCGATCGTAAATGGTGTTCAATCCAGACATGCAGCCTCCAAGCACAGTCGACGAGCGCACAAGCCATAGGCCGGTATGTTAACACACTCGGGGTAAACAGCTTGAAGGCACTGGCCATCGACGCTAGAGGTGCCGCTTATCGTCGATTTACATCGTGATTACTGGAGGTTAGTGAATGTGGCGGGAGTTTGCCGCAGGGCAATCTGCCGACTTCTAGCCCGAAGGCTAGAAGTCGGCGGTCACGCTATTTGTTCATCTCTTTGAAATGCTTTTCAACCGCTGCCTTACAGGTCGGTCCAAACTTATCTTTGTTTTTCTTGACGCAGTCGCTGAGCTTGATTGGATCCTTTTCGTCGGCTTTGCAGTATTTTTCGATCTCAGCCTTGCAACTGGCATAATACGGCATGCCCTTTTCCTTGGCCTTTTTCGCTTCCTTGCTGACATTCTTTTCGGCTTTGTCCAGCCAGCTCTCTTTGGCTTCGCCGCTTTCGGGCTTTTTCTCTTCTTTGGCGCCTTCGGTCGTCGTACATCCTTGGAGGTGGAAGGTGGCAGCTGCTGCCACTATGATGAACATTTTCCGCATGGGCGATCTCCTTAGAAAATTAAATGGGCTTCAAGACGGTATTGTTCGGCTAATATTAGCAATATTATCGCGTTCGTCCAAAGCAATCGGCGTCGGACCAAGGCCCTGCTTTAGCGATTTGCCGGCTGCCGTGGTCCATGCGGAGCATGCGTCTCCTTCATTGGTTGTACCTGCTGCATCGCCCGCGCATAGTCTCGGATGATCGCAATGGTGCCGACATCCTCGTTATACACGGAGTACCAGCCCTGCGGCTCATGCGGGGGATCGCCGATCCAGGCATCGCCGGGTTGCCACGTACCGCCCACATGCACGGGGCGCCCTTCGCCAGCCCATGCCCAGAAGTTAATCCCGTTTAAGGCGCTGCCGGCGCTGGTCGATGCGTAAACGGTCGAAAAGATATCGCGGTAGTAGGCGTCACGCTGGCGTACCGTAGCCGCCGGCTGGAAGCTGCCTTGGTCGCGTGCAATGCCGAACTCTTCGAGTACGGCGGGCTTGTGCAGGCGCTCGGCGATGGCCACATGCGCAGCGATGTAATCGTGGGCTAGGCCAAGCGAGGGGCCATAGGTGTCGCTGCGCTGAGGGTCATACCAGCCCCAGTTTTGGATCCAGATGTGAAACGTCAGGTAGTCGATGTTCGGCAGAGCATGGATCACCTCGGGCAGAGTGTTGGCGTAGTCTGATGGCGTGCTTCCTTCGCTGCCAGTCGAAATGAGATGGTTGTGATCGAGGCTCCTAATGCGGTTTGAGCTATCCTTGACCCATTGGACGAACTCCAGGGGGTGATCCATGCCGCGAGGTTCATTCGCTAGCTGCCAGGCCATAATCGTCGGATCATCACGGTAGGGCTGGCCAGTCAGACTATTGACCCGTCCCACTACCTTGTCGACGAAGGCGTCGTAGTAGGCTTTTGCCTTGCTGTTCACAAAAAAGCGCGCGGAATACTTTTCAAACTGATCCCAGTCACCGTGATCTGGATAGGGAATCGCACTGCCTCCCTCGGCCCAAGACACATATTGTGGGAAGCCCCCCGACCATTGCCAAAAATCACTCAAACAGAGCACGCCGCGCATGCCGCGTTGACGCATTTCCACGAGTAGTAGGTCCAGGCCTCGGTATATTGCCTCGTCATAGATGCCAGGCGCCGGCTGCAGCGCCGGACGCATCCGATACGGCGCCGTGTTTGGCCCCTCGCTACTTGCCATGATGCGCAGATTGGTGACGCCAAGGGTCTGCAGGTGGTCGAGCTCGCGGCGCAGTCGAGCCTGGTCGCCACCGGTGCCGGCGCTGGCCAGATTCATCCCGTACCAAAAATTGGTGCCGACGTAGTGATATGGTTTGCCAGCCAATAGGAACTGGCTGCCTTCGACTCGTACGAATGCATCGCGTGAATCTTCGCCTACAGATGCTAGGCAACGGCTGGCGGTGGTAGGCGTGATCATCGCGATCAACGCCGACGCGGCCCAAAGTACTAATCGCATCTCTGTCTCCTTGTGCGCATGCGGCCAGACATTTATGCGCAACCTAAGGCGGGGTAAGGAGGCGCTAAGTCTAAACACATTTGATTTTGAGTCTTGTCGAGCGTATCAAGGCGGCGCTGATGCGTCACGGGATTATAAAGACAGACTTCACTATTCTGATTTTGAATACATGGCGGATCTGGCCTAAAGAATCACATGTTGACTGACCGGCCAACCTTCGTGAGTGATATTAATAACTTGTCTTTTTATCAAAGGAAATTATTATATAAGTCATATTGACATGATGACAAATTTCTGAATTTTCGTTATTAAGAACGCGTACTCAGGTGCTTTTTAAAACTCTCATGGAGAGACCTCATGCGCGCTTACAAACCCTCAATGGTCCGTTCCCCTAGCTCCTGCAGACGGATGCCACTCGTCGGCGCGACTCTCACCCTTACCTTCGCTTTGGTGGCAACGCGGGGGCAGGCTGATGATGCGCCTGCAAGTCAGATTCCAGCCGCCACGCTGAGTCCCGAAGCCGTGCAAAATGCGCGCATGGCGACCCTCGAAGGATCGAAGTCGCCCTGGAGCGGTCAGTTCCAGCTGTCCTACAGTGGCTCGTCGCTCAATCATCCGTTCTCAGAGAAGGCGCCAAACCCGGGGCACGAAATTCCTGAGCCCTTAGTCACCCTCTCAGGGGTGTTCTCCGCGCGTTACCGCATCGACCCAAAGACCACTTTTGGCATCGGTACCGGAGTAATCACCGAGACGCCTTTTCAAGGTCCAAAACACACCTCACTTTCTGATCCGCAGATCGACGTGGCGCGATCCTTTAGTGTTGGCCCGATTCACAACCGCGTCGACGTCACGCTGGTGCAGTACACGAACCACCAGTCTTATCAGGATGGCTACCGCCAGCAGCTTGATATCTCAAGTGAATCGTTCTATGAATGCGAATCGGGCGTCACCTTGGGACTGGCGTTTTCAGCCGACGGCAATACCTTTGCCAGCAAGGGTGACTACGACAAGAGCAAGCAAACTGAATACAATTTTGCGGTCGATCCCTATGTTGAGTACGCACTGAATAAGACCTTTAATTTGCGCTCGGTGATTGGCATCGTCGATTACCACAATCGCGATGTCCCGGACCCAGCGAGGTACACGCACCCAGCCGTCTACCAGACCGTTGGGCTCGGTATTTCAGCGACTAAATCGGTGTTCCTCTATGCCTTCGTCAAAGGTCGCCCTTATAGCGATAAGCCGATGACGACACAAAATACGACAGCTGGCTTTAGCGCCATCATCAATCTGTTTTAGTCCATCTATTTTATTCCGCCGCACCCAGGGTGTTCACACCCTGGGTGTTCCTCTCGCCCGTGTCTAACTCCCCCAAAAGATGAGAGTTGCGACGACTCCGGGCATAAAGTAAGACCATCCTACCGTTCATGCATCTCTTTTTCCTCTAGGGGAGGGCTCGCTTATGCTTTTTCGGCTTAAAGCGTCCATATTATCCGCGCTGCGCATCGTTAGCTTGGTGTTGCCTTGCTCAGGCACGATGGCCCAGGCTCAAGATTTTGACAGAAACGGCTTAGACTCATGGCTTAGCAGTGAGCAGGCCTTGGCTGCGACCAAGATCAGTGCAAATTTGCTCGGAAATGGTGCTGTGCTGGCATCGCCGTCGCGCTCAGGACCCAACTACTATTTCCACTGGACCAGAGACGCGGCGCTGACCATCGACGTGGTGCTTGACCTTTATGTCGCAAGCAACAATCCCGAAGATCGGGCCGCCTACCTGCAGCAGGCGCAGAATTACGTCGATTTCTCATTAAAGATTCAGTCGCAGCCGACGCTGAGCGGCAGCATCCAGGACCACTTCGCTAATTTTGGTGAGCCAAAGTTTGAAGTCGGGGGCGTCGGGTTTTCGCAGCCATGGGGCCGCCCCCAGACCGATGGGCCCGCGCTACGCGCGGTCAGTTTGATGCGGATCTACAAGTTGGCGCAACAGAGATTGGATGCACAGCGGCAGTTCAGCGCTAGCATGACCGGCATGAAAAACGCCCTTCTCGCTGATTTGGAATACACTGCCTACCATTGGCGCGATCAGGGATACGATCTGTGGGAAGAAGTACGCGGTCAGCATTTTTATAACGCCATGGTGCAGCATCGGGCGCTAGTGGCTGGTGCGGCGTTTGTTAACACCTATGGGGGGCAAGGTGATGCGCGCCGTTACCTCGCCGAGGCAGCTGCTCTTGAGACGCACCTGGCGCGCTTTTGGGACCCCGGCCGCGGATATTTCGTGGAGACCATCGACCGTAGCGGCGGCCTCGATTATAAGTCGAGTAACCTCGACAGTGGTGTGGTACTGGCCTCGCTGCATGCCCAGGGCGAGCAGAGCTACTTGTCGCCTACCGACGACCGCATCCTCGCCACTGCTCATGCACTTAGATCGACTTTCGCAGCTCTCTTCCCCATCAACAGCGTGTCGCGTGATCGCGCCCAACACCAGTTGGCTCCCGCGATCGGTCGCTATCCCGAAGATCGCTACGACGGTGTCGGCTCCAGTCAGGGTCATCCCTGGTTCATCGCCACCGCCGCCCTAGCCGAGCTGAGCTACCGCGCTGCTGCCTTGTACGCGGCGACGGACCGCATCCTGATCACGGCGCAAAACGAGGCGTTCTTCGCCGATCTGGCTGGCGTCGGCCAAGGTTTGCACCGGGGTGACACTCTCACCCGTGGTGACGCTACTTTTCGCAATGTCCTAGACGCATTGCTGCGTAGTGGTGATGAATACCTAGCGCGGATTCGCTTTCACTCCGCCATTGGTGGTGAGCTGACCGAGCAGATCGATCGTTACACTGGCTATGAGCGCGGCGCGATTGATCTGTCGTGGAGCTACGCCAGCTTGTTCAAAGCCGTTCAGGCACGAAGCCAGTTGATCTTGGTGTTGCAACAGTAGCACCGTCTGTAATCAGGGGTGGCGCTTGAAACGCAGCCACTTCTTCTTGCTCGGCTTTTCGACGCCAATAGTGCCAATCAGTTGCGCAATGGGCTTGCCCTTTGGCGCTACTTCAAGGACCAGGCCCGCCATCCCAGCCAGAGGGATAAATAGCAGCATGCCAGCAGGTCCCCATAACTCACCTCCGATTAGGACCGCGAGTAGAGAGGCTAGTGGGTTTAAGTTTACCTGGTGACCGACGAGTGCCGGCGTAATCACATTGCCCTCGAGAAAATGGATGACAGCATAGACTAGCAGCACGGCTAAGGCACTCGACGGCTCGCCGGTCGAGACCAGGGTCAGCAGTGAGCAAAGCGGCGCCACGACGATAATCCCGACGTAGGGAATCAGTACAGCTAGTGCGCCGAGTAGGCCAAACAACGCTGCAAACGGCGCTTTAACCAGGAAAAAACCGATGGTGTCGAGGATGCCGATCACCGCGATGACGGTCAGCAGACCAGCGACGTAGCGTTGGCCAACCGCCGTAATCTGCTCGATCATCGCCACGCTTTCAGTGCCGCCATCGGTGCTGCAGATGGCGACCAAGGTGCGATGGAAATGACGCCGATAGTAGAGCATCAAAAAGGCAAAGATCGCGACCAGCGAGCCGGTGCCGGCGGCGGTTACGAGCGTTCCGACCAGCGTCATGGCATATTGGCCGCCAGCGCCTAGGGAGCCTTCGAGGGCGTTCTTCGCCATTTGCAGCAAGGCGGATGGTTCCAGGCCGAAATGATCCTTGGCAAAAGTCTGGACTGTTGCCGTAAGCTGCACAAACCGCTGTTGTAAGGCGGGAGCGTCTTTTTGAAACGATGCCGCCTGATCGCTGATGACTCCGACGATGCCGGCAAATGCGGCGCCAACTAAAGCTAAACCCAACAGGATTGCGACGCTTTTTGGCAGCCAGCGCTCCAGGCGGCTGACGACGGGAAGCAGCAGTTGTGCCAAGAAGGCGGCCAGGCACAGCGGCACTAAGATCGGCTGGCCAAGGTGCAGAAGAATCAAGGAGGCCAAGACGACGACCGGCCAAGCTAAGCTACGTGACACAATCACCCTCCAATTTGCCGAGGGGCGGCAGGATTACAAAAGCGGCATAATCAGCAAGGCCAACTAGCGAACCTCGCGTTGAGTGTCAAGTTTTCCCTGGTTGAGCCGTGGGTCTCCTGTTAAAGGAGGTTGCATCCGCCTTTTGAGCTGGCCCCTGGCCGGCGGAGACCAGACCCATAAGCGCCTTTTCTATTCTTTTTATCGGCGGTATTTGGCCGCAGGAACAAGCATCCGCGGCGAGTAGTCGCACGCTTAGCCTGATGCAAGCCTGCCTTGAAGCCGGTCACCAGGTCTTTTGTAGCGCCGACGAGCGCGAACACGAGGCGACCGCGCAGCTGCGCAAGCGAGGCGTGGGCTGTGTTCGTCTGGCGCCAAATGATCCAGGATTTAGTGAATTTTTGCAGGGTTTGCAGCCGCGGGTGGTCGTCTTCGATCGCTTCACCACGGAAGAAAAGTTCAGCTGGCGGGTGCGCGAGACCTGCCCGGACAGCGTGCGCGTCCTCGATACCATTGACTTGCATGGATTACGCCTGGCGCGGGCCATGGCGCACCAAGCTCATCCTGGCGCCGTCCCTGCGCCGCTCGGCTGGCTAGAATTATTGGACCTCGCGGGAGACACCGCGCGGCGCGAGATCGCCGCTATTTATCGCAGCGACCTCAGCCTGCTGACCTCCGATGCAGAGATGCGGCTTTTGACGCAAGAAGCTGAGGTGCCAGAGCGACTCCTGCACCTTTGCCGCCTGACTTATCCTGAGCTAAATAGCCAGCTACCCTTTGCTGCGCGCCAGGGTTATTCTTGTATCGGTAATTTTCGCCATCCACCCAATGTCGATGCCATGCAGTGGCTAAAGGCCGAGGTCTGGCCCTTGATTCGCCGCTTGCATCCGGAGGGCCAGGTGCATATTTGGGGCGCTCACGCCAAGCCACACCACCTGGCTTGGAATGAGCCAAAGCTTGGCTTTCATGTTCATGGCTATGCGGAAGACCCCGGGGTCGTGCTGGCAGGCAGCCGCGTGAACCTCGCGCCTTTGCGCTTTGGCGCTGGGATCAAAGGCAAGATTGCCGATGGCTGGTGGTGGGGTGTACCTGCTGTCACCACCTGGGTTGGCGCTGAAGGTATGCACGAGCAGTGGCCATTTGGTGGCATCATCGCTGACACCGCTGCGGACCTGGCCCAAGAAGCGGTGCGTCTTTATCATGATGAGTCGCTTTGGGAGGCAGCTGCCGCCTCAGGTTCTAGGATCCTGCGGCACCTTTATCTGCCTGAAGCCACGACGCAGGCCTTCCTAGGGCGACTGGAACAACTGTTACACGGTCAAACCGAGGCACGGGCGCGGAACTTAACCGGACAGATGTTGTGGCAGCAAGGTCTGCGAAGTACCGAATATTTCTCCCGCTGGATTGAAGCTAAGCGACTGCATGGCCAGCAAGGCGAAAAGCGTGATACCAGATTGGATGGGCCGAGTCGTGCCGGCTAGGTCGCCCCCATGTGGGTCGCCTTGATCGAAAAGCCGAGCTGGCTAGGGCAATAGACGATCATTTTGACGATCAATTTGTGGAGTGGCACCGATGAGCACGTTCCAGCAAGAGCCTACGGCACCAAAGTCAGCCACTGACAGTGAAGCGCCACCAAATCTGGTGCAGTTTATGCTCAAGCACTGGTTGCCAGTGGCGCGAAGCGGTAAACCGTTGAAGCATTTAGCTCATCACCGCCGCCGCCGTCTGGCATTGGGCCGACTGTTTCCTGATGAACTCCTAGTCATCCCGACAGGCCAGCGCAAACTTCGGGCTGGAGATCAGTTTTACCCATTTCGGGCCGGATCGGATTTTTTCTATCTTACCGGATGCCACGAGCCCGACTGTGTCCTTGTGCTGCAGCCTCAAGGCAAGCGTCCGCATAAGTCGATCTTGTTTATGGAGCCAAACCACGGCAAAGCTGATGCGAGCTTTTTTACCGACCGGATCAAGGGTGAGCTGTGGGAGGGTCCGCGTCCTGGTCTGGCTGAGGCAAAGGTCTTCACCGGCGTCGACCAATGCTTGCCATTGGCGGAGTTTGGGGCGTTTTTGAGCCAGCATGGTACCAATTCGAGCGTGCGCATGCTGCGCGGCGTCGCTGCCGCTGTGGAGGCGCAGCTGGTTCAAACAGCGCCACATCATGATGTGGCATTGGCCCAGGCACTTGCGGAAATGCGCCTGTGCAAGGACGATGCCGAGCTGGAGGAACTAGCGGCGGTGGTCAAAGCGACCAAACGCGGCTTTGAAGATGTGATCCGCGTCCTGCGCACGGCCAGAAGTGAGCGTGAGCTGGAGACCACATTCTGGGCGAGGGCTAGACAGGAAGGCAATGACGTTGGCTACGGGACGATCGCAGCAGCCGGCCACCATGCCTGCACGCTGCACTGGAAAAAGAACGACGGAGCTTTGCGCCAGCGCGATCTACTGCTGCTCGATGCGGGGATTGAGGGGCACAATCTCTACACGGCGGATATCACCAGAACCCTACCTATATCTGGTACATTTAGTCGCGACCAACGCCGCGTCTACGAGCTGGTGCTAAAAGCGCATAAGGCGGCGTTAAAGCTCGTGCGCCCAGGCGTTGATTTTATGGCGCCAAACCGTGCCGCTATGGAGGTCCTAGCCGCTGGACTCGTAGAACTCGGCGTCCTACAAGTCAGCGCTGCCGAGGCGCTCAAGCCAGAAAATCAATTCTACAAGCGTTATACTTTGCACAACATCAGCCACATGCTTGGGCTTGATGTGCACGATTGCGCCCAGGCGCGTCAGGAAGCCTACAAGTACGGTCAACTTAAGCCCGGCATGGTTTTAACCATCGAACCAGGGCTTTACTTCCAGCCCGATGATCTGACGGTGCCGGTTAAGCTTCGTGGAATCGGCGTGCGTATCGAGGACGATGTCGTGGTGACTGTGGATGGTCATCGCAACCTATCTGCGAGCATTCCAACGACGCCGGATGCCGTCGAAGCATGGATGCAAAAAGTTTGGCAGAAATCTTGAGGATCTCGCTTGAAGATTTATACGCTATCGAACCAATCCGGTACGCAGGCAAGGCTCACTTCCTACGGCGCCACTTTGATGTCGCTGCGGGCGCGTGACCTGCGCGGCCAGTTAGACGAAGTCATTTTAGGCTTCGATGAGCCGGAGGCGTATAAGGCCGCAGCTGGTTATCCTGGTGCGATCATAGGCCGCTTTGCCAATCGCCTGGCTAAAGGGCGATTCAATCTTGATGGTACGGCCTATCAACTTGCCGTCAATAATGGGATCAACCACTTACATGGCGGAGTCCACGGCTTTGATCAGGCTGAGTGGCAGGTTTGTGCCAAGGCCCAAATCCCCGGCCAACCCCAACGCGAGGGCGAGTCGCTGCTGCTGACATACACCAGCGTCGACGGTGAAGAGGGTTACCCCGGCACGCTGTTGGTACAGGTGCGTTATACCCTAAGCTCGGCGCACGAATTGTGGATCGACTACGCCGCCATCACCGATCGACCGACTATTTTGAATCTCACCAACCACGCTTACTTCAACCTTGCCGGCGCCAAGGCGCGCGATATTTTGGACCACCAGCTGCGCTTACATGCCGGTTTTTTTACACCGGTCAATCGTGACTTGATCCCGACTGGCGAGCTCCGTGCGGTGGACGATACACCTTTCGACTTTCGTCGGCGGCAGCGAATCGGTGCGCGCATGGAAGCGCCAGATATCCAGCTGCAGATTGGCAACGGCTACGACCACAACTTCCTCATCGATGGCGCCGCAGCAGGTCTGCGCATCGCGGCTGAAGTCTACGAGCCACTTAGCGGCCGGACCCTTGAAGTTTGGACGACGCAGCCATGCGTCCAGTTCTACACGGGGAACTACTTTCCTGGAGCCCAACTGTCACGGCATCCACATGCGGCGTCCAAGCATGCCGGCTTCTGCCTGGAGACGCAGCACGCCCCGGATGCGCCAAATCAAGCGAACTTCGCCAGCGCTAGGCTGGGACCTGGTGAGATCTATCAGCATACGACCGTGTATCGGTTTGGCGTGTCTGGCGCCGTTTAGCATAAATTGGCTGGTTAGCCAAGGCTAAAAAGACAGTTTTTTTTAGCCTTCAGCAATCTTATTAAAGGGTCCTTCTGGGGTCGCTTATCCAGCGAAAAATACTTACTAATCATGGAGATGGCCGGTATCGTTGCGGTCCTGGTCGGGCTTGCGGCGGGTAGGGACGTAGATAAAAAGCTGCCGTTTTGGCGAAATCGTGCTACAACATGCCGGACTCAGCTATCGTAGCTGGTGTTCATTTTTTTATGAGAGAGAGAATCAATGGGTAAGAAAATCTTTGTGGGTGGTCTGAGCTGGAACACGAATGACGACACGCTTCGCCAAGCGTTCGAGCGTTTTGGCAACGTCGATGAAGCGAAAGTCATTCAAGACCGCGAAACCAGTCGCTCGCGCGGCTTCGGCTTCGTGACCTTCAGCGACAATGACGGCGCCCAAAAGGCCATTTCGGGGATGGACGGCAAAGAGCTTGATGGTCGTACCATCAAGGTCAACGAAGCCGAAGACAAGCCTCGCGGCGGTGGCGGCGGCGGCGGCGGTGGTGGTGGTCGCGGCGGCTTCGGCGGCGGCGGCGGTGATCGCGGCGGCGGCGGCGGCAACCGCTGGTAATCTCCAGTAGTTAGCCAATATCGGGTCAGGCTCACGCCTGACCCTTTTTTTATGCCGTTCGCCAGTATGGGTGCTGGTCAGCGAAGGTTTATTCGAGCCACCTTAGCCAAGGCTAATCGTCCCATTGCTGTCGCCAAACTGGGCGATGGGCGCACCCAGTGCAGTGGACATCGCGACATGGAGATTGCAAAAGGGCGTGCCACTCAGATTGATGTGCTGTCCGCCGCGGATTAAACCGCCAGCCTTGCCGACAAGAAACACGGGTATATTGTCGTGGGTATGCCGAGCTCCGTCGCCAAGACCGCCACCCATCAGCAGAATGGATTGGTCGAGCATGTTGCCACTGCCTTCGGGGGTCGTCTGAAGCTTTTGGCAAAAGGCGGAGAACTGTCCGACGTGCCAGGCCACGATCTTGGCAATCTTGGCGTAGCCTTCCCTTGAGCTGTCGTGGGAGATATCGTGATGACTACCGGGGATGCCGATAAAGTCGTAGCTCTGATTGGTCGATTCGCTGGCTAGCAGGAAGGTCGCGACGTTGGTCACGCCGCAGGCCAGCGCATGGTAAAGCAGATCGTAGAAGAGCTTCACCCGAGTATCGTAGGACACGTTTGCGGCTGGGCGATCGCCCGTCGGACAGGTGGCGACTGGAGCGATGGCGACCCTAGTCTCTAAATCGCGAATGGATTGCAGGTATTCTTGAAGTCGTTGCTGATCAGTCCTACCTAGCACTTGCTGTAAGCCGTTAGCTTCACTTAGTACGGCATCGAGGATGCTCTTGCCGGGGTCTAGTTGCTTGGCTGGTTTGCCGTCTTGAGCTGTGGTGATGGGCGCAGCAAAAATGCGGTTGAAGACCACTGCTGGATCGACATCTCGGGAATTGGGGCTGGCCCCTCCTAGCCACGACATGCAGCTCTGATAGTCTGCGGTATAACCGCTTTCTGCATTGGCATGTTCTTCGGCGGCTAAACATAGATTCGATACACGGCTACCGAGGCTCAAGGTCTGCGCCAGCGTAATATCGATGGACGTGGTGACGGATGGACCAGGAAACTCCGGGGTGTGACCGGAGAGAAACGCTGTAAGCGCGCGCGAGTGGTCGCCGTTGATGGTCGACTTTGCCGGCCCAAGCTGAAGGCCGCTGATCACGGTCAGGTAGTCCTTGACCGCCGCCAAGTCCTGCAGCGGTGAGGCGAGCTGGAAATCGCTACCAGTAGTCGCGGGCTGCCACTGGGCACCGTTTGGCATATAGCAGTAGACGACGCGTTTACGCGCCGCGTCGGCCATGGCGACCTGAGTGAAGTATTCCAGCCAGGGAAGACTTATGCAGGCACCGACTCCGCGTAAGAAGGAGCGTCGGTTCGTGCCTTTTTTTGTGCCGTAGATCATGCGTCGTGGTCCTCAGTGAACAAGTAGTGCGCGGGTCAAGTCCACGAGCAAGTTTCTTAGGCCATACTGTCGGTCGCTGGTGCGGGTCGCGATTTTTTTGATCAAGCACTGTTCTTGTTCCGTTGGGACTCGACCGAGGGCATAGGTTGCCAATTTGCTGGCGACGCAGCGAGGAAAGGCTGGATCTGCCTTAAGCACGGCGGCAAGTCCGGCAGCATGGTTAAAATTTGCTCCAGCCATGGTGGTGCCGCTGGCGTCGATGGGACCGTAGTCATCCTTGTCGCGCCATTGTCCGATGAAGTCGTAATTTTCAAATGCTAGTCCGATAGGGTCCATCATTTTGTGGCAACCTGCACATGCTGTCGCGGCCCGATGCGTGGCAAGGCGCTGGCGCATCGGCAAAGCCGCACCAGTGCTTGGCGCGAGGACTGTTTGTACTCCTGCGGGAGGCGGTGGTGGTGGTGTGCAGAGGATGCGGTCGAGCACCCATTTGCCGCGCTTCACCGGGGAGGTTACGTCCGGGTTCGATGTACTCAGGAGAAAAGAGCCTTGGGTTAGTAGACCACCCCGTTGGTCGCTTTGGACTGTTGTTCGCATCAGATCATCGCCGGCTACTTCCGGTAGACCGTAATGCTTGGCCAGGCGCGCATTGGCGTAGGTGAAACGCGCATCGAGAAGGTCGCGTATGTTGCGGTTTTGGTCGAGAAATTCGCTGACAAAATCCAGGGTTTCTTCGCCAAAGTCGGCGGCGATACCGGCATCTAGATGGCCGGCCGCGGGTGCTTGCGCCAAGCTTTTGATCCCTAGCCATTGCGCTGTGAAGTTGCGGAGGAAGCCGCGCGCCTTTGGGCTGCTAACCATGCGGTCGATCTCGCCTGCCAGCACCTCCTGATCGCTGAGTCTGCCAGCTTTTGCCTGAGCCAGCAGCGTCGCATCGGGCATGGTTGACCAGAGCGCATAGGACAACTTACTCGCCAAGGCGTACTGATCACTATGCGGCACGCCAGCGTCCATGTTGACCTTCGAACGATAGAGAAACTGCGGCGCAAGTAGCACTGTGGCTAGAGCCGCTGTGAAAGCATCTTTTTCGACCATACCGGCTGTGGCAAACTGCTGTGGCAGTGCGCTTAGCCTGGCGGCTTCACCAGCAAGCAAGGGGCGGCGAAAAGCAAGTTCGGCGAAGGCGGTCACGGCGCTGCTGCTACAGCTCGTCGCAAAAGCTTGGTCGGCGCATGCCGCTTTGCCGCTATCTACGAATGCTGCTGCTAGAGATTGGCTGGCATCAAAATAGCTTTGCGCCAATGTCGTCGTCATCGTATGAGCGGCGCCTGTATCAAAGCCAATTCCAGTGGCATCGGGTGGAAATGCCGCGCTTGCTGTGGCTTTGGTTGACAGTAGATCTTTGATCGTCAGATCGTATTCGGTGTTGGACAACGCTTTCATATCAAACACAAAGGTGCCGGCTGCAGCCGCGCCGCAAGATCCTTCGGCATCGATGGGGACCTTGTTGATCGGGTCTGCTGGTGATACGGCTGGTGGAGTATCGACCTGGGGAGGGCGACCTGGAGGCGTGCTGCGCCGGCTATCATGCAACTTCGACCAGACGTTGCAGCCGCTCACAGCCAGAAGGCCAAGCGTCACTAGCGACACCTTTGCAAGACTCGAACGAAAAAGTAAAAGCATGGGCCACCAAGGCGAAGAGACATCCCGCTCCCCACTTTGCAATTCCATCGCCCCCGCGTTCAGGCTGGATAAGTCATCAATTAGACAAGGGTCTCTGATGCATTGGCGGGTCTTGGCCTGTCGATGGCTTAGACGCCAGTCAGCTGCGTCGACGGTCTGAGCTATTCTTTGATGCGGCGCCCAAGCGACAGTGCTATGAGATCCTCGGCGGCGAGCTGCCGCCCAAAACATCTGGAGTCATCTATGAAAAACCGTAATATGATCAGTGGATTAGCCGTTGCCTCGATGCTTGCTTTGAGTGTGCTTGGCGGCTGCGCCCATGACGAAGCCAAAGCCAGCAAGGCGGATGACCACAACCTCGCGCTGAAACCATTGCCAGTGCGCGAAGGAGCCAGCGATGAGCACAACTTGGCGGCTCGCGCGCCTGCACCAGCACCTGTGGCTGCAGCAGCAGTCCCGACAGTCAAAGCTCCGGCGCCGCAGCCTGCACACGATCGTTGCACGCCGGTGGTCCTCAGCAGCGGCGCCGTGGGACAGCCGTGCTTGACGACCGTGGCTTTTATCACGTCGCTTCACCTAGGTGCAAAACAACAAGCTCAAGCATTGAAGCTGGTCAAAGCAGCGGACAAAAGCTTGGCGCACTAAACGCCAAACCCCTAGGCATGGCTTGATGCCGTTTAGCGGTCCAAGGGGAAAGCAGCGTTGGCTCTCCCTGAGGGCCACTTCTGTTTAGGGGGGCCTGCTTAGCTCCTCGCTTCAGGTAAATCAGTGATAGCATCATATCTCGTCTGGAGGCTTGATGGATTCGAATCCGGTACCTGAACCACTAGCGAAAAATCCTCGACACTGGTCGTTGGCGCATATCCTGCTGCCGCTAGGTGGGATCCTCTCGTTGTTGCCTCAGGTCCCTTCGGCCGTAGGGCTGCTGCTAGGCATGGCCTTGGCCTTAAGCATCGGCAACCCCTACCTGCAGCAAACCCGCAGTTGGACCCATCGACTTCTCGCTCTGTCCGTTGTCGGGCTTGGTGCGGGGATGGACTTGCATGTTGTCGGCAAGGTCGGACTTCAAGGCATCGGTTATACGCTGGTGGGGATCAGCCTGTCTTTGACCCTAGGCCTATGGCTGGCGAAGCGACTGCATATTGCTGGCAACACCGGTCTGTTGATCGCTGTGGGCACGGCGATTTGCGGCGGCAGCGCGATTGCCGCAGTGGCTCCGGCCGTAGGTGCTAAACCCCACGAGGTTACCGTCTCGCTTGGTACGGTCTTTCTGCTCAACGCCGCAGCGCTTATTCTCTTTCCGCTGATTGGTCATCACTTCGCTTTAAGTCAGCAGCAATTTGGTTTGTGGAGCGCTCTCGCCATCCACGACACCAGTTCAGTGGTCGGCGCGACGCTGCACTATGGGCCTGATGCGCTGCGCATCGGCACTACGGTCAAACTTGCCAGGGCGTTGTGGATTGTGCCCGTTGCCTTTGCCATTGGCCTGATTCACTCTAAGAAGGGTGGCGCAGTCGGCGACGAACGTCCGGCAACTAAGAGGCCGTGGTTTATCCTTGGCTTCTTGGTAATGGCGGCTCTCGTTACCTGGATCCCAAGCTTGCAAGGCGTTGGTCACTATGTAGAAGGTGGTGCCAAACGGGCTTTGGTCCTGACGCTGTTCCTGATAGGCAGCAATATGACCCGGGCCACCATCCGCAGCGTCGGCATCAAGCCGTTAGTTCAAGGCAGCGTCCTTTGGGTGGTCGTCGCTAGCGCGACTCTTGCGGCTATTTTAGCAGGCTGGATTCAGGTACAGCAGTCCCAGTCGGTTCTAGTGAACCCAGCTACATCAGCATCACCAGCCGCAGTCAGCGCTGCTTCGAGGACATCGCCGGCCGCTGCCAATTCCACAGCCAATTCTGCTTCCATGGTAGAGATTCCGGGCGGTGTATTCGAAATGGGCTGCAAGGGCTGCAAGCTTGCCGATGCGCTGCCCTTGCATATGGTGCAGATTTCGTCGTTTGCGATGGATGATACGCCGGTTACCAATGCGCAATTTGCTGGTTTCGTCGGTGCTACAGGCTATTTGACGATCGCCGAACATCAACCAGATCCCAAGGATTATCCGGGTATACCTGCCGACCAATTGGTCCCAGGATCGGGTGTCTTTAGTCCGCCGGAAAGCCTCGCCACCCTGGCCAATGCGATCGACTGGTGGAAGTATGTCCCGGGCGCCAGCTGGGCTCACCCAGAAGGACCCGGCTCGAACCTGTCCAGCCGTGCCGATCATCCGGCCGTGCACATCGCCTATCCTGATGCGGAGGCCTATTGCCGATGGATCGGCAAGCGCTTGCCGACGGAAGCTGAATATGAATATGCGGCGCGCGGGGGCTTGGTTGGCAAGCAATACGCATGGGGCGACGAGCTGAAGCCCGGCGGCAAGTGGGTCGCTAACCTCTGGCAAGGGACTTTTCCGATCCACAATGCGGCCGCCGATGGCTACGTCGGAACCTCGCCAGTGAAGGCCTTTCCACCCAACGGATATGGGCTTTACGACGTCGCTGGCAACGTCTGGCAGTGGGTCAGCGATTGGTACCGCCCAGATACCTATGATCTCGCGGCGGCCGAAGGAGTCGCCCACGATCCCAAGGGGCCGGCGACGAGTCTTGATCCAGGCGAACCAGCTGTCGCCAAGCGGGTGCAGCGCGGTGGCTCCTATCTTTGCTCGGACCAATACTGCACGCGTTATTTGGTTGGATCGCGGGGCAAGGGTGCTGTGGACAGTGCGGGCACGAATATCGGATTTCGCTGCGTGAAATCGCGGTGATGGTTAAGTCGCAGGGTGTGCGATATCTCTAGAGTCTAGACGTAGGGTATGCGGCTATATAGACAGTTAGTCGAACTTTTAGACACCTACCTCAATCCACCAGTGCATAAATATCAATCATATCGCAGCTCTGATTCCTGCGGACAACATGGACCGGGTCTTGCAAAGACTTGTTCGTACCACGTTGCTGAAGGAATGAAACCATGGCTGCTAAACTCCACATGAATACCCGTTCGACTTCTAGGTTGGCATCGGCTTTCGCCGCAGCGCTTCTCATGGCTGGCTGTGGCGGCACCCAGTTTGCGGGAAACAGCGGGAAAAAGCCTGGCACCGTTGTGCCATCAAAAAATACCCCGGCTGGAAACATCTCCGCCAACGTGCGCGTTGGTTGCGACAGCGCAGCCTCGGCCGCTGCGCAAGAGCAATCATTTACTGGTGGTAACGGCACGACCGTGGCTCTTTCCGGTGATTTCTGTGGGCAGGGCTTAACCGAGACCAGCAGCGAACAACTTACCGTTTTATTTATTTTCGACTTCTCCGGATCGATGTTCGTCAATGATCCGACCACGTCAGGGAGTTGTGGACGTCTGCAAGCAGCACAGACCATTTTGGCCAAGCTAGAAGCCGAACCAGCGAATTCGCAAGCAAACTTGAGCCTGGCGATGCAGGCCTTTGGTTCACAAATAATGCCCGGCATTGCGCCGACTAATCTAGCTGCATTTAAACCGCAGCTGAACGCACAAGCAGTCTGCAGGGCTGACGGCGACGCGACGAATTATGAGGCGGCATTTACGGCGGCGAGCGACCTGCTTGGATCGGTTAAAGGGCGTAAGGTTGTCTACTTTATTTCCGATGGCTTGCCGACCGTGTCGGGGACGAAAACGGGCACAGGCGCGCCTCTCAGTGTGGTAAACTCGATTCTTATCAGTAGACAGTCGCCAATGCCCATTTATGACTCTGGCACTGCAGCTGCCGCGAAGCTGCGCGCGCAAAGTGACGTGACGTTGAACGTGATCTACTTGGGGTCGGCAGGGACCGCAGCTGTAGGGCCAGTGCCCGCCGGCTTACCGGATCCGCAGACTTATTTAACGCAAATTGCCGGCGGTGCCGATCATCTGCGGGTCGTTTCCAGCGCCCAGGAGCTGGCAAGCCAGATCGCAACCTTTTCGACGCCGGTCGCAGCCAGTGGCGATATCGTCGAAGGTTCGGTGCAAGTAACACTCAGCGCCGCCAACCACCCAGACCAAGATATTAAAGCCGCAAGCGTAACCAAGGACCCGACGCAGCCGAATTTGTGGCACTACACGACGGTACCGATCGCTCTATTTGGTAACTATAGTCAAGTTGTAGATAATACGATCAAGGTCAGCATCCGTGGACTCGATGGTAAGATCAACACGTCGACGGCGATCGTGCACTTCACGCAGCAATGATTCGTCTCAGTTCGTTGCTGCTGCTGCTCAATGGTTGGGCCACGAATGCGCTCTAGCGCGAAGGTCCGCATAAGGACCACCGTAGCGTTCGGCTGAAGGTAGCAAAGACGGAGCTAGGGGGCTTGGCACATAGGGTAGACGTTGATCGGCGTTCCACATGCGAAAACAGCTGCTGTGATGGAGGCTTGTGTAGGCTCCGACTGGTACCGGCACTGGGCGGCCGGATTCGCTCCACCGCGGCGTGCTCTGATAGAGGGCGAAGCAATCCTTGGCCGATAGATTGTACGGTCCTTCCTGCTCTCGTCCGGCTTTAAACGCCGCAAAGGTTTCCCAATGGTCAACGGATGACTTTGCCGCAATGCCGACTAAGGGCAACCAAGCCTGCGCCAGATTGTCAGCCTCCTCCTCTGTCGTGTAGTAGCCGAGACGCTGGTCCAAGGCTTGCTGTAAGAGCTGGTCTGTCGCAGCGTCACGGGCAAAAAACTGCGCATTCATCTCGGATGCAAGTGCCAGGAGGGTGGTCACAGGAGTTTGGTTGGCTTGCGCTGGATCTGTTCGCCAAAACACCTTTCTCGCTGCAACTTCAAGGACCGTTGCCGGGAGGGCCGCGTCACCGATAGCGATGGCCGCAAGGCACTGCGAGAAGCTTACTTCCCACTTGTCGTACAAGGCGCGAGCCACGTCGTCCAGTGGTTGCTGCGGAAACTTGCCAAATTGCACGCTAAATCCCGGGTCATCGATGATTGCGGTCCAAGCCGAACACGGCTCAAAGCATGGACTCGCTGCATTGCTACAGGTCGGGCGCACCAGTGACTCACGGGTCAGAAGGCCGTACGAAAACATTTCGGAGTGCCAAATCTGTCCGCTCAGTGGTTGCGTGCGGTATTTTGGCAAGGCCGCTAACTTTTGGCCTAGGACATTCAAATCCGGATCAGCCTTGGGCTTTGTGCGCGCGAGATTTTCTGCATCAATATGATAAAAGTAGACGTATCGCTGTTTATCCAAGGATCCATGCGCACGGTAGTAGTGCCCAGCCTCGTGCAAGATCGTATAAGCGAGCTGATCATCGCTAGGCATAAGCTCGAGTAAACTGGTCTGCAAGGTGATCCAATTGCTGACTGGTTCGAGTATAATGGCGCTTGCACCGGTGCTTTGAACGGTACTGCCCAGGTGGCAGTCCTGACCTAGGACGACCGCGCCTTGATCCGTGCTGAGACTGCAATGCTGCACTTGCACTGTTTGTTGGAGGTGACGTACGACTAGGTCGGCATCGACTGCGGTCGCTGTGCGGTCGATGCAGCTGACGTGAGACTTGGCGTATAGTCCGACGACACCTTTTGGGCTTATTTGAATCACGCTAGCATCATCGCTTGGCGTCGCTCCAGCTGGAGGCGCGGCAAAGTGAATCGGCACGCGGTAGCAGACGCTTGCGCTGGTCGAGAATGCGTTGGCGCCCGCTTTGATCATGATTCTAATGCGAGGATGCGGGACGATGGAGTGACCCTTAGCATCGAGGAACAAGTCGGGGTAGATACGGCGCAACTGGGAGTCTACGGCATCAAGCCAAAACTGCGCCCTCTGGGTCAGGTTATCGCCGTCTGGCACATATTCCGGAAAGCCATTGACCGCGTCGATATTGCTGTAGATCTCAGCTTGCGTCACGTCAAGCCAGTCGAGGGGACTGGGGATACCTAGGCGAATGGGCGGCAGGATATACGGAGCTGAAGGGTATGCCTTCGGTGCTGAGGCTGGGCGAGCTGCAGACCCGCAGGCGGAGGTAAAGGTGAGGATGACTGCGAGGACCGTCGGTACCAACATCCGCATCGAATGATTTCCTAAACATGAAATAAATTAAATTAATTTTGAAATCCAAAGAATCAGGCAGTCTGGTATCATGGTGCAAACAAAAAATCAGGAGGCGTCATCCTCAGTAAAATCGTCGTTGTTCTCGGACTGGTCATCTTAGTGTTCTTTGGTTACGTTTATTCACGGCCGTCAACGATGCTGATTTCCAGGGGGCTGCTAATCAAGGCCAGCCCAGAAAAGCTCTTCCCGTACATCAATAACGCGCAAAAATCCAATGAATGGATGCCCTGGGCAGAATCAGACCTAGGGGTCAAGATGGTTTACATCGGGGTTTTCCACTGCAAAAGTCGCCTGTTATGCGAGATTTTAATGCTGGATAGCTGACTCTGTTTCCAGGACGCTTTGACATATGGTCGACCCTAAGCGGGCCAGATTGTGCTGGCCGCCTGGGGTGCCGACGAGCCATCGGAATGTCGTGTAGTGATGACTAAAGTATTCGCCCGCGCCAAAGCATCGTCAAAAAATCAGCGACCGGCCAGATCTCCGTGCCATCTGATGCCTCCCGTTGACTAGTAACCAATGCCACCATGATTTTGCGCACACCTGGCACCTCTTCGGCAAAGGCATTGAGCCCGCGAAAGTCTTTGGCAACCAGTGCCCGACTGGCTTTGACCTCTATTGCGACCGTCGCTCCAGAACTAGGCGTCAACACAAAATCAACCTCGAGCTGCGTTTGGGTGCGCCAGTAGGAGAGCTTGATCTCGGCATGATGATACGCGATATAGGCGCGCAGTTCGCAGAAAATCAGGTGCTCTAGGGCCTTGCCGTATTCGGCAGTGCCTTGATGCAGGTTAGTACGACCGGTCAGCACATTGGCGACGCCAAGGTCAAACCAGAAAAACTTTGCTGTTGTCACCGCTTTGCGTTTGCTTGTGTCAAGATACGGTGGAACCAAGGTACCTATCAAAGTGTCTTCTAAAATCGTGAAATAGTCGTGCACAGTACGCGGTGAAATCTGTGCATCTTTGCCTACTTTGGAGAAGTTAACCTGCTCGGCATTGCAGGTGCCCGCCACATCGAGAAACCGAGAAAAATTACCAATAGCTCGCGTCAGGCCCTCAGCTTGAATCTCCTCTTGCAGGTAAAGACCCAGGTAGTCCTTGAGATCATCCCACGGTGCTGTCGAGGTCAAAACTGACGGTAATCCTCCGTATTGCAAAATATCATGCCAGGAACGATCTGGCGTATCGCCATTCCCGGTCAATTCAGCGGAGACTAACGGAAAAAAATTTTGCCAGCCGAGGCGGCCGCCGAGCAAGTTGACCCGACCACGCATGATTTTTCGTGCGCTGCTCCCGGTTAAGATAAACCGAGCGCTTTTGTAGGTTTCAATCAGTCGATGAACTTCATCGAGAATCTCCGGCAGCTTTTGTATTTCGTCGATGACGACAGGACTGGACGGCGAGGATTTGAGGTGCAGCCTAAGTTGCTGCTCGAGTGTTTCCGGGGCGCTGGCTAACTCGCGAAACACTGCTGGTTTTAACAGATCGAGGTAAAGGGCGCCGGGAAAGGTGTGGCGAAGGTAGGTCGATTTGCCGGTCATGCGTGGGCCGAAGAGAAAAAACCCCTTTCGTTTTAGTTGGTTGTCATAGTTGACGAGGCGTTTGAACATAAAATGGCCCAAAAATGGTGGCGGGTCCGCCAATTTTATAACTAATTTGGTGGTTAGTCCATCTGCCGCTGTTTTTCGGCTGACTTTTATATGCCTCTTCCCGGCCTGTCCAACGCACGAGATGACCGCGAGGTGGCGGTATAAGTGCCATCAACTTCTCAATAAACTCGGACGGCGTGAATACCGGATGATTGACACCGTTTGCCCACGGTGTTTGGAGCGCCAGCTTAGCATCGCCGTTTGCTAGGAGCTCAAGCCGCTCATTACTGGAAAGGCTGGGGGGGCATGATAAATCCGATATCGGGCCTGGTGGCCTTGGACGCCTATACCACTAAAGTTACGCTACTGAAGATGCCTTCCCGGGGACAAAGAAAAAGGCCCTGCGATTGCAAGGCCTTAATCTTTTTTCTGGTGGAGAATAGGAGATTCGAACTCCTGACCCCTAGAATGCAAATCTAGTGCTCTACCAACTGAGCTAATTCCCCAGAGCGCCCAATATGCCGAATCCACCCTCCGAGATCAAGGCACTTTCGTCGTTACCTCACGGCAGCTGCAAATTAAATTTGATCTCCGTCCACCCGCCCTCGGCCTTGCCGTAGCGGTCTTTGCGCGGTGTGAAGCGAGCCCCCTTAACTGAGGTCAGGATGCGCTCGTCCATGCCATAGCCAACCTTGCGCTTCAGGCTTGCATCCACCACCTTGCCGGCCTCGTCGACCTCGACCTCGACGACGATTTGCCCCTCTAGATTGGCCTCGATGGCGGCGTCGGTGTACTCCGGTTTAACGATAGAGTCGGCGAGCAGCCTGGCGTCGCTGCTCAGGTCGCCTTCGAAGGCTGCGGGCGCGACCTTGGGGCGTTCGCCAGTGTCTCCGGTCATGAGGGTGTTGCCGAGTGGCACGGCGACCTTGCCGCCTTTGCTCATGGCATCTGGAGCCAGGCCTTGGATCGGTTTGGGCGGTGGAAGGTTGGGGTCCACCGGTTTAGGGCGATCGGTGGCGACCTTGGGCTTGGCTTTGGGCTTAGGCTTTGGTGGCTCAATCGGCTTTGGTGGAGGCGGTGGCGGCTTTGGCGCTTCGACCACCTTCGGCTCGGGCTTCTTCTCGACAATCTTAATCTTCACCGGTTGTGGTTTAGCCGCAGCGAGCCGGGCTTGAACGGTCAGCGTTTTAACGGTGATCAAGTGCACCACGACCGAGAGGACGATGCAGATCAACCATGGATGTCGTCGAAGTTGTTCTTTGAGCATGGGAGCTGACTCTAACCTAGCTGAAATCGAAGAGCGAGTGCAACAGACTTGGCGGATAGTCTGTGAGCACGTAGGATACCATCAACACATGTTGCGTCATACCAGACTCTAACCGGGAGAATTGCATGGCAAGCACCTGTCGCCGATGGCCTTGGCTGGCTGGAGCGTTGCTGCAGGCGACCGTAGTTTCGCTTTCGACCACGAAGCTGCAAGCCCAAACACCTGCAGCAGGTGTTGCCGCGACGCCTGCTGCAGCTGCACCTGCAGTGACAAGCACGGTTACATTGAAAGTGCGAGTCAAGGGTAGTGGGGCTCCCGTCGGTCGAGCCGAGATCACCTTGCCCGATGGTAAAAAGTTGTTAACCGGTAAGGACGGGGAGGTTCAAGTAAACCTTCCTGCCGGGGATGGCCAAATTAGGGTGTACCGCCCCGGTCAGGAGCCAGAGCTTCGTGACATCGCCGAGCTGCGCGGCAAGGACCGGGTCGAAATCTTCCTGCTCCCGGCGACTCCGACGGATAATGAAGTCATCGTCCGCGGCGAAAAGCGCCCCGAAGCCTCGCGCAAAACCATCACCATCGCCGAGGCGGTCAAGGTCGCGCCCGGTGGCGATCCGGCACAGATTCCCAAGCTTCTTCCGGGAGTGCAGTCGCGCTCGTTTTCGCCCGACATCGTCGTGCGCGGCTCGGGACCCGAGGACTCGCTGTACCGCGTCGATAACTACGATATGCCGTTTATCTTCCACCGCATTGGCAATCTGTCGGTGATCCCGCCGCAGATGCTCGCGGACGTGGAGTTTTCGACCGGCGGGTTTGGCAGCCAATACGGTAATGTCACCGGTGGGGTCGTGGTCCTGCATACGCGCAGCGATGTACCGGAAACGCCAAAGTTTGAGTTCAAGATCAACATCCCGTTTTACTCGGCACTATACTACGAGACTCCGGTTAATGACGGTAAGGACCTGCTTGCGGCTTCGGTGCGGCGCAGCTACCTCGAAGCCTTTTTGCCGTTGGTCCTGAAAAAAAGCGGCGCGGATTTGACGGTGGTTCCGTTCTTTGGCGACGAGCATCTTTATTACTACCACCCCACTGAAGATGGTCACGTAAAGATCATAGCGACGCATGCCTACGATGGTTTACACTTGCTTTTCCCGTCCGATGCTGCGACGTCACCAAGCGGCAAAGCGACCTTTGACTTTAAGACGTCCTTTGAGTTGATCGGTGTCGAGTGGAAGAAGACTCTGGACAAAGATTGGTCGATGACCTTGGCGCCAAATGTCTTTAACAACGACAACGTCATCGACGTCATCGACAACAATATCGACGTCAAGGTGCGTGGCATCGTCGTTCACGCCGACTTTACCCGCAAGCTTGACGGCAAAAATCGCCTCTACCTCGGTGGTGAGCTCGGCTACGGCTTAGCTAATATCTATGTCGTCGCCCCAGTGATCGACAACAACGATCCGTTCTTTGATCCAGCCTCGGCCCCCAAGCGCAAGGTATCTGAAACAGCCAAGTATACCTCCGCAGCCGGCTGGGTCGCGACCGATCGCTATATTGGTGACCTCATGCTGACGCCCGGCATTCGGCCCTTCTACTATTCGCAGATGAAGAAGGGCGGCTATGATCCCCGCCTGAACTGGCGTTACCAGTTGAACCATGACAACTCGCTAAAAGGGGCTGTGGGCCAGTATTCGGAGGCAGCACAGTTTCAAGATGTCGATAAGGTATTCGGTAATCCCGATCTGAAATATATACGCTCGATGCACTATATCTTAGGCATTGAGACCGCCTGGTCAGACCGCTGGCTGTCGGACGTTCAGGTCTTCTACAAAGAGATCAACGGGCTTGTTCGCAGTGATCCGGTCACCGTTAAAAATAATGACGGCAAATTGATTAGCTCTGGCTTCGAACTATTCATTCGCCGCAATGTGACCGAGCGCCTCTTCGGCTGGGTTGCCTACACCTATTCGCGCAACCGCGAACAGGATGCCCCTAAGGACCATTATCACGCCGGCAAGTATGACCAAACCAACGTCTTCAATCTGGTCGGCGACTACAAATTAACCCCGATTTGGGACCTAGGTGGTCGCTTCGTTTACCATACCGGTGACACCTACACCGGGGTTGATCACTCGGTTTACAATGCGAACCTAGACAAATACCAGGCGCGAGAAGGCCTAAATACCCAGCCGTACAATCAGCGGCTACCCGCCTACCACGAGCTGGATATCTATGCCGAGCGCGATATCCTCTACGACACGTCCAAGCTGACCTGGCGCTTTGGCGTCGAGTACCTGGCGCTGCAACGCCAGGCGCAGGGTGTGCAAAACAATTTTGATTATTCTAAGACCACCTACTTCCGCGGTGTCCCCCCGATTCCTTATGTCGAACTGCGAGGTGCCATATGATGCGGATCCTTTTTCTCGCTCCTCTGCTCGGCCTTGTCGCTCTTGGCTGCGGCGGCAAGGCCGACCGCTATGAGGATATCCAAAAGCTACGAGCGCTGGGCGTTTTTAGCGACAAGCCAGTTGTCCAGCCGAGCACGACGGTGACGCCGCAGGTCGTGACCTTGACCTTCTATGCTGCTCTCCCCCATGGCGACACGGTCACTGCTGAAACCTACCAGGACACCGCAACCTCCAGTGGGGGCACTCCGGCGACCTTGACGGTCAATGCAGGCACGGCGGCCGTCGAAGCGCACTCGAGTTTTGATCTCTACCATGTCAGCGGCACGCTCAATATCCCGCCAGTCGAAGCACTAGTGTTTCGCGGTCTTGATCGAAACGCTACGGTCCAGTACGGCATAAAGTTGACCACCAAGGCCAGTGGCAGCCAAAACATCGTTGGTAGCGTGGTCGTTTTCCCAGCCGGTGCCCCACAGCTCACATCGCTCGCGGCGACCCCAACCATCAAGATCACCGCACCAGCTAAATCCGCGGCTCTTTCAGGCGCTCAAGACATCGTTGCCACAGCTAGTACGACCGGCGCCGAGACGCTGCGGCTTGGCTGGTTTGTCAACGGTGGCGAGATTAAAAATCGCAATGCTGCTGCAACGACATGGGATCCAGTCAAAACCACCGGAGCCGTCACCTTAGTGGTGACAGCTCGCGGCGCGAAAACCGGTGCCTTTGCTCTGGATGTCATCGACTTCACAGCAAACTAGGCAGCAACGTCGTCACGACCTAGCGGGCTACTTACGAAAAGAGGAAGTCCAGGTCCTTCGAGGTCAGGTCGGCTAGGACATTACCGTCATCAGCGATGATCCCGTCGACCAGCTGCCGCTTCGAGTCCTGCAAGGCCAGGATCTTTTCCTCGACCGTGCCGCGGGTGATGAGTCGATAGGCAAACACATGGTTTTGCTGACCGATGCGGTGCGCCCGGTCGATCGCCTGCGCCTCGCTGGCCGGGTTCCACCATGGATCGAGGATGAAGCAGTAGTCGGCGGCCGTCAGGTTGAGGCCGACGCCTCCGGCCTTTAGACTGATCAGGAACACGCGGACATTCGGATCGGTTTGGAAGTGCTCCACCCGCTCCTTACGATCGGTGGTCGAGCCGTCCAAGTATTCGTAGACGATACCCTTGGCATCGAGGCGCGCCCTAACGATGGCCAGCATCGAGGTGAACTGGCTGAAGACCAAGGCCTTGCGACCTGAGTCCATAGCCTCTTGCAGCTGTTCGTCCAAAAGATCCATTTTGGCGCTGTTTTCACCGGCGCGCTCGCTGTCGATTAACCCAGGATGGCAGGCGAGCTGCCGCAGGCGCAGGAGAGCCTCGAGGACGTGCATACGCGTTTTGCCGATGCCGACGGTTTTCACCTTCTTCTTCAGCGTGTCGCGGTAATGTGCCGCAAGTTCGTCGTATTCTGTTTGTTGCTCTGGCTCCAGCACGCAGTAAACCGTGCTTTCCGTTTTGCCTGGCAAATCGGGTAGGACCTGCTCCTTGGTGCGGCGCAGAATAAAGGGGCGAAGCGCCTTGGCCAAGGTTTCGAGCTTGCCTGGAGTGATCTTGCCGGAGTTGCTGAAGAGATCGCCAAAGGCGGCGGCGCTGTCGAGCATGCCGGGGTTTAAAAAGCGGAAGATGGAGCCGAGTTCAGCGATACGATTTTCGACCGGAGTCCCGGACATCGCCAGGCGATGCTTTGCCTTTAGGGCGCGGGCCGCCTTGGCCGATTGAGTGCTTTCATTTTTGATCGCCTGAGCCTCATCGAGGACGACGTGGTCAAAGGGAATCAACTGTAGCATGTCGACGTCACTACGCATCGTGCCATAAGATGTGACGATCACGTCATTGCGACTCAGCTTCTTGGCATCGCGCTCGCGTGCAGCACCGACGTGCGCCAAAACCTTTAGGTCTGGAACAAAGCGTTTGGCTTCATCCGCCCAGTTATAGATCAAGCTGGTCGGCGCCACGATGAGCGTCGGCGCTAAGGTCTTGCCTTCAGCCCGCGCGGCCAAACAACGCTTATGGAGAAAAGCCAGCACCTGGACGGTTTTACCTAAGCCCATGTCGTCAGCTAGGCAGCCGCCGAAGCCAAACTCGGCGAGGAACTCCAGCCAGCCTAAACCTTGCTTTTGGTAGGGTCGTAATTCACCAACGAATTCGCTGTTGGGCTCCGAGGTGGCGACACCGGAAAAGGCCGCCAGCTTTTTACGGTAGTCGATGAAGGACTGATCGAGGTTGGCCTGACTTGCTTCTGACACCAGGACATCGAGAAAGGCTGCGTGGCTGCTGCGGTAGCGCAGTTCGCCTTCAGTGCCGTCTTCGCCCATGCGCAGGATCGGATCGAGCTTTTTAAGCCAGTCTTCTGGCAGCAGCCCCACCGTACCATCGCCTAGCTGCACGCGGTTGTCGCCGCGGCGTAGTGCTTCGATCAGGCGGGGCAATTCAACCGTTGCGCCGCCACCGAAATCAAAGCGGGCGCGCAGATCCAGCCAATCGACTCCGGTCTTGACGTCGACATTGAAGCTGCGCCCTGTCCGCAGTTTTTTGCCTTCTGCCTCGACCGACCAGCCGCGCGCGGCCAAGTCTCCGACCAAGGTCGCCAAATCGGCGGCATCGACGAAGACGTCAGCGCCGGCGATGCCGCGACCCGCGGACGCTTGCACGCCGTGATGCGAGCATAGGTCGCGGATCAGCTGCTCCTCGCGACCGCGGTCGCGACGGACGACGACGCGAGGAGGCGCTGGTGGCTCCGCTGCGGCTTGCGGTCTGGCCTGCTGCGGCGCTGGCGCAGCGTTCTGGACCTGCTCTTGCTTCTCTCGCTTATCTAGTTCGATCTGATGCACTTTAGGCCGACGACCTTGACGGCGTCCGTCTTTGGCTGGGGCGCTTGCGGTTGCATCAGGAAGATGGCCCTCTGCTGGAGGCGTCGCAGCGGCCGCAGCGGCCGGGGCTACCGTTGGTGCCGCTGCAGCGGCGACGACCTGGCGAGGCTTATGCGCGGGCCTGGGCGACTCAGTCGGCGGCGCTTCATAGTCAAACTCGTAGTTGGCCAGAAGTACCATGGCTTTGTCGGTAATCGGCGTCGCCAAGAAGACCAGGCGTGGTCTGGCTTCACCGACGATGATCCGCCAGCCGCTGTCGCTCGGTAGATCCAGCGGTGGCGCGCTGGGCAGGTCGACAAAACCACGCAAGAAAGCGGCTTGATCGGCCTTCTGGACCTTGATGGTTTGGACCTGCTTAAGCGTGGTGATCCATGCACATAGACGTGGATCAGGCAGCGTGGTGCGGACCAGGCGATCCTTGAATACGGCGATGCCATCGGCAAAGGCGAGCAAGGTGTCGCTGAGCGGCACGGTAATCCGGCCGCGTCTAAACTCGCCGCGCAAGATCCAGGTGCGGTCTTGCTTACGCACGGCAACTGCCAGACGAAAGACCCATGGTTCCTGCGCATCCCAGCGCAACGCCTTAAACGTAGCGAGGTCGAGCGGTGCGTGACCTTCGAGTTTGGCATCATCGACAGCCAGCCAACCAAGGCGTCCCGTAGCGGCCATTTGTTCGAGTAGGTAGGGACGCAGGGTTTCGGCAATCGCAAAGGAGTGACCGCGTGGGCGCAGGGGTGCCGTGCCTTCGTCCCAGGCGCCAGAGCGCATCAACGTACTGGTTGCGACGCCAAAAAAATGCAGCAGAATATCGCGGTCTGGACCTTCGACGAAGGCATCGAGGGCACGTAGATCGATCGGTACCGGAATGATCTGACCTTCACCTGCCTCGCCTTCGGCTCCTGCCCTGCGAAAGACCAATACGGTCAACAGGCCGCTCTTGCGGCTGCTGTCCGCATCGATGATGTAATAAACATCTTGCGCCTGGCCCTTGGTGCCGGCGCGTGAGCGTACCTCGACGATGTCGCGTTGGGCATGGCCGACCAGCTTGAGTGCCTCTCGCCACGATACCTGATCGTTGCCATTGGCATGCTGATGGTGGTGGACCGGCCGCTTGTGCGGCTCAGCCTCCTTACTGGGCTGGGGAATGGTGTGCGCGGTGGCGGAAAAAGCCCGAATCCGTCCCGAGGTGTCGGGCTCGGCGCTAACGACTGGCCGGGTCCGACTTGGTGCGGTCGTGCTGGTAAAGCGCGAAAGAAAGCCAACCGGGTGGCCGGCGGTGGCGCGAAACTCGCAATCCGGTGTGCCATCGGCAAGGCAGATCGCCGCCCAGATATGTTTGCAGTAGCCCTTGCCGCCGCCGTAAAACGGGCAATCGCACAGCCCGCTGACCGAGGTGCGCTGATTCTTTTCGTCAAAAGCCATATCGAGCGTGACGTGATAATCACCGCTCTTGCCTTTGACCTCGGCATTCAAGCGCTCCGGGGTGGCTTTTGAAAGCACCACTCGGCCTTGACGAAAATAACCCTCTCCTCGTATCCGCACTTGGCCGTCGATGTCGGGCGCCAACGCACCGGTTAGACCGGTGAGATGGGATTTGCCCTTTACCTGCACGTTAGTGGCGGTACGCTGGCCTGCTGAACGGCCGCGTCCTCGGCGCCCTCGCCTCAATGCGTCTCTCCCGCTTCATCCTCGATGTGTTGAGGATGTGTGTGATGGTCCATTGGCCCGCGCTCAAATTAAGAGCTTTGTTGTCTACTGAAGGGCCTACGGAATGTTTGGCCCTACATCGACACCGCCGTGCATTGTTCACAGGCGGCACTGAGGCCTGGTGACCGATTCCTTAAGGTTCGCCTTTTGTCTGGCTTAGCGCAAGTGCTGTTTTCTTGACGCTGCTTCGATTCGTCCCAGTAGGTGGTTCCCCGCATCGGTGTTGTGGTCATAGAACATGTCCGAAAATTCAGCGTCTCCCTACTTCCGCGTCTCTGGGGTTAAATTGGGCGTTTGGGTTTGACCACGGAGGCGCGGAAGTAGGGAGACACGGAATTTTCGGACAGCCTCATAGTTTCAGACATGCCGCAAAGCGGCCCGGCGCGACCTCCCGGAGGGTCGGCGTTTCCTGTCTGCACGCAGCCGTCACCATCGGGCATCGGCTGGAAAAGCGGCATCCGGGCGGTGGGTTAAGGGGGCTCGGCAGCTCTCCAGTGAGCAAGGGGTCATGGCGCTGGCGTTCCCGCATCGGATCAGGCAGGGGATTTGCCGCGACCAGGGCCTGGGTATAGGGGTGCAGGGGCTTTAGAAAGACGTCGTCTGACAGCCCAATTTCGATGATTTGGCCGAGGTACATCACCGCCATGCGGGTCGAGATGTAGCGAACCATGCTCAGGCCATGGGCGATAAAGAGGTAGGTTAGGCCCATTTCTTGTTGCAGGTCCTGCAGCAAGGTGACGACCTGGGCTTGGATCGATACATCTAAGGCCGAGATAGGTTCGTCGCAGACAATGAATTTTGGCTCAAGGGCCAAGGCTCTGGCCAAGCCGATGCGCTGGCGCTGACCGCCTGAGAATTCATGGGGAAAGCGAAAGGCATGCTCCTGCATGAGACCAACTCGCTGTAACCACGAGTTGATCCGGTCTTGACGCTCTTGGCGCGGCCATAGTCCATGAATATCTGGACCCTCGGCGATGATGTCGCCGACCGTCATGCGCGGGTTTAAACAGGCAAAGGGATCTTGAAAGATCATCTGCACCTGGCGTGAATATCGCTTGCGGGCTTTGCTGTTTAATTTGCCTGCCATCGATTGCCCGTCAAACAGCAGGTCGCCGCCGGTCGGGTCATACATACGCACAAGGACACGGCCGAGTGTGGATTTGCCGCAGCCTGACTCACCGACCAGGCCGAGCGTCTCGCCGGCATTGATGCTAAAGGACACTTTGTCCACAGCATGCAGATAGACGCCGCGTCCCATATTAAATTGTTTACTCAAGTTGCGCACATCGACCAACGGCATGGTCATAGCGAACCTCCCAAGGGCGGCACGTTTTCGGCCACGGTTTGCGGCGCAAGCGGCGCGATGCCGTAGCTTTCGCGCTGGCGTAAGGCTTGAGGATGGTGCAGCCAGCACGAGGTTCGGCTGCTGCCAAACATTAGCTCCGGTGGCTGCTGCTCAGCGCAAACGCGCATGGCGGCGCCGCAGCGCGGGGCAAAGGCGCAGCCTGTAGGCGGCTGAAATAAATCCGGGGGAGTTCCAGGAATGGGGGTAAGCGGTACCGACGCGTGGGTGTCGTCACGCGGCATCGCCCGCTTGAGACCTAAGGTGTACGGGTGTTTAGGTCGGTAGAAGACCTCATCGACGGTGCCTTCTTCGACGATTTTACCGGCGTACATGACCGCGACTCGGTCGGCCATCTTTGCCACCACGCCAAGGTCATGGGTGATGAGAATCGTTGCCATGTTAAGGCGTTGCGAAAGTTCTTGGATCAAGGCCAAGATTTGCGCCTGGATCGTGACGTCGAGGGCCGTGGTTGGTTCGTCGGCGATGAGCAGTTTAGGATTGCAGGCCAAGGCCATCGCAATCATCACACGCTGGCGCATCCCGCCGGAAAGTTCATGCGGAAACTGCCGCATTCGCTTCGCAGGCTCTGGGATATGCACCAGCTCCATTAACTCGAGCACGCGAGCCTTACGCTCAGCATGGGTCATAGAGGTGCGGTGGAGGATCAACGACTCTTCGATCTGGTCGCCCAGCGTCATGGTCGGATTTAAACTGACGAGCGGATCTTGGAAGATCATGGCGATGTCACCGCCGGCGACTTTTCTCAGCTCAGCGTTGCTTAGCTTGAGCAGATCCTTACCGTCGTAGAAGATCTCACCAGAGGTGACGCGCGCGGGTGGCGTCGGTAGCAGGCCAAGGATCGTCTGCACCGTGACGGACTTACCTGATCCTGACTCGCCGACAATGCACAGGGTTTCACCCTGCTGCACCTGAAAGGAGACCTTGCGGACGGCTTGTACTTCGCCTTTATGCACGGCGAAGTTTACGGCTAAGTCGCGGGCGGCGAGCAGGACATTGCCCAGCGCTTTCTTTTGCGGAGTGGAGGTCGTCATTGGCTGAGTCACCTTGGCCTCCTTTAAGTCCGGCCGCGTAGTTTAGGATCGAATGCATCGCGCATGGAATCGCCTAGTAAATAGAAGGCAAGCAGGGTAATGCCGAGCACCGCAGCCGGCAGGAAGAACTGCACCGGATTGACTTGGAGGCGGCGCGCAGCATCAAAGACCACGTTACCCCATGACGGCGTTGGTTGTTCGAGGCCCAGGCCAAGTAGCGACAAAAACGCCTCGGAAGCGATCACGCCAGGAATGCGAGCCGACCAGGCGATGATGATCAGGCCGAGCAGGTTTGGACCGATATGCCGGGCGATCAAGCGGCTGACCGGAGCGCCAAGAAGGCGCGACGCCTGGACGAATTCCAGCTCGCGCATACGCAAGACCTCGCCACGTACCAAGCGGGCGAATCCAGCCCAGCTAAAAGCGCTTAGCGCGATGACTAAGCTGAGCAGGCCCTTGCCGATCGCGACTTGAAGGATGATGAAGATCAACAGGTCGGGAAAGTTATCGACGATTTCAACGATCCGCATGCACAGAGTATCGACTTTGCCGCCGACCAGTCCGGAGAAGGCGCCAAATAGGAGGCCGATGGCGATGCACAGGGTCGGCACGAGCAGAGCAAGAAGCATATCGACCCGGGTGCCTTGAATCATTCGCGCCAAAACATCGCGACCAAGGCCGTCGGTGCCAAACGGATGGGCTCTGCCGCGCAGCGTCGCGCCGACAGCGACTCCAGGCTGAATCGACTGGGCATCGGATTGCTTGATGGTATCGATTAGTGCGGTTTGCACCACGGCTGCCTCAGCAGCGTAGGTGCGTTCGCCCGATTGCGGGTCGGTGACAAACGGCACAACCGAGTAGGCATAGGTGGCGGAAGGGTCAAGGCCGAGGCCGTCGTTGTAGGAGTGCTGTGCCGGACTGTTGATCTCGCCGATGCCAACACCGCGTTCGATCGCGCCGCTGACCAGCTCTTTGGCATCAAAGCCAGTCTCCGGTACCAAGAGTCGGTACACCATATATCCGGAGACACCTGGTTCAATGTCCCAGTTGAGAAAGACACCATTGACGCTGGCGACGCCCGCTACGCTTAATCTGCCGACCGGGGTTAGTTCAGCGGCCCTTTTCAGCGGCGCATTGAGATCATAGGCCTGGTCGATCAAGTCTTCTGGGACTGGCGCGAAGTCGTCGACCACCACTAGCTTGTGACCCCAACTTGGCCCTTGGTCGATGTCGTTGGAGTTTTGATGATTGGCGTAGGGCACGCCGTTTTCTTCGGCTGGGAAGAACCACGGGCCGAAGGTGCCAATCGCCGTGACTAAGCCGATGATGGTCAAAGAGATCATCGCCAGCTTGTTTTTACGCAGGCGCAAGAAGGCGTCTTCGAAGTAGGACAAGGCTGGGCGTGAGATCTTTTCCGCGCCCGCCGCCTCGGCACCGAGCGGCAGAAACAGCTCTTCTGGCATCGGTCGCATCGGCGAAGGTCCAGCGTTAAGTGGAGGATGGATCATAGTCGGCATAGTCCTATCCGAACCGGATACGTGGATCGATCAGGCCGTAAACAATATCGGTGATCAGGTTGATGACGATGAAGAAGCCGCCGTAAAATACCGTCAGGCCCATCAGGACGTTGTAGTCGCTGTTGCTGATCGAGTTAAAATAAGCCGCGCCCAGACCAGGTACGCCAAAGACGTTTTCGATCAACAGCGAGCCAGAGATGGCGCCGACAAAGATCGGCCCGAGCAGTGACACCACCGGTAAGATCGCATTGCGAATTTGATGCAAGGTGATGACGCGAAAGGTGGAGGCACCTTTCGCGCGTGCCGTGCGGACAAACTCGGCGAAGGCGACATCCACCATTTGACTGCGCATGTAGCGAGTCATCATGGTGATGATGCCCAGGCTCAAAGTAAATCCTGGTAGGATGACGTCACGAAACTGGCCCCAGCCGACCGGTCTAAACCAGTAATCCTGATTGACGTGGAGTTTGACCAAAGGAAAGACTGCTAGGAAGTACTGCACGACATAGGCGATGAGTGCTGAGGGGATGGCAATCCCGACGACACATAGCAGCATCGCGGCACGGTCGATCGCCGAATTACGATATAAGGCAGCGATGATACCGAGGCCAAGGCCGGTGATCGTACCAAAGATCATGGCAAAAATGCCGATGGTCGCCGACGCGGGGAAGTTTTCGATGATCATGCGATTGACGCTGCGATCGACGGTGCGGAAGCTTTCGCCAAAGTCGGCATGCAAAAACATCCGGTCCATCTGGATGATGTATTGCTTCCAAAGCGGCTTGTTGAGGCCATAACGCTGTTCCAGATTGGCGCGAACCGCGGCGGGAATTTCTTTGGTCCTGGTTAGGGGATCGCCGGGGACCGCGCGCATAAAGACGAAGGTCATGGTCGCCAAGGCCCAAAGAGTGACGATCGCCATGGCGAGTCGTTGGCCGATATAGCGCAGAAAGCCCCATGTGAGAACATTGCTCATCCGAACATCGCCCCGGTTATTTGTGATCCCAATAGGCTGCCCGGAAATCCGGAGCGAAGCCGAAGATCGTGCGCTTGACGCCCTTTAGCTCTGGCGCCGCCGTCAGCGCTCCGCCGCTGACATCGGTGACGGCCACAGGCGCCTCTTCTTCGAGAATGTCTTCCGCCGCTTTGAACAACTGCACCCGCTTGGCTTTATCCGCCTCGCTGTTGGCCTGCTCGATCAGCTTGTTGTAGGCGGGGCTCGACCAACCCGAGGAATTATTCTCATTGTTGTTTGCAAGTAGGTCCATAAAGGTCATCGGATCGCGGTAGTCCGGACACCAGCCAAAGAAGACCATGTCAAATTGACCGTCTCGGCTCTTTTGCAGGCGGGTTTTGAAAGGCACCGTTTCGACTTTGACTTCGTTACCGAGCAGTTTTGACAGGCTGTGCTGGAAGTATTCGGCCATCTTTTTTGCGACGACGCTGTCATCAAACAACAGGGTGAAGGCGGGGATCTGGGTCTGCTTGGTATCGGCCAAGTATTCCTTCACGAGTCGCTGCGTGGTGGGGACGTCAAAGTCCTTAACCGGAGGACTCTTCACCTCTTGACGGTAGGTCAATCCGGGCTGACTTCCCGGCATGTAGTCGGGGACCATGCGGAATGCTGGTTTATAGCCTGGAACTCCCACGATCTTGTTGACGTACTCCGACCTGTTGAGTCCGGCGCGCACCGCGTGGCGGAGTTTCTTGTTGGCAAACAACCTTCCGGGCCGGACGTTGAAGGCGAGGGTTTCGGTGCAGCCGGTCTGAAAGGTCTCGATCTTTAGCTTAGCGGCCTGTGCCTGGCGGATGATCTCCGGTGTAGACACCCCAGTCGTGTCGATGCCGCCGGTGCGGAAGTTGTTGAAGTTAGCTTGGCCGTCTTTGACCATCGCCGGAGATTCAATGGCCTTGATCTTGATGTTGCCTGCATCCCAGTAGGTGTCGGACTTTTCAATCCGCATCGACTGTTCTTTTTGCCAGCGTGCCAAGCGGTAGGGGCCGTTGCCGATCAAACTGGCTGGATCGGTCGCAAAAGAACCGGCAAATTTTTCGACGATGTCCTGACGCAGCGGGTAAAACACCTGAAACGAGGTGAGCGAGTCAAAAAAAGCCACTGGCCGACTCAGCTTGACCTCCAGGGTGTGGTCGTCCAAGGCGCGCACGCCGAGCTGCTCCTTGGGCAGCTTTTTACTGACGATGGCATCTGCATTGACCAAAGAGGCGGTGATGGCGATGAAGGAATACTCGCTGGCGTAGGCCGGATCGACCAGACGGCGCCAGGAGTAAACGAAGTCCTGCGCCTTGACCGGCACGCCATCTTGCCATTTGGCACTTGGGCGGATCTTAAAGGTCCAGGTCGTTTTGTCTGGGCTGATGCTGACGCTTTCGGCTGTACCCGGAATGATGGCGCCAGCCGCATTGGTTCGCATCAGGCCTTCGTAGATGTGTCCAAGCCACATCGAGCTGACGGAGTCCACCTGCTTGGAGATATCCATCGATGGCGGCTCGTCGCCAGAACTGAAGTAGACCTCATTGTCGGCGATCCGCTGCTCGCGGGACTTTTGCTCAGCGATGACCGTCCCGGATCCAAGAAGGACTGACAATAAAGAAGCCAGGGCTGACTGGTGGGCCAGCCGATTCGTGATCCACATCGACGAAATCCTCGAGTTATTGCGTTAGACAGTCATGGGAGCACGGCAAAGCGCCGGTCAGAGCCAGGCAACTAAGAGGTTGGTGAACCTTCGCCCAGAGCTAGTGTGGTTGCGACAACAACAGGCGGACGTGACCCGGCCTCTTCTTTACCGGATTTAGGTTAAAAACTTCAAGTAAATAAAGCCTGTACAAATTGGCGGGGGTGGCCGTGGAGAGGCTGACAGGAGCGGCTTTTGTGGGCGGGCGGTGTTTTCTTTAGGCGCCGATGATGGCTGCGGCCTTTCCTGCGACCTCGGCCAACACCTCGTTTGGCGCTGCCTCTACGAATGCCGCTTGGCGTTCCCGCCAGGCCAGGCTACGCAGGTGCTCCACCAGCACGACACCGGTGGTGAGCAGGCCCTTTGGCAGGGCGACTTCGAACGGGTGCTGACGCCGTGTTCTGGTGATGGGACAGCAAAATGCTAGTCCCGAAGCCGCGTTGTACGCTGAGGACGAGATGACAAGCGCTGGACGTAGACCACCTTGTTCGTGTCCGGCCTGAGGCGAAAAGGACACCATGACGATGTCGCCACGCTGCGGGGTGTAGGAGGTTCGTTTGGCCATTGCTACCACTCCTCGGAGCCAACTGGAGTACCCCATTCCTCTTCTTTAGGAGCCTTACGATCCGGATAAGAGGCCAACAGATCAGATAATACATAGGTCATCGTGGACGCCTGGGTGATGACGATTTGGCCGCCTGCAGCAGTGATATCCACCTCTGAACCTTCGACGAGGTGAGCTTCGACTGTGACCGACTTGGGGAGACGGATGCCGAGGCTGTTACCCCATTTCTGAATTTTGGCGCGCATAGCTGCTCTCCACTGTGTATACACAAAGTGTATACATTCGGCCCGTGCTTGTCTATTGCCTTTTGCGGCTTGCAGCGGATGAAATATCGGTAGGAGAAGGGCGCGGGTTGGTCGGCTGTTACGGCTTTGGACCAACCATCGCGGCGGCTGGATCAGTTGTTGCTTGCCACTGTGGAAGTGTTGAGGCAGATTCTGCTGCATCAGGTTAAGGGGATATAGCTCAGTTGGTAGAGCGATGCGTTCGCAATGCATAGGTCAGGGGTTCGACTCCCCTTATCTCCACCACTTCTTCTCTGAGTCGATTTCCACCACGAGATCGAACGGTTTTTTCCAGTCAAATTCAAGTCTTCCATCTTTCAAAATCCGGTTCGATGACACCATTTCCACGAGCTTCCGTTGGCTGGGCCGCTCTATTGGCGCTCAGGCGTAGATGCTGGCATCCAAACCTACGCCGCTCCAAACTAGCTTAATCAAAAAGACGTTTAAGCGCGTCTCTCCAATATAGGGCCGTGGTTTTCCCGAAGCTTCTCGCCAAAGGATCGCACGACAGGAGCCAACGTTCGGCCTTAGGGTTAATGTCGGCGCCGAGCGTCTCGAGGGACTTGGCGTCTGCAGCGTCGACTCGGGATTTAGATTTGATTTCGACGAGGAGCTCGCGATCTCCGGGGCGCTCGACGATGAGGTCGATTTCGACGTCGTCTTTAGTTCTGAGGTAGGAGAGGGTCCAATCCAGACGTTTATACTGGCAGCCCTTCACGAACTCTAGAATCACCCAATGCTCAAACGCATCGCCCCAAGCAAACGTCTGCGGCAGCAGCTCGACGGTCAGGGTACGATCAAGCCCGCGCTTGATGCCGGTGTCGATAAAGTAGAACTTAGGCAGCTGGCGCTGCGCTTTCCTCACGGACCGGGAAAAGCTTGGGAGCATGAACCCGAGCAGGGTGTCTTCCAAAATTTCGAAGTAGTTTGTCACCGTCGTAGGATCCACGCCGACCTGCTTGGCGATTGCGGCCTTATTTACGATTTTCCCGTTCATCTGCGCCGCAATCGCGAGAAACTTCCTGAATGGCGCTAAGTTTTTAACCCATTGCTCCTGCTGAATCTCCTTTTGCAGGTAGGTTGCGACGTAGGCGTTCAAATATTCTCTGGCATCATCTCTGTTGCTTAGGAAAGCATCGGGCAGTCCACCAAACTCAAGTGCCCTTTTTAAGTCGAAGGCGTCCTGCATTTCTGCGGTGTTGAGAGGATAAAGATGGTATAGCCACGCTCGACCGGCTAGGAGGTTGGCGCCCGCCTGCTTCAACTTACGACTACTTGATCCAGTCAGAATAAATTGACGCTTTCGCTCCTGAATTTGCGTGTGCGCAATATTCAGCAGCTGCGGCAGCTTTTGCACTTCGTCAATAATGACGGACTTCGCTCTGTTTTCTGGACTATCGATGATATCGATAAATCGGGTCGCATCCAGCAGGAGCTGGTCCATGATGGTGTTGTCGAGCAGATTGACGTAGACCGCTCGTTGGTCGGAAAACTGGCTACGGATCAGCGTCGTCTTGCCGGTGCCGCGTGGACCGAACAGGAAAAAGCTATTTGATTTTGACAAGTTACATAGTCGTGGAATCATAATCCATATTTTAACGCTAATTATGGGGTAGGGTCAAGGGGGGGGGCACGCTGGGGAGCTCTACAGCGTATACGCGACAGCGTGACTCCACGAGATGATGACGGGCTATAAGTTGGTTCTAGCGTGTCGTTTTTTCACCAAGTATCAAAAAATATCAGCATAAAATGCGCTTAGAGAGTCGCTGCCAGCGAGTAAAAATCGGCCTTTGTGGGAATTGGTGTTCGTCACTTTGGGTCTAAGCAATCTTCGCTCTCAACGGGATTTCCGAAAGCGATTTTTTGCTCGGCGAATGCGCACCGAATCCAGCTTAGATATCTTGTAACATCCGTATATGTTCCTTCACCGCTATCGCATTTGCCATTGACGTTATGGCTTGTCGCACCAACCAGCAGCAGTAACCCATTTTCGTCAAGATAAGCTGGACCACCCGAATCACCATGACACGGCCCCTTGCCACTTCCAGATTCAATGTCAAAAATCTTCATGGTCGGATTTATTTGGGCAACCTTGGTTTTTACTTGATAGAGCTGGTTTAAAACACTTTTTCCTTGTTCCATCTCGCCAAATCCGGCAAGGAGGATTTCGGTACCGACTTGAAGTTTTTCGGGGCTCGCGATCTGTGCCGGTATTATTATTCCCTCACCCACTGAATTTTCCTTTGGATCACTGACCTGGCTAAAGGATATAACCCCGATATCATGCGCAAAGTTTGGTTCTTTTCCCCACATTGGATGTATTGTAAACCCTGTCGGCGTAAGCTTTTGTCGGTTGGACGCTAAATAAATTTCCGGAGGACCGAAAGCGTGTAAGCAGTGTGCAGCCGTAACGATGTGATGGGGGCCGATGACCGTGCCTGTGCAATATCCACCAGGGTTGTCGGGGCTAGTGCCAATGTATTCCAGCTGAACGGTAGAATAAAGCGGTCGTTTGTCCTGGCTT
>CAIYRB010000120.1 GCA_903928445.1 uncultured Pseudomonadota bacterium | reverse complement strand
TATCTCTACGACAAATAAAAGGGTCAGGAACATAACGCTGAGAGGCTATTTTATAACTCAGGAGCTGAGGTATATTGAAGGTGTTTCCGTACAGGTTGTAAGCTGTCAGCTCGAGGTGGTGTTTCTCATCTTTCGCCCTAACCCCTAAAACTCCTACGGATATCCGACAGCTCCTAGTCAGCCCTTATTGCAATTGAGAATCATTCCTAGGCATAGCCTCGGGAAACCGATCAGCGTTCAATCATCACTACAATCCGCGCTTCGCCAGATCGGCAATCATGTCGGAGTAGAACTGCTGGTAGCTGAAGTTATACGCTTGGTGGCCAAAGAGCTGGCCGATTTCGTCCAGGTGGTGTGCCTTGAAGGTGCCATTATCTTGGCCGTGGCGTGCGCTCTGTACCGAGACGATGCCATCGCTGGGGCCTTCCCTCAGCGCTAGGTAGTCATGGGTGACGCGAAGGATCTCCGAGAGCCAGTCTGGGTTGACCATGTCTTGGAAGGACACCTCGCCGCTCCATGACTGGTAAAAAACTCGGTCGTCGTCGGGATTCTCTGGATTGAAATGCTCGTTCATATAGCCAGTGGACAGGTTGTACATATTTTCGCGCAGATCGATCGAGCCAAAGTTTCGGTATTTCGGGTTGCCCACCGTGGTGGCATCGCTGCTGACACCCATCATGGTCGCCATCGCCTCTTCGAGAGGGTTATGCAGTCCAATTACGGCCAATACGGCATCGGCCAAGTAGGTGCCGTGGTGCGGTGTGGCGATGCTGCTGATCGAGGCGACGCGGTCGCCGTAGCCTAGGGTGGAGACCAAGTAACGAGCATCCAGCCCACCCATGGAATGGCCGATGATGTTGACCTTGGCGGCGCCGGTCTCTTGCAGAATTTGATCGATCTGGCCAGCTAGCTCATGGGCCCGCACGGCGATGCCATTGATGGCAGCCACTTTGGGCGTGTAGACCTTGTAGCCCTCGTCGCGTAGCTTACCCGGAACACCATAGAAGTAGTCAAAAAAGAGGATCTTATCGAAGCCCAGGAAGCCGTGTTGCAGGACAACCGGGTATTTTGTCGACTTGGTCTCAGCTCGTTTACTGGCCGTGCTCAATTGACTGCTAGAGCTAGGCGCACAGCTACAAAGTCCGAGCCAGACGGGTAGAAGTAGTAAGCTTAAAACCTTTGCCACCACGCACTCCATCACAATGTCAGGTGTCTAGCCTGTTTGCGTTGTTGCGCTCATTACAACGTAATAGCTTTTCTTTGTAAAGATCTTTCGCCGATTTGGCCGCCTGAACATCCACTCCCGCAGCGACTTGCGCGCATGCGCTTGGCTGCCCAGGACGTCCTACAGTCGCTCGAGAGCTGCTATCAGAGCGGCATTTTCTTGCTCATTGCCGAGTGTTAGGCGCAGGCATCCGGCAAGTCCAGGGCCGCCGGAGACATTGCGAACCAGGATGCCGGCCTTGATCAGCGCCGCGTAGACGACTTCGGCCGCAGCCGTGGTCGGCCACCTCAGGAGGAGAAAGTTTGCCGCAGAATTCTTGACCTTCATACCAAGTCGGTCTTGCAGCGTCTGCAGCCTCTCGAACATCACCTGGCGCTGTGCCACGGCATTGCCTTGAATCTGGCGCAGGTGAGCCTTGGTTTCGGGGTCGTTGAGCAGCACCTCGATGCAGGCGGTGGCGAAGTGGTTAAGGAGGTATGGCACCCGCACCTTGCGCAGCAGATTCAGGTAGTTGGCATGGCCAAGGAGGTAGCCGATGCGGACCCCAGCACTACCCATGGTCTTCGAAAAAGTGCGCAGCAGGATCAAGTTGGCATGCGCTGCGAGGAGGCTGGTATAGGGCTCGGCGGCATACTCGAAATAGGCTTCGTCGGCGACAAACAGGGTGTCTGGATGCTTGGTCAGCAGCTCTTCTAGGACGGCCTTGGGCAGGGTATTGCCGACGGGATTGTTGGGCGAGGCAAAGACGACCATCGAGCCCCGGCTCAGAGGGGGCAACTTGGCGACATCATATTCGAGGTCCGCGTCGAGTTCCCAGGGCGTGTAGGGGATCCCTTCGTACTGGCACTGTGATTCATAGAGGGGAAAAGACGGCCTGGCGATGACGACTCGGCCGCTGTTTTGGCGGCCATAGCCTTTGCCAAAAACGCTCAGCAGCAGGGCGATGAGGTAGTTGGAGCCTGGTCCGAGGAGCACGGTGCCTGGGGTGACGCCGGCATGGCGGGCGATTTGGTCGGCGAGGTCGTCGCTAAAGGGCGAGGGGTAGCGGTTCCAGGGGCGCTCCAGCAGTCTGGCGACGACCTTTTCTTTGATCGCCGTGGGGAGGTCCCAGGGGCTTTCGTTTTGGTCCAGTTTGACACTCACCGGAGGAGTATCGATCTTGTACGAGGCCGCGGCGGTCAGCGACGGCGTGACATAGGTGCTCAGCCAGTCTGCTGCGGGCATCTTGGGAGTGACTGGTGTTGGCTGCATGGCGGTCATGGGCTTGGCCTTTTAGCGAGTGAGCAAGTGAGCAAGTTAGCGAGAAGGGGGGAGCGTCGTGCCTTGGCTATGCATGCGGCGTAGACGGTCGTAGATGACGATGGACACGGCGTTTGACAGGTTTTGACTGCGCACGCCTGGGTGAAACATCGGAATCTGATAGAAGTGTTCGCCGTGGGCTTCAAACAGAGAGTCAGGTAGGCCGCTGGTTTCGCGCCCGAAGACGAACAGCTCGGCGCTGTCGGGAATGGCCCAGTAGGGCTGCTTGGCCTTTTTTGATAAAAACACGCAGCGGCCTGGGAATTGCTGCAGGAGATCCTCGATGTGATCATGGATCTCCAAGTCGAGAAAAGGCCAGTAGTCGAGTCCAGCCCGCCGCAGGTTGCGGTCAGCGGCAGAAAAGCCGAACGGTCGCACCAGGTGCAAACGGCAGCCGCTGCCGGCGGCGAGACGGGCGATGCTGCCGGTATTTTGCGGAATTTCCGGCTGAAACAGGCCGATGTGTGGGTGGCCTTTGATCACGGCGCGTTGCCTTTGTCAGAAGGCCGATCCGCCGGACGATTGAGTTGGAGCCAGCGTAGGTAGGAACGCCTCAGGTTGAGCGTCGACACCGCGTTGACGCCAAAGTGGGTGATCAGGCATGGCCACAGGCTACCGGTGGCAATGTACATCCAGCCGATCAACAACCCAGCCACGAACGCCCACAGGCTCCAGGCCGACAGCAGCCCATCTTTGCCCATGTGCAACAATCCAAACAACACGCTGGTAAGAACCAGGCCGCAAAACGGCTGCATCGCCCCGCGAAAGAGCAGCTCCTCGCCGAAGACGGTCAGCACCGCCAGGAGCAGGCCGACGGGCACCGAGCAGGGTCCGAGCAGGTGCATGACTAGCGCTTTGAGGGCGCGAAAGGAGGGAAACCAATCTTCAAAGAAATAACTTAGGATCAGCAAAACGCCAGCACCGAGCACGCCGATGGACACGAGGTGCAGCAGGTCCTTTGGCTGGGCCGGAATACCCAAGGCAGGCGTCAATGTTTTGTGACCAAAGGTGATCACCGCCAAGCCGATCGAGCCCATGCTTCCATAAATCAAAAATGATTTATAAAGAAGCGTCTTCGGGGACATCATGAAGGGCCCTCGGGGCGTTTCGGATTGCAGCTGGGTCATCGGGCCAGGCCTCTCGCATGTGGTAGGCCTTGCTAGCAGACTTAGCGCCCTGCTGTCCACCCCGATTCACCGGCTTAACGCTCTGGAAACTATGCAAAAGTACCAGTTGGCGGGGCGTCAAGCGCCGCTGCGATGAAGGTAATAGCCCAAAACCAAGCGGCTATTTCCGGCCGCACGCCATGCAGTAGAGTCCCATGCCGCGCAGCATGGTGTTGTTGACCGGGACAAAGGCGCCGTATGGGGGCGCTGATCAGGCGTGGAGAACGTGTCTTACGGTCCGGTGATGATCAAACCGCGGAATTTTAGCGCTGCTAGAGGGCTCAAATCCACCACCTTGGTCCCCGTCAGATCCAGCGTCTCAAGTCGTTCGAGTCCGGCCAGAGGCGACACATCGCTTAATTGGTCATTGCCGCTTAGGTTCAAAGCCGTGATCTGTTGCAAATCGGCCAGTGGCGTGAGGTCGCTGAGGTGGCGGTTGTTTAGCGTCAGGGTCTGCATCGATAACAGGCGCTCGTTGGCTGTGGCGCAGTCGCTGCTCTGTGTTTTGAAGAAGATGGCGCGCACCGTAGTAAGCGCGTCTGCTGGCAGCTTTGGATCTTGGCAGAGGCGAAGAAAAGCGGTGGCAGCGAAATTAGTCAGCTGCCGATGCGCACCGAGGATTTGCAGACCACGCTGCTGGAGGGCAGCAAGTGGTGCGGTCGTGGTGATTTGATTGCCATCGATCTCTAACACCTGCAGCTCAGTTAACTCGCGTAGAGGCGTCAGGTCGCTGATGCGATTGCCCTTGATGGACAGATGCCGGACGCCGTGCAGTTGGGCCAGGGGCGTTAGGTCACGGAGCATGAGAAAATCGAGGTTGAGATGTGGACTGCTTTGGAGCTTTTGCGCGGCGAGCGCACAGGTTTTGACATCTAGCCCAAGCAGGATGGCGCGGATCGTCTCTTGCTGTGTCGAGCTGCTGCCACTTGCTTGGCAAAGTTGGTTAAAATCTGCATAGGGTTGCTGCGATAGGCTGCCGGCAGAACTCCAGGTCGCGCAGTCGGTGGTCGGTTGGATCTGATGGCCCGTTGCGACTTGTTGCACCCAGCACCAGCCGTCGGCGACGAGACTGATTAAACCGCCGTCACCGCAGCCCAGATGGAGGCCGCGCGACACCGAACCGAGCAGGCGCCAAGAGCCATCAGTGGCTTTTATCAGTGCTGGGCCGCCGCTGTCGCCGCCGCAGGAGTCTTTGCCGCCACCTCCGACGACTGCTTCGGCGCTATTGAAACTAGTGACCTTGGCATCGACTTGGAATTTACGTCCGCTGCCGCGGTCATCGCGTTCGCCAAACCCAACCAGCGTCGTGGTGGCCGCACGTAGGGCGCTGACGGAGCCAGCGAGATCTACCACAACAGGAATGGGTGGCACCGCTTCGACCTTCGTGCTGAGAAACACCAGGCCGTAATCTGCATAGCCGATGGGGTGCTGGCGCAGCATGGGGTGTACGGCCACCGCTTGGACGATGGTATTGCCGCTCAGCGCACCCCCTTCAGCACCATCGCCGACATAGACATGGAGCTGGTCTTTCAGCTGATCGTCGAGAGTGGTGGCGTCAAATCCCGGACCCTTTAGGCAATGGCCGGCGGTCAAGACGACATCCGGCGCGATCAAGGTGCCAGAGCAACTAAGCATCGGCGTGCTGCTGCCTGGCAACTGCAGCGTCAAGGCCACGACCGCGGGCAGCTCGCCTGCCGCGACCGGGGTGCCGCCGTAGATCTTTGGTGTGGCGGCCTCGCCGTGCTTTAAACACGCGCTGACCAGCCACATGCCGGCCAAGATGGCGGTGGCAGCCCGGCGGGAGGGACGAATACCTAGCTTGTCGGGGCGGCCTAATCTCATGGTTCTAGACTATCAGCGGGTAGGCTTGCTGTCATTGGCGTAAACCGTTGATCAGTGGTCTGCGCAAACCCTGTCCTTTAGGGC
>CAIYRB010000119.1 GCA_903928445.1 uncultured Pseudomonadota bacterium | reverse complement strand
TTCCAGGCCTCATGATTCAGCCCCTGAATCGCTGGTCTCGACGGGATTTCGCCACACATCAGGCGTTGTAGTCATTGAGCTGCAAGGCTTTCAGCCAAGATGACCGGTCTAAGACCAATCCGGTGGCCATCGCGGCAGAGGCCAGGTATCGGCTCAAAATGAGCTGATACTGGACTATCGGCTCAAAATGAGCCGATACTAGACTATCGGCTCAAAATAAGCCGACCTTCCTTCCCTGCACCGGCAGCACCAAGGCATCCTCTTATGTCACTAAAAACACAGCGTAAATCACTAATATTAGCAGCCATCAGCGCCGCCACAGTCGACGGTAAATCGACAGTCTCATCTCGCGAACTCTTGCAGGCGACGCCAGTCAGCCCTGCCACCTTGAAACGCTATCTTGAGGAGCTGGTGCGGGATGGCCTTATAACGCGAACGGGTAGTGCCCGCGCGACGCGCTACCGACTAGCCACTGCTCCGACTCTGCCAAGCGCAGCGGAATCCCGCGAGGTTGCCGCATCTGGGTTCCCGCTGTCGTTGGCGAGCAGAAAGCTCCTATCATACTTGGGGCAACCACTGGCCGTGCGATCGCCGGTCACCTACCAGCGGCAGCTCGTCGAACACTATGTCCCAAATGAATCGTGTTTAATGCCTCGCGAAATTGCTGCTAGCCTGGCCGTCGAGGGCCGGATGCAAGGACAGCAGCCGGCTGGGACCTATGCTCGCAAGGTCTTGGAGAGTCTACTCATTGATCTTTCGTGGTCTTCATCACGACTCGAGGGTAACCGCTTCACGCTACTAGCCACAGAGGAACTCTTTAAGCGTGGCACCGAGGGCAACGACAGTGACGCCATCATGCTGCTTAATCACAAACGCGCCATCGAGTTCCTGGTCGATGCGGTCCCTGAGTTTGGGCTAACGAAACCGGTCATTTGCAATTTGCATTCTTTGCTCATGGCAGATCTCCTGTCGGACCCTAGTGCGCTGGGTACTGTCCGCACGAAGGTCGTTAATATCTCCGACACGGTCTATGTCCCGACCCAGATCCCTGACCTGCTCCAGGAGATGCTCGAACGCATAGTCCATCAAGCCAGACTGATCAAAAACCCCATCGAAGGCGCCTTCTTCCTCTGGGTCAACCTCGCCTATTTGCAACCATTCGAGGATGGCAACAAGCGCACGAGCAGGCTGGCGACGAATATCCCTCTCCTCCTTTACAACTGTGCGCCGCTGTCCTTCCTCGACATTGATGCACGTGATTATGCCCATGCTATGCTGGGTGTTTACGAGCGGCTTGATGTGTCTCTTGCAGTTGACTTGTTTGCCTGGACTTATCGCCGCTCGATCAAGAAATATGGCGTGATCGCAGAATCCTTCGGAGGACCCGATCCGTTCCGCTTAAAGTATCGCGACCGCCTGACCAAAGCCGTGCAGCTCGTCGTGCGCGATGGACGCAATCTGCAAGACGCCGTCCGCGAGGTACAACTACCGGCGAACGACCAAGAAAAGTTCTGCTCGATCTTGCATATTGAGCTATCGGCGCTTACTCCCGAGAACTGCGCACGCTACTATCTTTCCATGCGCTGCGCAGAAGATTGGATCACGCAGGGACGACGCCAGTAGCCCAGAATACCGAGCGCGGCGCAGGAGCGCCGTTTAAAACAACCCTATGAGAGGGCGAAACTTGCAAAGACCTAGCATCCTTTCAGTACCCGGGTGCGCTCCTGGCGCCTCGCGCTCGGTGCACAGTCGGCTGGCCGCCCGGAATTGCAGGTGGCGCGCCACTACTTCGCAAGCATGGGTGTCGGGTTTTTTGTCTGTGGTTTAGCAGGAGTCATCGTCGGACTGATCCGCGTGATGGAAAACCTCGACAGGCCCGCTTTAGACGAGCTGTCGGCAGCGGAGCAAGCTTTTGAACGGCACCGGCAGGCGCAGAGCGCCCCACGCTTGATCACACGCAAACTGCGAGACGCCCTTGTCGACGTAGGCACTTGCCTCAAGACCATTTGGGGTGACGGCGTCATCACCAGAGAACAGCAGAAGGCGCTATTGCGCAGTCTGGTCGACAAAGTCGTCTTGGATCGCGTCGCCCCGGACCTGACGCGTCTTCGTATCGTCTGGAAAGGTGGCGCTGTGACTGATGCCGCCGTGCCGATGAATACCGGCTCGTTTGCGGGCCTAACCAACGCGCAGGACTTCGAACGCCTCGCGCTCGCCATGGTCGGGGATGGCTATTCTGATGCCGATATCGCGCAAAAGCTCACGCTCAAGGGCTTTCGCTCGCCCAGAGCAGGAAAGGTCTTGCCGTCGACAGTGCAAATCTTGCGCTACAAACGGGGTATCCTCCGGCGGGTCGCGGTGCCGCCGGATCGGTGGACCGAGATCGTTGGCCGACAACACGCCGCGGCGAAGCATGATATCCAGCTCGAGTGCGTCCCGGAATCGCAGCTCGAAGCGTTGGTGGCACCCGTGAAGACGTCCTATGGCAAGCGTATCTTCTCCCCATCATCGATCCCCCACGCCGGCGTGGGCGACGACATCGACGAGATGGACCGCGAAAGCGCCAAGCAGATGATCCCCGACACCTACGCGCCCTGCTGGTGCGCGTCCGGCAAGAAGTTCAAGTTCTGCTGCAAGCCGATCCTGAGGGAGATCATCGGCGCCATGGCGTATGCTGAGGAAGGCCGCAAGGACGAGGCCCTGAAGCAGATCGCCGAGGCGAAGCGGATCGCCGGCGAGACGCCCGAGGTCCTGTGCCGCGAAGCGCTCGTCTGGACCCATTTCGACTCGGCCAAGGCGACCGCGCTGCTTGACAAGTCGCTCGCCGCCAATCCGAATCACCCGCGTGCCAACTACGTCCGCGGCATCGACCTCAAGACCAAGGGCGACTTCGCCGGCGCCATTGCGGCCTACAGCCGCACCATCGAGAGCTACCCGAAGACGGACCGCTTCCACCTCAACGAAACGTACAACAACCTCGGCAACACCTACTTCGAGTCAGGCGAGGCAGCGAAGGCGAAGGCGGCTTGGGAGCAGGCGCTGATCCTGATGCCATCCGACAAGACCGTGCGTCGCAACCTCGCCGAGTTCATCTATACGAACCCGAGCCTACCCGCGGCGGAGCGCACCCCCAGCCCGTTCGTCGCCAAGTTCTTCGTACTTTAGCGAAAAAATTGCATGATGAGTCCGCCGCGATAAACTGTTTTAAGTTTGGCAAAATGATGGATTTTTTGCCC
>CAIYRB010000118.1 GCA_903928445.1 uncultured Pseudomonadota bacterium | reverse complement strand
TGGTATCTGAAGGACGAACTGAAAAACGCCTTGCTGCAAGCCGACGCTTTCAAGACCTTGGGTGACGGAGAGGATCGGTGTCTGACCAGAATTGTCGTGGAAAAAGGTGATTTTTAGCGCAACGGGACCTGTAACGGGCTTGCCCTGCGTCGTGGTCAGCCGCCCTCCGTACGTGAATGCATAGTTTAATTCGGCGCGCGCTTGAGACGGTGCGAAAGCTAGGCTTGCTACGACGATCCATCGAAACATGTAAGCGTTCATACATAATCCGTTCATCGGTTTAAGAGGCCAGCCGGACTGGTGCTGATCTCAAAGGTTCCATCGCTGGCTGAGTGAGGCCCATTGACGGCTGAAGGCCTGCTACCCGCAGGCATCCAAGAATCAGCGGTGTGTAATGGCTGCAACGCGTGTGACGAGCTCCGGAGAAGGGGGTTTCATATTCACCTTCCTCCATAACTCGGCAACATTTGGTCACAACATTAGGCCAAATTCTCAATGGGCGAACAACTGCCCGAAATGATTGGATTTACGTTATTTTTTTAAGGGCGCGATCAAGGGTTTCTAAAGTCAAAGCCATGATTGTTGCGGTGTCGCTTTTTGCCAGCTAATGCGATAGGGCGAGACGAACCGGTCTCAGCACCAAGGGCGACACCCGGGCTTGTGGAAATCACCCCAGCAACATTCTCTTGATTAGCGCGCGTTGATTTTGCGAACACCGCCTGGCCATCGGCAGCACCAGCGCCTGTTACGACGACGTCGCCCGGCTGCAAGCTGTCGTCGAGCGTGGGCATATGCTCCGCCAAGTCGGCTGAGCTGATCGACGTCGTCGAGGCATAGACGGTGCCAGCCGTGGAGCCGGAGCAGCTGCTGGCGGCGGACTTGACGCACAGTGAGCCGACGACGTGCAGTGTGTTGGAGGGGGCGGTGGTGCCAATGCCGACATGCCCGCCGGTCGCTGTACCTTTGGCTTAGTTCAATATATACTCGGTATATAAGTGGAGGATGGATGTTTATTGACGCGAGCCCAGCGGTTCGGGACAAGATCAGGGTCACTCACGACGTCGATTGGATCGAAGTTGAGGAGGCGTTCTTTACATCTGCGCCGCCCTATCCACTCGACAAGCGCCCGCAACATAAGACGAAGCCACCGACTCAATACTTCATCGCCGAAACCTTCGAAGAACGGCTGCTCAAGGTTTGCTTCACGATCAAAGATGGCACCATCTGGGTCAAATCAGCGTTTGATCCTGACGAGGCCGACATCATCAGATTCTTGAAAGATGGGGGGATCATCGGATGCCTGTGAAAAAGAAGCAAGACGATCAAGCCGCTGAAATTGTCGCCGAATGGAGGGCGTCGAGACCAGACCTTAAGGAAAAGGCCAAGCGAATCCGAAAGGGGCGGAACCATCAGAAAGGAATTTACATCAAATTTCCCGAGGACCTTTTGGAGAAGATCCAAGAAATCGCTCAACAAAAGCACATAGGCTACCAAACCTATTTAAAGCTTATAGTCGGTGAACACATTGAGCGCCTGGAGAAAAAATCGCCAAGGAGATAGAAGGCCGCAGCAGAACGAGTACGGAGAGTCTTTGGGCAGGAACTGCTCGCGATCAAAACTCTGCTGGACGATTTGGCAGCAAGCTTTCAATTAGGTGGGCAAGGACCAGCCGCCTATGCTGACCAGATGCTGATTGATCATCCTGAACTTGACGCCCAACAGATCCGAGCAGACGCCGTTTTGGCGGTGGCAACCGAGATTCTCGATCCGCGAATAGCTAGTCGTCCGCCCAAGAGTTCTTGAGTAAACATGCCAAGGGCGACCTCCTACGGGTCCCTGAACATATCGCCCAAAAGCTTAAGTTGTGGGTTTTCTTGGTTGAAACAACGGGGCTGGAAGCTGTTAGAAATATCAAAGGTTATCATGACGAGCCGCTCCGTGGGCAGCGGCAGGGCCAGCGGTCGATTCGGCTCAATCGCGCATATCGGGCTGTTTACGTGATCAAATCGGACGGTTCTGTTGATTTCGTCAGCATAGAAGAGGTACATAAACATGACTACTAAAAGTACAAAACGCCCTAAATCTGCCAGAAGCGAGACCATGCGTTTCTTAGAGAAGATCAGTGGTGGTCCGCTGACGATCTCTGGGATTCTGAAATCATTGCGAGAGTGCGAGAAGATCAGCCAAAAGGATTTCGCTTCGCAACTTGGTATCTCCAAGCAGAACCTGTGCGATATCGAGAAAGGCCGCAAGGCCGTGGCTCCGTCGCGCGCCGCAATCTTTGCCCAAAAGCTAGGATATCCTCCTACTGCATTTATTCGCATCGCCCTGCAAGAAGAGCTGGATCGTGCGGGCGTCAAGCTTAACATCGCATCCGTGGATGCTGCCTAGTTGATTCTATCCAAGATTTAAGGCAGCCCAAAGCTGCCTGACCTGGTAAGCGGCCCCGCTCATGGTTGACACATCGGCGCATTGGGGAATTGTCCGCAGAGGAAGACCTTGAGCTGGACAGATTGGACCTGTAGCCGTGCGATGGCCGAGTCCTTGGCCTTGTTGTCGGCCTCAGCCTTGTCAGCTCGGGCCTCAGCCTTGTCAGCACGGACTTTGAGAGCGGATACAGCGTGAGAACCACCGGCACCTAGCTGCACCAGCATCATCACCTGGTGGCCGCTCTCATGGGCGATGCCGTCGCCGTGCTCCTGGGCCGAGACGGCACTACCGTCGTAGTTCGACAAGGCGACGCCGATAATGCCGGCGGCAAACTCATCTTTGGCGCGCATGGCCTTACCTGGCGTCGACGCCGGCACGAGGTAATCACCGACGCTAATGGGGCCTCCATCAAGCGTTACGTTGACCGGCACACGGCCAGCTAATGCGACAGGGCGAGACGAACCGGTCTCAGCACCAAGGGCGACACCCGGGCTTGTGGAAATCACCCCAGCAACATTCTCTTGATTAGCGCGCGTTGATTTTGCGAACACCGCCTGGCCATCGGCAGCACCAGCGCCTGTTACGACGA
>CAIYRB010000117.1 GCA_903928445.1 uncultured Pseudomonadota bacterium | reverse complement strand
TTTAACGAGCCAATGACTCGTGGGTTTCGCGCCCCGAAAGGCTAAAACCCGACAGCAACCTGTTCGTATTGGTTCTTTTTGTTTCTGTCGCTATTCAGTTTTCAAAGAGCCCCCGAACGTTCACAACCCAGCGTTTCGCTTGTTGTTTTCCTTCGGGGAAGGTCGGTCAAACTAGACTGGGTCAGCGTTTCTGTCAACCCCTGAGTTTAAGTTTCTTGCGAAGCTTTTCTCAGATCTTCTAGCCGGCACCGAGAGTCCGTCACTTTAGCTGCTTTCAGGGCTTTGTCAACCCTTGGCTTAGACTCTTTTTTAGGGAGTTTCTAAGCTTGCAGCCATCAGCTTCGGCGTGGAGGACATGGATACGCGAGAGCCTCGGTGGCGTCAAATTTTTTTCGCAAGACTCGGCAAATAAATTCTAGATTCCTGCTACCTAGCCCGGAGTTGATTCGAGTGAATGCCCTGCAGAGCTTGCGCAGCAAGCGATCCGCGGCATTAAGCGAAAGTCTTTGGGCAGTACGCCGCATGACGGGTGGCTTTCTGATAAAATAGAGGAACGCCCGCAAAGACGTCGCTCCCAGCCCGGATATCCATCATAATGGGTGGTCCTGCGGAAACTCAACGCCGGCCCGAGCCCCGACCGAAACGACGAGCACCGATTGCAAAAAGCCGCTAAAGCCAATCTTTTAGACCATTTCTACGACTATCTCGAAGAGCCCGACTGGCTCGAAGGTGTCGACCTTTATCATTCAGGAAAAGTGCAGGACCTTAAGACCTATGAAGGCCTGATCCTAGCCAAGGTGATTGCCGCCAACCGGGCCGAAGTGCGACTCAAGATCCACCCGGCCGGGCATTGTATCCAATGGATCGAGTGCACCTGCCGCAAAAACCGCACCCTGGGTCAGTACTGCGAACATATTGCGGCCTTTATGATTCATGTCGACCGGGAACGTCCTGAGTTGTTCGGAGGCTTGGATTCGGCGACGCCACTAAAGCCACCGGCTCCACCGAAAAAGCCTAGAGCAGCCGATAAGGCGCTAGGTGACCTGGGTGATGGTGAGAAGAAACGCCCCCTAAGCGGCGCCACTCAGACCATCATCGATCACCTCAAGGGCAACATCCATGGCCTGTCGCTGATTGGACGCGGCCCGGCCCTGCGCGTTCGCATTGAAATCAAGCCAGGGCATCTGACCCACTACGACCTCGGCTTGGATGCAGCGGCGGGGTTTTTACGGGCGCACCCCAACCTCGATACCGCAACTCAGGACGTCCGCGCACTGATTGTCAGTGACGAAAAGGTCGAGATGGGCACCAGGTTGACCCAGCCGGATCCAGAAAGAATTGTCGCCGAACGGGTCGTGATGTTGCCTCTACCCCGCAACAGTCAAATCAGTGTCGATCCGCGGCTGACGACAGAGCAGGGTTCGTATCTGCGCATCGCCGTGGGTCAAGACTCGCACGTACAGGATTACCTGGTCGTTCCGATGAAGACAGCTAACAAGTTTATGGGTACCGAGGGCTTTTTTCTACCGGGTGTCGGGTACTATAAAATAAATCAGCTGGTCACTAGCACCGCGTGGGGGGAACTTCCCCTCAGTAAGACCTTCAAAGATGACGATGCAGCAGAGCTAGTGCATCGCGGCTTTGCCGAATTTGCCGTCGTCGGCCCACTCTATCTGGATAGCGTCCTGCAACAGACGACCGTGGTCGAAGCGCCGAAGTTAGGCAATATCCACATCATCGGTGAAGAGGGGGGGTGGTTCCGGCTCGATCCGCACTACGGGGCTGGCAAGGGTAGCATCTCGATGGCCGCCCTGATGAAGCAGTATCGCGGCAAAAGGCGGAAATTTATTCGCAGTGGCGATACTTGGATGAAGATCCCTGACTTTGTCACAGCGCACCAATGGGAGCTGTCTGACGACGGCGAGTCCGTCAAAGTCGACGCCATGGGTTTAATGCGACTTAAAGCGGCCGTTGGCGACTTTGATGCCTTCGTCGGGAGTAAGAAGGCCGTCAATGAAATCCGCAATCGCCTCGAGTTCGTCCCTGAATCATCGGCACCCGTACTGCAGGATACTGGGATCCACCTGCGCGAATATCAGGACATGGGTCTACGTTGGCTATGGTGGTTGTTCAAAAACGGACTGCACGGACTGCTAGCAGACGAAATGGGCCTTGGCAAAACCCACCAAGCCATGGCTCTCATGGCAGCAATCTTTAAAGAGAAGCCGAATGCGCGTTTCCTCGTCATCTGCCCGACGACGGTGCTCGATCATTGGACCGACAAGATCGAACAGTTTGCCAACCTACTTGGCGGCGTAAAATATCATGGGACGCGCCGCATGAGTGCACTGGGCGAGGTTCTTGGGCCGCATGCGACAAAGCATACCCTGGTGACCAGCTACGGCGTCATGCTGCGAGATATTCGGCAACTTTGTGCGCAACAATGGGATGCACTGATCCTCGATGAAGCGCACTTCGTAAAGAACAATGATACAGCCACCTATCAGGCCGCGTGCAAACTCCCGAGCCGAATTCGTATCTGTTTGACCGGCACGCCGATGGAAAATCACCTCGGCGAGTTGAAGAACCTGTTTGATTTTCTCGTGCCAGGCTACCTCGGCTCGGATGAGTATTTTCGCCAAACCTTTATGACACCACTGGCCCAAGGCGAAAGCCATGAGACGACACTTGCCTTGCAGAAGCTGATCCACCCGTTCAAAATGCGTCGCACCAAGAGCCAAGTGCTCAAGGATCTTCCCGCCAAAGTCGAGGACCTTCGCCACTGCGCGTTGTCCGACGAGCAAGTCAAGATGTATCGTGACGTCGTGGCCATGAAGGCTCAACCCCTCATTGAGCAGCTGCAAGATGAGAAGTCTCCTGTGCCTTATCTGCATGTGTTCGCCACCCTCACCATGCTCAAGCAGATATGCGATCACCCCGCCCTGATGACCGATGCCCCTGACTATAAAAAGCACCACAGTGGCAAATTCGACTTGTTGATCGAATTACTCGACGAGGCGTTTGGCTCCGATCATAAAGTGGTCATATTCAGTCAATATGTTGGCATGATCAAATTGATCACCGCCTATTTGACCGATAAAGGCATCGGCCACTCGGTGCTGACCGGACAAACCCGCAATCGCGGCGCTGTTATCAAGGCTTTCCAAACCGACCCGAACCTCAAAGTGTTTTGCGGCTCGCTGCTGGCTGGGGGCATCGGTATCGATCTGACGGCCGCCTCGGTGGTCATCCATTATGACCGCTGGTGGAACGCCACCAAGGAGAACCAGGCGACCGACCGGGTCCACCGCATCGGGCAAAACAAGAACGTCCAGGTCCTAAAACTCGTGACTCGCGGCACCCTAGAGGAAAAAATCGATCGCATGATCCAAAACAAGCGGGCACTATTCGAAAAGTTTCTCGACCAAGATGAAGAGGTCTTTAAGACCCTATCCCGGCAGGAACTGATCGACCTCCTTCGCTAATGGGCATTTGGGACCTGATTCATGCATAAGTTTGTCATCGAAGGGGGTCGTCCACTGAGTGGGACGGTTCGGCCATCCGGCAATAAGAACGAGGCTCTACCAGCCCTCTGCGCCTGCCTACTCACCGATGAAACGGTGACCTTGAAGCGTATGCCCCGGATCGGCGACGTCCTCACCATGCTAGAAATCCTGGCGGGTATCGGCGTCCGTGTCGAATGGACGGACTTTGACACGGTGATGCTAGACGCTGCCAAGGTTCACAGCTACCGCCCCGCCTATGACCTGTGCGCCAAAGTCCGCGCCTCCATCATGCTGCTTGGGCCGCTCCTAGCCCGGTTTGGCCAGGTTGAGCTCGCGCCTCCTGGCGGCGATGTCATCGGCGCCAGGCGCATCGACACCCACTGGGAAGGCACCGAGGCCCTAGGCGGAGTCCTCCAGCTTGACCGTGTCATCACTGGGCGCATGGCGAAGATCACCGGCACTGAGATCTATATGGATGAGCCGTCGGTCACAGCGACTGAAAACCTCATCATGCTCGCAACAAAGGGACACGGCGTAACGACTCTGAATAACGCCGCGTCGGAACCGCACGTGGTCGGCCTGTGCCGCATGCTCAATGCGATGGGCGCAAAGATCAGCGGTATCGGTACAAACCAGCTAAAAATAACCGGCGTCACCACTTTGGGTGGAACTGAGCACACCATAGGCGCTGATTTCATGGAGGTTGGGAGCCTGCTGTGCCTTGGCGCTATCAGCAAGGGCGAGATCACCATCGAAGATGTCGATGTTGAGGACATGCGCTATCCGCTTAAGGTCCTTCATCGCCTTGGGATTTCGCCGACGGTTCGCGACAACTCATTGATCATCGATGGACGCAGGCCACTGGTCATGCGCAAGGACATCGGCGACCGAATCCCGTCTATCTATAGTGGTCCGTGGCCTGCATACCCAACCGACCTGATGTCGGTGGCCATCGTCGCTGCCACTCAGGCCAGCGGCACGGTGATCTTTTTCGAGAAGATGTTTGAAGGCCGCATGTTCTTCACCGACAACTTGATGCGCATGGGCGCAAATATCGTCTTGTGCGACCCGCACCGTATCGTCGTCACTGGCACATCCCAGCTATTTGGCTCCAATATGAGTTCGCCGGACGTACGCGCCGGAATGGCATTGGTCATGGCGGCCCTAACCGCGATGGGCAAAAGCGAGATCAACAACATCTATCAGATCGAGCGCGGCTATCTGCACATGGACAAGAAGCTGGAGGCCTTGGGCGCGGCGATCAAACGCATGGCGGTGTGAAGGAAAGCTGGGCTTGCCCAGCCCTCCGACCGCCAGCTCAAACCTGGGTCGCTATTTCAAAAGCTGCGGCAGGCTACGCAGGCGAAAGCGAGTGACCTCGCGACCGATCACGACGATTGATTCGATCAACGGCGGCGAGTCCTTTCGTCCAGTCAGAATCAGCCGCAAGGTCATGAAGTAGTCCTTCGGCTTCCAACCGATGGCTTCGCGGTGGGTGTCTAGTGCGGCCTTGAGGTGCTCGCCGTCCCAGTCGTACACGTCGTCGAGGACGTCCGCTAAGGCACCGGCCACGCTAATCACATCTGCCACAGTCTTTTCTTTGGGGACCAAGGTCGCCTGGTCATAGGTCAAAGCGCCATTAAAAAAGAAGGCGTTTTTATCGACAAACTGCTCCATCCGATCGATACGCTCGCAGACCAAAGGCTTGAGTAGCTTAAGGATTTCCGGCGAAAACATCTGGTCGCGGATGTAGGAGACGAATTCATCGTCTGTAGACTTCTGTAAGTATTGATTGTTTAGCCAGTTTAGCTTGCTTTGATCAAAAATCGGACCGCCCAGGTGGATATGCTTCGGGTCAAAACGTTCGATCATTTCCGCCACGGAAAAGATCTCGACGTTATCGCCAAAACTCCAGCCCATCAGCCCCAGGAAGTTCAGCAGAGTGTGCGGCAAGATTCCCGAACGCTCGTAGTAACGCAGGGAGGTCGGATTTTTACGCTTTGAAATCTTCGAGCGATCGGGATTGCGCAGGAGCGGCAGATGGCAAAAGGTCGGCACCTCCCAGCCGAAGGCCTGGTACAAAAGAACGTGTTTAGGCGTCGAGGTGATCCACTCCTCAGCGCGCATGACGTGGCTGATCTTCATGAGGTGATCATCGACGACATTGGCCAGGTGATACGTCGGATAGCCGTCTGATTTGAGTAGCACCTGGTCATCGATCCGACCGTTGTCTATCTCGATGGCGCCGCGGACATAGTCTTGAAAGACTGTTTTGCCTTCGGTTGGCATCTTTAGCCGCACCACGAAGGTGTCGCCTGCCGTCAGGTGGGCCGCTGTTTCAGTCTGGCTCAGGCCTCTGCAATGGCGGTCATAACCGGTCGTTTTCCCAGCAGCCTTTTGTTCTTGGCGCATGACCTCAAGGCGCGCAGGAGTGCAAAAACAACGGTATGCATGCCCAGACTCGACGAGCTGCATGGCATACTTTGCGTGAATCTCGCGGCGCTCAGATTGGCGGTAGGGCCCGTAGGCACCACCAACGTCAGGCCCCTCATCCCAGCTAAGGCCGAGCCACTTTAGGCTGCGCAAGATCATGTCTTCGCTGGATCCACGGTACCTGGTCTGATCGGTGTCCTCGATGCGGATGATAAAATCCCCACCATGCTTGCGAGCAAACACATAGTTAAAAAGAGCCACGTAGGCGGTCCCGACATGGGGGTCACCGGTGGGTGAAGGGGCGATCCGGACTCTGACCCGGTCAAAACTCATGGCGGCCTCATCGGTTGCAGCAAAAGACTAGGTTGCCAGGATTACTTATTATTAATTTGGATTTCAATGAAGAAGTCGGTATAACGTCGCGTTTATCTCAGAACACCTAGAGGTTCTAAACGAATTTGAGCAATGCAAAAGATACGCAGCCAAGCCAAGACGAAAGCGGTGCACGCGGAACCATCTTCCTCAGCGATGTGACCAAGGTCGATTGCGCCCTCTTTGATCCTTCAAAGGGCGTGATCGGACAGACTTGGACGGTCGATGTCAGCATCACCGGGTCGGTGGGGGATAACGGATTCGTCTATGACTTTAGTCACTTAAAAAAATTGGTGCGGCAGGTACTGAAGTCGAGCATCGATCATGCCCTGATCATGCCGATCAACTCGCAGGCCGTGCTGTTCAAGGGTATGGAGTTTCGCGGCTCGGAAAAGAGCGAGTGCTGGCATATGAAGACCCGCCCAGCCAAAGACGTGCTCGAAGGGAGCTGGGAGTATCGCGGACCGAACGGGGCTGTGTTTCCTACACGCTGCGTCGGCATCAACCGCCAGATCCTGGAGCAAGAGGTGGTCCGCAGCTTGCGCCACCGCCTGCCGCAGGAGATCAGCAGCATCACCGTCACCCTCCGTGATGAAGATGTGGACCAGGTCGAGGCCGTGTTTCGTTACACTCATGGCATCGCCGGACACGAGGGAATGTGCCAAAGGCTGTTCCACGGTCATCGCTCGCGGATCCAGATCTTTGTCGGCGATGAGCGCCGGCCGGACCTGGAGCACTATATCGTCCGCGACGTGTTTGGATCGACCGTCCACATCGCGACACCTAGCCAATTCCTGGTCGGAATGATCGAGCCGGGCACCCGCGGCAAGACCCGCGAAGGTGTAACCCTGGGCTATCAAGCATCGCAAGGCACCTTCGAGGCGACGCTGCCAGCGGACCGCGTGTTCTGCGTTGCCCAAGAGACCAGCATCGAGTGTATCGCGCAGGAAATCGCCAGGTTGATTAAACGCGAAGAGAATACCAACGAGAAGGTCAAAGTGATCTGCTTTGAAGGCACCGGAAAAGGCGCGATCGCTGAGCTTTAACGGACCTTTAGGGCAGCTGCGAGGCTTTGATGCATGAATCCTGCCCCCCTGCCCTCCTGCCTTCCCGGCCTCCCAGTTTTTGGGCAGCGGCTTTATTCCGCGCAACAGGGAGAGAGGGAAGGCAGGAGGGCAGGATTCATGCATCAAAGCCCAGCTGCGGACGCTGATTCCTGAGCGGACCGCCAGGTCTGAACGGCGGCGATCCAGTTGGCGCGAATCACGTCGGCGCCCTGACTTAAAAACGATTCTGGATGAAACTGCAGACCAAAGGCCGGGGCGGCGGCACTGGTGTAGGACATCGCCTGGACCTCGCCAAGGTCGCAGCGGGCATTGATGGTCCAGATCGGCGGCAAGGATGTCGCCTCAACCACCAGAGAATTATACACTCCGGCGGCAAAGGACGGCGCCAGACCTGCGAGTAGCCCCGGCTTCAAGGCGTCGACCAGGATGCGCCGGGCCGTGCCGTGATGAGGTGCCTGACCACGGACGATCCTAGCGCCGCTCATAGCAGCGAGCATCTGGTGACCCAAGCAAATGCCGAGAATCGGCACCAGGCCAAGCTTTTCACGCAAGAGAGCCAGGGTCGGCGGGACGTCGCTCGGACTCTTTGGGCCTGGGGAAATGACCAATGGAGCATGGCTGTTAGCGGCTTTGGCAAGGCCGGAGGCGTCGTCCCAAGCGACGCAGTGGATCGCTAACACTCCGTCGCTACCAGCCAGCCAGTCTATGACGTTGTGCGTAAAACTGTCATAATGATCGATAAGAAATACGTCCATTGTGCAGCTTTTAGCACAACCACAGGGGCGAGCTAGCATGAGCTTGAAGAATCGGTTAAATGCGTTGCTGGCACTGCTACTTAGCTGCGGCTGCTGGTCGGCTCAGGCAAGCGGCGCTCCGCGCCCGGGACAAAGCACCGTCGATGAGACACTGCAATTCTTCGGTCGCATCAATGCCGCGAGTCTGCTCGAACCAGCCGGTAGCCATGGTTCGATAGGGACGGACTTTGGTGCTGGCATGGTGAGCGTCACGCCCCCGGAGCACAACACCCTACTCAACTCCCAGCTGGGCGAAGATAGAGGCGGGAAAAGCCTGGGAATTCCTCGCATCTGGCTGCTTCGAGGGCTCCCACTACCGGTCGATGCGGGCATCACCGCAGCAGGGCTGACAGGAAGCGGCAAAGGCAGCGCTTTCACCCAAGTAAGCGCAGCGCTCCAATGGACCGTCTATGAGGCATTGGCGAGGCCGGCGCTGACGATTCGCGGCAGCTACGGCAAATTATATGGTGTGACCGGCACAACCCTGAGTTCAGCCGGAGGAGAGGCCGTCGTCAGCTACGGAATTTTAAGCTACTTCACGTTTTACGGCCGCATAGGCGCAGTCCAGCATGAAGGGGTTGTGACGATCCAGCCGCAGCAGTTTGATAGCTTGGAACTAAGGGAGAGCGGTAGCTCACCACTGAGTTTTCATTCGTCTTGGTTAGAACCAGTGCGCGCAGCAGGCATTCGCCTTCGCTTCGGTGCGACGCGTTTGACGTTAACTGGAGAAGCGGACCTTGGTGCCGGCATCAACCACGCCGACTACGGCGCCAAAATGAGCTACGATCTGTAGCCTGCGCGGCCAAGCGCGAGAGCCTCAGCCTAGATCGCGGCGTTATACCAAAGCGCCAGTGCCTTATTGCCATAGTCAGCCGCCGCCATGGCCGCTGGATCGCCCCAGTTATCGTGGGAGACCGCAGCGCGCAGCAAAAAATCGAGAAGAGCATGATGACGGCGCAGCGTGCGCTGTAAGCGATGCGGCAGCACTGGATTGAAGATCCCTAAGGCGGAAAACATCTGCCTTGGGTTCTTTTTGATCCATAGCCAGGAACCCATCTCTAGAGTTAGAGGCAACATAGCAACTGGTCGTCGCTCCGCACGAAGTGCCAAAAAGAGATAATCCCATAGATCACCATGAGTGATGTACTTAAGCGATTGCGGTTCGACCTGATAAAAATGATTGGGGAGTCCACGGTCCAACCGCACCTTTAGTGCATACATCATCGCCAGGTGATCAAAGGGGCGGCGCGAATAGGCAAATGGAAACCATAAACGGTCAACCAGACCAAACCCCGAATGCATATCAAGGGCAATGGAAAAAACTGAGGAAAATAGCTCACGACGAACAAACTGTTCGAGCGCCGTAGCCTCCTGCTCCATGGGTGCGCCCGCTTCGCCACGGTACCAGGGCAGCAGCGGAGAACGCCGATGCCCCCCTAAAAGTGGCAGGTTGGGAGCAGATTCCGCGTCGATCGGCGCATTGCGCATGAGATCGACGCCGCGAGCATTGGCACGAGTCTTCGCATACATGCCGGCTGGATTGACCAAAGGCAGAAACAGCAGGCGACAACGACCTAGCAAGTGCTGCAAGCCCTTGTCCCAAGCCAGTAGTTCAATCACCATCTTCAGATAAGAGATAGCAACATTGGTACCGACGCGCTCTAGGCCGTGCACACCGCCGATGAATGCCACCGCTGGTGCCGCCCTGTCCTGACTACCAAAGGCAAAGGAGTAAACCGGAAAATCCTGGCCATGCGCCGCAATGACCGCCTCCGTCGTGACCACTCCTAGTCCCGCGCACTGCGCCGCAAGCTCCTCGATCTCGACTAACTCCGGCAGACGCCGGCGCAAATCAAGTCGCGTGGAAACAGTCGGCAATTTGAGATTTGACATCATGGGTAAGGCGCTTGCGAGATCTGTGGCCACGAAAGGCGACCTCGTTGAGGACGAATAAGCGGACGTCAATCGAACGGCGGGACATCAATTGCCAAAAGTGCGGGAAGAACTTCATGTCACCGTACCAGGCAACCTGGTCGCGGTTGCTGGCATCAAAACTGTGTCCGTCCACGCCATCATAGCGCAGACAAAGAGGGATCACTCGACTGCGACTCCTCACTGCTGATTCTAACAGAGATCGCTTGAATTCCATAAGACGGTCGCCGGCAGAGGTGGTTCCCTCGGGGAAGAGCACGACATTCAAGCCAGAGTTGAGCAATGCCGACAATTGGTCGATATCGCTCAAAATGTCGGCTTTATGCCGACGCTCAACGAAGACGCAACCTGCGGCTTTGGTCACAGCACCCAGTATCGGAGTGACTTGAATTTCACGGGAAGTGACGAACACTGCTGGGAAGACCGCAGCGATGACGACGACGTCCAAATAAGACAAGTGATTTGGTACGAGCAACAAACCCTGATGAACGCCTTCGAGCGGCCGACCCGACTGCTCAACGGTGCAGCGAAGATTGAGAAGGCGACGCAAAAACCGCGCCAGAAGCTGCGACAAATGCGTCGCCCGAAGGCGGCGTTGATAGGGCGACCAAGTGACAAGGCGCAAGAGCAACGAAGCGATGACAAAGGACAAAAACACCACGCAGCAGACGCCAAATTTGCTTCCGGCTCTCAGGAGCCCATAAAGCGTCTGTCGTAGCTCTTGACCAACTCCCGCATATTTAACGCGATGAGCCAGTCCGCGCAGTTGAAGTCCCGATCGATCACCGGTTGTGAGCATACCTTGGCTCCGGCTTTAATATAGGTTTTGAACAACGTTGGAACTGCGGCCGCGGCGGCGGTCTCAGCCACAGCCAAGACTGCCGCGAAGTTAGCGATCTCGTACTTCGCCCGCGGCGTCAAAGCCCACTCATCGTTGAGCAGTCCGGCAGCCGCAAAATGGCGATGGATCGCGGCGATGTGTTTGACATCCGTCGTGTTGATACTGCTAAGCCCGAAAAGAAAGTCAACATCCGCCTTCTTCGCATAGTCGGCGATACCTCGCCAGAGCAGACTGATGACGACCCCGTTGCGGTAGCTCGGCCCAATGCAGGCTCGACTGAGTTCAAGTTTCACGCCAGGCTGCGCCATGAAGCGGCTGATATCAAATTCGGTGTTGGAGTAAAAGCTGCGGCTGCTGGCGGAAGAAATCAACCGATAGACGCCGGCGACTACCCCGGCTTTCTCGTCAAAAATCGCCAAGTGATCAGCATGTTCGTCAAAGAGGTCTTGATCGCTTTTCAGGCTTAACCACTTGCCAGCGAATTCATAGTGAAACACCGAGCGGCGCAGCGCTAGGACCTGCTTTAATTCGTCCGGATTCTCCACCGTCTTGACGCGGAAATCGCGGACTTTAAAGTCGACAGCGATCTTCCGGGTAAAGGCACCCGCCCCCCCGCGGAGAATCGTCCAGGGACGAACAAAATCTGGAACTAAAGGTCTGACGTTGTCCCGGACCAAGGCTGAGAGCATGGTTGACCTCTTAACGCTAAAGTAGGGCTTAGTGAGTCCTCCGAATATAAAGAGGACTTTTGAAGAACTGATTAACTAAGCGTTAAACTTCCGTTTTAGATGGTCGCCTTCATTCAGCGCTATAGCCTCGATTAAAGACCAGCAAAATGCAAGACATAGGCCGCACCTAACTTGGTGTATGCGGCTACTAGGGCATAATCACCGGAATTATCTGCGGTATCGTCGGCTGAATGAATGTTGTGATTATAGTTGTAAGGATCCTCGAAGGGAAAGGCCGTGGCAAAGCCAGCCCGGTACCAAGACGCGTGGTCGCTGCTGCCCCCGCTTAAATAGCGTTCCTGCCAAGGCAGACCGACATAATGGTCAATGAGCTGGCCAAGCATCTGATTAAGTGGACGAGATGTGTTGTTGCTGACCAACCACACCTTGGGCTCCTCACCTTCGGCACGGTAGAAGTCCATGTCATATTGCAGCATGCCAACCACCTTGGCGCCGCGCCGACGATAGGCATTGGCAATGTCCTGGCTTCCAACCAAGCCGATCTCCTCGGCGGCGTAGGCGTGGATCTCGACCGTCCGTTGTGGACGCACGCCTTGCGCCATCAACAGCCGAAAAATCTCGAGATTGGTGGCGGTACCGCTGGCATTGTCATCGGCTCCAGGTGCACGTTCGCTCCTGCCATCACGCCAGTTGACACTGTCGAGGTGACTACCAAGGACAAGGATCTCATCCGGAAACTTCGAGCCGAGAATGCGCACAACCAGGCTATGCTGGGCTGTGCTTCGGCCGTGATCATAGGGCACGATGGTGACGTCGTTGCGACCTGCGGCGAGCGCACGGTATTTTGCCGCCAAAAGAGCAGCGACACCGCCGCCGGACTCGGTGCTTTCGAATCTTGTGGGTAAGGCCGCCAAGGTGGAGATGAGTTCCTTAAGACTGGCCTCGCTTACCGCAGCCGTTAACTTGCTAACCCGCGCATCGGCTTGGGCGAGAGGCAACAGTGGCGTAGGCGCAGCACCAGGAGCGCTGACCGTGAATTCAGGATTGAGTTTAGTCAAGACGCCGCAGGCAAGACCCTCGCTATGGAGCTTTGCGGCTAAGGCCTCAACCTGCTCAGGGCTGACCCGCATCACGGCAAAACGCGCCGGCGTCAGGTGCAAGACATCACCAAAGGCTTGCAGCGAATCAGCACTCAGGCGATTCACCATGTTCACGACAAACAAGTCGGCAAAGTCCGCCACCACGGCTTCGGGCTGACGCACTACCGCAAGATCACCGTCGGTGTAGAGCACCTCTTGAGGCAAGGCCGAGTATTGGCTGCCTGCCTGGCGCACCACCTGGATGGGAGCCGCAAATGCACTGCCACTGCCGAAAGTCAAAAGCGCCGCCACAAGCGTCGACCACCGCATATACACCCCCGTTAAATTCATATAAATCTTAAATTACGGGGATTTTAGGCTAAGTTGGCCGATCGGTCAATAGGGGCCAGCAGATCTCTTGCAGACAGCTGCCACCGCCGCTGCGCTCACCAGTTCTAGATCAAGCCTAGGTCAAAACTTGTTCAAAAAAGGCATCCAGCTGGGGAGAAAGGATTTGATCACGGCGTGGGGCACGGTATACCAAATCACCCCGCACACCACGGCAAGGCCCAACAAAATCATCCGCGTGACGGAACGAATCCCCGTTGGTTTGACCTTGATCCCGGCCATGATCATGCTCAGGTTGACCGTCGCATTCGTCAAAGCGGTGGGCAAGGGGTGTGGCGGCAGTTTAGTCAAAGCGGTTTGCGCCGGACCACAAGCCTCCTCGGCCTCGGCGTCTAGCGCCCCGACACCGCCAAGATAGAGCGTTTCGACCCCAGACTCAGCGACGCCGACGATCTGCGCCACCTCTTCAAAAGAAAATCCACCGAGAATATGCAACCAGACCACTTCGCGCTGGGGACCCGGCAAGCTGCGCAGTGCCTTATCGAGCAGGGCCGCATCGCGGTGCATCGCGGCCTCGTTCTCCGACTGGGTCTGATCTGTAGCTGGCTGTAAGGCGGCATTGATCAATCGACTGGTCTCGGCGTTCCAAATGTCGCTATTAAACCGCCTTGCCGTCGTATACAGGACCAACCGCAGATCACGGGCGGATTCGATGACCGAAATGACCTCCTCGCTCAAGGATTCATAGACTTCATTGATGGAGTCCGCAGAGCGGCTGACCTGGCTGGTCATCCGCATCAGATAGTCATAGAGAAAAGGCCGCTCGCTCTCGAGAAGGTCATATAGGGCACTGGCGTGACCTGATTTGAAGCGGCTAAAATTCTTTTCTTGCTTGCCAACATTACGCATCGACTGACCGACTCCCCTGGGCTGCTCCGTGGCAGCAGATCGTGACAAAGAAGAGCGCTCCAAACAACCCATAGGACGCTAGCATCGGCAGAATATCCTGATGCACAAGTCCGACCATCCAGAGTATGGCCCCAAAGGCGAAGGCCACCACATGGAGTAAACTAGTCCCGCGCACCAACCGCCCGAGCGGCGAGGCCGCGATCGGTAGCGCACCCTTACCGATGAGTCTAATACCATAGTAGACGAAGATCCAATCAACCGGCCACAGCAGCCATAGCAGCGCATTGTGCGGTGTCTCGATATAACGCGACAGCGCCCAATTGCAGACCAGCAGGGTCGCCCAAAAAGCCGACCAAAAACCGAAGACAACGCTGCTCAAACCGAGCATCCGCGCTGGGCGGGAGGACCCTGGCGTCAGCCAGGTCCAAAGCAGCAGCAAACTTAGTGGCCCGCCAACAAGCAGCGACCACATGGCGTAGGGGTCTGGGCCCGGCAGCGGTTCGGGAAGGTCGACCAGCCACTCCGGTGCAGTCAACAGTGATTGATGTGAGATCTCCTCGCCGCTGTCAGCAAACGCCGGCATTTGGGACAGTAGCTGCTGCAAACGAAGCGGCAGGAACATCTCGTGCCAATTGCTGAGGGGGACATCAAGAACATCATTGGTCAGCATGTCGAGGCTCATGGCCACCCACCACACGGGACTGGCGCTTGCCTTCATATGATCGCGATAAGTCGCGAAACTTGGCCGGTGCTTAAATGCCTCGCCTATCTTGCCACCGAGAATCGCATCGAGGTGATCGCGCGGCCTGGTGGCGCAGTTGTCTCGAAGCTGCGAATACTGATAATGGACGTTTGCCGGCAGCGCATTGCGGATAAGACGTTGCATGAGGTCCGTCTTTTGCCTAAGCGTCAACACGAGTTGCTGCTGCATGATCGAGCGCCGCTCGACATTGCGATAGTAATCAATCAACCCAGGCGTCGGATAGATCCCAAGCATGTAGCGTAGTTCACCGCGGTAGAAGTTCCAGATGAACAACGGATCGTAGAAATCAAAGATACCCCAGTTATAGGCCAAATCCTGACCGCTGCCATGATCTATCACGCGGAGGATGGTGTGGCCAAACAGGGCCTCGATTTGCGTGCCGCGGCCGACGGTGAGCAGAAACATCTCGACTTGCGCCATGTCTTTTGGCATTGGCGGGACCATGCTGTCCTGAGCCAAGGCCGGCTGAACTAAAGCTCCTAGCAACAGCCAACAAGTTAAGACGAAGCGCGCAAAACCTGGGTGCATAGCAGCTCTCTTAGGTGGCAACGGTTTTCGCACCACGGCCTTGCAGCGCAGCTTTAAGGCGCAGACGTTCCTCACGCCGCTTTTGTCCGGCAGCGTAGCGACGGTGCTCATCCGCCGTCTGCGGCTCCACCGGTGGAATCGGCGTCGGGCGACCATAGCTGTCGAGCGCAACGAACGTTAAATAAGCCGTCGCAGTATGATGGCGCTCCCCAGTGACAGGATTGAACGCTGTCACCTTGACGCCGACCTCACAGCTGGTGCGGGCAGCAAAATTGACGCTTGCGTCTAGGCATACAACCCAGCCGACATGAATCGGCGAGAGAAAGGCCATCGCATCGATCGACGCCGTCACCACTTGGGTCGAACTATGCCGCATGGCACAGCATGCGGCCGCGATATCTACCCAGGATACGACTTCACCACCAAACACCGTTCCATGGGCATTGGTATGCTGAGGCCGCACCAAATGCTCTTGATGGGTGGCGCTTATGTGAGGATGCTTGCCGCTGCTAGTCACGCCAGTCCTTTCTCTGGGACATCCATGGACTCGACCACTGTGACCCGGTTTTTTCCGTTGCGCTTGCTACTGTACATGGTCTCGTCGGCAAGCTTAAGCAGGCTGCCCATATCACGCGCATGCTCTGGGTACGCCGCAACACCAATGGACACTGTCAAATGCGTGCGACCGCCATCGACCACAAAGGCGGTTTCCTCGATGCGATGCCGAACGCGCTCGGCGGCCAGCACGCCCTTGGCACAGCTAGCACCAAGCAGCAGCACGACAAACTCATCACCACCATACCGGATCGGAATATCGATCTCGCGCAGGACCTCGCGCAGCACCTCGGCAACCTGCTTGAGGACGCCGCTACCGCTTAAATGCCCATGCTGGTCGTTGATCGGCTTAAATCCATCCAGGTCAAGAAACAGCAGACAAAAGTTGTTTTGAAAGCGTTCAGCACGGCGCAACTCGTGCTCCAGGGCAATCTCGAGGTAGCGGTAATTATACAGACCGGTGAGGTAGTCGCGGTAGAGGCGTGCCTGGGTGCGATCGAGCTTGCGCAACCAGCGGGCCTCGTTTTGCATGACGCGGACAAGCTGCTCCCGCTGCGCATCGCGTAAACGCAGTGTTGCCGCAGGCACGACCACTTCATGAGAGGGCTCAGTCCAGGCCACCAAGGTGCCGCTGCGCGCCCGGGGATCGTCTATCAGCGCCACATAAAGCTGCTGTCCGGCAACCTCAATTCGACTGCAACCAGGGCCCCACACGGCCCTGGGCTGGGCGGCGCCGGCGAGCGCCGCAGTCAGCTGCTGCACCAGGTCGTCGCTCAGTAAATCGGCGTTCGGGACCTTAACGGCGCGCCGCTTAAGCACCAGCTTTGCGCCCGCGCCGCTCAAACGCAGGCAGTCAAAGCGATCGACTACAAACAGCCGTTGCATGGCTTCACCGAAGCGACGCAGCAACGCTTTCGGACCGGGGGCGCCGAGTAGGGTTTGCGCAGTATCCTGGAGATCCTGCAAAAACTGGATCGCGTCAGTCGGGATGGCCACCCCTGGGTCTGGTTTTGTCATCATCGCCTCTCGTCCATCGTTGCATCAGCTGGAGTAGCGAAGCATCAACTCTTGGATATACGGGCCGAGGATCAAATGAATTATAGCACCTAGGGCCAAAAAAGGCCCAAACGGGATCGCCGTCCTGAGGGTCAAACGACGACTCGCCGCCATCATCAAAACACCGCCGATCGCACCGAGCAACGAGCCGAAGAAAACCGTGGGTACGATCGCTTGATAGCCAAGCCAGCCACCGATGGCGGCAAGCAGCTTGACGTCTCCCATACCCATGCCAACCTCACGGCGAATCAACCAGTATAGCCAGGCAACCGCGTACAGGCTGCCACCTCCAGCAAAGACGCCGATCAGCGCACTGGGCCAATCGAGATCCGGATGCAGATAAACCACCAGCGGCGACAAGGCGATCATCGGCAGGCTGATCACGTCCGGGATAATCATCAAGCGCATATCGATCACCGAGCACACGAGCAGCAGCGAACAAAAGATCGCGGCGTGCACACAGCGCAGCATATTGGCCCCATCCCAAGCGGCCCCTTCATCGCCGAGAGTGACGAAGGGAAAGCGCCAGTAGATCACCACAAAGAGCAAGCCAGTGAGCAACTCGACCAACGGGTACTGCAGACCCAGGGACATCCCACAACAACGCGCCTTTCCCCGCAGAAAAATCCAGCTAAGAATCGGAATATTAAGATAAAAGGGGATTTCCGCGGCACAGCCACGGCAGACCGAACGGTGGTGTTTGAAAAAGGTTCCGAGGGGAATGCGGTAAATGCAGACGTTGAGAAAACTGCCGATCGTCGCCCCCATGACGAAGACCAACCAGGTCAGCGGCGATAACAACAGCACATACAGCCTAAACCAAAGCATGGACATGGGACAAACAGTCCTTCATCAACGCGCGTCAATCGGATAGGTTGAGTATGCCACGGCGCCGATTTGGCGAAACCCCCAAAATTCGCTCAGATAGCGCCCTAAGTTCGGAATGTTACATGCAAGTCAAGCCCTCCAGCCAGGTCCTCGACAAATTGGAATGGCCCCTGCTCCTAGGTATCCTGGCCGATCTTAGCCAAACCGAGGATGGGCGGGTGCGCGCACTGGAGCTTGAACCGTGCCTGGATCAAGCCGCCATCGCGGCACGCTGGAGCGCCGTCGAGCCCTTAAAGATCTTGGCCGCCAAGGGGCTCAAGGCCCAAATCGGCAATCTGCAACCACTCGGCAACGTCCTGCGCGCCGCGGCCAAGGGCCAGATGCTCGATGGGACGTCGCTGCGCGGCGTCGCCGAGTTGCTCGAGTCCACGCGCCGGATCTTTGCCTTCGCGGCGGCTCATGAAGCACTCTGCTCAACCTTGCGCCGGTGCAAGGCGAGAATCCTGACGATGCCGCATCTGCTTAGCGCCATCAACAAAGCGATCGGCCTGGACGGCGAGCTGCTCGACGACGCCTCCGAGGAGCTGATGCGGATTCGCCGCAGCAAGATTCAGCTGCGCCATCGGATCGAGGAAGCGCTCGTTAAACTCATGCATGTCGATCAAGAGGTGGCACCGTACGTTCAAGACGACTTCTTCACGGTGCGCAGCGATCGCTACGTGATACCGATGACTTTGGATGGCCGAGGCCGGGTCAAGGGCACGATCCTCGATACCTCGACCAGTGGCCAGACCCTGTTCATCGAGCCGGTGTCGATCGCGCCACAAAATGCCCAGTTGCTCGACCTTGACCTCGAGGAAAAGCTAGAGATCGCCCGCATCTTCCGCGTTCTCAGCGCCATGGTCGAGGCCGAGACGGAAACCCTGCGCGGCAACTATCAAGAGTTGATCGAGCTCGACTTTTTGACGGCACAAGCCCTGCTGGCAGCCGAGCTGGAGGCTGGCCCGGTGCGCATCGCCGCAACGCCAGTCATCGACCTGCGCGATGCTCGACATCCACTGCTTGGGCGGACCACCGGCAAACGCAGCATCGCCAATCAGATCAGCCTCGAACCCGAGCAGAAGATCCTGATTATTTCCGGACCGAATGCCGGTGGCAAAACGGTGGTGCTAAAGACCGTCGGTTTGCTGCACCTCATGGCCCGCGCTGGCCTTCTTCTGCCGGCCTCGCCGCATTCGCAGATTTACCTATTTGCCGCTGTCCACCTCGAGATGGGTGATGCCCAAAACCTCACGGCCAATCTGTCGACCTTCTCTGGCCATCTCACGGGCCTTAAGCCGATTCTAGAACATTCCAGCAGCGAGTCCTTGGTCCTGCTCGATGAGCTGGCGGTCGGTACCGACCCCGAAACCGGCGCAGCCATAGGCACGGCGATCCTCGAAGATCTCGCCAGCCGCGGCGCGACCGGCATGGTCACCACCCACTTTGATGCACTCAAGAGTCTGGCGATCGCTGATCGGCGCTTTCGCAACGGCTCGATGGAGTTCTCACTTGGGACTTTGCTGCCCACCTACCGCCTGCTGCTCGATCTGCCAGGACAAAGCTTTGGCTTGGAGGTCGCCGAACAAATCGGCCTACCCGAGCGGATCCTGACACGCGCTAGGGAGCTACGCCACGGCCAGATGTCCAACCTCGATCAAGCCGTTCGCGCCTTGATGGAGGCCCGCGACCAGGCGCATGCTGGCGCCAATGAGGCGCAACGAGAACAACTCGCTGCCGGAGCCGAGCGTTTGCGTTGGCAGCAGGAAGTCGAACTACTACAAGAACAGCGTAAGAAAACCGCCGAGCAACTGGCCAAGCGCTACGAAACGCGGATTGCTGAGCTGCATGGTGAGTTTGAAGATGCCGTCAGACAAATCAAGCAGGCCGCGAAGGAACGTAGCCCGCAGGATGATCCGGCCGGCTTCGCGGGCAAGCGCCGCGCCGCCGAAGGCGTGCTGCGACAGATGGGCCAGGTCGCGAGCGAGCTGCAGCGCGGTTACGACATCGAAGGCAAGCTGCCCGGCCAAGCGGCCAATCGCGAGGCCCTGGTGCCAAATGCACCGGTGTTCATTTTGCCGCTCAAGAAAGCCGGTCGTATCCTCAGGGTCGGCAGTGGTAATGACCAGACGGTCGAAGTCGAAGTAGGCATCCTTAAGCTACGGGTATCGCTACACGACGTGCGCCTGCTTAGCCCAGGTGAAGCAGTTGCGGGTGGCAAAACGAACCGCTAGATTGAGGCTCAACTCAGAGTCAATTCGCTGCCGAGCAAGTACAAGGGGACTTCCGCCATGGCCCAGGCCACCGCTTCAAATAGACGCCTGAATATCTCGCACGACCAAGTGCTGGCTGACTACCGCCTTGCCTATATCAGCCGTCAAGCCAGTCTTATTGGTCGCAAAGAGGTGCTCACCGGCAAGGCGAAGTTTGGCATCTTCGGCGATGGTAAGGAAGTCGCTCAGGTGGCGATGGCCCGCTCCTTCCAGCCTGGCGACTGGCGCAGTGGCTACTACCGCGACCAGACCTTGATGCTGGCGCTGGGCGTTTGTACGTTAAAGCAGTTTTTCGCCCAGCTCTATGCCGATACCGAGCTGACGCGTGAGCCGATGAGCGGCGGGAGGCAAATGAATGCGCACTTCGCCACCCGCTATATTGGTGAAGACGGGAGCTGGCTGGATCAGCTCAGTGGCGCCAATTCCTCAGCGGATCTCTCGCCGACCGCATCCCAGATGAGCCGGCTCGTCGGCCTCGGCTATGCGTCGAAGCTGTTTCGCCAAAACCCCCAACTGCGGCAGGCGACGGAGTTGGCTAAGTTCTCCCGCCAAGGCAATGAAGTCGCCTTTGGCACCATCGGCAACGCCAGCGCCGCCGAAGGCTTGTTCTGGGAGGCCTTGAACGCCTGCGGTGTGCTGCAGGTACCGGTTGCGATCTCCGTGTGGGATGATGGCTACGGTATTTCGGTGCCAAACAAATACCAGATGACCAAAGAATCGGTGTCAGCGGTCTGCAGCGGCTTCCAGCGCGACGAGCAGCATGCCGGCTTCGATATTCATGTCATCGAAGGCTGGGACTACCCAGCCCTGCTGCGGGCCTACGGCGACGGCATTGCCAAGGTTCGCGCCGAACATGTGCCTGCCTTGTACCACATCATCAACTTGACCCAGCCCCAAGGCCATTCAACCAGCGGTAGCCATGAGCGTTATAAAGACGCCGAGCGCCTGAGGTTCGAACAGGAATTTGACTGCCTCAGCAAGATGCGCGAGTGGATGATCAGCAAAGACGGTCTTGGCATCAGCCCATCCGACCTTACCAAGATCGAAAGCGAAGGCAGTCAGTTGGTCGAGGAGCAGCGCGCAGCCGCTTGGCAAGAATACCTGGCCCCCATCAGCAACGATCGGGAGCGGCTCATGGCCATCTATGACCGCATCGCCGACCATGCCACCAACGCTGACCAAGTCAAAGCCGCGAGAAAGGCACTGCAGCGCCTACCTGTCCTACTGCGGCGGGGCGTCATGGCCTCAGCTCGGCGAACCGCCCTCGATCTGCGCCGAGAAGACCCCGCCTTGACGGCGCCGCTGAAGGCCTTCATCACCGACTACCACCTTGAAAACAGCGAGCGCTACACTCGTTTTCTGTTCAAAGCAGGCCACGCGAACCCGCTTCAAGTACCTGAAGTTAAAGCTATCTATGGCACCTCACCGCGTCAGGTGCCGGGTAACGAGATCATCCAGCAATGCTTCCACGAACTGATGGCGCGCGACCAGCGGATTTTCATTATCGGCGAAGACGTTGGCGTTCTCGGCGACGTCAATCAAAACTTCAAAGGCCTGCAAGACACCTACGGTGACCTAAGAATCACCGACACAGGGATTCGCGAAGCGACGATCCTTGGCCAAGGGATCGGCGCAGCCATGCGCGGACTGCGTCCAGTTGTCGATATCCAGTACCTAGATTACTTGCTCTACTGCTTCCAGCTGCTTTCGGATGATCTGGCCACTCTCCACTACCGCAGTGCTGGCGGCCAAAGCGCCCCGGTGATCGTGCGGACCAAAGGACACCGTTTGGAAGGTGTGTGGCATAGCGGCTCGCCGATGGGAGTCATCGTGTCGGGCATGCGCGGCATGCACGTATGCGTCCCGCGCAACATGGTCCAAGCCGCTGGCATGTACCAAACGCTGTTTCGAGGTGACGATCCGGCTCTGGTCATTGAAGTCCTGAATGGCTACCGCCTGAAGGAGGCTTTACCGGATAACTTGGCTGATTTTACCGTGCCACTTGGTGTGCCCGAAGTGCTTGTCAGCGGCAATCATGTTACGATTGTGACGTATGGTGCTTGCGTCCGGCTCGCTGAAGAAGCCGTGACTCGACTAGCGGCCGAGCAGATTTCAGTAGAACTCATCGACGTCCAGACGCTGTTGCCTTTCGATCGCCATCAAGCCATCAGAGCCTCGGTTCGCAAGACCAATGCGGTGTTGTTTCTCGATGAAGACGTACCCGGTGGAGCCTCAGCCTTCATGATGCAGCAGGTGCTTGAAGTGCAACAAGCCTACGATGATTTGGACTGCCCACCCCGGACCTTGTCGGCGCAGCCCAATCGGGCGGCCTATGCTTCCGATGCCGACTATTGGTGCAAGCCAAGCGTCGAGGACATCATTGAAACCATCTGGGCCATGATGCATGAGCGAGACCCACAACGCTTTCCGAGCCTCTCATGAGTAAGAATCCTCCAGCTCAGATTTGAGTTTGAGATGGACTTAACATCGGTTAACTGAATATCATGGAAACTTGCTAGACAGCTGTGGGCATTAGCTTTTTTAAGCCAGTCGGCGTTGGGGAACCTATGACAAGCAAAAACGACAGCGGTAAAACCAGTCACGCACCGTCGGTGTTCGCCAGCGAAATAGACGGCTTTACCGCATCGAACAAGCTGAGCCGAAGGGAAACCGACATCGTCGTCGCGCTCATCCGTAACATCACCAACTCGGAAGAGGTGGCGAAGGCCTTGGGCATCAGCACCCACACCGTAAATAATCATCTCAAAAGCATCTTCGAAAAGACGTCGACCAACAGCAAGACGGAAATCCTCTCGTCCTTTCTGCGCTATGCGGCTGACCGCATGCAGCATCGGCAGGTGTTTGCACGCCGCCCCAAGGTGCTAGTCGTGGGCGAAGAGCCGGTACTCTGTAGTTTTATCGCCAACGGCCTGCGCGATCGCGGCATTCGCACCTTCACCTCGACTGAGCCAGAGCAAGCGGCCGAACTGGCCCGCCGACTTCACGTTGATTTTGTCATCTGCGACATCAACATGGCCGACCGCAGCGGAATGGATCTGCTCAAGGACCTGCGGCGCATCAACGGGGCTTGGCCTGGCGTCCTGTTCATCGTCGCCCAGCCAACCCACAGCCTCGAAGAGTGCATGCATTTCGGCGCTACCGGAACGATTGAAAAGCCTCTCGATATCGACCAATTATTCCGCACCATCGCCGGTCACCTGGTGGAGTCGCTCGAAGAAAAGTCACGGCTACTAAATATCGACATGTCATCCCCGATCCATATCAACCTGCCGTGCCAACTTAAAGCGTCCGACATCGGCACTGGTGGCGCCTTTGTCCCGTTCGACGCAGCGGTACAAAAACGCAATCGCCTCACGGTGGGTACCATCGTCGACATCACCCTAGCTCCCGTCGGTGGTAGCACTACCTTCAAAGTGCGCGGCAGAGTCGCGTGGCGGAGGTTGGCCAGTGAGGCATCGCTGCAAGCCGGTATCGGACTGCAATTCTTAGACGTCCACGATGCTGACCAACGGATGATCGATGACCTGCTCGTCAACCAAAACACGGCGAGCTACATCCCGATCGGTGCATCGGGCAACGAAGTCACTCTCAGGGCGGTGCAGCCAATCAGCGCCGAAGCCTAAACGACCGGGTAGCATGGTGGCAGAGCACCAAGCTGGGATGGGCCGCCCTGTTGGCCCAGACCCGGGCACGGGATTATGTAATCCCAAGATGGCTGAGCTTGCCATTGACGCGACGCAAACAGCGCTGGAGCTCTTCAAGCATCTTGCCGTCCATGTGGAACTCGCGGCCGGCACCGATCAGCAGTCGAAGTTTATCGGCGAGGCGGGCCAGACGAGCGCCACTTTCCAGGGCCATGCTGCGCTCGCAATTATCGATCAAATCAGCACTTCGCACGAGTAGCGCACCCTCACCATAGATGGTGCAGCGGCGCACGCTGTCGGCGAAACGCCGCAGTGGCTCACGGATATGCGGGTCATTGGTCGTCGCTTGGACCATGTGTGCAACCTCGAGCCCAAAGCGCCGCGCCACTTGCGTGTGCATCGCTTGGGTCGCCTTTTCCAGCAGATCATGCAGCAACCCAGCAACCACGACATCCTGACAATAGCCCATCGCCAGAAGTCGATTGGCGACGCGTAAGCTGTGGATTACCACAGGCTTTTTGCCTTTTCTTGGCTTAGCCGCTAAAACCTGCGCCAGTAGTTGGACGGCCTCCTCGAGACGGCTTTCCCATGATATAATTCTATCTAGGTGTGGCACGGCCTGCCGCTCAACCAATCTCGCCTCTTCCGATGATCTAGACATTTGATTGTGGCTCATTCTCTAAGGCTCCGATAAAACCCCACAGATTGCAAGACTTGTCCGTGAACTCCGCACGGTCGGAGGTGCTTTTTCTCGATGCAACCGTTAGACATGTACCTCAACAAAGAATTAAGCTGGCTGGAATTCAACGCCCGAGTCTTGGACGAAGCGCTCACCGCCGGCACCCCCCTGTTGGAGCGCCTTAAGTTCCTCTCCATCTTCACCACCAACCTCGACGAGTTCTTCATGGTTCGCGTCGCCGGCCTGAAGAAGATGGCGCAAGAAGGCTTTCGCATCACCGACTCCCCAGACGGCATGGCAACCGGCCATGTCCTGCATCAAATTCGCCAGCGCACGCTGCAGCTACACGCCACACAGTATGACTGCCTCAATCATTTGGTCTTGCCGCGTCTGCAGGAGCTGGGCGTCAAAATCGTCAAGATGGAAGAGCTCTCCACGGAGCAAAAGGCCGCGGCTGATCAGTATTTTGAGGCGGAGATCAGCCCTGTTCTGACCCCCTTGGCCTTTGATCCGGCGCATCCCTTCCCGTTCCTATCCAACCGTTCGCTGTACCTAACGGTTCGCACTAGAGAGTCTGGCATCAATGAGGCAAATCTGCCCGGCATCGGCTTTGTCGAGATTCCACCGATCGTACCGCGCCTGATCCCGATCAAATCAAACAAGGCCGGCGACCTAAGCTTCGTATTGCTTGAGGACCTGATCGCCCATCACTTGCATTCCTTGTTTTTTGGCTTTGAAGTTGAGGCCTCGTTCACCATGCGAGTGATCCGCAACCTAGACTACAACCTGCTCGAAAATAAGGTCGTCGATCTACTCAAGTCGATCCAAAAGGAGGTTGCCAATCGCGACCATCAGGAGGTTGTCCGCCTTGAGGTCGACCGTGAATTGCCACCCGCTGTCCTCGCCTTACTCAAGGAGCGCCTTAGCCTTACCGACGATGATATTTACCTGCTGCCAAATCCGCTGTTTATTCCGGCTCTCATGCCCCTATATGCGGCGTTGACGGGGGAAGAACTCCATGACGCACCGTTCAACCCTCGGCTACCGCCGGCCTTGGCGACAACGGAAGACATGTTCTCAGTCATCGCCAAAAAGGACTTGATGGTCCACCACCCCTACGAGAGCTTTTACGCCGTCACCGAATTTCTCCACCTCGCAGCCCACGATCCCAACGTCCTAGCCATCAAACAGACCCTGTATCGTACCGCTGGTGACTCTCCGATCATCGAAGCCCTGATCGCGGCAGCAGAAAATGGTAAGCAAGTGACGGCAGTGGTCGAGCTAAAGGCCCGCTTCGACGAAAAAAACAACATCATTTGGGCCCGTCGCCTGGAGCGTGCTGGGGCCAATGTCGTGTTCGGTTTCGTCGGGCTGAAAACCCACTGCAAAGCGACCCTGGTCGTCCGCCGGGAAAAGAATCAACTGATTCGTTATGTCCATCTGTCGACGGGGAATTATAATTCAAATACCGCCAAGCTCTATACCGACCTCGGACTGTTTACGGTAGATGACGCCATAGGTCGGGACGTTGCGACGATCTTCAATCTGATCACGGGGTTCGACGTTTTGACCGGGACCAACCGGCTGAGCGAAGATGCCATTAGTGCGCAGTTTACCAAGCTAGCGATCGCTCCAGTCAACCTACGACGCAACATCTTGAAGCTGATCGATGAGGAGATCACCTACCACAAAGCCAGTGGCAACGGCTTCATCATGGCGAAGATGAATGCGCTGGTCGACAAAGACATCATCGATGCCCTTTACCGAGCCTCCCAGGCGGGAGTGAAGATCCAACTCATCGTCCGAGGTACCTGCTGCCTGCGACCTGGGGTTGCCGGCATCAGTCACAATATTTCGGTCATCTCGATTGTCGACCGCTTCCTCGAGCACTCTCGCATCTATTACTTCCATGCGGGCGGTGAGCACCGCGTGTATTTAGCCAGCGCTGACTGGATGCCGCGCAATATGGACCGGCGCATCGAGATCGCCTTTCCCGTTGAAAACAAAGACATCAAGGCACGCCTGATCAATGAAGTGCTAAAAACAACCTGGGACGACACGGCGAAGGCCTGGCAGCTGAATGCCGACGGCAAGTATGAAAGGCGAAGGCCAGCCCCAGGCCAAGAACCGATGCGTTCGCAGATGAAATTCATCGCCTTGGCGCGCAAGGGGGGCATCCAGTCAATCCCCTATGATATCGCCATTAAGCACAACCCGATGCGTCAAGCCGGGCGCCCCATCGCGAGAAAAAAGGCCAAAAAGCAGGAACGGCCAAGCCTCGGTGACAGCCGCAATAACGGCGACAAGCCTTAAGCGGGCAGGCCGGGTGAAGCTTGTGCCTTCCATGTCCCACCAGGGTGCTACGCAATCCGCGTTTACTCCGGCAGTGAGTTTCGCTAAACTAAAAAACCCATGCCTGCATGACTGCCATACTGAGCGAGAGCTGGAGCCTAACCTGGTCCCAGTTTTGCGCACGGGGTATTGCGGCGGGAGTGGGATTTAACGCAAAGGACCGAACCATGCAGGCGAAGACCATTGAAGGCGTGACCAAACAATTAGGCCAGACCGTGCGCCGCTGCGCTGCAGAAAACGACCGGCGTGGCTTGTTTGGCGCCCTCCTTTGGCAATTCACCCGGCAGATCGCTCAAGACCTTGGTAGCCAGGTGTTTGAGCAGCCCGCCTTGGTTGAAAAAATACACGTGACCTGCACCAATCGCTTTCTATCTGCAGTCAGGTCATGGGATCAACGGCGCAGCATGAGCCACGCTTGGCAGGTCACCTTTCGCTGCGCCACAAGTCGTCGCGGCACGGTGGCGCAAAACCTCCTCAGCGCCTACCAAGCGTACGTCGGCATCGACCTTGGCGTAGCCTTGGCGAGCGTTCTACCGCGCGGTGAGTTGAATGATTTTCGCCGCGACTTTCAACGCCTAAAAGACCTGCTTGATGCGCTTTGCAACGAGCGCTACGCCAGACTAAGCCAGGATTGGCCGCTTTTTCAGGCATCCAACAGGGCCCTTGGCAAAGACCAAACGCCCCTTCTTAGCAGTCTCGGGCCAACGCTCCACGAACAAGCCTGGGAATTTGGCCGCCGCCTCAGCCTTAAAGATCCGGACGATCGCGACGACCTCATCGACGTTCGCGACACCGCGTGCGCCGCTGCCGGGCGCGCGGTGGCCACTCCGATGTTTCCGGGCAACGTCCTCAACGCCATGTTGCAAAAGATGGAGCGCGGCACCGTTGCCGGCATGATCGAGACGCTAAGTGCGGCTGAGATCACCAAGGCTCCGTCTGTGCATGGCCTGCGGGGTGCCGCCTAGGTGCGGCGCTGCCTGAGTTCGCGGTGTTGTTAAGACCTCGTCTTCGGACTTAACTCTGTGTACTTAGCGGCACTTCCCTTCGCCAGATGCACCGGGTATTTGCTGGCGTTCTTGGTCATCTTAGCGACCAAAGCAGCCTCAAGGTCGACGCCAAGCTGGTCGGCTAGGCGCAGGCAATAACTCAAGATGTCGGCAAGCTCATCGCGCACAGCTTCGGCCTTGACGGGGTTGTCCATCAACGTTCGCGATTGGTCGGGCGTCAGCCATTGAAACAGCTCACTTAATTCGCCGACTTCACCAGACAGCGCCATCACTAGGTTTTTGGGTGTGTGAAATTGGTCCCAATCGCGCTCCTGGGCAAAGCGGCGTAGACGCTCCATGGCATCGGTTAGATTCAAGGAAGGCTCCTGCAACAGAGGTGATTGGGTTGGCGACGCGGTACTTCACGGCAAGGTTACAACACGGCTTTTCGCGGCGATTTCGCGCCGCTCACTGGCCGGATCGCTACCGATGACCAGGCCGCCTCCGGCAGCATATTCAAAGCTACCCGCACCTTGCTGCACGAGGGTGCGAATGAGAATGGAAGAGTCGAAGCCGCCGCCATCAGCAGCATAAAATGCATGGCCCATAAAATAGCCGCGCGACCGACCTTCATAGGCCCTAATGGCAAGCATAACCTCCTGCTTTGGAGCTCCCGTGATGGACCCTCCAGGACAGACTGCGGCAAGCAACGCACCGATGGTGATCCCTGGCCGCAGCGTGGCGCAAACTTCAGCTTCCAGATGATGCACACTGGCAAGGCTTAACAGCCGGCCAGCGTGAAGGACTCGAACAGTGCCTGGAACACTGGCCCCGTAGAGATCATGTCGCATGAGATCGACGATCATATGCAGCTCAGCTCGGTCTTTGGTACTGCACTGCAAGGCAGATGCCGCGGCAAGGTCAAGGCCCGGATCCTGGAGCTGCCGGGCGGCGGTGCCTTTAATCGGAAATGCGTGGACCAACGTACCGGCGCCGTCGTTCGCGCAGCGCAAAAAACGCTCCGGGCTGAACGACACGACCTGCAGATCCGGCAACGAAAACCAGGCGGTAAAATCGCCGCCAAAGCGGCCTAGACGCGTTCCTATCCAGGCCCGGGATGGCGTCTGCTCAACCTTAAAATAGCGAAGCAAATTGAGCTGATAGAAACGTCCAGCACGGATATCTTCGAGCACCTCGCCAACGCGCTGCTCGTAGGCATCATCGCTGCCCCCGGGGATCAGGGTTAAGGCATCCCCAGTCGGAACCAGGGCTCCTTTGGGACTCACCAGCGCGGAGACGATGCTGGCAGCATCCACCTGAGTAAAGCCTGAGCTCGCGACGGGCGCGCCAGTCACATGCAGCAGCCCAGCCTGGCGATCATGGACCAAGGCCTGCTCGACACGGAAGACGCGGGGTTTAGCCTGCACATCCCCAACCCTTTTTGGCGCATAAAGGTCATAGGGAACCAAGCCCAAATAGCCGCGGATAAACGGCGGTGTTGCGGCGTCCAACGGGGCCCCAGTCACCGGCCTGGTTGCGACCTCAGACCAAGGCACTTCGCGCCAGCACAAGGCGACGATGGCGTAGCGCCCACTTCCCGCCAGGCATAGCAGCGGCGACGCCTCCGGCCAGACGGCCGCTAATCGGTCGAGGCGAAGTTCGGCAAGGGGGAAGGGTCCAAGCTGCATGCCTCGCCTATATCACACACCGCCCGAGTTGGGTAAGATGCGGCGGTCTCAAGCGCAAGGAGCCCCCTATGTCAGAACACGGATTTAAGCACGTCGGCGTCATCGGTGCCGGCCAGATGGGTAGCGGCATCGCCCAGGTCTGCGCCACCCACGGGTTAATCGTCACATTGATCGACCAGGATGCGGCCCAGACCGTGAAGGCCAAAGCGCAGATTCGCGCCTCCCTGGAAAAACTGGAGGCTAAAAACGTCATCCAGGCGGGCACCATGGTGGCCGCCATGGAACGTCTTAGCGTAGCCACCGACCTCGCCGCATTAAAGGACGCCGATCTGGTGATCGAAGCCGTGGTCGAAAACGAGCCGCTAAAAAGCAAACTGCTCGCCCAGGCCGATCAACTCACGCGCCGCGAAACGATCCTGGCCAGCAATACCTCGTCGATACCGATCACCCGCCTAGGCGCCGCAACCACTCGGCCCGGCCAAGTGATTGGCATGCATTTCATGAATCCGGTGCCGCTCATGCGACTCATCGAGGTCATCCCGGGCATGGCCACAACGCCGCTCACCACCAACCGCATCCTGGCCTTGTGCCAAGCCCTAGGCAAAGAGGTGTCGCGCAGTCAGGACTATCCTGGATTTATCGTCAACCGCATTCTTATGCCGATGATCAACGAAGCCTTTACAGCACTCATGGAGGGCATCGCCAGCGCCGAGGACATCGACAAGGGGATGCAGTTAGGCACCAATCAGCCGATGGGACCGTTGCACTTGGCCGACTTCATCGGCCTGGATACCTGCCTCGCGATCATGGAAGTCCTGCATGAAGGCCTTGGCGATCCCCGCTATCGTCCGTCGCCACTGCTGAGAAAATACGTCGAGGCCGGCTTTCTCGGCCGCAAACGCCAGCGCGGCGTCTTTACTTACACCTGATCCATTCTACATGATCCATTTTAGGAGAAACCATGAACGACGCTCAGACCAGCTACCAAACCCTCCTCGTCACCGAAGCAGACGGCATCTGCCGCGTCTTGATCAACCGCCCCGCCCAACTCAATGCATTGAATCCCCAGGTGCTAAGCGAACTCGCCGATGTCGTCATGAGCCTGGATCCAGTCGAAACGCGGGCGCTCGTCATCGAGGGATCCAAGCCTAAGGCCTTTGTCGCAGGCGCCGATATCGCCTCCATGCAAGCACTGACCGCCAGCGAAGCCCGCGATTTCGCACGCCACGGCCAAATGGTCACCAAGGCGCTGGAAACATCCCCCTTCGTAACAATCGCTAAAGTCCAGGGATTCGCCTTAGGTGGTGGTTGCGAGCTAGCCATGGCCTGCGACCTGATCATCGCCGGAGAAAGCGCGCGCTTTGGCCAACCCGAAGTGAACCTAGGGCTAACCGCCGCCTTCGGCGGCACACAGCGGCTAGTGCGTCGCGTCGGCTTGCCCGTAGCACTCGACCTATTGCTCTGCGGCAAGGCCCGCACCCTGAGCGGCCAGGAAGCCTGGCAGCTCGGTCTGGTCTCCCGCGTCGTCGCTGATGACAAGCTTGAAGACGAGGTGCAAAAAGTACTGCGCGGCCTCCTCAGCGCTGGTCCGAGCGCTGTATCTGAAACCAAACGCCTCACTCGCGACGCCTACAACATGACGCTAGATGCAGGACTCAGCGCCGAAGCTCACGCCTTCGCCGCATGCTTTGCCGGCGACGAAGCTCAAGAAGGCATTAGCGCCTTTCTTGAAAAGCGCAGCCCGGCGTTTAGCCAGTAAGAGGCTGTCCGAAAATTCCCTGCCTCCCTACTTCCGCGCCTGCGCGGTTAAAATTGGGCGTTTAGGTTTGACCACGGAGGCGCGGAAGTAGGGAGATAGGGAATTTTTCTGACATGTTCTAAGTATGGCGCAACGGGAGTTGGTGGAATCGAATCGACCAAATTTAGGCAAAGCTCTTGACCCCATTTCCCGGAAGTCTTACAAATAAGGCAGCTTTACGAGTCCTTTGTCGCCAACTAGGAGCACCACTGTCATGGCCTTTGCATTTGATAAGCCACTGCGCGAATTCCTTCAGAACTTCCAAAAGGACATCAATTTGCTGCAAAAGAAGCTGAAGCAGGAGAGCGATGAGTTGGTACACAAAGCCAAAGCGGCGGCCAATAAAGACAGCCTGCACGCACGCCGGCAAGAGATCGAAAAACTGCTTGAGCAAAAGCTGACCAAGCTGGAGCCCTCGATCAACAAATTTGTCCACGAGCTCAACACCACGGCAAAGAAAGCCGGCGTCGATCTCGGCGACCTGGAGAAAAAAGTTCGCGGCAAGCTCGCAGGCGCCCGCAGCAAACTGGCGAAGGATGCCGGCTTGACCAAGACACGCAGCAAAAAAACCGAAGCTAAACGCGCCCCAGCCAAAAAGGCTGCCGGCAAGAAGGCGTCGGCAAAAAAAGTTGTCAAACCGGTGAAAGCCGCCAGGGCTGAGACGCCAGCAACCAGCCCTGAAGTCCTAGCCTAAGGACGAGGGACTCGCCTGGTGGACCCGAACAGGCGGCGCCTGTAGCCGCCTGTTGTCTGGCCTTTATGGCCGCAACCACACAGCGCTCGTCATGGTCCGCAGCAAGCCCAAGGTAGATCTGCCTTTGTTTGAACCTCAACCGTCTGGGTCAGCCCCCGCCAAACGTCGCGTTTCGCCAGCAAAACCGGCCCTAGAACTGGCTTTTGCCGCGCCGATGGAACCGATGCGCCAAGAGCTGCTGACCTGGTACCGCCGCGTCGGACGCGCCCTTCCTTGGCGCACCCTATGGCTGGAAAAGGCCGATCCGTATACGATCTGGGTCAGCGAAATTATGCTGCAACAGACGGTGATTAAAGCGGTCATTCCGGTGTACGCACGATTTCTTGACAGCTTTCCGACCCTCGAAAGTCTCGCAGCGGCCGACGAAGATGAGGTCAAACTCGCTGTGCGCGGCCTTGGCTACTACCGCAGGTTTCGCTTCCTCCACGCCGCCGCGAAGCAGCTGAAGGCGGCTGGTGGACACTGGCCCCGCACGTTTAGCGAATGGAAGCTCCTACCAGGAATTGGCGACTATACGGCGGCAGCGATTAGCAGCATCGCCTTTGACGCTCCGGCGGCAGTCGTCGATGGAAATGTCGAGAGGGTCTTTTGCCGCTTACTTGATTGGCGCGAAGCGCCAAACCAACCACATCTAAAGCGGAGCCTGCAACGCCTAGCCAACCAATTCCTCGACCAGGCCGCTCCCGGTGACTTCAATCAGGCCGTCATGGAACTCGGCCAGACCACCTGCACGCCGACCAAGCCTCGTTGCAGCGACTGCCCGCTTAGTGCAGCCTGTTTGGCGCAGCAGCGCGGCAGTCAAGCCTTGGCCCCAGCCGCAAAACTCAAAGGCGCTCCGCCGCTGTCCATCACGATGGAGCTAAGGATCTTCACTCGTGGCGGCAAGGTCGCGCTCGTACCCAGACCGCAGCAGGCGCGATTTCTCGGCGGGACCTCCGGCTTTATCACGGCAATCAAAGTCGGCGAAGACGCGCCGCTCGAGGCGGCAACATGCGACCTAGCCCTCGATGGGTGGCAGCTCGACCCTCTCCCAGCCTGGACAAAGGTGGCCAGCGACCATATCGGCTCGGTCCGCCACAGTATTACCCATCATCGCATCATTGCCGCCGTCCATACTGCAGAGATCACAACGTTAAATACAGCATTGCCTAAGGGTACCCGCTGGATCCCAGCCGATGCCGTGGAGGGGCAGCTCATCGCCAACCTCGATCGCAAAGCCTGGCATTGCTTGCAGTCCTTCCTTAGGGGCCACCACACAAACAACTCATTGTTCGCATAATGCCGCCAGGTGGTCGGATTTTGACCGGCCCGGCCGGCAGCTGGCCCACGCCTGACCGGAATTTAGCCGGCAAGTCACAATCATCGGCCGATATCCCGGCAAATCGGCCAAGCCCAGGCCGAAATTGCGGCACAAGCCTTGCAATAACCATCCGCAACCGCTTGAAGAGGTGCCGATGCAGCAGGATCAAACCCAGTCCAAGGCGAACTCACCGCTGCTTGACGTCGTCACAAGCGTCCGCCTCGCTTGTGAGTACGGCGCCGCTCGATGTCAGCAACACCTGACACTTACTGACCTAGCCCAGGCGACACAGCTTCCGACATCGACCCTGGGTCGCTATTTTAAGCAAACCTACGGAACCAGTCCAATGCGCTGGCTGTGGGCATTCCGCACACTGCTCGCCGCTGAACTGATTGCCCTCTATCCAACTTGGTCGCTGCAGCTGATCAGCCAAGAGTGTGGGTTCACCAGTCAAGCGCACTTTTCGCGGCGCTTTCATCGCCTTTTTAGGTCATCCCCTAGCCACTTTCGCGAGCAGTTGTTGCATCTTGGGACGACGTCCCGGCCAAAGACCAAGCAGCCGCCCATGGCCCGCATGCAGCGCGAGCGTTTACTGCAATACACCCTGGCGAAGCTGGCAAAAGAAAATCAAGTCATATGAGCACTGAGCAGCGGCAGGTAGCCCTGGCCAAGGTCCCAAGGACCTAGCATCGGCGTCGACCAAGTAGCAATTTTAACTTAAACTCCACCTGTGCTTCGGCAAGAGTGCTACTCAGCCAGCCAGGGGAGACGTTTTGAGTCAGATACCAAATGCAGGTTCGCCCAAAAAAGACACCAAGCTGTTGCTCCGTGTGCTCCATCTCGACGACGATCCATTCGAACTCGAGCGCGTCCAGACGGCGCTGGAAAAGCATGCTCTCGACTGCACTTTTGCCGTCACCTCGGTCAGTACCGTTGCGGATTTCCAAAGCAAGTTGGGGAGCGGACTCCGGCCCGACGTCGTCATCCTCGACATCCACATCGGCGAAGCGGCACCAACCGGTATCGAGCTGGCCGATCTGTGTCGTGCCACCACACCGAATGCGGTGATCCTGATGTGTTCCACTGCGGACGACGTCGCTACTATCACGGAGTGCCTGAGTTCAGAGGCTGACGATTTTATCTCGAAGCAGTCCGACCGCGGTGAACTTAGTCTTAGAGTCTTTAACTCCTACCGCCTAGCGAAACTCCGCCGCGGCGACGGCACTAGTTCGTCAGCACCTGCAAGTAAAGGCAAGCCAGTCGGCGCGACGCTGGAACACATCGGTCGGCGCGTCCCGCTCATCATCGACTCGGCGATTTCTGCCGTGTTTATTCGCGGCGCCTCCGGCACCGGCAAGGAAGTGGTCGCCGATTTGTTTGGGGCCGCGCTACCTAGTGGCGTACCCTTTGTCAAAGTGAACTGTGGTGCCATCGCCCCGACCTTGCTCGAAAGCGAGCTATTTGGGCACGTCAAGGGCGCTTTTACCGGTGCTACCAGCGACAAACGCGGCCTCCTTGAAGCCGCTTCGGGCGGCTGGATCTTTCTCGACGAAGTCGCCACTTTGAGCCCTTCCGCACAAGTGGCGCTACTGCGGGTCCTAGAAAACCAAGAGGTGCTGCGCGTCGGCTCCACCAAACCAGTGAGCCTGCAACTTCGCGTGCTTTCCGCCACCAACGAGCCACTCGACAAATTGGTATCGGCCGGGCGGTTTCGCGCCGATCTGTGGCAACGCCTGCAGGAGGCAGAGATCGTACTGCCACCACTGAAGGACCGACCGGGCGAGATGCGCCCGCTGATCGAGCACTTTTGCCGCACGATGGCGGGCGGCCCGTATCAGATTAGTCAGCCAGCACTCGAGGTGCTGGCGAGCGCGAGCTGGCAGCAAGGCAACATTCGCGAATTACGCAATTGCCTGCGGGCCATGACAGAGCTGCACGTGAATAAGCTACTCACGCCGTTGGCCATCCCAGAACGCATTTGGGACGAATTAGGCGACAAACCCGTAGCCGGCGCCACCACACGACAAGCTCCCGCCGCGCCTGCCGCGGTGGTCGAGAAGGTGACACCAGACGGCTCCCTGGTCTTGCCATGGGACCAAAGCGAAGCACAGAACTTCGAGTACATGAGCGACCTGTTACTACTCGGCATGACGCGCCAGCTGGCGGCAGCAGGTGGGCGCTTGTCCCTGCGCAGCCTGGCGCAGCAGATCGGTATCTCGCGCAGCACGCTATCGGCGCGACTAAAAGCCCTTGTTCACCGCAACTTGATTCAACTGCCAGAGTTATCGCGGTTGGTCGGCATCAGTGAGACCTAAACTTTGAATGCAGACTTTGTCCGCCTGGACGACTTTCACATCGAGACCATCATTGGAGTCCTCCCGACCGAGCGGACCGAGCCGCAGCCCTTGGTCATTGCACTAGAGCTCGAGCTAGACCTCAGCCGCGCCGCCCTCAACAGTGATTTGAACGAGACCATCGATTATGCCCAACTCGCCTCGGAGGTCGCCTTCATCCTCCAGGTGGGACGCTTTAAACTCCTTGAGTCCGCGGCCTTAGCACTTTGCCATTACCTGTTAACGCCACCTGTTGGTAAAGCTCTGACGGTAGCGGCTGCTAAGGTTAGCTTGAGCAAGCCGATGGCCTTGGCTGGACGAGCGATCCCTTCGGTCTCGATGCGACGCTCAAGCGACCAAGTGACGATCACCAAGGAATTGCACGGCGAGGCCACGGTGCAGCGAATTTATGAAACCGATGAGCTGACTCTGCTGCGGCTCCAGCACTGGCCGCGAGAAAATACATTACCGCCGACGAGGCCCTTTACGACGTGCCAAAACTTTCTGATCACCCCCGAGTTGCGCCTTTTGGTATTGAATTGATTGACAGGTACCAAGCACGCAGCAATCCCAAGGACCTTTGCGACTAGGATCTTTGCGACTAGGATAGGGACCCATCCGACTAAAGGATAAACCGTGCAGCATACCGTCGATCAACTGCCAATCTACTTGCGCCGCTACTGCGTCGATCAACACGAGGAAAAATACTCGGCCCGCGATCATGCCGCCTGGCGCTATATCATGCGCCAGTCCGGGATTTATTTTAAGTCACATGCTGTGCCCATCTACAACGAAGGCCTGGCGAAAACCGGTATCTCCGTCGACCGCATACCGAGCATTGCGGCGATGGACTTCAAGATGCGAGAGTTGGGCTGGGGGGCTGTGCCTGTTGAGGGTTTTATCCCGCCGGCAGCCTTCCTCGACTTCCAAGCACGCAAGATCCTGCCGATCGCCTCCGACATGCGCTCCGTCCACCATATCCATTACACACCGGCACCTGACATCGTCCACGAAGCGGCAGGCCATGCTCCGATCATTGCGGATCAAGCTTACGCCGATTACTTGACCATGTATGCTGCCATGGCGCAAAAGGCGATCTTCGCCCAAGAAGACCTCGACGTTTACGAAGCCATTCGGACCCTTTCTGATGTCAAAGAGAACCCAGACTGTACCGAGGCCATGATCGCCGCCGCCGAAAGCGCCCTGCGGCGCGCCAACGCCGCAGTTAGCTTTATATCTGAAGCAGCTAAGGTCGCGCGGATGAACTGGTGGACGGTCGAGTATGGTCTGCTTGGCTCCCTAGTAGATCCGCGTATCTACGGCGCTGGACTACTGTCCTCCGTCGGGGAAAGTCAAAATTGCCTATCGGCGAAGGTGACCAAGTATCGCCTGTCGCTTCAATGCATCGACACTGCCTACAATATCACCGAACCGCAGCCGCAGCTGTTCGTTGCCGAAGACCTTGCACACCTGGTCGAGGTGCTCAAGGAATTTGAACAGACGCTCGCCTACAAGCGCGGCGGCGTTTATGGGCTGGAACAAGCCAAACGCGGTCGCACCGTCGCCACCACGGTGTTAGACTCTGGACTGCAAATCAGCGGCAGGCTGGAGGACATCATGCTGGATACGCGGGGCGAGCCAGCCTTTCTGCGTTGGAGCGGTCCGGTTCAGCTAGGCTGTGCTGACAAAGAACTCCCCGAGCAAGGCATTGCTCATCATCCAAACGGCTTTAGCTCGCCGCTCGGCAGGGCCATGAACCTTCCTGACCGCCCCTTGCGGCTTTGCAGCGACTTAGACCTCGAACAACTCGGCGTCAAACGCGGTCAGCGCTCGACCTTAGTGATGAGTTCGGGCTTCACGATCCAGGGCCTTGTCATCGCTGCGGTGCGCGAGGCGGGACAGCTGCTGCTCATAAAATGGCGGGATTGTACCGTCACAAGCGCCGGCCAGACCTACTTTCAGCCGGCGTGGGGTGACTTTGACATGGTGGTGGGTGAGCAAATCCAAGCGGTCTTCGGTGGCCCTTTGGACCGCGAGAAGTACGGCGCTCACGACGTTGGCAAAGCCAGCACCTCGCCAGCCCGCACCTCCCCATACACGGCCGAGGAGACCAGTGCATTCCAAGCCTACGCAGCGGTACGCCAGTTACGCGACGACCGACCTGCCAGCAGTACGGCGAAGGACCAAGTCCTCAAGCTTTGCCGCCTTGCCAGCACAGACTTTAGAGGCGAGTGGCTACTCCGCCTGGAACTCGTCGAGTTGGCCGCGCAGCTCGGCCTGACACATGCCGACGAGCTTAGCCGCCAGCTGCAGACCGAGGCTCAATGCCTGGGACCGCAGGTCCAGTGGCTGGTGCGCCAGGGGATCGCCGCAGTGGGAACGCACTAAACGAGCTACAGCCCTTTATCAAATACAAAAGGTCGCACCTTGCTAACGATTACCAGATCCTTTCAATTCTGCGCCGGCCATCGTCTGTACCGCCCTGATTGGGACCAAGCGAAAAACCTGGAGGTGTTTGGCTTGTGCTCAAACCCAGCGGGGCATGGCCATAACTACGGCCTGGAAGTCAGCGTGACCGGCCCTCTGGACCAAGAGACCGGGATGATCATGAACCTTCGCCAGCTCAAGGAGGTCGTCACCCAACGGGTCGTCGCCGATGTCGATCACAAAAACCTCAACGTCGATGTGCCGTGGATGCGCGGCATCATTCCGACCACAGAACAATTCGCCGAACAGATTTGGACGCGTATTGCCTCGTTACTGCAGCAGATCGCCCCGCAGGTCATTCTCGAAGAAATCGTCCTGCATGAAACGCCAAACAACCGCGTCCGAAAACAAAGGAGCTAAGCGCTTGAATCCCTTATTTGGCCTCGACGGCCGCGTCGCCTTGGTCACTGGAGCCGGGTCAGGTATAGGCCAAGCCACCGCCGTCCAATTGGCTGCCATGGGAGCTGCCAAGGTCATCCTGGTTGGCCGCAGCGCGGAAAAACTCCAAACGACCGTCTCCATGATGCAGATTGCGGCACCAAAGTGCCAAGCCGAGATCATTCCTTGCGATCTCTATGATGCTGCGGAACGCCTACAGTTGATCAGCAAAGTGGTGGCAACGGGCAAACTCGATATCCTGGTCAACAATGCTGGCACCGTGTTTGAGAGTCCACTGCGCCAGACGACGGCAGACTCCTGGGCCAAGACCATGGAACTCAACCTAACGGCACCGTTTGACCTCATCCGCGGCCTGGTCGACCTACTCGCCAAGTCCAAGAAAGGGTCGGTGATTAACGTCAGTTCAACCCTGGCCGTCAAACCCATACCGCACACCTCAGCCTACAACGCTAGCAAAGCAGCTCTTGGGCAGATGACCCGAACCCTTGCCCTAGAACTTGGACCGGAAGGCATCCGCGTCAACGCCGTGCTGCCAAGTATCGTCGACACGCCGTTATACCGCGGTCGCTACGCCGATGATGCGGCATTTCTGCGGCGCAGTGAGGCCATTCATAAGCTGCACCCGATCGGGCGGATGGGGCAATCGATTGACGTCGCCAACGCGATTGTATTTTTGGCCGGGGACGCAGCAGCGTGGATCACCGGGGTGGAGCTGCCAGTCGATGGCGGGATGCTGGTGACCTAAGAACAAGTGTGAAAAAGTTCCCTGTCTCACTACTTCCGCGCCTCCGTGGTTAAAATTCGGCGCTTGGGTTTGACCACGGAGGAGCGGAAGTAGGCCGACAGGGAACTTTGTGGTCAGCCTCCTAAGAGGTGGGATGAGGACTTGCTAGGCTTGCACCATACGCTAGAGGGGGCGATAGCCTAGCAAGGCCGTGAAGCTAAGCTTTGACCTGCTGCGCTGCCGCCACCAAGGTCCGCAAGCCGAACGCAGACCCTCCCGCAGCAGGATAACCCACTGCCTGGCAACTCCAGGCTGTTCCTGCAACGTCCAGGTGGGCCCATTTGGCGTCGCCGACGAATTCCTTCAAGAACATGCCACCGATGATCGTTCCACCTTTGACGTTGGGCTTGGCAATGTTCTTGAGATCAGCGATCTCGCTTTTCGTTTCCTTTTCCATTTCTGGCCAGAGCGGCAACTGCCAGAGCGGTTCACCGGCATGGTTGCCGGCGTCGAGTACGGCCTGGGCCGTCGCTTGATCGTTGGACATCACCGCAGCACCGACGCAGCCCAAGGCCATCAGCACGGCACCGGTGAGGGTGGCGATATCGATGGTCAGGGTTGGTTTGTACTGACTGACCGCATAGTGCAGCACGTCGGCAAGGACCAAGCGGCCCTCAGCATCGGTGTTTAGGACCTCGATGGTTTTACCATTCATGGCGCGGACCACGTCACCCGGCTTGGTGGCGCTGCCTGACGGCATATTCTCGCTGGCGCCAATGACGCAAACGACCTTGGTTGGCGGCTGCACCTTGGCAAAGTAACGAGCGGCGCCGAGGACGGCAGCCCCCCCAGACATATCGTATTTCATCTCGTCCATTGCAGCCGATGGCTTGATACTGATACCGCCTGAGTCAAAGGTCAGCCCCTTGCCGACCAAGGCCACGCAGCGGCTATTGTCCTTGCCGTCGATCTCGATGACGATCGTCCGCGGTTCGGTGCTACCACCGTCGGCGACGCTAAGAAAAGAGCCCATACCGAGCTTGGTCATCTCTGCCTTGTCGAGGATCTTGCATTTGAGGCCGAAATCCTGCGCTGTATCTTTGGCGATGTCAGCGAACTTGATCGGATCGAGGTAGTTTGGTGGAGCGTCCTGCAGAAACCGCACCAGCACCTGGGCCTTGGCCAATTCCAAAGTCGCGCTTAGACCATCTGGATTGACATCCGCACCAGCCAGCGTGACTGCTGCGGGGAAGCGAGCGGTATCTTTTTTACGGCTGCCTTTGAAGCCAGGAGTATTGTAAAGGCCGCTGGCATAACCATCAAAGGTCTCAAGCGCCGGCAATCCGTCGGCAACGGCAAAGGCCAAGTGTTGAATGCGCAATTCCTTGATGGCTTTCGCCGCGTCAAGACCGAGCTGACGCGCCAGGGCGCTGGCATGGACGCGGGTGCTGTTTTGCGCCACCAAAGTGTACGTTGCGCCGTCGATACTGAGGTGGAGCGACCCAGCGCTCAGGCGCCAGCCTAAGGCTTTGGCGGCGGCCGTGATCTTGCCTTGGAGCTCAGCGGGGAGTTTGGGGGCGTTGAGCGTAAACAGATCTTTGTTATCATCATGGCCTTTGACCGCGACGACGTGGTGGGCGCCGCTGACCACAGCCGCACCAGCCGTCAAACGCACGGCGGAGAGCCAATCGTTGACATCGGGCAGAAGTGATTTCCATGATTCTTGTTGCAGGGCGTGACGCATAGCATGATTCCTTCAAGGCTTGCAGTGACGAGAGATTGGAATCTACCGGAGCTTGCCAGCGCCGGCAAGACACGGCGCAGACCCTGTCGTTCCTCTTGAGACTTCCGCCGATACCGACTAAAACAGCTTGGACCGTTTGCATCCTGTGGATATCGCCCCGAAACTCAAGCGAAAACGAGGCCTTTATGAGCGCCATTGCCCACCTAACCGCCCGCGAAATCCTAGACTCGCGCGGCAACCCCACCGTTGAAGTCGAGCTGCTCACCGAGAGTGGTTTTAGCGGCCGAGCCGCCGTACCGTCGGGTGCCTCAACGGGCGAACTAGAAGCCTGCGAGCTGCGCGACGGCGATGCTCGCCGCTACGGTGGCAAAGGGGTGCTGCAGGCGGTGCGCAACGTCAAAGAACGCATTGCACCGCGGGTCATCGGCGTCGATGTCAACGATCAAGCGGCCTTGGACCAGTTGATGATCCAACTCGATGGCACTGACAACAAGAGCAACCTCGGCGCCAACGCGATTCTTGGCGTCTCCATGGCGGCTGCGCGAGCGGCTTCCGAGCTAGCCGGCTTGCCACTCTACCGCTACCTCGGCGGCGTCTACACCAATCGTCTGCCGGTGCCACTGATGAACATCATCAACGGCGGCGCCCACGCCGACAATAACGTGGATTTTCAGGAGTTTATGATCGTGCCGCGGGGCGCGCCGAGCTTTCGCGAAGGACTACGTTGGGGCGCAGAGGTCTTTCATGCACTAAAAAAGGTGCTCAAAGGCAAGGGTCTGAACACCGCCGTTGGTGATGAAGGTGGTTTTGCCCCCGATCTACGCTCTAACACCGAAGCGCTGGACGTCATCTTGACGGCGATCCAAGAGGCCGGATTCAAACCGGGGCAAGACATCGCTCTAGCCCTTGACGTTGCGGCCTCGTCGTTTTGTCAAAAGGGCAAGTACGTCCTAGCCGGCGAGGGCAAGACTTTGGACACTGCAGGCATGGTAGATTTTCTGGTCGGCATGACCAAAAACTATCCCATCGTCTCCATCGAGGACGGCCTCGATGAGCACGACTGGGCCGGATTTATCGAAATCACCAAGCAAATCGGCCACAAGATCCAGATCGTCGGCGACGACCTGTTCGTCACCAACCCGAAGATCCTGAAAAAAGGCATCGAGCAAAAGGCCGCTAATGCCATCTTGATCAAACTGAACCAAATCGGCACCCTCACCGAAACCATGGCTGCCGTAACCATGGCCCACCAAGCCGGATTTAAAGCGATCATCTCGCACCGCTCCGGCGAAACCGAAGACACCACCATCGCCGACCTCGCCGTCGCCACCGGCTGCGGTCAGATCAAGACCGGTTCCGCCTCACGGACCGATCGCATCTGTAAATACAACCAACTGCTGCGCATCGAAGAAGAGCTTGGCGCCATAGCTACCTACCGATGGTCAACCTGAGGGGCCGCCTGGCCGTCTGCCTCGGCCTGAGCACCGTGTTGATCGCAACGCGGTGCTCGGTCGGTGGTGATGCGTCCAAAGAATCCTCGCGCATCAAGTCCAGCACTGCAGTCGGCGCCGGTTTCAAGCTCGACCAGAAAGTCGCCGTGCAGGACTTGGAGGAATGGACCAAGCTGCCGCACCCCTTTGGTTCGGCAAGGCAAGGTGAGATCGCGGCTTGGTTGCGCGGCCGGATCGATTCCCTAGGATTAAAGGTTGTCGATGAACCCTTTGTGGCCACGGTCCCAAATCCAGCGGTGAGCGGCGGCAGCGGTCCAGTTGCCGCCACGTTGCAGCGCTCTGGCAGCAATCTCTATGCGACCCCGTCGGATTTGGCGGCGGCGCCGTGCGCCATCGTCTTGGCGACCCACACCGATACCAAGGACCTGAGCGGTCTTGAGTATCGCGGTGCCAACGATAGCGGCTCCTCATCGGTACTGCTACTGCAACTACTCGCCTACTTGCATCGACCCGAGATTGCCAAACAACGTTCTTGCACAGTGATCGGCGCCTTTTTCGATGGGGAAGAGGCCGTGCTTGCCAACTGGAACGACGGCGAACTCCTCGCACCAGCGAAGGTGATCGATCATACCTACGGTAGCCGTTTTGCCGCACAAAGGCTGCAGCCTTGCGACCTGAAGACAAGCACTGGGTCGACGTTGATGTGTCTGCCCAAGGACCTTGGGGGCGTCAAAATACGCGCGCTGATTCTGCTCGATATGGTTGGCTCGCCGAGACTACGCCTGAGTCGCGACCAAAACTCATCGCCCGAGCTTGTGCTGTTGGTGCAGCAGCAAGCCGAGGCGATGGACCAAAAGGGCCGACTTAGCGGCTCCGCTGTTGCCATCGAGGATGACCATCTGCCGTTTCGCCAGCGCGGCGTGGCGGCGATCGATCTCATCGATTTTGAACACCTCGCGCTTTGGCACCAGGCTGGTGACGATGCTAGCAGCATCGATATGAGTAGTCTGCAGGCAGTGGGGCAACTTGCAGCGGGGATGGTGCATGCACTCTGACTCAGCGTATAGTTGCTAGTCAATTACTCGGCCAATTGTTCCATGGCCGCTCTGGATAGATGCCCCTGAGCGAAAGGAGGAAAATCTGGATGCTCTCGCTCTGCTGTGCCGACAATCGAACGGCACCATGATGCGCTAGCAAATCGCCTAGGCTGGCAAAATACCCATTGTGACCATATGGCGCGGTCATGCTGATGTTGCGCAAAGTTTGCGTACGAAACTTGCCGACGCCATCTGCAGCCACCTCGACATCGATAAGCGTCGGTCGCTGTACCTCACCAGGCGCCGCAGGCGAGCTCTCAGAGGGCAATCGGTCGTAAAAGATGCCAAACTGATTGAATGGATTTGCCGCAAGAACCGGTAACGCTCCAGCACGCCCGACGTCAGGCGGTGCCCCCGGCAAAGACGGCACTCGCATATCGTAGTAGCGGTCGTCGCTTAGGGTTGGCCCGCTGTGGCAGGTAGCGCAACCGACGTTAACAAAGGTCGCGAGACCATCTAGCGCACTTTTATCCAGGGCGCGGCTATCGCCAAGAAGGAAGCGATCCAGGCGCGAGCGACCTGTCGCCAGCTTGCGCATGTAAGCCTCAAGTGCCTTACCCAGATTTGCGACGATCCGATTGATGACCTGCTTATCGCCCTCTGCCATCCCATCGAAGGCCTTATCACCGGGACGACCAGAGGCAGGAAAGCGACTCTTATCGGACAAATCTGCGAGGGACCCAAAGGCATCAACGTAGAGCCGATGATAGAGATCCTGGTCGGAAATAGTATGGGCGAGATCCAGTCTCGTGGTCGCCATCTCTGCCGGATTTTCAAAAGCAAACAAAGGCTGCGACCAAAGTGAATCGGCACGGCCATCCCAAAAAAAATTGCCGCGCGTCCAAGCGGCAGTCAATAGGGTCGGACTGTTTCGTTGCAAGGGTTGATTAGCGCGACCAATGGCCACCTGCCTTCGGTCACTAAAGGCAGATTCCGGCACGTGGCATGAGGCACAGCGCATCTGTCCACCACGGGAAAAGCGCGGGTCAAAAAACACTTGAAAGCCTAACTTTGCCGCCGCCAATGAATCCCCATAAGCATTGCCCCGTGCAGGTGGCAGCTTGTCGGGCAGCAGCATGCCGCGGACGATAGCGCAATGGCCCTTTCGGTGCAAATCAAGGCCAGGGAGACAGGGCTCAAGCGCAGAGGCAGCAGCAAGCGGGGACCCCAAAGCAGTTAGACCTAGCCACGAGGCAAGGTAAAAAATAAATCGCTTATGGCACCGCACTGCAATAAAATTCATCATTTTGCGCATCCGCCGAATAGTCTAGGAAGTGGTCAAGCCTGACGTTGAACGCAAGGGTCATCTTTACGTTAATGAGGCACCAGAAAATCCGTAGTGTATGCCAGGTAGAGGGCCATGAGCGAGTAGACCACCAAGAAGTATCTTAGCTTACGGAATATGATCTGGGGTGAGACAGGATCCTGGCCGATTCCGAGTCGAATACCAACCATAAAAAAATTCATAAACAGAAATAATCCAAATAACTTAGCCATGGGTCGCCACCCCTTGCAGGGGGACAGAATGCGGCGCAATCTGTGCGCTAGCTCGGCTAGCTCGTTCGTCCATTGCCAGCAACTTCGCGGCAAATCCAGTGAACACACCTGGAATGATAAATGCCTGCCCCCAGGCTAGGGCCATATCTGCCCAAAAATACATGGTCCACTGCACCATCACGGCAAACCCTATAAATGAAAACACCCGAACTTCGAGCAGTGAGCTGGACTTGAATAAGCGCACCATCAGCGAAATTCCAAACATGATCATCAGGCCTAGTGTTGAAAGCCCTGCCACCCCACCAAAGGCCCAAATGAGTATGACATTGTTATGTGGAATCCAGGCGAGCGCCTCGGTATTGGAAAAGATATCCGCTAACTCCATGTATTGATGAAATGGGTAGCCATAGCCCCGACCGATGATGGGAAAATCAGCAACTGCACGATACAAATTATAGTTTTCAATATCCCGGTAATCGAGGGTCTCCTTAGGATCTTTGACAAATAGACTGCGGACGCTATGACCTTCATTGTTCCAGGTCGCACCAACAAAAATGACTGCAGCCAAGCCAGCGATGACCAGGTACTTGACATGCTTCTTGGCAAAGAACTTATACAGAAATGACATGGAGAAAAATAAGGCAAACACCACACCGATAAATGACACGCGACGGTCGTTGACAACCCACGGATAAGCGATCAGTAGAATCCCGCAGACCATCCATAGTCGCTGTATACCGCGACTCTGAAATAGCAATTTGGCAATGAGGATCAAGACCCCAGTGCCCATATAAAACGATCCGATGTGGGACGAAAGATACTCCTCGCCGGCCTCCTTTCCGCCCAGGTGCCCATTAAAGTAAGTGTACAGAATGATGATATTGTACACCGCCTTAATGAGGACCGCGGTCAGGTACAAATTGAGAAATTTTGTACACTGCGCGATGTTTGAACAAGCTCTAAAAGCCACAACGGACCAGCACAGAAACAAGGGAAAACTGCGCACTTGCCAGGCAGCGATACGAAATAGCCCCCCCGTTGCCAGCCCATAGAACGTCGACAGCACGGACGCCACGACCACACTTAGGCCAACAATGACCATGGCCTTGAACACTTTTGAGCCAGTGTAGTCAGGTGTACCGCCCGTGACGTAAGTCAACAGGATGGGCGCCGCCAGCGCAAAGGCAAAAAGTTCATTGATGCAAGGCATTCCGCTAATGATTTGGGCAAAAAAGAAGCCAAAAATAGGCGCCGTTGGCACTGGGTAACCGGAATAATCACCCTCTAGAATGAGCAGAACAAAGACAAGGATACTGATCCGACGCAGATTGGCGTTGACTCGCTTCATTTACGCGAGTCCAACGTAACAAAGGTATGTTGTCTGCCCTTTGGCAGCGAGTCGACTAACTGTGATAGATACTTAAACTTAGACCTATTCGCTTCAACAACAAGAAGCACATCGCTGGCCTGGGAAAAGAGTGAGCTGTTTTCGACGAATTGGTTAGCACAAAACCCAACGATCATGATCATGGTGTAATTCTTCTTTAACGTTGTCATCAAATCGTTGAAGGACGGGGCGCTTAACAGTTCCGACATCCTGCAACCTGGGGCTACCGCCGACTGCACTAGATCAAACGACCTTCGGCTATTGCGATACTGGCAAACGCTCTTCCAATTCTCACGCTTTATTAGAATGTCAGCCATTCCTTGACCGCGTCTTTCGTCATCTCCAGCCACTGGATCTTGCACATCGAAGTCAATCACCAGAACTCGACCGGCATAGTCGATACTGTAAATATTCGCCAGGTTTTCAATGAATGAACTGCACGAAGGCCGCTCCGTACCCTTCAGGATCAACAAAACGCGTCCTGACATCCTTGCATGCATCCAATGGCTAACGCTTCGATACACCAACATCGGATTTTTCTTAGCGCTCCCCCGCTTCACCGTTCCAGACTTTTCTGGGCTAAGATCCGAGATTAAGCTTCTGATCGCTTCGGCATCGAGCCGTTGGTACTTTTTGAAAACCCAAGGCGGTACGGTGATTAAGCTCTGGAGTCGATACCTTAGAGCAACCGGCCAAGCATCGACAACCGTGCTAGCAAGTAGCTCTCGCACAACGGTTACAACTACCACCAGAGCAACAATAAGACCGATGGCCATAATGGCAATCTTTGGCCGCTGCGACTTCGCCGGTGCTGGCGCAAGGGTCGCATCACCAATGACGCTCAGGTGTATTCGCTGTGCCGGTTCCAGAGATTGTTGCTCCAAAGCAAGCTGCTTTAGCAGGTACAGACTTAAGCGTTCCGGCAATCCCTGTACCACCTCCTCGGCACCAGACGGCGGGCGGCGAGCCATAACTGAAACACCGCCCTCGGTATCAAAACTAAGTGCCTGCTCCTGCAGATCGGATAATTGATCGGATATGACCTTCTCATTTGCAGTTTTGGTAAACTCCGCTAGCTCGCGCTTTGCCGATGCCATCTTTGGGTGAAATGGACCGTAGCGCAGGGCCATGGCCTCAACATCCTGCTCTAGCTTCGCCCGCTTTAGACGAATACTTGCAAGGTTCTCGGTTAGTTGACGAATCTTCTCCCGAATCTGCAAGGACTTTAGGCGGCTTTCCGCCTGCTGCTGCCTACCGTCTGATTGGGAATTCCGGACTGCGTCACCCTTTTGTGCAGGTGGCACACCTAAATCCCGCACCATCGGCTTGGCTAGCATTGCCGCAAAATACGCTGATTTACTACTCGCCCGACGCAGTTCGTCAGCATAGTAATAGTCACTAAGCAGCTTTCCAGCTGCACTGGCTAACTTTTGTGCCTCTACAGAGGTAGGTGCAACGGCTACGATGCGCAATATTGGCGTCTGCCCACCGCCCGACACATCGACGGACACGGTAAGACTTTCCATCAAAGCATGAGCCTGAGCCGTAAGGTCGCTAGCGCTCGAAGGCGGCTTCTTCGACAGCCCTTTGACAAAGCTTAAGACCGGCTGCGGCAGCGGCAAAGACTCAAGAAGCGTTGGCTTCTTGGTCGCGGGGTAGATTGTGGCCAGCTGCTCCATGAACTCGATGTCGGTAAGCTTCAATTTCATAAAAGCGAAGATGAGGGGGAATTCACCGCGTCCAGCAGCGGATTCAAAATCCAGCACATCGTTGTTGTCATAGTGAATGATCAAGGTCGATTCGTAGATGGCTTTAGCGCGAAGGACTGCAATCAGCGCGACCGGCGAAAGCATTGCGATCAACAGTGTGGACATCATCGCATTGCGACGCACGACTCCAAACAGATAATCCAACCCTGGCAGGGGCATAGGAGCATCTTCGCCCATCGACTGTTGTACTTGCGACTGGCCGTTGGCGTCTCCCGCCACCATGCCATCTTTTAGGCTCATGATTCTCTACTCAAATTTTGGCTGGGAGGGGGAGAGATCGATGCAGAAAAAAAAGATCGAAGCATTTTGCCGCAAAATACGGTTGGACCTACTGGATATTATAACATTGCGTTAAATTCTGTCAAAATCGCTCCCAGACGAAGATTCGGAGGCACGGCTTATAGGCCTGATTATTCTGTATATTGTCCAAATATTTCGGGGTTGATTACGCCACAACTTTCACTCAACGCCTTCCTGCCAAGATATATTTCCTTTTTGTTTATCTATATAATTCAAATGGCGGCCTCAGATATCCAAGTACCCCTAGGTTCCAGCCCAACTTATCCAGGCCATTTTTGACCAAGTAATGATGAATAGACCTGGAATGTGGAGTTTAAATTGAAGGTTTTGCTAATCATTCAGGGACGGCGTAGCCCAGAACAGCGTACCAAAGCTCTGCAGACCGAAAAGGCAGGGCTCATGCCTAGATTTTCTGGGTTCGAAGCCGCCCTGGGTAATGATTGCCAGGATCTAACCATGACCGATGCGGCGCCACTCCTGTGGCGAACTATTTATCGCTTTCTGCCTGAATATTTCGCACTTGCGCTCGAGGTCTTTCGCGTTAGGAAAAACTATGACGTCATCGTCACCTGGTCCGAGCAAGTCGCCGTGTTTTTCGCCCTACTCCAAGCATTCACCAGAAGGCGCCAGACGCACGTGGCTTTGCTCTATTGGATGACAAAGCCAAACATTAGGGGACTATTACGGCTTGTCCATCAAAATATCGACAGCATCATCACTTGGAGTTCTCGGCAGCGAGATCTTGCACACGCCACATTGAACATTCCCGCCGCCAAATTCACCTTAGTTCAACACCAAGTCGACCAGTCATTTTGGACCCCGCGCCCCAGCGATTCCCCAACCACCGAACCAACTGCTGCCACCGACTTCATTCTGTCCGCCGGGGCGGAAATGCGCGACTTTTCCACCCTTATCGCGGCTGTAGGCGGCACCGAGATCAGCTGTCGCATCGCCGCACGCGAGATTCGCATCCCGGGACACCTTCGCGCCCTCAGGTTAACACCAGATCAGGTGGCAGAGTCTCTGCCCTCAAATATCTCGCTGCGCCCGGCGACGACTCTAGAGATCAGGGATCTTTATCGCAATTGCCGATTTGTCGTCGTACCGCTGCTCGAGACCGAAACGGACAATGGGATAACAGTGATTTTGGAGGCCATGGCCTGTGGAAAAGCTGTGATCTGTACCAGGACTAACGGCCAAATTGATACGATTGAACACGGCGTGACAGGGATTTTTGTCGATCCGTCAAGCCCCAGCGCTTTAAGGCAGGCCATCCTCAGCCTCTGGGCCGACCCTGCGGAGGCAGCTAGATTAGGTGCGAATGCACGAGCATACATTGAGACGTCGCGCCATCCCAGCGACCTGTTTTCAAGTGACGTAGCGGCAGCTGTTAAGCGCGTAGCCACCAACCGAGGCATTCTGTGACAGACGATGAGCATGGATCACCGACGAATCCTCCGCCTTTAGGCCCAAGCGCAGCTACCCATGTGCTGCCTAAACGAGCGATATTGAAAAATGTGTCGATGCTTTCGCTGTCAATAGCGATCACCATTCCACTCGGCCTGGTGCCAAAAATTCTTGTTCCGAGGTACCTTGGCAGCGAGGGTGCCGGACTTCTGTTCTTTGGCGAAACATTTCCCATGCTCATTCTGCCGTTTATGACTCTCGGCATTCCGGATTATATATCCAAGCAGATACCATCTAGACCCGAACATGCGCGCGAGATATTTGATTCAGTTTTGAGATTTTCCTCCATGATAGGGCTAATTATCTTAGCTGTGATCGCCGCCTATTTGGCCATGATGGGGTACGATCAAAAGACCATCGGCATCACCCTCATTAACTCATCCATGCAGTACGTCACCCTGCTTTGCCTAAATATCTATCAGCCCATTTTTATTGCCTTAAGCAAAATAAGGTTTATGTCGATTTTAAATATTATTAGCCGCGCCCTAAATGCCATGGTCATTTTTATCGTTCTGCTAGCTGGACTCGGCGTAACCTGGATTGCAGTTGCTGGACTCTTAGCCCAGGTGGCGACATTGGCTATTTGCAGGCGAGAATCAAGGTCGATCCAATTGGTTGGCGCTGGATTCAATCCGCTTCTGCTAAAGGGACTTCTCGGCAGCAGCATCCTGTTTTTCGCCGCGGGGCTAATGGGAAAAATCAATGGTAGCATTGACTCGGCATTTCTCGAACGCTTCACGTCGTTTGAGGAAATTGGCCTATATGCAGCCAGTTCCAGGCTCTCTAGTGTCTTTATGCTCTTTGTACCCATCTTCGGTCAGGCATTCTTTCCCGATTTGAATCGGCTGTATGTACATGACCAAAGCCGATACCGGACGATGATGGCAAGGTCACTGAAAGTCATCCTAGCGGTTACCGTACCACTAGGCGTATTTTTAACCGCTTTTGGTCGTGATGCCGTCGTCATTATTTACGGTAAAGACTTCGTTGCCGCCGGCCAGATGTTCATGAGTTTTGGCCCGAGCTTGATCGTATCGTATCTGGCAGTCTTTTTAGGATTTCATTCCTTCTGCACAACCAATGGCCGTGTCACCGCGACCGTTGTTGGCATCGGCTGCATGATCAACCTACTCAGTGACTTGCTTTTAATACCGCTAGGGTATGAAAAATTAGGACCTGGCGGTGGTGGAACTGGCGCAGCAGCGGCAACAGCGCTGACGCAGTGTGTCGAGTGCATGCTCTTTTTGCGATTATCGAGCTTTAAGTTCGTCGACGGCAGACTGCTGGGAAAAATGGGCATTGCCTTGGTCCCCTGTGTCATTTTGGTCTGCCTCGACACAGTCTGGTATGCCCTACCATTACTGCAACGGCTGCTGCTATACGCAATCTTTATACCCGCGTTCCTAGGCGCAACTCGCCTCGTCACAGCTCAGGATGCCAGGGATGTTGCTGGCAGCTTAAAACGCATGATTGGGCTATCTTCATAGCACCTAGGCCAACGGGGCTGAAGACGCCGAAGGTGCGCGTGCGGCACTCGGGGCCAGGATATCCTTAAACTTCAAGAAATGCTTTTCAAAGGCATGGTAGCTGAGCCATGCAACAATGATCGAAGCGAACATCCCGATCGTTGCATTCACCAGCACGGCCGCTGTCAAGCTCCCAAGTGTTCCGGCCATCCGGGTGACAAGGTGGTAGTGCAAACTCGGCCACGAAAAGAAGTGATGAAAGACGTAGATACCGTAACTGTACTTTCCTAGGAACAAAAGTGGCCGCAAGGCTAATAATCGGTGCAGCACCGACTCGGGCTTGACCGCCACTGCGGCCAAATGCAGTGCGGCAAACAGTCCTATCCAACTTAGCGCACGCAATGCTTCCAGATCATTGACAAGACTTGGCCAAAAAATGACTAATAAATAGATTGTAACCTTGGCCAAGGTCGCCGCGACCACTAGCTGCCAAGCGCGTCTTTTGACTAGGCTAGCGCCGCCCAATTGGGTCGCTGGTAAGCGCAACCAGGACGCCAAGAATGCTCCGGCACACAGCGCATTCAGGCGGCAAGGGGTTAAGACATGCACGGTCACAAAAGACACACCATGTGCATCGAGGATCAGATGACAGAGCGTTGCAAATACAACCAAAATGCCACTGACCACGATCAGTCGCTTTGGCGACAAGAAGTAGACGACAAATGGCCACACCATATAGAATTGTTCTTCGACCGCAAGCGACCAAAAATGACCAATATACGGCACCGTCCAGGCGCCTTCGCGGGCAATAAAAAGGTTGAGGAGGTACGACCAGGCCCACGGTTGAGCCTCCATCAACTTCGGATCCGCAGCAAAGCCAAAACGGCTTGCAATGGCAATGCCACCATAGATGCTGAGCAACACCCCATAGTAAAGTGGAAAAATCCGCAGCAGCCGACGAATAAAAAAATTACGGAAATAGCGGCGATGAGCTTTACTATCCTGCAATATTCCGGTGATCAAAAATCCCGATAGGATAAAAAATAAATCGATGCCCAATGTGCCATAACCACTGGCATTATGGAGGCCTCGTTGAAACACCGTGATAGGCTCAAAAACAGCGATAAAGTGCACGGCCATGACCATAAAAATGGCTAGGCCGCGAATGCCATCGAGCGCTGGGATATGACCCTGCCCCAAGGGTCGCGGGGTGCTTGAGGTCATGAGGTGGCCCCTTGATCATTGCGATATTTGCGGAATAAAAACTGCGTAGTCAACTTCGCCGTCCAAGCGATGGTGAAGATTGGCCCAGGGATCAAGCGACGGATCCGAAAAAAATCACTGTAGTCCTGAGTACTAGGTTCGTCCTCAGAGTTTTCATGGACAAAAATATCGTTTTTGTCTGCAATCAAGCAGCGACCTTTAGCTTGGAGGACAGACATGACCATGCTCTTTTCGCACTTGATGGCTTTAACACCCTCGCTGTACCTTCCAAACCGCTTAAAAAAATCCTGACGTCGCAAGTGCGGAGTGTCACTGTAACAAAAAAACTTGGCAGTCCCTGGCCGCAAGATGCAAAAATCCATATCTGAAAATTGATCTCGGAACGGGCGAAGACCAGGATACACTAGATCATGGTTGTAGAAGCGAATGAGGTCGATGCTGGCTTCCTGATCCATCAAGTTAAGGGCGCGAGCGATAGCCTGCGGGAAGGCTGCAGTCGGTAAAAAATCCTCTTGAACATACAGCGTGTACGGCGTCGTGATTTGATCTTGGCCCTTGTTGATATTATTGCCGAGACCTCTGTTGACAGGCGTCGTGACGAGTTGGAACCTGAAGTCCGACTGTAGCTGGGCCAGCTTTTCGAGGTGCTCAGGCTGACTGCCGTCATCAGAGACTACAACCTTTGCAAAAACGACCCCAATATCTCGAAACGAACGCAGCAATCGTTCGAGAGAGGCACTACGATTGTAGTGGGTAATCAGCAGCGAGGACGACTCAAGCAGAAGCATAATAGGATGTCCTTAAATAACTAGCTTGGCGTGGATTTCGTGGTGTTTGGCCTGATTAAGCCCAAGATGCTTTTGGCGTAGCGGCCACCCATGCGTAGGAAAGGCTGTTCGATGCAACGGTATAGTAACTCCGCAAGGAGCATAAACATTACGAGCGTCAGGGGGAACCGCACGCCGTAGGGTAGATCAATGCCACGGAGAGCGAGCTTTTCGAAGGCGCTCTTCATCGTCAAATTCGTTGGGACATTGAGCAGGTAAAGTCCGTACGATCTAGTGCCAATCCAGGCCAAGCTCTGATCCCAATACGGCAGCTTCAAAGGCAATATGACATTACTATTGTAGGATGCGAGCCAAACCAAAACGAAAGAGACTAAAGATACCGTGACCATCGTCGCATTGTAGGAGTAGCACAGGCCTGGAGCGTAAGCCAAAATCAATATCAATACCGCGCTGACAGCGGTGGCAAGGCACCTTGAATGGGCTAAGACCTGGATTTTTATCAGCGGATACCACGAAAATCCGCTTAAGCTGAACAGTAGTAACCCATATAATATGGCGTCTGAGCGATAATGGGGCAAAACAGTCGCCACGCCTAAATCCTGGGAAGTTAGCCAAGGTCCCGCGCGAAAAAGCAAGAGTCCAAAGGGACGAACGACCAAGGTGACTAGTGCCAACAGCACCAAGATGACGATAATCCGGTGTTTAGATTTTGGGACGAGAAACATGAAGAAGGGAAAGATCATGTAAAATTGCTCTTCGGCCGAAAGACTCCAGTGCCAAATCAATTTGCCGCCCCCGGTTGCAGCTGCAAACAAATTATATTGATATGTAAACATGGCAAAGACCTCTTTCGCCGGACTAAATCCGCTGAAGAAGTCCGCCCCTTCGAGCAAATAACCGGCCGTAAAGTAGGCGAACAACACCGTCACAATCGCCGGCGTCAGCCGAAAAAAACGGCGACAGAAAAAGGCTAAAGTGTATATGACTTGCGGTGCAAATTGCCTTTCCTTGCCTTGGTCCATACCACCCGGCATGCTCGCGGTGAACGTCGTGGCAACGATAAAACCGGAGATCGCGAAAAAAAGATCGACACCAGACCATGGGTCGAGAAAGGGGATGTACGCCTTGAGTCGCGGAAAATGCACGATCATGGTCATCAAGACAGCCACGGCGCGAAGTTTATCTAAGTCATGATTTCTAGACTGGCTCATGGCGTTCCAATCAAAGGGTTCAAGTTACTTAATAATATTGATTTATTAGACGGCCTGGAGAGTCTTACGCTTAGTAAGCAGAGAATATTATAATATGATATATAAATAAATTCAATTTTTAAAAATTGATGGCGCGATATTTTTTGTATATCTGATACGCTTAGGGGTGTGTAATTGACTGTTATAACTAAATTAAATTATAATTACTAAAATTTGTTAAGTTTCAAAGTCTAACGACCGACAACTATCCCGGGGGCGGTTTTAGGTATTTTTGCAATTGGAGGAACGACATGCTTTTAAGTAGATTGCGATTTACTTTGCTTTTTTTGGTGATCCCAGCAGCATGCAGTGTGGAGAAGAGAAAGGAACCGAGCAAGGGCAGCAGCAGCGTCATTGAAGCATCCAACGCAGACGGGTTAGGACTCGCGTCGGTGGTGGCCAGCCCCATCATGTCGCCAGGCGGGAGCGTCCTATCTGGGCCGGTCCGTGTGAGCATCACCACCCCAACCCCAAGCGCCAGGATTTACTACACTCTGGACGGAACCGCGCCGACCAAGAAGTCCTCGCTGTATACCAATCCGATCAGTTTGAATGGTCAATCAAATGTGACGCTAACAGCTCGCGCCTATCGAGGAACATGGACGCCAAGCGCTATCGTCACAGCATCTTACACATTGCCAGCGCCTGCTCCAGCACCGGCGCCTGCTCCAGCACCGGCGCCTGCTCCAGCACCGGCGCCTGCTCCAGCACCGGCGCCTGCTCCTGGCCAGGTGACCTTTACGAGTGCGCCCGAGTTTCCCGCACCAGTTCAAGTGACACCCAATCGAAGCAGCGTGGTGCTTCAGCTTCCAGTTGTTTCCGGGGCAAAGGACTACCGCGTCTTCGCTGTAACAAATGGCGTGTCGACGACTATCGTCGGCAACACCGAAGAAGTCCTTGGTGCGACGATTACCTGCGCCGGACTGCGTCAACGCAACGAATGTGACGATGCCGAAGCAGTGAAGGAGTACGGCGACGCCGAAATCATAATGACAGCTCATTGTGTCGACGACGTCCGTTCCATCAACGTACCTAAATCGGTCGCAACGAAGATTGAAGTCAATGGCCTCACAGGCACCACACAACTAGTGGTTGAAGCCATTGATCAACTCTGTCCATTTGTCGGTGCGCTTGGCCAAACCCATGCGGCCGTGCCGATTGCCGGAGCCACCCCGTCGCTAACAACCACTTACGGCGGAAAATTAATTACATTTCCAGTGTTTCAACCGACGTTTCCAGTCATGACCGAAGCCGAGGTTCGCGCCCAATATGGCAGTTTGATACTAAACGGCCATGGTCCCGCACCCCGCCCAGCTGATCCCTTGAAGGGGCCCTACCTGAATGTCGGGCAGCCGGCTCCGAGAAATGCTCCAGTCGTCTTAAATCGCACCGTCGTGACGGTAACCCCCACCGGCACCGGGCTCCGTCCTCCTGGCTTCAAAGATACTGATATCTTTGACGACTTTTCTGACAACACGGACCAGTTCCAGCTGATCGCCAAGCGCAACTATCTTGAAGGGGTGATTTTGCCGGCTGGCATGTCAAACGTCGGCGGCGCGGCTTATTGGGCCAACAGCCGCTGGAATCGCTACACCTTCAATTACGATGAATCACAGATGTACATCGACAAGGGCGAGCTCCATGCGGTCCTTGCCGACTCCGGACAAGACGTTATGGGTTCGAACATCATCTATCCAAAAAGAACGGTCAAGATTCCGGATGCCGGCAGCTCTTTCCTGCACATCACGTTTGAGACCCAGGCCAACGCGACCCAGCGTCGTTATTGGTGGCTACACCTTTGTGGCTCGAGTACTCCTGGGGCAACTTATAGCGGATCGACCTTCCCTGGTACGTCGACCATTCTAGCGCAGCCCTTCTTTATGGACCCTGCCAGTGGCAGTCAGATCAGCATGGCTGGGTGGAACTGCCTGCAGTTCGTTCCTCGGGCCGGAAGTTTCGATGTCGTGCCGGGAGGTGAATTCACGAATCCCGTACTTGGTAATTCACGCTCGCAAAGCAGCATGCGGATCCTAGTCAATAGGCCGACCCCGGCCGGGTCAAATCCTTTGGCCGATACCAACAGTGTGCAAATTCTTGATCCATCGCAAGTTTGGGGAGACACTCCGAGCGGTCAGGGTCAGTGGGTACGCACCTGGGATGCTCAGCACAATATCAATGGCAGCCTTTTCGACGACCAGCTCTATGTTGCTCAAAAATCGACATTTGATATTTATGTCAATCGTACGCAGGTGGTGATGTACATCAACGGCGTGCAGAAGATCTGCGATATCTTTCCCACCCATAGTTTGACGATGGCTGATGCGGCGGTTGGACTTGGTCAGGTGATCTATCACTCATCAGCAGAACGAACAGAGTTGATGAGTGCTCAATGGATCAAAACAGGGCAAAACTACTACCTACACAATACCCCATTTGTCGATGTCCGCAGTTTCGACAACCTAGGCATGCAAGAGGGCGCACCGCTCCCCGCGTCGTTTGATGCGGCGCGTTGCTACAACACGCTGTAACCCATTTTGGGTGGGCCGGAGGATTCAAGCGATCCTTTGGCCCACTTGCGCCTCAGTTTGACGCCTGTAAAGCGCGCATAATGACTAAAATCACGTCGAAATCCCGAGGAAAACCGCCGCAAGGGACCTCTTTTCCCCAATCATTTCAGCAACCCTATTGAATACTTCGGCCAGCCATTAAAGAAAACTGGGCGATATGCCGACAACAAGTACGGACCTAAAAGAGTCTCATCTCAAGGATGCAGGGGGCCTGTCATGCTCAAAGCGGTCGAATTTGACAAGCTGTCAATCGACATCACCGAAACCAGCGAAGAGGTCATCTACCGCTTTGTCGGTGACGTCGACGAGTCGTTCCGGCAAAAGGACGTGCCTCGTATCAAGAAAAAGAAGATCACGTTCGTCCTCGAACAGATCAACAACTTCAACTCATGCGGTATCCGCGAATGGATTTACTTGGTCCGAGACATCAGCGACATCGGATCACTGCGCTTTGTGCAATGCTCGGTAACCATGATCGACCAGATCAATATGGTGCCGGACTCACTCGGCAAGGGTACTGTCGAATCGTTCTACGCACCTTACTACTGCGAGTGCGGCGGCGAAGTCAGCCGCCTCATACACGTTGCAGACAGTCAGATGGATCTACAGATGCGACACGCGCCAGCTTTCAAGTGTGAATCGTGCGGCCGCAACTTGGAATTCGATGCTCTAGAAGAAAGCTACTTCCTCTTCACAGGCAGCGAAATGCAACGAGCTTCATAATCCTCGGACGGATCCGGGTGGTTATCATGGTTGTAGAATTCAAACGCTTAAGGTAACGAACGATGGGCATGGATGCTCAAATTTCAAGCGCCTTTGCCACCCTGGCAAAGAAGTCCTTACCGGAGCTGCACGCGAAGTTAGCGCAACTGGCGAAGAAGCCTGCCTCTAGCCGCAACCCAGACGACCAACTGATAGCGCTGTTAGCAGCAGCTCGCGAGCATATCTCCATCCTCGAAGGGTGGGCCAACCCTGCCTCGCTGCAGGGCGAAGAACCCACACTGGGTGACGACGCATCTCTTGATGCTAGCGCAAACTTAGACATGAGCGACGAGGAAGCCAGCGCCTTGCTGCAATCTGCCGACAGCACGGCTGCCCCAGCGGAACTAGACGACCAAGATGCCGAAGCAGCCGCGATGCTCGAAGCGATGAATGCACCGGCCGACCTCGGCCAAGTCGCCGCGACGGTTAGGAATGCGCTCACAGAGGGCGACCCAGAAAATGACCCTGATGCACTAGCCATGCTCGCAGCGATGGAAAGCGCCCAAGTCGCCAGCGCCGCGCCGCCAGCGGGCGATATCAGTGATGCTGAGGCCAGGGCCATGCTAGCGGCTATGGATGCCCCTTTGACTCCGAAAGCGGCCAGCGGGGAGATGAGCGACGCTGAGGCCAGGGCCATGCTCGAAGCCATGGACGCCCCTCTGGCCGCCGCTGGCAGCGACATGAGCGACGCTGAAGCCAGGGCCATGCTCGCGGCGATGGACGCCCCGGTCGCTGCGTCACCTAAACTCACCGTTGCCGCTGCGCCGATGAGCGCTGAGGAGGAGGCTCTAGCCCTTCTTGCCAGCATGGGCGGCGCCGAAGAGGACGAGGGCAGCAGCGCGGCGGCTACTCCCGAGCAGCCACCGACGCACGACGCGAGCGACCACGACAGTGACGGTGATAGTGAGCACCTGGAAGAGATCGATGAATTCGCCAAAAACGACTTCGCCTCCGACCCCGATATGCTCAACGACTTCGTCACCAATGCTGCCGAGATCATGGAGACCTTGGACGAAAAGGTGCTTCAGCTCGAACAAAACCCACGCGATAAGGAGACCATCGAAAGCATCTTTCGTGCCGCTCATACGCTAAAGGGTGCTGGCGGCATGTTTGGCTTTAAGGCTGTCGAGCGCGTCATGCACCGCATGGAAAATCTGTTCGACCTCGTGCGCAAAGGCACCTTGATACCCGATTCAAACCTCATCGATGTGTTATTCCAAGGACTAGACGTCCTGCGTACACTGCTCGATGCGGTTAAAAACGGAAGGCCATCAGGCATACCCACGGTGCCCATCTGCCGGTCTCTAGAACTAGCGATCAAGGGGCGCTACGTGAAGGGCTCAAGCCCCGCCGCTGCCCCCAAAGCGCCCCCACCAGTACGAGCGGTGGCCGCACCGGCAAGTACGGCGGCCGCCAGCCACGACGGTGGTGGCGAAGAAAGGACGGCCAAGAAAAAGAACGTCGAACAATCGACGATCCGTGTCGACCTGGAACGCCTGGACGCCCTGGTCAACCTAGTTGGCGAGTTGGTGATCGACCGAACCCGCTTTGCCACTATCGAAGAGGACATTCGCACGACTTCGCCGCAGCTTAAAGTGGCGGGTAACATGACGGAAACCGTGCAGTTGTTCGGCCGGCATATGAATGAGATCCATGAAATTATCATGAAGATAAGGATGGTGCCGATCGGCAACGCCTTCAACAAGTTCACCCGTATCGTCCGCGACATAGGCCGCCAACTCGACAAAGAGATGGAGCTCTATATTGAAGGCGAAGCCACTGAGCTAGACAAGACCCTGGTCGAACAGATCAGCGACCCTCTCATTCACTTAATCCGCAACTCGTGTGACCACGGCATCGAACTACCCCAGGTACGCGAGGCTGCCGGCAAAAAGCGCTCCGGTTTGATCTCTCTTTCAGCTCGCCAAGAGGGCAATAACATCATCATCACCATCCAAGATGACGGTAAGGGACTTCCGGCCGACATTATTCGCCGCAAGGCTATCGAAAAAGGCTTGATCACCGATGACATGATCCTTAGCAAGCGCGATACCTTCAACTTGATCTTTGAACCGGGGTTTTCCACCGCAGAGAAAGTCACCAATATCTCTGGCCGCGGTGTCGGCATGGACGTCGTGCGCAAGCAGATTTCAAAGCTCAAAGGCATCATTGATCTGGACTCGGAACCGGGTAAAGGCACCACCACCACGATCCGCCTACCTCTCACCTTGGCCATCATGCAAAGTCTGCTGATTGAGTCGCAAGGGGAAGTCTTTGCCGTTCCGCTCAGCACCGTCGTCGAGTCCGTTCGTATCAAACCCAATGAAGTGCAGTTTGTCGGCGACGCCGAGGTCATTAAGCGGCACGACAAGGTGCTACCGTTGATGCACCTACACGACACCCTGGACCTGGGGCGTAAGAGCCAGAGCTCATGGTACTCTGCCAAGCCCCAAACCGAGGAGATGAGCCGTGTCGCGGCGATGCGCTTGGCGCGGCGCAAGGACCGGCTTTATGTGGTGATCGTCGGTTCTGGCGACCGCCGCTTTGGCATCGTCGTGGACCAGCTCCTCAGTCAGCAGGAGATGGTGATCAAATCCCTTGGTCCAGTCATGAAGAAGATTCCAAGCGTCGCCGGTGGAGCGGTGCTCGGGAATGGTGAGGTTGTACTCGTCCTAGACATCCAGGAGCTGGAGGACCGCTTCCGCTCCCGAGCCAGGAGTAAAGTTGCATGAGTTGGGAAGAAGGATCGTCAGCAGGTATGTTTACCGGGGCCAAAGGCGGACTGTTCTCCGTCCATGGAGACCTCGACGGTGAAAAGGTTAGCGAATTCCAGGAGCGCGAGCAGTTCATCGGCCTCTGCATCGGCACCGAAGAGTTCCTCTTGCCGATCGCCGCGGTACACGAAATCATCATGTTACCACCCATCACCTACGTGCCCAACAGCTCCGAATTCATCGACGGCGTGATCAACCTACGTGGTACCATCCTACCCGCACTCAATATGCGCAAAATGATGGGCTTTGAGCGGGGCGAAAAAACCGCCAACGCCCGCATCATCATCGGCCGCTTCCAGGGGATCACCTTTGGGATGATCGTCGACGGCATCACTTACGTCGTATCTCTACTGCCGACCGAGATCGAAGTCCAGTCGCTGCCCGGCAAGGGTACCGGGGCCGAATTTATCGGCGGCCTGAGTAAACAAGGGGCGAAGATCTGCGGGATTCTTGACCTAGCGCGCGTCTTAAAGCATGTCGCGGGCAACCTCGACAATGAAGATGTGACCGAAGGGGGAGTCGAGGAACTGGATTAACATCCGGGCATCTGGGACGCATTCGTGGCATACTTACTAGAACTCACTCTTGCAAATAGGAGGGTTCTAGTGAAGCGCTCGATTTTTAATCAAAAGGGTGGCGTCGGCAAGACCTCAATCACTTGCAACCTAGCGGCAGCATTCGCTAAAGCAGGCCGCAGGGTGCTGGTGGTCGATCTTGACTCCCAAGCCAACACGAGTCAATACCTGCTCGGGGCGGAGCTCGACCAGATCACCCACACGGTCGCCGATTTTTTTGAATCGACCTTATCCTTTAAGCTGTTTGGTGACTCGATGCAGAACGCGGTGCGCAAGACCGCATTTGACAACCTCTGGGTGGTCCCGGCCGAACGCGGCCTTGCTGAGCTCCAGCCTAAACTTGAGAGTCGCTATAAGATCTTCAAGCTGCGTGACGCCATCAACGGCCTGGTGGCCAACATGGAGTTTGACGAAATCCTATTTGACACACCCCCAGCTTTGAATTTTTATAGCATGAGCGCCCTGATGGCCTCAGATAGCGTGTTGATCCCCTTCGACTGCGACGCCTTCAGCGCTGAAGCGCTGCTGCAAGTCATGGAAGTGATCGCTGAGGTTGCCTCCGATCACCAGCCAGATCTGCATGCTGAAGGTGTCATCATCAACCACTACCAGGCCCAGGCCAAGCTCCCCGACGAGGCCATCGCCCGGCTGCGCCAGCGCGGTTTCCCCATCCTTAAGCCCTACCTTTCGTCGTCCATCGTCATGCGCGAGAGCCACAGTGTGCACATGCCACTCGTCTACTTCAAGCCAAAGCACAAGCTAGCCAGTGAATACATCGAGCTAGCCGCAAGACTGATGGGCCCCAGCTTAGACAAGGCGAAAATGCCCGCGAAAGACCATGCCTTAAGCAATGAGTAAACCTGGCAGTTCAAACCTTGAGCTTGGTGATGAACTCGATAAGGCCCTTGCAATAAGGAGAGCGCTGGTAGATCTCACTGTGTTTCAAGCCATTGGCACGCAGCAGATCATCATTGAGCAAGGACTCAAACAGACCGATGACATCGAGCGTTTCCGCAAGAAGCATGCGGTATAGATGGGTTTGCATCGCTTCCCAAAGCTGTAACACTTGCTCATCAGTTGGCATACCAAGCTTTTCGTGGACGTCACGCAAACTGCGCAGGTCGGCACCTTGAAGCTCTTTATCGAAATTGCTCCCACCGGACAGTTGGCTCTTCAATTTGGAAAAGCCCTGCCGACTCATATGGACATGCAAACGACCCAAGAAGGGGATGACATCCTTGCGCGGATTTAAGGCAAGGGGCACGAAATAATGCACACGGATGGACCAAATCAGCCCAAGCAGGCGATGGAATAGGTGGCTCGGCGGGACCTTGCGAAAGTAAACCTCATCGAGGTAGATCGATCGACGCAAGCCATCGTAAAACAACTCTCCGCCTAAACCATTCAAGCTGAAAATCTCGAAATTTTGCTCCGAAAGACGCTCCGCAAACAAGTGCAACCCGACCTCTTTAAGCAGACCCTTGTCCCATGCCAGCGGCTTACGCAATTTATTTAACTGCGCTGAGCTAAGGCTCAGCTTTCTTTGTAAAAGACTTAAGGAGAAGCGATCGCGAAAGACCTTAACCAGGAGCGGTGTCGCCATGATGATAAATTTATGTAGCGTCGAGTGCAGAATCGGCGGACTCGACTGCGCTGGAAACCGGTCCTTGCCGTTTAGGGGATAGCCAAACTCGTCTGGCTTACGCCAGACTCGCCAATGCCATTGACTCAAACGGTCGCAGTTGCCTCCGACCAAGGCGACACATTGAATGGCGAGATGCTTTTCTAATTCACTGGCAAAGGCCTGCTGCAGCAGTCGACTGGTCAGGTCGGCATTAAAGTCGCCTTTTATCACCGCCAACCGCCAATCGCTCTCGGCGCCTTCGGTACCGACGTTGACCCCAAAAACCGATTTACGCGGAGCAATCGACATGGAGTCGCCGGTGTGATCTTCCTCCGGTCGAATGCCAAGGTCCGAGTAACCCACCCCGGTGGGGGAAGATGCCATTGCAACGGTCATGTCGTTGCCGGTGGGCGCCCGTTCAGAACTAGCTTCGCTATCTTGGAGCCTCGCCTCGATTTGGCCCTGCTCGACCTTGGGTTTCGGACTCATAGCTGGGGCTTCCGGCGGTTTCGGCCTGACGCGGGAGGGTGGACTTTGGCCATCCTCATAAAGTGACAGTTCATCATCTGAAAGCTGAACATCCTCGGATGCCATGGGCGACTCATAGGCTTCCTGACCAGTCTCTGGAGGAGCCTCTGTTTGCTCAAGGTCGAATGCTACCGGGGCATCGACCTCGATAGCCTCATAGAGTTTAAGCTCAACGCCAGTGCGATCGGGCGCAGGCGCCTCGGGGCGGACGGCGGCAGGGGGTGCGTCGAACGCACTAGGCGCAGACTCACCAGCGGCGGCGAACGGTTCCATCTGCAGGTCAAAACCCGGCAATGACATGGGTGAATGTCCAGCCAACGGCCCTAAGTCTATGGGTGAAGCGCTAGGGGTGATGCCGTCGCCCGTGGGGGACTTCGGTGCGGGTGGTGCTTTTGACTTGGGCAGGACAAACATGCCTAAGTCGAGCGACAAACCTCCCGCCGACTCCTCCGGCAGATCAAAGGTCGGCGGCGCTGGAACAGCGACCTGCGCGGAGCTACCAAAGCCTCGGCCTTCTCCGCCGACGTGCTGCACGGAGAAGTCGAGGTCTTGCAGCAGCATCGGATTGATTGTGGTGTTGGCTGCGGCTTCCTGCGCGACCATGGGCGCAAGAGCCTGGCGCTTCATGGGCAGAACCGTACCTCCATCCTGCGACGTTGGGGCGCTGCCAACATCGGCTCTAGCCGCAGCAGAGAATGAAAGTCCTGAAGTCATCGCCGGGGGAGTGGCCGCGCTAGGCGGCGCCTCTGACCCACCTAAGGTCAGCTGCGGCTGCGCATCCAAGTCCCAGGACATATCCACAGGCAAGATCGGATCATACCGTTCAGCCTGCGCTGCGACCTCGAGCTCGCCTTGACTGTCGGCGTCACGGCGGTAAGTATCGGCTTGCGCCGGAGGCCGCAGCCCGGGCACCGAACCTCCCGGCGTCACAGGGTCCATGGACACTGGTACCTGCAACTCCGTCACAGGCTGCTGCATCGGGGCAGCCGCTTTGACTGAGTGCAGCGACAAAGGCACGTTTGAATCTGCGGCGTCCACCGGCGAATACCCCGCTTTGCTGGGCATGGGAAGGCTAGCTACGGCGTCACGGGCTGGCTTGGAGCGGCCCTGTTTAATGTCCTGCTTTAGCTGCTTCTCTAGTTCGTTGACCTCGACTTGGAGGGACTCGATCGTCAAGGGAAATGATTTCAAGGGTCGTGGGTCAGCCTTAAGCTTTGGTAGGATCACGCGCAAATGCTCAAGCCGCTCTGAGGGTGTGCCGTATTCGATCAACAAAAAATACAGCGGCATCCAGGTTCGGTAGTCGTCTGGTTCAGCAGCGCAGGCCTCGGCATATACGGTCATGGCCGTGGTCCTGGTGGCCTCTTGATCAAATAGCAGGGCAGCGTATTGCAATATGAGTTCATGTTTAATCTTTGGCCCGATACGGTCGCCAATCTGGTGTTCGAAGGCAGCCTGATAGCATGCAAGCATTAGGTGTTTAAATTCAGACTTTTCGAGCAGCGCGCTGGTTTCAGTAAGGTAGACGCGCAGTTTCGATTTATTTGCGACGCAAGCTAAGCCCCGCCACCAGTGGCTGATCAGTTGATCAGGGTGACGCGACACGATTGCCGCCTTCATCGCAATCTTGTGCAGCTCGCTGGAGACCAGACCATTGTCAAGGAGCACTGCAGCCAACCTTCCGGCCATTTCCCACAAGCCACGGTTGTATGCGAGCTCAACGTGCGGCTGGATCAAGCGCTGAATCGTTGACGCATCCTCGTTAAGCTTAAGTAGACGTCCAACGGTTCGGGTCATCGCCGGCACATCCAAGGTCGAGGCAGCGTCTTGCAGGAAATCGAAGTACTGCCTGACCTCGTCTTCGCGGTCGTCCATTTCACTAGCCAATGTCGCCAAAATTAGCTTGATCTTGTGTGGCTCCGGCGCCAAGGCTAAGGCCGACCGAAAAGTCTCACGGGCCCGGCCATGATCACTCATTTCGTGCCAATAGACCATCCCCAGCTGTTCAAGCACCTTGAACTTGCGCCGCCGCTCGTCTTCGAGGTCGGCCTGCTTCTGCAGGGCCTTGGCTAGCAAGTCCCAGTGACCACTGCGGCTGACCAAGGCCCGAAGCTCTATCAAGTCGTCCTCAGCACAGGCAACGAGGACACACAGCCGCGCCAACATCCGCTCGGTTTTCGCCTCTTGGAACTGGCGTTTTGCGTAAAGCACAGCAGCAATCCTGGCATGGGTTGCTGCGATGCTAGCGACCTGTGCCTTCATCGACATCAGCTCGTGATACAAGGCTAAGTCTTGGTCCTGCTTGTCGAGCAGCGCTTCGACTGCACGCTCGGTGAGGTTTGGCAGCAAGCCATGACCTAACAATGACTGGACATAAAAAATCAACGAATCGCGATCTCCGCCTTCATACAAGGCGGCCAAGGCCTTTTGTAGGATACCGACTTGATCCTCGCTCAGCTGCAATTGCCGACGATACAAGACGTCCATGTGCAAAAATCGCTCGCGGCTGTCGCAGCCAGCCAAGCACTGCAATGCATAGTCTATCCATTTGATCTGCTCAAAGGAGGTCAGCTGACGCTGTTCGAGCAGAATTGCCAGGATGCGAGCAATGCCCTTGACATCATCCTCGCCCTGATACCGTTCAAATCGTTGTTTAGCCGGCGTATCCGCTTCCTGATCGATGTTCAGGATCTGGACGGCGAGCACGTCGCGCTGGAGGTCGGTGAGTTCGCCCGGCAGCGACAGTAGTTCGAGTAGCAGCTGATGTTGCTCGGCAGCGGGAACCTGCTTGATGCGACGCTGATAGATCTGAACCAATGATTTGTAGTCTTGTTCCTTAGCCATTTTTTCGATCAAGAACGCAAAGCCACTGCTATCGATCGAACCTTCGCGATTGGCGGCATGTAAATGACGGATCGCGGCGGCATCATCGCCCAATTTATCACGGCAAATCTCCGCCAGCCGGCAAAGCACATCGGCCCTGCGCTTGCCCGGTGGGACACTCTGCAGCTTAGCCAGCAGCATGTTATAGATCGATGGCCAATCGATAGCCAGGTCATTCCAGCCGAGCAGCAAGTCGAGATCCGGGGCTTCAATGGTGCTAGCGGCAAGAAACCTCTGATATAGCTCCAGAGCACGCTTTGGCTGATTTAGCTCGCCGCGAAACAATACCACTAGTTCATCAAACAGCGGCTTTAGTTGTTCGGGATTTTGGTGCTTTTCATAATAGCTGAACTGCATATCTAGAATGCGCGCCAAATCCGTCTTGCGAGCAAAATTTCGGTAAATTCGTTCTAGTTCGCGTAGCGAGGTCAAGTCAAATGCGTTGTAGCTGATCGCGGCTTCATAACGTCTTTCGGCCAGGTCAGGGCGACCTAGGTTATGGTTCCAGATATGACCGATCATCGCCTCCATCGCGTGGCGACCGATCACACTGAGACTCAGGTTTTTATCCTTGAGCAACCGGTCAAGCCCCTTGATCGCCTCCTCAAAGCGCCCCTTTTCGACCTGAAGCACGGCTGTTAGTAAAGCGGCTTCATGCATGTTGAGATCAAGCCTTAGAGCCTTCTGGGCCAAGCCAATAGCCTCTTCGGAGCCGCCCGGCACGCCGCTACGCAACTCCGCCAGACGAAAATTAAGCCGAGCTAGTTCGCCTCGTCTTCGCTCCACTGCGGCAAGCCGGTGCAGATAAGCAGACTCCGAAGCAGCCTTATTCGAAACCCGAGCCAAATAGATCAGCTTGCGCAGGACGCGCGGCATGTCGCCGCGTTTCTCCATAATACGATGGTAACAGTCAGAGGCCTTATCCGGACTCTCCAGGCTCCAAGCGTCGCCAAGCAGCTCCGGCAGAACCAATTCGAAGGTGAAGAGATGCTCGGCACTGCGCACATCATCCATGAGAAGCCCGCCGAGGGCAGACAGATTTTCTAGTATGCGCGGCCGATCTCCAGATTTGATCGCGAGAGCCGCTGCAGCCGCTAAAAACAGCTTATGCTCGCCCTCTCGGCGCAACGCTGCGGCGGCAAAATCTGGATAGTCACCTGAGACTCCAATCACCTGCAGCAAGGCAAGACGGCGCATAATAAACAATGCCTGGCTACTTGAGTCAAACTGTCGGCGCGACGCTTGGAGTGCCTCGTTCAACTTTCCTGCGCTGATCAACCCATCGATAGGACGACACACGTCGGCCTTTTCTCTTGCTTCAAGGACCTCCAAAGGTGTGAGAACGACCTCACTCAGCGCCGCGTCACCGAGGGCGTCGTCACCGCCCAAGCACAAGACAAATCCCGCCTCGCCAGCCAAAACCGTCGGACTATAAGCAGCCCGGGTCTTGCCTAGTGCACCTTGCAGTGCCAACAAATGGGCCGGGCTGACGCCGCACTCGCCTAGATGGATCAGCACCGGAACGATTAAAGGAAAGCTGAGTTCGTAGAGCGAAGCTGGAGCAAATTCTTGGATGGTGAGCTGACCCAATGTTCGCAGCGAAATGGCATCAGACCAAAACCGCAGCGGCATCGATGCGAAGGCATGGGGCACAAAGCCGCAGCCAAACAGTTCGGAAACCACCACCTGCGCCTGTGCTCCTTCGGCGACGACCCGACATTTAAAGCCGGCGAAGCCTCGACCCTGGGCGGTGACTCCAGCTAGGGGCGGCGGGGCTTCTCCTGGACGCGGCGCTTCCCCGTCTCGCTCTTTGTAATTAGGATTAGTGAACTCGAATAGACACCAGACAGCACCGTCAACCGTGTAGACGAAGTCAGCAATCGTGCGCGAACCGAAATACTTCTTGGTCAAAGCATCAAGATTGGCAAGCAATGCCTTTTGATCCAGTTCGATGCGAAGACGATGCAGCTTCAATGAATTCTTTTGTTCGGCCAGTTCAATGTGGCTGATGCGCCAGGGGCTCGGCAGCTGGCTCGGATGGCGCTTACTGGCCTTGCCCTGGACCTTTGACGGCGGACGCTCCGTCAAAGGCTCCGGCAACCGCCACAGCGTCCATGTCTGGTGGTTCTCCGGCGTAAAGCCAAGCCCACCCAACACTGCATGAAGTTCTTTATCCTTATCGCGACTCAATGGACCCGTTCCTAAAAAGGCACAAAACACGAGCTGATTTGGCCTGATTATGTTCAGCCCTATCCGTTTTAGACAGCGCCATCGCTGTCCTCAAGGGGCCTGGAATGGTTGTCGGTAGGACCGAGCGAAAGCTTAACTTTCGTAGGTTGGACCGGGATCAGCTATAATCGCCGCAGGGAGGTACTACATGGCTGCATTGCAAAAATTAGCACATCGTCAAGCGTTTCTCAGCCGCCCAGACATGGGTACCAAAGCCGCTGGTCTGGCCGCAATCTTTGCTAAAGCCGCAGCACCCTTTCAGGCTCCCGGGATGATCGGCGAGGGCATCTTGGAGGGGGTGGAGTGCGACCTCATCTACGCCCTGCTACGCCACTCCTTGTGGACCGCAACACCACTGTTTGCAAGCGTCTTAATCGACCATTTAGCGACGAGCTTTCAATTGCCAAGACCGGTTGCGGAAAGCCTGGCGCGCGCCTTGTTACCATGCGTACGCCAGTATATTCCCGAGCAAAGCCTGCCTGGCGAGGCAAGTGACCAAGCATTTCTGCGCTATATCTGTATCGCCACGGCAACCGCCTGCGACGAGTCGACCCTGCGCCTGGACCTTGGCCTTGGCTGGCACCTGATTGCCAGGATCAAGCAAGCGCTGCAGCAGATATTTGCTGACGACGAGGTAGACGCCGGTCAGGACCCTCGTTTTCTCCCCGAACTCGATGCACTCATCGCTGCCGCCGTCTACCAGTTGAGTCAACAACTGCGAAGGGCCCCGACGCTGTTGCAGCAAGAGCGTTTGCGTTACATCCTCGCGACCGTCTCTGAGCCCTGGATGACCCTCATTCGCACGCATGGCATCACCTGGCTGTTCGACCTGCTCCTAAGGGTCGCCAGCCATAAGACGATGAACACCCGGCAGATAGCCACACAGCTGCGTGCGGCATTTCCAGACGAAAAAGGCTTCTTGCTCGACACAAGTGTGACGGCACTGTGCCATGAGCTCGCACGGCATCACCTGATCAACTTGGAGCGCGGCCTAAGTACCTGGCGTGCCCTACCACTTGCTGAAGAGCTCACGGCCGAGGCGTTCGCCCGTCAAGAAACAGCCGGCCTTGCTATCGACCTTGCGGAACTGAGCAGCTTAAATGCTTCATTTCAAGCCAGCGTGATCAGATCGCTAGCCCTGTCAACGACTGAAGTAGAAGACCTGATCTTAAACCTTAGGCCACTGACGCCATTGGGTTTAAGGGCGGCCCTTGGCCAGTTAGCAGAGCTAGGGCCAGAGGCGACTCTGCATCAAACCATAAAAACCCTGCTAGCGAAGGAACCCTCGGTTTGGCTACGCCGGGTGGTTAGCGACATGGCCTCGCTTTTGGGGATTGCGCACGACGCAGTGCCGGTGGCAAGATCGGACTCATGGCCAAACGACTCGATCCATTTAAAGCCAGTATCCAGCGACTTGGATTAAACCAAGCAAGCTTGAGCTACCACGCCGATTTATTGCACACCGCACTGCGGCAGAACCAGCGGCCGACCTTTCCGATCCTCGACACGTGTCGAATAGACAACGGTGGGGTGCTTCCGGAGCCAGCGTTTACAGAAGCTTCCAACAAGCCATGGGCGGGTGGCTACGTCGCGTTTGTTCCAGCCGCAGGGGCCGCCAGTCGCTACTCGCAACCCTTATATGCTTTGAGCGAGGCCTTGGAGCAGGGCGACCAACATGCGGCGATCGGTGGCCTTACGGCGCTGGCCAACGAGGGTGCATCGGCCTGGCCGCTCCCCTCCCAGCTCGCCGAGCTAGTGGCACAGCCGAGCAAACTGGCGTATCTAAACAGCAGCGAGCTCAAAGAACTAAGCGAGCATCTGCACCTGCCAAAGGCGCTTATGCCCTGTGCTCGCGAAGGCATTAGTTTTTTGGCGATGAAACATCTGGAACATACCTGTTTTCCAGGGTTAAACGGCCAAGTATTCGTCACCCCTCCCGGCATGCAACAGGCCTTTGCCACGCACCTAAGTGCCGAACTTGCCGCCAACCACACCCAGGCAACAGCCCTGCCGACGTCCTATCTTGAGCAAGGAGCCGCGCTTTCGACGATTCGCTTCGAGCGCAGCGGCCAGCCATTTATTGAGCAAAATGGCGAGGTCTCGCCGGTACCAGCTGGGCATGGCTCCCTGGCGCATCTGTTTCCCGAGGTCTCAACGCTATTTCCAGCTAGCGATGCACTGTTTATTCGTAATATCGACAACATCATGGGCACCTCGCCCGAGGTTTTGGCGGCGACCCAGCGCTTTCTCTGCTTGCACCGACGGATCCTGACGGCGGTGCAACACATTCGCGCCGCCTTGAGCCAGGCTGATTTGCCGCGGGCAGGAGCCATCGCCGCAGGCCTCGCTGGGGCCCTCGACTTGACCAAGCCAGGGTTCGCGGCAGACGCGGCAGAGGCCCTTCTTCCTACCGGTCCCGAGTACCACCTGTGGCTGCTACAAGTTCGGCTCTTTCATGCTCGACTGGATGAACCACTGACCCTTGACCGCCTAGAAAAGCTCTATGGGCGTCCGGTTAATGTGCTAGGCCAAGTTCCAAACACGCAAAGAGACGTCGGGGGCACCCCGTGTTTTATCACCATGCCAGACAGCGATACCGACACCCGGTGTGGCGGGCCTAAACGCGGTAAAGTTTGCCTAGAAGTGCCGCACGCCACCCCAGACGACAAACTTGGTAAACTTGCCAATCATGAACTGGCGACCCATTTCAATCCAGGCTTCTGCGCCGTTGAGATCACCAGTGACCCGCAATACTACAGCAAGCGGAATCACCATTTCTGGCTAATGGCGGAGAAGACCTATCGCGGTCAAGCGGTGGTCTACTACGAAACGGTCCTCTATGAACTTATCGGCCACAGTGACTTCGCCAATACCGTCTTTGTTGAAGTCCCGCGCCAGGTCTTCCATCCACACAAAACACTACGAGACGCCCTCGACCGCACCTTGGCCAGCTGGCTCGGTGCTTGAGTCCGTATGCGCTCTTTTTGACGCCCCGTCAGGGCAGCTTTAACCGGCCGTCAAAGGCCTGCGCTGCAAAGATTTCCCGTTGTTTCATCAGGCCGAGACACGTTAGAATTTAGACATACCCAGCCTTAGACCCCAACCACTTTCCCGCAACAACATGCACCCCACATCGTTGCCTTGGAGGAGCTCATGCCCCCGCAGGTCAGCAGAGAAGCGTTCGCTTCCGCCTTGCTCGAACTCGGTCACAATCCCGACACATACCGCGGCCAACGATTGTCGTTGAGCAGTATGTGCGAACTCTACGATATCGACGACGATATCATCCTGGATGCGATCGATCTAAAGCAGATCGCCGCGCACTACGACTACTTAAACGACACGATCTGGGTCGATGCTCTGGACGCGGCTCACTTCTTCTTTTGCATCAAGAACGAAGCGCACCTATACGCTAAATGAACCTCGTTCACGGCGCGCGCACATAGTAAAAGATCTCCTGGTTGCCAGCGCGCCCGCTCAGTCGCGAGTCGATGCTGACGCCCTCCGGGAATCCAATGGCGGCGAAAGCCGCCTTTACTTGTTCAGCCGCCGCAAGTCGCAGCGCCGGATCGACCACCACGCCGCCCTTGGGAATATGCTCCTGGGCGAGTTCGAACTGAGGCTTCACCAGAACGACAAAAATGACCCCTGGCGCCGCAGCGGCTCGACGCAGTGCCGGCACCAGACGCGCCAGCGAGCTAAAGCTGATGTCGGCCACGACCATCCCGATTGCTGGATGGGCGCTGGGATCGAAATTGCGGATATCGGTATGCTCAAGCAGCGTCACACGCGGGTCCTGACGCAGCTTCCAGTCCAGTTGATGACTACCTATTTCCACCGCGATGACCTGTGCTGCGCCGAGGTCCAGGCAGCAGTCGGTGAAGCCGCCGGTCGAGGCACCAGCATCCAGCACCACCTTGCCGCGGACCTCTTCGCCCAGGCCAAAATCGCTGAGTGCTGCCGCCAATTTGTCCCCACCGCGGCTGACAAAACGCGACTGGTCCTTGACCCGCACCGGCACCCCGGCCCCAACCAGGCTGCCCGGCTTGTCTTGTCTTTGCTCACCCACCACGACTTTGCCAGCCATAATCAAGGCCTGTGCCGCCTCGATGGAATCAGCCAGCCCTAACTCCAGGAGTCGCAAATCCAGCCGAGTTTTGCCGCCGCGTCCTTTTGACACACTTAATCCTCCTGCAATTAATATTTTTTTATCAAATAATATCAAACATTTAAATCAGTCATTTGGAATTTCGCTAAACCCGTCCCGGCAGCTGCCGACAGGCTCTTTGGGCCACAGCTGGAACGAGGAGTTTCGCCATGAGTACGCAAGAAGTCATCCGCATGCTTTCGATCGACGACAAAAGCATCACCACCGATCTCGATCGAGCGGGATACCGCAAGATGGGGGTGGTCGTAAAGCCGGCCTCCAACTACGAGGAAGCACGTCGTATCCTGGCGAGCGAAGCCATCGATCTGGTGGTGATCAACCTCGACTTTGGCGGCGCTGACGGCATTCAGATCACGCGCCACCTTAAAGCCCAGCCAGAATCAGCCACGCTGCCAGTCGTCTTGACCAGCGTGCGGACCACGGCCAAGGTCCGCTCCGGTGCATTAGATGCAGGAGCTGACTTGTTCGTCGAGCAGCCCCTGCCACGACAATACTTTATCGAGAAATTAAAGCAGTTACTCGAGCAAAGGACCCGCACCACCGAGCGCGTCGATGCCCCGGGCGACGCTCGCTTCTCCCTTGTCGGCGTCGATCAAAGCTGTCCTATCGGCGACCTATCGATGTCGGGAATCCTCCTATCGACCGATCTAGAAATCGAAGACGGAGCGATCTTGACCCTGGAATTCGACCTCCCAGGAAACAAAAAGCCGATCAAGGTCACTGGCGAGGTGGTCCGCACCATCAAGTTCAACAAAAAAACTCCCGATCGACCGACCGGTATAGGGGTGCGTTTTGCTGACTTCTCCGGTGACTCAGAGCGCCGTCTGGAGCGCTATATTGCCAAAACCACGCATACCGACGGCAAAATGCAGTACTACCTCTAAGCCGCAGCGTAGTGGCTTTGTTGCCTAAATCCTGCCCTCCTGTCTTCCCGCCCTCCCAGTTTTTGGGCAGCGGCTTTATTCCGCGAAGCTGGGTCAAACCCAAACGCCCAATTTAACCACAGAGACGCGGAAGTAGGGAGACACGGAATTTTCGGACATGTTCTAAG
>CAIYRB010000116.1 GCA_903928445.1 uncultured Pseudomonadota bacterium | reverse complement strand
GATTTTGCGAACACCGCCTGGCCATCGGCAGCACCAGCGCCTGTTACGACGACGTCGCCCGGCTGCAAGCTGTCGTCGCGCGTGGACATATGCTCCGCCAAGTCGGCTGAGCTGATCGACGTCGTCGAGGCATAGACGGTGCCAGCCGTGGAGCCGGAGCAGCTGCCGGCAGCGGACTTGACGCACAGTGAGCCGACGACGTGCAGTGTGTTGGAGGGGGCGGTGGTGCCAATGCCGACGTGCCCACTGCAATCTTGTCAAAACACGCCAAATAGGCTATATATCAAAGTCTGTATTCCATCAAAATTATTGTGAAATATTTATAATACGCTATGAAAATTAACAACTATGACCAAGAGCTGACCGTCAATGGGCGGCAGATTTTTCAAGTCAGAATCAGCCAGTACTATCGTACTAAACACGGTAAATCGATTGATGACGGTTTAGTTCTGGAGTTGGTGATGGCGCTCGATGGAGAGACTTTCCTAGCCGATTCATTTAGCCGCGGGATCGAATACTACGCTGCCGACGTCACTCATGAAAGCCAGGGTCATCGGAAAAAAGTTTATAGGATTATTTGGATTTTTGAAGGTGAGGTATTTCAGGTCCTTGGTGTTGTTAACGCATATCGTAGAAAAACCCGAAAGAAGGGGGCTTTATGAAAAAGAAGCGCGCTAGAGCCATAGATAGCGTTCTAGACTCCTTGACGGATCAGGACATTGTGACGATCACTGAGCATGCCGCTAAACGTCGTGACGTCCGATTGGTCGCGTCTAAACAGGTTAATATGAGAGTAGGCGCTGAAATATTAGCAAAAGCGAAAAAAATCGCTGCGTCACAGGGCAAACCTGTAACTACGTTTCTCTCCTCGCTACTTCATGAAGACATCGATCGCCTGTGGAAGGTATTTAATAAGGTTAGTTGATTCTATCCAAGATTTAAGGCAGCCCAAAGCTGCCGGACCTGGTAAACGCCTTAGCCTCATGGGTGACACATCGGCGCATTGGGGAATTGGCCGCAGAGGAAGGCCTTGAGCTGCGCTGATTCGGCTTCTGCCTTGTCGGCTCGGACCTTAAGGCTTGCCGATTCAGCCTCAGCCTGGTCGGCGCGGAGCTTGAGCTGCGAGATTTCTTGGTCCTTTTCGGCCCACAAGTGCAAGGTATCTTGGTGCAGATCCTTTAGACCCTCGAGCAAATAGATCGGTAGATCGCCAAAGTGAACCTTGAGATAGCCATCATCACCGGTCTCAACCAGCTCTGGCATATGCATGTTAACCTGTTGGGCGATGACGCCCAACTGCACACCGGGCCCATAGTGGCGGTCTGGAAATTCAGTGTCCCGCCAGCGATAGGTCGAGGGTTCAATGAGCGACAGGCGGTCGAGCACCCGACCAAGAGGCTTAATATTTTGCTTTAGGCGTTCATCGGATGAGCAGGTACCGGTCAAAGCAGTGCCGGCGAATTGTTGGACGCAGCCGTTAGTACCGCTGGTCCCAACCCGAATATCGCCGATGACTTGAAGATTCGCCGCTGGCGAGGTCGTGCCAATGCCGACATGCCCAAAAACCAACCGCATGTCTTTGGACGCCACGGCTCGCAATTGCTAAAGACACCTGGACCACCAAAGCGGGACTACTTGACCAAGGCGACCCAGCAAGTCGCCCCCCGGGCCCGTCACCTTCGGTAACAGAAGCGATGGTGCAACTCGATTCAAAGGAGTCTATATATCTGAATATATTGAGTTTAATAGAACGGCTCTAAAGTTTTGAAGGCAAAATACCGATGCCACCGGGTAGACATAGACCACAAATGTGGTCTATGTTGAGACTTCTGGAGAGAAGATGAAGCTTCTGGAGCGAATTAGGAACGCTATAGCCTCTGGCAAAGTGGAGTACTGGGAGAATAGACCGCAGCACTTAACACGAGCTGACTTCGATGAAGTTTTTAGTGGTACCCCGGACCTATCTAAACTCCAAATGGCGCCAAGAGAAAGCATCGGAGGGGAACACGGCTTGGATGGAGAAGATAGCGTGTACAAGGGTGCCATTTCTATCGCGGGCTTTGGCGGCACCAGGATTCTGTATCTTAAGTTTTTTTTCTGGAAAAAAGGCGACCCGCACGGGGAGCAAGGCATTGAAGTTCAATCCTTCAAATTATGGAGCCCCAAGAATGTGTGACCATAAAACTTATCGAGAGATGCAAGCTAGAAAGGATGTAGCTGGCCTGATATTTTCTTATGCTACGAAGCAATGCGCCGATTGTGGCAGTGTTTTGTGGAGTCAAAAAAATGAAGCACAGTTCCAGCGGTGGCTTGGTGCACAGCGTAAAAGGCACGGAGACAAGTTTGTCGTTCAAAAGGTTCAAATTCCAAGCGACCTGGCTGATTTTGCGATAGAGCTTGCGGAATCAAATCACAGCACTACCTCTGCGGTATTCCAAGCATGCTTATCCTTTTATTTTATTCGCGGCGCCTCTCAGCCTGAGCTGTTGGAAGTGCTTGCCAATGTCCAGCCAGGGGCGCAGCCGCTCATAATTCAAAGCAAATTTAGGGTTAAGCCAAAGCTGTTCGTCAAGCTGGATGCGAGTGCGAAGCTTTTTAACCAAAATATGAACGAGGTAGCATCTTGGGTGATTCAAAGAGTTTTGTATGCAGCGCGAGCTGGCTTACAATCTATGCGCAACGAGATTGAATTTGCCTTGGCTGCGTAGCTGAGGCAGCGATTTGACCAACGACCTGGAGGTCGGCAGCCGCGACGGTTGCGCCAATGCCTAAGTGATTCTATCCAAGATTTAAGGCAGCCCAAAGCTGCCTGACCTGGTAAGCGGCCCCGCTCATGGTTGACACATCGGCGCACTGGGGAATTGTCCGCAGAGGAAGGCCTTAAGCTGCGCAGATTCGGCTTCTGCCCTGTCGG
>CAIYRB010000115.1 GCA_903928445.1 uncultured Pseudomonadota bacterium | reverse complement strand
TGGGTGTGACGTGATGTTTAAAGCGCGCATCGGAAGCGCAGGTACCGCCGAGGAGGGTGCCGGCGGCGCCTGTTTTAAAACAGCCGGTGGTGCGGGTGTCGCCGGTGACATCGAGTGCGTAGGCTGGGGAGGTTGTCCCGACTCCGACAGCCCCCCATGTCGTTGGACGCCAAGGCCCATGATTGCTAAAGAAGACTCGGTCGATACAGGAGGCGTCAATGAGCGAGGCAGTGCAGCATGTGGGAGTTACGCGGAGTGGGAAGGCGATACAGGCACCGCTCCTTAGCAGTGAGCCGCAATCAAAGTTGCCAGCGGGGTGCACGTCGTATACGCTGGCCGATTATTTTGACGCCTACTCGGTGTTCGAGTATTTGCTCTCAAGGGAACTGAGCCACCGGGCGGCGGACACTGGTGCGTGCGATATTTACGATCGTATGAGTTTTGGTCACCGATCAAAGCTTGGTGTCAGTTGCTACCAGGCCGAGCGTCTAGCTCTAGGTTTAGCGACGATCTTTGATGTCCTTGAGCATGGCAAGGGTCTTGCTGATCATATCTTCAAAGACTAGATGCCAATCAGGTGCCGCAAAGGGATAGAAAATCAGATTTGGATCAGCATCTCCATCCGCGAGCATATAAATGGTATTTTGCCCCGCCACAAACCTATTCACATACCGATCCGGCCCAACAAACGTGATGATGTGATAGGCGGGATCGCGCTGGACAAAGTTCAATAGAACACTGGCTTTATCGGCGAAAAATCCTCCCGACACGGAATCCGGCTCTAGACCGAGACTGAGAAGTTCTCGCCAATCGGTTAACCTCCCGGTCCGCTCGGCGAACGCGATACCGTCGGTGTATAGGTCGGGGGCTGGCTTGGCAGTGGCTCCCACGTAGATACCCTCACAGGATAGAAATAGCTTCTTAGCCATCTTTCGGCAGAATCCCATGCACGCTTGAGCTATGGCCTGTCGGTGGCCTCAGCTGAATCACAAAATTCAGTGCTTACCAGGTTTTCAGCATCGAAGAGAAGCTGTATGTAATTTCAGAGTGTTATCGGAAGTGCCCGACCCCAAGATCCCAAGATCCCACGCCATGGCTCACGATTGCTACTAGGGGACCGTCGGGAAACTGGGTACTTGACCGCTTTGCGGTGGCCACCGGCAGCAAAGAAGGCCTGTCTGAAGGCAAAGAATTCGGCGGTAACAGAATCAAGTGTGGGTATCATGGTCGTCTCCCAGCGTTTAATCGCTGAGGTCAGCAAACCATATCGGGATTTAAAATTGATCCCCCGTCAAATCCAACGGACACGTTCTAATGGTGTCAATGAGTTGCCAGAAGTGCCCGACCCCAAGAAAGTCAAGAAAGTATACTTGGCAGATAATTAATTGCGTAGAGCGGTATATTGATCAACCAAGATTCCGATCTAAAGTCTGATAAAGAAGTCCGCAGTGCCCATTTGGGCTTAAATTGTTGGACATAGCTTCGTAGGCTTTTCGCTTGCAAATTTTCGGCAGATTTTACCTCAAGTGGCACCACGTATTGACCCCATTGAAACACAATGTCAACCTCACCACGTGAGTTTTCGGCTGACCAGTAACAAGGTGAAATATTTTTACTTGATACTAACTGTTGGACGACAAATTGTTCGGTGAGCGCTCCCTTAAATTCTGTAAATATTTGATTGCCATCGATGATCGATTTTGCGTCAATGTGGCTTAGCGCACCCAATAGTCCGACATCGTGAACATAGAGTTTGAATGCATGCAGATCTTGATACGGACCTAAAGGGATAGCGGGTTTGCTAATTCGATTGACTTTAGTTACTAGGCCACAATCGTAAAGCCACATTAGAGCTAGTTCATACTCTCTTGCCCTGGCACCTTCGCGAATTAAGCCATAGATGAACTTTCGGTTCTCTTTCGATAGTTGTGACGGAATGGAATTCCACAGCATGCGGATGCGAGGGACAACGGTACTTGGAGCGTGTTTAGAGAAATCTTGCTCATAGGATTTTAGGAGGTTTGTGTGTACGTCGCGAACTTTATTTAGATTCGACGTCTCAAGATAAGTGTTCACCGCTTCCGGCATGCCACCAATGTATAGATACAGTTTGAGAAATTCGATGTAGCGATCCTTAAAGACTTTGACCAAATCGAAATCAAGTGAGCTTAAAGGATCAAGCAATGCCTTTTGACCGGCGGCCGTCAAAAACTCGGTAAAATCTAGAGGATGCAGATCCATAAACGCAACTTTGCCGACTGGAAAAGATGTCGCGGGATGGATCGCAACCCCCAGTAAAGATCCTGCAGCGACAACATGATACTCTCCCGCAAGCTCGGCGAAATACTTGAGAGCAGTTAATGCTTTAGGCGCCTCTTGCACTTCATCAAAAACGATGAGTGTCGTTGCAGCGTCGATGGCAACGCCCGATTCAATGGTGAGTCCGGCCACTATTCGTTTGATGTCGAAATTACCTTCAAATAAGGACTTCATCCGCTGATTATTTTCAAAGTTAATGTAGGCACACTGCGGGTAATGCAGTCTGCCAAACTCCTTCATCAGCCATGTTTTACCAACCTGACGCGGGCCTCTGAGGACTAGTGGCTTACGTTTTGACTGGTTTTTCCATGTTTCAAGGTCTGAAAGTAGTTTGCGCTTCATTTTGGTTAAATCCCCGCCTGGAATCTCATGATCGCCGGAATTGAATGGTTCGGTTGCGATGCGTTTGAGAGCCATCCTCACATAACACACACGAGATTTCGTCAATATATCACGTTTTCAGGACGAGTTTTGTTAATTTGTTACAAAAAGAAGGACGAGTTGCGTGAAATAGCTATAATTATTGGAAAATTTGTCGTGGCGCTATCATGCGTCGGTAGCACCGGATAAGTTATCGCGATCCGAGGCTCAGCATCGTTGAGTCTAGATAAGGATGCGGGCTATGAAGCTTCGAGCGGCAATGGGCCCACGGCCCTAGATCATGTCGCCGTCCGAGTATATGGGCCGCGTTTGGCGCTTACACCCAGACCCATTAGGCAGCTTCTAAGAGCGAATATAACGTGTCGCTGGTCCCGTGCCCTGCTTACTGATCACTCCCTCTTCCACCATGGCTCGTAGGGTTCGTCCGATGGTCGCCTTGGACAACGGCAGCCGATTCGCGATGTCGCTAATGGAGATCCCTTCAACTTCATTTATGATGGCCAGGACGTCTCGCCTTGCACCGCCCACATCGTGACGGTTCATGGTTCGCGGTAATATCGCCTTAATGAAGTTCTCGCCCTCGACAACCTGTGGCTCGTCAAGACCGGCTAACCTGTACAGGCGGAATAGCTCGCGAAAACCCGTGCCCATCTTCTCGATGTACCCGGCCTCACGAAACACCTTGCAAATGTAAGTGTTACGTATATAGGTCACGCCGTCCTCTAGGCTTCCGGGCTGCAGAGGACCGGGAAACGACCCTGGGCTGAAGATCTCTAAGCGGTTCTCAAAAAGGGCCACTTTCGTAGGGGCGGGGACGTTATAGTCCCGATGTACCATCGCGTTCATCAACACCTCGCGAATTGCGATCTCTGGAATTTCAAAAGACTCCTCTCGCCTTTTGCCTTTGATCACGAATTTCTTCGGGAGAGCTTCAAGGACAAAGTTATAGGCAGTATTAAACTGCTCAAACAGATCTCCGCTGCAATCTATGGTACGAATGACTTCGCGGCCATCGTTGCCGCGAATCTGCGAACAGACCGTATACGCCTCAGGAAACCACTCCTGCGGATTCTTGCCAAAGAGCAATATTCCAGCCACGGTGGCATGGACCTGGGCCTGGTCTTCACATATTAGGCGATATGATCTGGCGATCTCGGTGAGTGAAGATTTAAGGCTTTTGGTCTTTTTTTCCGCCACAAATTTCTTCAGAGCCTGCTCATTGAGCTCTTGCAAGGATGTGCCGTAGATCGGCCGCTCATCAGGGGACCGACCTCTGTTGCGCCACTCAAGGTCGCGAATCGCCGCCGCGTCAGCTTTCATCGAACTCCTACCGACGCGAATAAATGTGCCACCATCAAGGCCCTTTGATTTTTGGAAGTATGGTTTGTTCATCCCCTCACTGACCTGAACGGCGACGATGAGTTGCCCATCGATTCGCTGCGTGTAGACCTTGGGAATGACATGTGGATGAACCGTCTGGTAAATGGACTGCGGCAACGATTCAAGCAGCGTCTCAGCATCCTCATCCGAAACGCCGACGATGTCTCCATTGTCTCTGATGCCGACCAAAATCCGTCCACCGAAGGCATTGCACAAGGCAATAACCTCCCGCACAAAGCGACCTGATTCTGGCATTTTCTCTTTAAATTCTAGACTACTAGACTCTTTTTCGGGATATCGACTCACCATCGACCTCGTGAGTTGATTGAGTTGATATATACACATTATCAGATCAATCGACTCACATCAACTCATCCCACCTAGGCCCGTGCAAAGCGACAAAGTTGCCTCAAGTGACACAGCCACTACCTGATTCTATCCAAGATTTAAGGCAGCCCAAAGCTGCCTGACCTGGTAAGCGGCCCCGCTCATGGTTGACACATCGGCGCACTGGGGAATTGTCCGCAGAGGAAGGCCTTAAGCTGCGCAGATTCGGCTTCTGCCCTGTCGG
>CAIYRB010000114.1 GCA_903928445.1 uncultured Pseudomonadota bacterium | reverse complement strand
GCGGCGATGGCCAAGCTGGAAGAGATCGAGGCGGAAGTGACCACCCGCGAGCGGCTGATGCGCGCCGCCGGTCTGGGTGGCACCTTCGCCAACTACTACCTCTACGGAGGGCCGGGGTGGCGGGATCATCCTCGGTTGGTCCTGATTTTCGACGAGGTGGCCACCAGCGTGTTGGCCGAGGTCAGGACCCCGCATAAGGGGGCTATCCTGACGGCCGACGAGGAATGGCGGATGGCGGCGCAAAGCTTCATCGTGGCAGGGCTTAATACCTTCCGATCGTCACTCTGCAGCCTCGGGCTACTATTCCAAAGCTCCCGCCAGAGCCAGTTCAGAGGCGACCTCCTGGAAGCGTTTTCAGCCAACTGCAGGCTGCGCTGGTACGCCGGCGACAGCAAAGCCATGGCCCAGGCCCTGGGCTACCCCGAGGTATTTGAACACCCGTACATGAGCCGCCGTGGGCATTTCCTCAATGTTTACAGAAATCTCACCCGTATTTGCCGGATCATCGCCCAAAAGCCGTTAACCCCCCGGGAGGTGGAGGCCGCGAAGCGAGCCCGCAGCCGACGGCACCCGCCGGGAGCCTAAGCGACCCGGCGGGCGGCCAGGGCGGCGGTTGGGCGGGCGGATAGCTTTTAGGCCGGAAGGACGCCGCAGGCGGCCCCGGCGGGACCGTCGGGAAATTGGCGCCTGTTAACAAGCCCCGCTCTTCAACGGCCTGAACCAGCAGACCCTTCGCGCGCTTTAGATCGTGCTTATCTTCGGAGGACAGCAGGTGCTTGGCCAAGCCAACCTGGCCAGCGAGGCTTCCGCCAGCCACAGCTTTCTCAAACCAGTCGATCCCATAGTCCAGCTCCTGGGGGAGGCCGTAGGCGCCAGCGACAAAGATCGTACCGAGTTCGGCGGCGGCATCATCCACGCCTGCTTTAGCGGCGGAAAGCGAAAGACGGATTGCCTCGTTCACGTCGGCGCTATTACCGCTCCCGAGCAAGAGGCGGGCCAGATCAAGTTTCGACACGTTAGAGCCAAGGTCGGCGGCATAGCGAAACGCAGAGACAGCACGGTCAATATCGACCCAGCCAGGGTAGCCTTCGAGCCACGCCAGCCCGATAGCGTGGTGGACAGCCGCGTCGTCGGTCTCCCGAGATAACGCCACGAGCCTCAACAGGGTCTGGCCAGCAGACTCCAGCGGCAGGACGTTAAACTTCGCCAGGGCCAGGTGCGTCTTAGCCAAGGTGACGCCTGCGACAGCGGTCCTTTCAAACCACCCAATCGCCGCCTCACGGTCTCGACCCACCCCGCGTCCGTAGACGTAGGCTAGGCCGACCTGAAGGGCCGCAGGGCCATCGCCAGCCTCGGCAGCGGCCACGTAACTCACGGCGGCGGCTTTCGCGTTGGCGGGGCAACCTAGACCACCTGACAGCATAAAACCGACCGACCGATGGGCAAGCCCAAGGCCGAGATCTGCTGCCTCGTGATAGTGGCCCAGAGCAGTGGCGAAGTCGGCTTGCTCGAAGGCAGCGTTGCCCATTTTCCAAAAGGCATATCGGACTCCAACGGACGCTCCAGCCTCGATTCGAGAGGCGGCGGAGAGGCTTGTACTACCCAAGCTGGTTACGTTGCCCATGGCATCCCCCTCGTGGCCGAGCGTTTTGTCTCGGTGGTTACAAGAAGCCTATCGGCAACACTGCCGTATTACTTAATACGTAATACGTATTATTTTTTATTTATTAAGTTTTACGGTATGGTGCCGATAAGAAGTTTAGGGAGGGCTGTTTGGAGATGGCTGGGAAGAAAGAAAAAACGGCACTAGATATCGAGGTCTTGGGGTCGGTCCAAGATTTGTTGAAACCCAAAAAGCCCCGAGTTAAGAGCAAGTCTCCTCGAACGCTCATGCTGGAGCACGAGGCATTCGATCGGTTTCAGGACGCCTGCCGAGAACGGGGAGCCCGTCCGAGCAACCTCATCGACCGCTGGATAGCAACCTTCCTGGCGGGCTTGGATTCTCAGGAATCAAGATGAGTTGTGCTAGGAGTCTGGACGATTAGGCGAGGCTCAGCGCTGCTGCTCCAACACCAAAGATCTCGGCGATAGACAAATTGGGCAAATTGGAGTATCCGCAGCATGAAGGTATAAGTGCGTTTTTGAACGCATTTCAGAAAAGAAAGCCTAAAGTTAGTTAATGCTAAAGTTTTCTTGCTAGAATACCGACAGGTAGCTGTTAAGCGGGAGGAGTAATTATGCCAAAACTGGAAAAACTAGGCAAAGATGCGAAAGATCTAATAGCGACAGGCTATTGGACGGTTTACAAGGTTTCTCCCAATTCGGATATTTACGCCATCAAGACTGGTGAGGGCGTACTTTTTGTGGACGGTAGGGGCGAGAAAATTGATCCCAAGATTCCTACTAAAGATCAGTCGTCTTGGCAGTATTGCCCTTCGGAAGCTGGCAGGGCACTTCAAAAAGCAGTCGCCAACGGGTGGTAACACTTTGGATCCGATAAAAATGCTAGACCCAGCAACCTGCTGGGTCTTTTTTTCTGGCTCGCTTGAAGAGCGTCACGCGCTCGATATCTTGTTTGCTGTTGACGTGTTGAAGCGGTCAAATGTGTCTCCAGGCCAGATTCATATCTTCTCCCCTCACGAGAGCCATGGCTTTTTTGGCACAAGTCCAAAAGCGAAATTGAACGATTGCATTGATTTTAAGCCCGACTACTTTAAGTCGATAGAGGCAAGTTTAGTAATTGCAACTACCACAGGCCATGGCAACCATCTCGGACTTGCTGTCAGGGCGAACGGTTTCGTAAGCCCGCATACGTTTCTTGACACAATCCGTAGCTGCAAAAATCAAAAGACTGCAGTTGGTGTTATTTGTCAGTGTCATGCAGGAGTTTTCAACTTCATGGAGCTGACTGGGTCGCCTGAGGTGCTGATGATTGGCGCTACAAATTTCGGAAACAGCATTAGCATTTCTGTCAACCCGACCTTGTCGGATGGCTCCACTGTAGACTGGGCGGCCAATGCTTTTCTTGTATTTTTCTTTGCTTGGATGATCCAGCCGCATGACGTTGACGGTGACGGAGCGCACGGAGTATTAGACGCCTTTAAATGGGCCTCGGTAAATTGCGAGATGAATCTGCTAGGCAGAAAAGTATCGAGTTTTAAAGCCGCAATCGAGAAGGTCAACGAGATACCTCATTTGACGGGCGTAGATCAACAGGCAGCTGAGCAGGTGTTAAAAAACGTCACAAGCTTTATTTTTAATCACCAAGAATCTTGGCTATCTCACGCCAAGCTTGCGCGAAAAATTCTGTGGCAGTAGGCATTGTTCAAGCCATGGAAAGATCGTCCAGAGTAACTGGCTCTTTGCCGATTACGCGGTCAGGGCCGTCCAACCCCTCAGTAAAGACGCCATCAGACGACAAGAGTACCGTAAGCGAAGGACGGCGCTGCTTGATCAACCGAGCGACATCCTGGCCATCGTAGCGAGAGCCGTCAAAATGGAAGTCCGTGATGACCGAGACAAGCGCTCTAAGAAGTCAGGGTCCTTAGCCAAGCGCGCTTCAAGGTCTTCTTGGGTGGCGATCATGTGAACCGTCGCATCGGCCTTCAACATATCCTCCCAAGCCTCAAGAATAAAAATGTTATCGTCCACAACGAGGACTTCGGGCTTCGCGCTGGTGGCGACTTTGGTCGTTGCTCCCTGACGAACGGCCGATGCCCTTTGGCCCGCTTGAATGACTAGCTTGAGCAACTGCGCTCTAGATGCTGGCTTGCTGATGAAAGCGTCGGCGCCGCACTCAAGGGCTGTATGATGATCGTCAGCAACCATGCGGTTAGAATGCACGCAGACAAGCCCAGCGAATCCCGCCGCTCTGATGGCCGTCACGAGATCAAAGCCATCAACCTCATGGCCCATATCGACGTCGGTAATTACGAGGTCTGGTTTGCCAGCGATTTTGATAAGACCATCTGCATTATCCTTGGCCTCGGCCAGAACGATCGCCGCCGCCAGCTCAGGAGTGCGCGACAACGAAGATGCCAGGCCACTTCTGTAGATCGCCTAGTCGTCCACGACCAATACCCGAATTGGGCGGTCTTTGGCCTTCGCGATAGCAATAATACCAGCCTCTAGCGACAGCTCGGTAGCGTCGGGGCTTGATAGTGAGGAACCAGGTGCCTCATCAACTGCCAGCAGGTCCTTTGTGATCTCGGAGCTGTGTTTCGGCAGTTTGGCCGTCGTCTTCACTGCCTGGCCTGCCGCGATCGGCAGCGTGAACTTGAACTGTACCTCGCCGTCGGGATGCTGGACGGTTCGACTTGACTCGCACCAGATACTCCCGCCGTGCGCGGTGACGACTTTCTGGGCGATTGCGAGCCCGAGGCCCGTGCCGCCCTTCTTACCGCTTGTGAAGAATGCATCGAAGAGCTTTGCTAGATTCTCTGGCGGAATTACTGAGCCCGCGTTGCCCAGGGTAAATTCGACGAACGGCTTGCCTTCGGTGACGACCTCGCGTGTGGCGAACCAGATTTGCCCCTTATAGTTCATCGCCTGCACGGCATTCCCGACGATGTTGGAGAACACCCGCCCAACTTTCTGGACGTGGGCATTGACGGCGTGTGTATGGCCAAAGTTGTAGCTGATAGCCACATTTGCCTTCGGGTAGACGCGGAAGATGTCACCAAGGGTCTGCTCAATCAGGGTCTCGGGACTGACGGGCTCTTGAATCAGCTGGGTCGAGGTCGAGCCGACCTCTAGCAAGTCCTCCAACATACCGTTAACGTGGCCCATCGCCCTGTCGATCTCGGGTACAACCTTGGCTAAGGTCGCCTTGACCCCAGCGGGGTCCGCAGCTCTTCCCAGCATCGTGAGGCCCATTTTAAGCATCGAAAATGGCTTGCGGATATCGTGAGCCAACATTGTCGTCGTGCGGGCGATAGCAAAGGCGTTCTTGGCCTCAAGGTCTTGGGCATGGCGTTTGACGATTGCCTTATAGGCGAGCCAATAGGCAGGCAGGCCAACCAGCAAGAACAGCAGCCACACCGCTAATGCTTCGGGTACGAGATCAAAGCGGTCAAAAACGAAGACCAAGTCACCGAGTTTCGCGCTACCTTCAGCCCGCTCTCCAAAATGGACTCCGACTGTCAGTGCTGCTGTCGTAAAGCTACCGTGCTCAGTTACCTTGCGGACGGGGACTGAAAACGCGGAGGAACCATCAATTCGCTCGAAGTAGATACCGTCAAAGTTCGTGCCTACAGCGGTGGAAGCAATCAAAATCGCATCTCTATAATCACCAGATAAGATTTCGCTCCGAAGGGACTGAGCGATCTGGTTGGCGATGCGCCTTTTGGTGACGTGCGTGTAAGCGACAGCTCCGATGACGACTAAAGTCAGGATTAGCATGTGAGCAACAGCTATCCAGCGGAGTAAAGTCCGCATCGGTAGGTCAATTTTCTCAAGCATTTTCATTTTTTATCCAAAGGCATGAGGATAGAGTCGAACGTCACTTGGAGCAATAACGCGCCCCACGAATTGAGAAAGTCGTGCGAAGTTGATGTCGGTGGAGTTGTGGTGACCAAAGATAGCAGGTTGCAGATGCGCCGAGATGGCCCGCATGACCACGACTGGCGCGTCTGCGATCGAGGCTGGTAGCGGAACCTGTTCGCAGGCGAGGGCCACTTCGTAGGGACGAGGCTCCGACGTTCCGCTTGGTGCCAAATATGCATCTAAAAGGCTCGCTGACTCGACGCTCAGGCCTAGTCGCTCATGTTCAAGCGGTCCAGGTTGGCGGATCGCGGCGAATGAGTTGCGAGTTAAAGAGCCGCCGCCCTGATATGTGCCGTGTATCCACGCGACGACAGTACGAAGGCATTCAACGGTCGCCTTGCCGATAGCGGCTTGCAACGTGGCGTCGCATCCAAAACCTTGGACGACCCCGAAGGGCCGACGAAGGGCTCGAATTCCTCTTGCGACGCAGATGATCGCCGCCGTTCCATCCGCTGTGATCAATCGGGCGTAGGACAAGTCGATCCCCAATCGACTGAGCCGCGCTACGATGGCAGAGACGGTGATTTGGCCGATCGTGACGGAGCCAACCGCTTCGGGGTCAATCCCCAAAAATGGCGTTCTAGTCAGCCAGTGGCAGAAATAGGCATCTCGTTCAATCAGTTCTGCTTTAGCCAAAACCGACGCAAGCGTCACATCAGGATGAAGGGCAAAGCCGCTAGTTGATGGAGCATTGACGGAGGCGGCAGCTATGCGCTCAAGAGCCTCACCGCCTGCTTTAGCAAAAGCCAGGTCTTCTGATTCGGCCGTGCCGCGCCCCTCGAACAGCTGGCCGTCCATCGTCATCTGCACCGCAAAATCGACATGACCAGGTAACCATTCGCTAACCCAGTCAAGCTGAGAGACGCGCAGATCCAGGCATTCAGCGTTAGCGAGCAGCCAAGATGTTAGGGATGGTGTAGTCGCCATAGCGCCCCGCTCGCGAACAGCGTAGGACCCTTATAAACCCATGGAGCACGGACTAAGGTGAAGTATGGTTGTCCAACGAGCGGCACTATCCAGGGCTCGCTCAAGACCCTAAGATGCAGATCTCTTAGAAGTCCAAGCCTCGTTTCCTTGTCCTCGACCTCGACGTAGTGGTTCAGCCAAGCCTGGCCTTCAGCTTGATCCGCAGGAAAAAACTGCTTCATCGCGACGCTATAGGCCAGCAACCCCAAATCTTCAGTCCAGCCCGTATCCGTCTGAATGATGTAGACATGAGGCTCCTGACCAGCAGGTATTCTGCCCTCTACATAATCGACCATATTCATCGAAACTTTGGCGCTAGGTAAGCGGCTCTTCAGGGCACCCTCTATTTTGCCCATTGATGATGGAAGGGCGATAGACAGGCCAGCGCCATCGACTTCGGCGGCTTGGGCATCGAACTTACTGTGCAGTTTTGACAACTGTTCGCTGGTTAGAGCGCCCTCGCCATAGACGGCAAAAAATTGCTCCTCGGGCGTGTTAATTCCATCGCCCTTGACCAGGACGTCTGTTGCGACAGCGCGCAAAGTCTTTGCTAAAGCGATACGACGCGCCGTACTTAGCTCCTTTAGTCCTCGGGGAGTGAAAACGGCGATGACCCTGCCTATATCCATAGTCGGCGTCAGCGTCACCTTGTCTTTAACCATCTTCGCCGCCACAGGGTATAGGTCTGCGCGGTCAGACGAGACGTTGGTCAGCACATCTGTTGTTCCGTCAACGAACATCTCGCAGATGTTACCAACGATGGAGTCTTTGCCTTTCGGCTTAGAGCTGTCATAGCGAATAAGTCGGATTTCCTGAGGCATTGTCGTTGAGTAGTTCCAATGATGCGGATTGGCAACATAACGCTGGGTTCCAGCTGCTGGATCACCGTCAAGATAGTAGGGGCCAGTTGTGTTTCTGAACGACTTGATCGCAAGCGTATTCGGGTCCACTTGGCTTTGCAGTAGCACCACAAAGTCCATCGCAGTCAGCATTCTCACCAAGAAGGCTTTACCGCGAACAGGCTTCAATATAAGCGTGTCGCCAGAAGTGCTGATGCCTGGACACTCGTCGGTGACTTTCGTCAACTTCCGATCACCGCATAAGAAGTCGGCGATAAAGCCGTGAGTGTTTCTCGCCTGGACGATAATCCTTTTTAAGGAAAAAGCCGCGTCTTCGGCGGTTACGGCCAATCCATCAATGGTTCGGTAATCGCTTCTGATCTTCAAATGCAGCTCGTCGCCGTGCCACTCGAACGATTCGGCTACGCCCGCTACAAGCTGTCCATCTGCCCCATATTGGACCAACGGGCTAGCAAGGTTCTCAAGAAATCCCCAGGTATCGTTAAACTGAATCTGGGCGGGATCTGCACCCTCTGGACCATAGCCAAGCGGCGCTGACACTTTTAGAGTCGGCATTTTTTCACTTTCTTTAGAGGACGTAGACGCAACCATCGCAATCACTCCAAGGGTCAAGATCGTGCCGACAGCAAGTACAGCCCGCAAAGCAGTATTCAAGTGCCAATCCCTGGTCTGCCGCCGCAAATGCCGCCAGCCATTGCAGGCGTCGTGGAATGCAGCTTTGTCAGTCGGCCCATCTTGTCTAACTGCCTGCTGACGCTCTCCTCTGTGGGCGCCTTTACCTGCGCCTTGGTCACGTCCATGTCACCACAAGCTGTCGTGACGCCGATTAGCGACATCAG
>CAIYRB010000113.1 GCA_903928445.1 uncultured Pseudomonadota bacterium | reverse complement strand
GAGTAGAGCAGGATCTTGCTCACCTATGACCAAATACCATTGGCAATGCGGGACATTGGCCTACTGCAGCGACCATTGTCAAAGGCCCCAGACAAAGTCATGTCCGCAGCCAGATAGGTCTTTTTCGGGTGCAGTCATTTTCGCCGGAGCCAAAGCGTAACAAGCGTATATTCAGCAGAATGGATCTTGAGTATGGATCCCAGCCGCCAGGGCCGCCGCTCTGGTTGCATCCCACCGTGGATGGCACTAGAATTGCATGACTGTTGGCCTGCGTGTTTTGCCACACATTAATCAAACCTTCTGAGGGGGGCGCATGCGTCGTTGGGCATTTGTCATGATGGCTTTAGGTCTGACTTTGGGCTTAAGGGCGCGAGCCGATGATACCACCGCGGGAGATCCACTTACCCAGTCCATCATGCACTCTCTCTTTGACCCCATGTCAAAAGTGCTGCCACTAAGCTTGGATGATAACGCCTTCAAATCAGCTGAGCACCGCGGCGAAATCACCGCCCTGCTGAAGGATCTACAAGATCACGCGACGGTGCTCGAAATGCACGGTAAGCGCAAAGATCGCGCCTTTGAATTCATCGCCAAATCGTTTAAAAACGACGCCAAAAATATCTATCGTTGGTACACCCATGGCGCCTATGACGAGGCGCAATTTACCCTGCGCAATATCACCGACAACTGCATTACCTGCCACTCGAGCCTGCCAGAGCACCACAAGTTTCCTCCGGCCCAGGCCTTTTTCAAGGCGGTTCAAGTCGATAGCCTGTCGCCGTTGGCCAAGGCCAGCTACTACGTGATGAGTCGGCAGTTTGACGAAGCGCTAAACAGCTATGAAGCCTACTTTAAGCAAAAAGACGTGTCGCCGTCGACCCTGGTGACGCAAAGCGCTTTCATCGACTACCTAAAAATCTGTGCCAATGTGAAACAGGATTTGGCCAGGCCCCAGCGCTTGATCGACGCCATTACCCTCCGTTCAGACATCAGCACGGCGACAAAGGCTCAGCTCAAGCGTTGGTCGGCGACCTTGGCTGAGCTTGACAAGCGCCAATCGCTGCGCAAAACCAATCTGGGCGATGCTCGCGAGATCTTAACCCATGGCCGAGATCAGATGGAGTATCTACGCGACCGTGACGGCATCATCCACTACCTTGTCGCCAGCGCCATCCTCAATCGTTACGTCCATGATCACCCTGACCGGGGGCAAGACGTCGCCGAGGCTTATTACATGCTCGGCATTACGGAATCACTGCTTGGTCACTCCTTTTGGTTATCTAGGACTGAGTTCTATTTGGAATCAGCCATACGGCTCGCGCCAAAAGCTCCCTTCGCGCCGAAGGCATTCGACCTGCTGGAGCAAAGCTATATCGCAAGTTTTAGTGGCTCAAGTGGCACGCATGTCCCAGATGACGTCAGAGACCTACTTGCCGAACTGCAACAAATGATCACGGCGCCACCATCTGGCAAGAGCCACTGATGGCAGCGCTTTGTTTTTGACTAGTTGACTACACCTTAGCGACCCAAACGCGATAAGCCACAAACCACAAGGAATGCTCATGATCATCGACATCGAAGGCGACATCCTCCTATCAAAAGCCAGCGCCATCGCCCACAACATCGCACCAAACGACGATTTCCACAGCGGCCTAGCGCTGGAGCTGCGCCAGCGCTGGCCTGGCATGTACAAGGACTTTCGCCACTTCTGCCACACGACCCACCCCAAGACCGGCTCACTTTGGGCCTGGAAGGGACCAGGTAGCCCGGTGATCTACAATTTGATGTGCCAGGAGGCTGCCTACGGCCAAGGTGGGCGCCCGGGCAAAGCGACGATTGAAGCGGTGCATCACGCTTTGACCGCTTTGCGCAAGGAATGCGAGCGCGAGAAGCATCCAACCCTGGCGCTGAGTCGCCTCGCTACAGGCGTGGGCGGCCTAGACTGGCCTAGCGTCAAGCAGATCATCGAAAAGGAATTCAAAGCCTCCGACCTGCGCGTCTATGTCTACTCGACGTACCGCCCGGGTGTTGCGGCTGTCGAGGCATAAGCGCACGGCCACACGACTAGGACCTGGCTCAAAACTTGAGTCAGGACCTAGTTTGGCTGGTACTTGGGTAGCGGGTGTCCGGCCGCCTTCTTCATCCAGCGCCAAATGGCCTTCATCTCGGTGACGGTCACATCCGACTGGTTTGGCATCATAAGTCCCATGCTTTTGGCCCTGGACTTGGGATATTTGACATGGTTTAGCAGCTGCTCGGGCGGACGCTTTTCGTAGATTGGCAGCGGCGTGACGAAGTCCCAGCCATAGCTAGCTCCCACAAAGCGCACGCCGTGACAGTACTGACACCGCTCACGAAACACCCCAAGTCCCTCGGCCTCACCCAGTTCGAACTGGCGATAATAGGCGGCGGCATTGACAAACTCGATGCCGGCGAGGGTGTCGACGTGGTGCCAAGGGGTAAAGATATGCTGGCGTGCCTCCGGCACTTCGGGATGCCACAGCGTCGGTAGGACGATCTTATTCCAGGTGAAGGTGATCGGTCGCGGATCACTGGTCACGGCGAAGGCGTCCTCCTTCGCCACCTCGGCAAAATCGGCGCTGCAGGCCTCCTTTTTCAGACAAACCTGGACCGCGACAAAAGCATCGAGACGACCGATGTCGCTAGCGTTAAGCGGAACTGGAACCGCCATGCCGTTGGCAAAGTGCAAGATCGCCAGATCATTCTGGCCCGCATGCTTATAGGCTCTAAATAATTCGCCCAGTGGGACCCCAAGGTACACCGCGGTATGCCCGTATTGCACGTCAAGCATGCGCCGTTTCACCAAATGAGCCGTATCAAAGGCGTAGGTCTGTAGATTCGCTTTGGGTGGATTCTGGTCATCGCTAAAGGATCCACTGGGTCTTGTCCACAAGCTGATCGTATTACTTGCGCCGTAACTTGTAGCCGTCACCCAGAAGGACAAAAGCACAACCACTGCAGCGGCCCACATAGATCCCATGCGTTTCATCATCGCTCCCTCACTCTCTGCCGTTGTAATAGCGCTACGACGCTATAGCGCCAGAACTCTATGCGCCAGCCGACAAATATCACGACTTCAAGTCCTATATTCATCAGGTCATCGGCCCCGTCGGGTATCAATATGTACATATTACCACACCGGTGCAGATCCCACCTGCCGTTGCGACGACGCGGCCTATAAATCATCGATTCATCTTCTCAAGGCGAAATATGCCATCAAACTATCCGATCAGTAATCAGGGGGATCAGCTGAATCCATTTTAAGGCACGCTTGACCTTGCCATATTACTTTGTATTCTCTAATCTGAACGTTAGGTTGCCGGTCCCAAGCGGCCGGGAGTAATTTTCTTCGATCTTTGAGGAGCGGCGGCAGATGAAATTGTCAAAATGGATCGTTGCAGGCGTCATGGCAGGACTCTCGAGCTCGTACACAGCATTGGCTGAAGAAGAAGCAAGCTTCACCTTCCATTTGCCTGTGTTGAACTATTCGAGTGCCTCATCGTCTGCTAAAGATAGCAGCGTCACCCCATCGACCAAAACAACCCAAACGACCTCGACAGCCAAGACCAATGACTTAAGCGGTTCGTACCTCGAAGCCAGCTGGGGCAAAGTCAATCTCTATGTTTACCCGTTCAATGCAGCGAGCATTGTTTCGCCCAGCTACATGGTCAAGGACAACCTCGAGCTAGGCTTGGACCTAGCCTTGAACTCCCTGAGCATCAATAAGCCAAAAGAAACCGCCAATACCAATGAATACGGTGTTTGGGGCATCTACTACGTCAACGTGACCAAGGCCATCGTCATTGAAAACGGCCTGAACGTCGACTATATCACCAACAGCGGTAAGAAAACGGTCACGGTCAACGGCGTTGACGCCGATCAAAAGACCAATGACAACACCTTGGCTGTGAAAGTGACCATCAACGCAGTCGTGCCACTGGCAAAAAATGTCAACTACCTCGGCGGCATTTCCTACGAGATGGACAAAGCTGACAACAAAGAAGCCAAGGTCAAAACCGACAAAGGCAACTTCTCAGTTAACATCGCCACGGTCCGCTTGATTCTGAAATAAGGTCCCAAGCGAGGCTGCAGCGGCGCCCCAGCGGTCACCCTCGTCAGGCGCCGCTAGCTGCACCAGCGCTACTTGTTAAGATCCATAGATCCCAGAGAGGCCTCTGCACGCCTCTCTGGGGTCTATTACGCTGTCAACTTGGTCACGGCCGCCACCAGTTGCTCTGGCTTAAATGGCTTCACCAGCCAGCCTTTCACTCCAGCGCCCTTAGCCCGCTCAATCAACGCCGCACCGCCTTCGGTGGTGAGCATGATGATCGGCAGCGAGGGATGGGTGCCGGCTTGCTTTAAGGCTTCGATCATCTCGATGCCGCCCATATTGGGCATGTTTACATCGCTGATGACCATGGCAATATCGGCATGCTGGCCAAGCGCTTCAATCCCTAGCTTACCGTCCTCGGCTTCGACGACATCAAAGCCGCCTTTGGTCAGCGTAAAGTTGACCTGCTGGCGGATGGTCTTGGAATCATCCACAATGAGAATCTTCTTCTTGCTCATGATCTAAGCTCCTAAGGTGGGAAGACCCAGGTTAAAAAAACAATCCGTCGCCGCCGGCAACTTGTTCAGGCTCAGCGCTCACTGCCACATCGAAATCCACAGGGCCACTAAACTCGGCACTGTAACACAACTTGACCTTCTTGCCGGAAACGGCAAGTTCCACGACGTAAAGCTGCGACTTTGCGACGTTGGCTACAGCCAAGTCGTTACCGCAGATCACCGTTGGCGTACTCAGCGAGAAATCCACTTTGTATTTGGCCAGGAACCGCTTCAGGTTGCCAACGATCTGATTAGCCATTTCACCGACCCAATCAGCCCGGTCCGCATCGGAGAATACCGGAATGTACTCGCGCTGCGGGTTTGTCGCATCGATCACCGCGGTTTGCGTGGTGATCACCACAACACCCTTGACCTTCGCACTGGCAAAGCCAAGGCTAGACGAAAACAGCTGACCGCGTTCCACCCCTTCCTTGGGCAGTTCACCGGACGCCACGACCACATCGGTCACTCCCGTGGACAGGAAAAAATCTGTGGCCGAGGAGTTAAAAAGCTCGATCAGTTTCTTATGGTACTCAGTCATCTCTCGCTACTCCCATTGACAGTCAAAAATCCCTTGGTTTAACGATTTAACGCGACTACGCAGCTTTTTTCGCCATGCCTCTGGCTTCAGGCTTAGGAATCGTGATCGTGATCGTCGTACCCCGACCAAGCTTGCCGTCTAGTTCGAGCTTGCCGCCGGAGTCTTTAACCGTCGATTCCACCGCGCTCATCCCGACACCACGGCCAGACACCTCCGAGATGGTCTCGGACGTCGACAGACCATTCATAAATATCAGACTGAGTTTTTCCTGTGCCGACATCGACTTCACCTGCTCAGGGGTGAGTAGACCCTTGGACACTGCATTATTAGCAACCCGGTCCCCATCGATACCCTTGCCGTCATCGACAACCTTCACCGACCAAGCCATCGGCTCGTCGCCAAAGATAATCTTGAGCTGCGCCACTCCAGGCTTAGCCTGACGTTCCGAGCTATCTTCAATGCCGTGATCGATCGAGTTACGGACCAGGTGCACCAAAGACTGCGTCGTCGTCCGCATGACTTCTGGATCCATGCGAATATCGCCACCTTCGACAATCACATCGATTGACTTACACAGGCGGGCCGCCAGACGCTTGGCATAGTCAGGCAGCGCTCCAATCAAGGACCGAGCGGTCTTAAAGCGGGCCTCAGCCGCCCAGCGAACGGCTTCCTGATGCACATTTTGTCCAGCCGGAACCCGGCTGAGTCGCTCCAGCATTTGATCGATTTGATCGCTGGATAGACTGATGGTGTCCTCTCCGCCCTCGTCGTAGCTGATCTGTAGCACGTCAAAGTTCTCATCAAGGAAGGCGCGAAGGGCAGATTCGAAGGTATCGATGTCGGCTTCGGTGATCGTCTTTTGATCTTCGATCGCATGGACGATCTTGGCAGCTTCGATCAGGTCAAAGGCTGAGGTGTTGCCTTTGATGGTGTGCAACTCAGCACGAACCTTAGCTGGATGATTGGAGCGGATGAAAGTGCGGCACATGCCAACACGGGTCTTAGTCTCTTCAACGAAGTCACGGAAGGCATCCGCTTCTTTGAGGATCCTCACCAACAGGGCCTGGCGAGCACCTTCTCTTTCGGCACGTTGCAGATCCGTCGCATCGATGATCGTAAACAAAATACCTTTGACCTCGTTTTTCGCGCCACGGACGGTGCAGGTTTGCAGCGCTAAGGTGCGGCCCTTATGCGTGATACGCGGCGGGAGCTGCTGCAGGGTCATCTCTTCAGGCATGATGTCGTCAAAGGCCTGACCCAAGAACTCCTGAATGAGTCCAGCGTTGCGATCCTCCCGCAGCTTGAAGGCATCCATAAAGTGGACACCGGCAACTAGCTCCTTGCCGAGCAGGTCCTGGCAGCTCTTGCTAAAGCCGTCTTGAACCTTGCCGTCGGACCCGACGATCAAAAAGCCGAATTTGACGCTGTCCAGGATGGTCTTAATGGTTGCGGTACGTTCCGCCACGATGCCTTCGAGGTTGGCATTAATACCCTGCAGGTCGCGGTTTTTCCGCGCCACCTCTTCGTTCAGACCAACGACCTTGGCGGTCATCACGTCGAATGATTGTGCCAACTCGCTCACTTCATCACCGGGCTTCATCCCGACACGGGCGTTGAGATCGCCATTGGCAATGGTCCTGGTCACACCAATCACGCGCTTGACGCGACGAATCAGGCCACTGGTGATGGCAAAGGCCAACAGTGCCGCGATCGCCAGCGACAGACTAGTCCAAACAAAGGCCCGGGATTTTTGGCCTTGAATATCAGCGATGCGGTTTTTGAGCAGTATGTCTTCTTCATGAAACGCCATCGCGTGGAAGTCGTAGACGTTCAGCAACGCAGCGCGCAGGTGCGCGCGAAAGGACACAACATTATAGGCCTTCACATCGGGGACTTCGCCTAAGGCCTTCAGATCGGCAATGACCGCCTCGACCAGAGGGGTGTTCTTTGCCAAAGCAGGTGGGAGCTTTTTCTGCAAGCTAGGACTGACGCCGTAAAAGTTTTGGTCTTCGTTGAGAGCAGTCTGCGAGCTAGCGTTGATCCGGTCCAGATCCGCCTCTTTCAGAAAGGCGGAGTAAACACTCGCCTGAATGCGATCAGCAGCGGTAAGCTTGCCCGCCTTGGTCACGGTTTCGACAAATACCGCGATATTTTGCAAGCGATTTTGGGGTTGAGGCAAGGCTAGCAGTGTCACGTCCATAAAGTAGTAGCTATCGAGATCGGGGTCGAGAATAAGGTTTGAAGTGTCGCCCATGTGCGTGATCATGGTCGAGATGTGCGCAATCAACTTGTCGTGGGCGGCCTGAACCGCCGCGGAGTCCATGGTCGACTGCTTGGTTTTCAGATCCGTCCACGACTTTTCCAGATTTTCTGCTGTAAACTCGTTTCTTTTGCGCTTGGCGAGACCCTCTTCCGTAAACTGCAGCGTGACGCCAATCTCGGCATTGACTGCCAGCAATGCGGCCAAGTCCTTGTCTGCTGCGGCCTCAGTCGCCTGAAGCTCAGACGCCTGACTGGAGTCGCCATTGGCTAAGCGCAGGGCCGCCCACCGATGTAAGGATAAGTCCTTCAGTAACAATTCCAGAGGCCTCTGGTATAGGTCGCCAAGCTTTTCCATCGCCGCAAATTCGATATCTTTGTTCTTTGCGTCGATCATCAAAAACAGCAACACCGTGATCGGAAGAGCAAATGAAAGACAAACAGCGAAAAGTTTAAAGGCAATTCGGTTAAATTTTACAGCCATGTCTCTTGCCCTCGTAAAATCAGGCGAAGTATCTAACTCCTGCCATGACATCGGCTGGACGCGAAAAAACCTTAGCCGAAACTAACATTCCTTTTTATACCACTGAATTAATTAATATTTATTTCCCAAATCGCTCGCCATCCAATCGAATAGACGAACGCTGCCGAACAACGGCGACCAATGGTAAACTAAAAGTTCCTAGGTTCGCCGGCAACTTAAGCAGCTCTCACCACATTAAGGACTTCACTCATGCCCAAATTTACCGGTGGCAGCTCCATTCGCCAGGTGGTCTTGGCCACCCTAATGCTGGTCCATTGCAAAACCCAGACACCGGCGGGCAGCGTCGCTTCGGCCACCAGCCCAGCGACGCCCGAGAATGCCACGTCGAGTAAGTTCGTCGAGGTGTCCGGCACGACATTCACCCTAGACGGTAAGCCATTTGCCTTCCAAGGCACCAACTTTTACCGTCTGAGTCTGCGCGACTTAAAGTTCACCCCTAGCGAAGTCGACGACATCATGACCAAGCTGTCCAGCGGCGGCCTCAAGGTCCTTCGCGTCTGGGGTTTTGGCTGCGAGACGCCAAGCACCTGGACTGCCGAAATGTTACAAGGCAATAGCAGCGCTTCCCTTGGTCCCGCCATTTTGGATCAACACGGCCAAATCAACGAGTCCGCTCTCAGCTACCTGGATCTGGTCGTAGCGCAGGCCGCTAAGCATAATCTCAAGTTAATCATCCCCTTCGTCAATTTCGAGCCACAGTATTGTGGTATGGCATGGTGGGTCAAAGTTCACGGTGATCCGGGTGAAAGCCGCCAGGCATTCTACTGCAATCAAAAGGTGATTAATGCCTACAAGAGCTACGTTGAGACCATCTTAAACCGCAAGAATACCGTCAGCGGCATCATGTATAAAGATGACCCGGCGATCATGGATATCGAGGTCGCCAATGAACCACACACCACAGATCTTTACGAAAGCGGCGGCGCCGGCCCAATCGATGCTGCTTGCAAGCCCTTTGTCGATGGTAAGCCAGGCACCTTGGTCAACCACTGGCTCGGAGAGATCACCACCTTTGTCCGCAGCATCGACCACAACCACCTCATTTCTACTGGCGAGGAGGGCTACCGCGTCCGGGGTGGTGACGGTCGTAAAAATACCTGGGTATTTGACGGCTCAAAAGGTGTCGACTTTGACCGCAATATCGCCCTGCCCAATGTTTCCTTTGCCACCACACATCTGTATCCGGACAATTGGAACGTCGCTTCGAGCGAATTTCAGAGTTGGTTCGTGCCGCAGGTGATTCAAGACCGGGCGAAGATTGCGCACGCCGCCGGAAAACCGATCATCATCGAAGAAACCGGTTACGCCACTGTCGAACCCACCGACCACAGCGCTTTTGCCGTCAGGGTCGCGGCCGCAGGCTACGCCGCCGACCGCGCAAAATGGTTAGACCAGATCTACCAGGCCGCCAATCAAGCCGGCTACGCCGGGACCATGATTTGGCAATCGGTGCCGAATAGAGCCGACGGCACGCCATATGACAACGATAGCTACACTTTTTCTTTCAAGGATCCACCAATGGAATCGATTTATCGTCAGGTTAAAGTTATGAATGGACCGTGAGATGTGCAGCACGCCTGTCGTCATAGCCACGAGTGGGGGGACAGGGGCGCAGAGCTAGAGTGAGGCTCCCCCAATGGAACCGGCCCTATGACTGACAAAGACCGTTTATTCACCCTCGGCGTCGCCTACTATCCCGACTACCTAAGTGAGGGCAAGGAGGCCCGCCTTGCCTCTGGCGAGATCAAGCGGCTCACTGTGGCCCAGCGGCTGCGGGTAGACTTTGAACGCATGCGCAAAGACGGCATTGGCGTTGTGCGGATTGGCGAGTTCAGCTGGTCACACGTTGAGCCGTCGCCAGGAGTCCTTCATACCGAGGTCTTCACCCAGACCCTTGACCTGGCCCTCGAGTTCGACATCAGCGTCATGCTGTGTACGCCAACGGCGACGCCACCCAAGTGGCTCATCGACGCGCACCCAGAGATCCTGCCCATCACTCGCAGCGGCTACCGAATCCCCTGGGGCGGACGGCGCCACTACGACCCCGAAAGTCCGCACTACCGCGCTGAGTCGCGGCGGATCACCGAGGTCTATGCCAAGGCCTTTGGCACCCACCCTGCGGTCACCGCCTGGCAAACCGACAATGAGCTTGCCAATCACAGCTCGGCAGAGATCTTCACCGATGCTGTCCTCGCTGCCTTTCGCCTCTGGCTTGAACGCCAGTTTGCCGGCGACATCGCCTGTTTAAACGAGACGTGGTTTACTTGCTTTTGGTCGCAGCACTACCGGTCGTTTAATGAAGTTGAACTACCAAAGCACACCTGGACCGAAGCCAATCCGCATTTGGAGCTGGCCTACCGCCGCTTTATGAGCGAGTCCTACCGCGACTTCCAACGCGACCAGGTCGAGATCATCCGTCGCTATTCGCCGGGCCGCCGCGTGACCCACAATATTGTACCGATGATGTTTGACATCTGTTTATGGCAGCTGTGCGAGGATCTCGATGTTGCTGGATACGACCACTACCAAATGCAGGCTGTTCCAGATCCCCTGTCTTCGGCTAGTCAATACAATCTGATGCGATCGTTAAAGGGGGGACGTAAATTTATCGTCCTCGAGCAGCAGCCCGTCCAGGTCAACTGGCAGCAGGTCAACGGGCGTTGGGGTATCGACTGGCTCTTTCTCTGGGGTATGCAGGCGGCGTTTCTCGGCGCTGAAGCGATGTATTACTTTAGTTGGCAGCGCTTCTACGGCGGTGTCGAACAATACCACGACGGCATCGTCCCGCATGACTTACGCCTACCGAAGTCGCGCCAAGAACTGATCATCGCGGCCAAGACTCAGGCCTTTGCTGCAGTAGCCAGTCACTTCGACCTTAGGACCTTGCCATGTCCAACCACCGACGTGCTGATCATCCACAACATGGAGAGCCTATGGGCTCATGATATTTCTAGCCAGACGACGCTGTGGAACGGCGTTCGCCTGATCGAACAACTACAGCGGCCGTTTTTACGCCGTGGACTCGGCATTGCTATGGCGCCAAGTATCGTTGCCGCAAAGGGCGAGCTGAGCCAAGCGAAAGTGCTGATCCTGCCTGGTTATGCCTTTGAATTATCAACAACAGAGATTGCAGCCATAGAGGACTTCATCGCGGCTGGTGGTAGCGTCTGGTCACTTCCACGCACCGCGGTCAAGGACCAACAAGGCAGGATGTCACCATACCCATTGCAACTCTTTGCCCGCGACGATTTCTACTTCGACGATGCTGGCGGACTGTTGGCGCAGGAGCGCGAAACCATTCGTTTGATCCAAGGCGGACCAGACCTACAAGGTCAGATT
>CAIYRB010000112.1 GCA_903928445.1 uncultured Pseudomonadota bacterium | reverse complement strand
TCAGCCTTGGTGGTGACGCTCGGCGCAGGAGCCTTTGCCGGCTTGGCAGCTGGCTTGGCCGCCTCGGCCTTAGGCTTCGGCTGCGGTGACGCAACCACCGCCGGTTTGCGCTCCGGTGATGGCGGTGCAAGCGCGACGCGAATGCCCGGCGTCGGCGCGAAGGTCTCTTCGAGATTATCATCGCCGTGCTCATCAGCTGGCACGGCATGACCCAGTGCTCGACGTGCTTTCATCAAGGTGCCACCGGCGATCCGGTCAGCCTCAACGTACCATTTGCGGGCATCTTCGGGCCGTCCCGCGCGCCGCAAACCGAGTCCGAGGTTATAGGAAAGTCGCGCCTTGTCCAGCGGGTCTTGGATAAACTCCATGGCCTCTTGATAGCGCTTGATACCCTCTTGGTATTTACCGAGACGTACCAGGCTGATGCCCATCATATTGATCATCGAGGCAAACGATTGCTCGATCTTGCTCGCGCCGCCATTCGCAGCTAAGTGCTGTTGCAGCGCTATGCTGAGGGCTTGGCCGCGCTGCGACGGTTGATGCTCCGGATCGATCTGCAGCGCCTGAGTGAAGAAGCCCTCAGCTGCCTTTGGTTGGGCTTGATTGAGCGCGACTTCGCCCATCATATGCGCTCTGCTGAGGTTCTTTGGGCTCAGCTTTTGCGCCGTGGCAAGTGCGGCCATGGCCTCGTGCGGCTGCTTGGCTTGAAACAGCACCTTAGCCAACTCGAACAAAGCTGGCACCGCTTCAGGTTGCTTTTTCAGCAGCGTTTGCAGCAGGATTTCGGCGGTCTTAAGGTCCCCGCCATGCCTGGCCTGGCGCGCCGCCATGATGGTAATCGGCAGGGTATTGGCGACGGAGTGATGCAGCAGCTCCTGCAGAGCGGTCAACGCTGGTCGATGCCCTTGCAGCACTCCGGTCATCAGCTTTGTCACGATGAGTTGGTTGGCAGCGCACCATTGGCTATCGGCCATCAGCTTGGCGATGGCGTCGCTTAGGGCTCTTTCGCTGTAGGGCTTGGCCAGACACATGGTGCAGGCAAATTCATCGATCAGGCGAAAGTCCGCTTGTTGCAGCAGGCCTGAGCTGACCAGCACGGGGATCTTTTCATAGTCTGGCAAGGAGCGCAGGCGGTTGAATAAGGTCATTCCACTGACACCCGGCAAGCGCCAATCGATGATGACCAGGCTATAGGTGTTCTTGCTGAGCTTGGCCCATGCCTCCGTGCCGGTGTTAACACTGTCGATCGACGCCTTGCCGTGCTGCGATCTGAGGTATTCCCGCAGCAGCTCATTGAAGGATTCATCATCGTCGATGAGGAGGATGTTGGTTATGCTCGTGTTCGTGGCGGCCATAGTCGTCTCAAGTTCTCGAATGACAGCAAGCGTCCAGGGCACCCTGCTAGATAGACGATTTGACTAAGTTTTAGTCATGGCCTTCGCTCTACCCCAAAATCAAGCCAATTATATCAGTCCATTGAGACCCCGGCAAGTTGGCCCACGACTTGAATAGGAATAGCCGCAGAACCGGTCGGTCGACCGTGGTGGTGGCTACAGATGCAGTTGGGCTGAAGTTGACGGAGTCGTTCATGATTGGTTTACACACCCTGGTGGACAAAAGGTTGAAGGCAGCGGTCCCGACCAAGTCGGCATGGCTTGAGGCTTGGGGCTTTTTACTCATGGGCGTCGGCTTTTATCTCGCCCTCGCCTGTTACACCTTTAATCCCTACGATTACTCACCAGCAGGCATCACTACCTTTGGTGTCCGCAACCTGGCCGGGCCGGCTGGTGCCGTAGCTGCGGCGCATATCCTGGGGCGCTTTGGCGTCATTGGCATGGCTTGGCCGATCGCTTTTGGCGCATGGGGACTGTTGACAGCCACTGGCTTCGTGCTGCTGCCAGCGCCGCGGCGCTTTCTTGGCTTCTTGATCCTCGCCTCTGACCTGTCAGGCTTTGCCCAGCTGCTCCTTGGCAAAACCCACTTGTCTGAACCCAGCTTTGGCTTTGGCGGATTGATCGGCCATAAGCTCTACGCTTCGTTCGTGCCGCAGCTCGGTTACGGTGGTGGCTTGACCTGCCTCACCGTCGGCGGTGTGATCCTCTTGGTGCTGACCGGAAATGTATCGATGTTTAAAACCGCGGCGCTGTGCAGCGACGGCGTCTATTATCTGCGCCGGTCGCTGCGCCGCTTGGTCTCGCGTCAGCCCTGGCGCTCAACCAGCGCCAAAGCCGTTGGTCCTAGCGCAGGCGGCACTGAGGCGGCGCCGCCGCTAGCGAAAGCTCGCGTAGCCGGTGCTGGGGCCTTGCAAGAGCCAGGCGCTCAGGTGCATTTGGACTTTATCTACGATGGCCCAGCTCACGGCAAGCCTACCGCAGCCTTGTTTACCAGAACAGCCAAAGCGGCCGATCAATCGGCGCATTTTAAATCGATGAGCGAGCTTCTGGTCGCCCAGCTTGCCGAGTTCAAGATCGCTGGAGAAATTGGCGAGGTGACTCAGGGTCCGGTGGTGACCACCTATGAATTCAAACCGGCTCCGGGGACAAAGCTTAGCAAGATTTCGGCACTTGGCGAGGACTTGGCGCGGATGCTCAAGGCGCAAAGCCTGCGCGTTCTTGCCCCGATCCCAGGCAAAGACACCGTTGGTTTTGAAGTGCCCAACTCTGCCCCGACCATCATCGGCTTCAATGAGCTCATCGGTAGCAGCGACTTCGCCGCGCCAAAACGTAAGCTGCCCATCGCCATGGGCGTCGATATCTTTGGCCAACCGGTGATCGAGGACCTTGCTGACATGCCGCACCTTCTGGTCGCCGGTTCGACCGGGGCTGGTAAATCGGTGTTTATGAATACCTTGATCGGTAGCTTGATCGCACGGCACACGGCGACCACGCTGCGCCTGGTCATGATCGATCCGAAAATGGTCGAGCTGGCCGCCTACAACAGCCTGCCGCATATGGCTTGTCCTGTGGTCACTGATCCCGCCCTGGAGGCACGTAGCGTGCTGCAGCGTTTGGTCGTGGAAATGGACGAACGCTATCGCCAGATGCGTGCTGTCGGTGCTCGCAGCATCGATGGCTTTAACGACGTCGTGCGTAGCCGTAAGAAGACCGAGTTTCTCGACTTTGACGGCAAGTGGGCGCCGATGCCCTATATCGTCCTGATCATCGATGAGATGGCCGATATGATGATGCTCCTTGGCAAAGAGATCGAGACACCGATCACCCGCCTGGCCCAGAAGGCCCGCGCCTGCGGTATCCATATGGTGATTGCCACGCAGCGGCCAACGGCACAGGTCGTGACGGGACTCATCAAGGCAAACTTCCCCACTCGTGTTGCCTTTCGCGTCATGAGCGGCCTTGATTCTCGCACCATCCTCGATCAGAGCGGGGCAGAAACCCTGCTCGGCAAAGGCGATATGCTCTACCTCGCCGCTGGTCGTGCACGGCGCCTCCACGGTGCTTATCTCCCCGAGTCCGAAGTTCACTCCATGGTGCGAGCTGCGAAGGCAAAAAAAGCATGAGTTCTTCCAAAACGTTAGCTAAGGCTCGCCTGCATCCCGACAGTGAGCAGACGCGGATCGTCTTCTCCAGTAGCGCCGAGGAGCAATTTTACAACCAATGTCGCGCCACCTTGGGCACTGGCTGGCAGGTCTATCACTCGCGCACCTTGTCGACGATGGATGGTGAAGAGGGCCTACGCGACAACGAGATCGACTTTGTCTGCTACCATCCAAGCTACGGGATCATCGTCGTCGAGGTCAAAGGCGGCCGGATTCGCCATGATGCCCAAACAGGACTTTTTTACTCTGTCAACCGGCACGGCGAAAGCTTTGCGATCAAAGACCCGTTCCAGCAAGCGCTGGTGTGGAAGAGCCGCTTTTTGCGCTATCTGCGCCGCCATCAGTTGCGCGTACCGGTCAGTCATGCGGTGTGCTTTCCCGGCGCTGCGGAAGAGGAGTTTCCTGAATCGTCGTCCATGGTTCCAGAGATCGTCATCGGTCGCACCCGGATCAAGGACCTCGATGCTGCGCTAAAGGCGATCGCCAAGAAGTCGCAGCCAGAGAAGTACCTCGACTTTGCCAGCGTCGGGGCAGAGCTCGACCGTTTACTGATCGGCTCGACGTTTACCACCAAACTCTATCTGCGCGACTATATCGACACCCATGAACACCGCGTTCGCGACGTCGAACATATTCACGAGACCCTGATCATGCCGATTGCCAGCACCAAGCGCTTGGCGATCGAGGGCGAAGCCGGCACCGGCAAAACCATGCTCGCCGTCATGTTGGCTAAGCACATGCGTGATCAGGGCAAAAAGGTCCTTCTGGTCGGTTCCAATGCACTGCTCACCTTGCTTTTGCGCCGCGACTTAGGCGACGGCGTCACGACCATGAGCTACGCCGAGCTAGGACTCAATTACGGCGTCAATCTCCTGGTTCCCGCCGGTGATTTCGTCGGCGAAAGGGACGACTGGATTCAGTATGAGGCTCCGGTGCGACTTAAGGCCGCCATCGCCCAAAGCACCACTCGCTACGACGTCATGATCTGCGATGAAGCCCAGGATGTGCAGCCGTTTTGGTGGGATGCCCTTGAGCTGCTGCTCGCCAGCACCGATGCCTTGGGGGATGAAGCACATTTTTACCTGTTTTTCGATAGTAGTCAGGGAGTCTTTGGCTCCGGCGGCGGCGAGCACGCCTTCGTCGCCGCTGATACCCTGCCGATTAAGCCACCGTACTTTCCCTTGGTGCACAACTACCGAACGACGCGCGAGATTGCGACCTTTGCGCGCAGCTTTCGCGTGCAAAAGCCGACCATGCTCAGTCACGCCGGTCGCCTCGGTTATGTCCCGGAATTGATCGTCTATCAAGATAGCGAGGATGCCCGTCGCCTGCTTGGGCGCCTCGTGCGCAAGCTGACGCGTGAAGAGGGGCTGAGCAACGAGGACCTGACCATCCTGTCGGCCCGCAACCCAGCGGCAAAGGAGTCCGTGCTGTACCAGACCGACGAGGTCATCAAGATTCCGCTCCATCGCCTGACCCATTCGCAAAAAAACACCTGGCGCGAAGCTAAAGCACCCAAGGAGACGATCGGCCTGACGACCATCGCCGGATTCAAGGGGATGGAGACCAACGTCGGCATTCTGCTCAACGTAAGTGAGTATAATCTGCCACTGAGCAATGCCATCATGGCTAGCTTGATCTACGTTGCCTGCACCAGGGCCAAGCACATGCTCTACATCTTTGTGCAAGCGGATGACCCAAAGCGCCAAGCCTTCGAAGCGGCCATCGCCGCGATTCACACCACGGGAGCCATGGTGCTCGACCCGGGGACGCAGGGTGATTTTGAATTCCTTGGTCGCGTCACCCACTACAATCCCGACCGTGTCGGCTGGCTAGCCGTCGATGATCCATCCTTTAAACAAGGGAGCATCATGTTCTTCCCGTCCGACGTTCAGAAGTCGGATATCCGCAATATGAAGGTCGGTTCCTTGGTTAAATTTCGCCCGCATGCCGAAGGCTCTGTGACCATTGCCTGCGATTTGATACCGGCCACTCGCGGCGCTTAAGGGCCGCTTTGCTGCTGGCTCCCGTTCCCTGCTGTACGTGATCCTCCTCCTCCTCCTCCCGCTGATTTTGAGGCTCCCATGGACTCCCGCCTGCTGCTGCTGACCTTGTCTCTGGTATCTGCCTGTGGAAAAAAGGGGACGAATGATCAACCCATCATTCCGCCCGCGACGGTGGCACCGCAAATCACCGCTGAATTCTTCGATGGCTACTTTGCCAGTCGCTACCTCATCGCCGATCCTGCCTGTCAAAGCAGCGTGACTGGAGGTGGCACGATCGACCATGCGAATTTATCTGTGTGGAGAGACGGCAAGGTTGTACAGACAAACTTAAGCTTTCCCACAGCGCAGGCTCGCCCCGCCTTGTCCGGTACGGGCATCGCCATCGCTTTGTATGGCCTTTACCAGCAAACCGACTGTGGTAGCGCCACCGATGCCAGCCTCTGCCAAAGTACGCCGCCGGTGAGCTTGGTTGCCGCCTCGACTCCACTCAATATCTGTGACACAAAGCGGGAGTTTGTGCGGACCTCGGTTGAAGCGGTTGCTCTAACCGGTCTCGCCATGCTGGAAACCGCCTCGGTCTTCTATCGTAAGGTTGACGGCCATTCCAGCGATTTACCCGAAGCCACGTTGTTGGTCTTACCCAAGGTGGAAACCCTCTATCAGGGCGGGGCCGCCCGCAGTGAAGCGGTCGACAACCTGAGTTATGTGCCGAACTTCTCCGGTAGCCCAACCTTCGTCATCTTCCCAAAGGGAGCGTACGGCGTGTCGCTGGGCCGCTGGGTCGACGTCAATCTGTGGGAGATTCCTTGGACCCTCGCCCACGAGTTTGGCCATCATATCTTTCGTTTTCATAGCGACATCGCCGATGCCACGAGTGGCATCGCTGGCGCTGTGCCGGTGCACTCCTTCCCGACTGCTTTTGAACCTAACACGGGGTTTGCCCTTGCCGCCGTGTCTGGGGAGCGTCATGTCGGTGACGCTGATCTACTGGCCGCCGTCAACGAAGGCTTCGCCGACCTCTACGCCTATTACGTCCAGGGCTCAGCGCCCGGCATGACTAAAGGCATCGATTGCTTCCATGAAAATCGCGATGCCGGCACTGCGCTGTTTGCCGATGCGCAACCAAAGGTCCTTAGTGCTGCCGTCCTGGCTCAGTTTATGGCGACTACCAAGGCCAGCGCCAACATTGATTGCAGTGTGCCTTTTTATCAGGATATTCACGTCATCGGTGCGATATTCGCGTACGGAGTAGATCAGATCTTTTCGGCTTCTGCTGGACAAGACGCCGCTAAAAAGGCCGCGCTGATGTTAGACTGGGCCAAACGCATCGGTCAGGTTTATCTGCCAGCTCAAGGTGCGGCCAGCGCTAACCTGACCTTCGGCACTTTCGCTCATGCTGCTTTGGCGACGATTGCGACCGGTAATACTCTGCCCGCTAGCGCCTGTGATGCGGCTAAAAAGGTCTTTCCGACCTATAGCGACGCCTGGTTTCCTGGCGAATTTACCTGCAAGTAGTCGCAACCAGTTGCTGCACTACTTTGGTTTGCTTGGTACGTCCTGAAAAAGTCAAAGTAGACGAGTGCTGCGTTCAAGTAAAAGGTCTCGGCCTCCGCTACTGCGTGGTCTCATGCAGGCCTTCGCTTTGACAACGGAAAAATGGAGTGGGGGAGAAAGGGAAGGGTATTTATTCAGCTGCGCCTTCAACAAAATCCAAATCTTTGCCAAAGGTCTCCGGTAAGCGCCACAGCGCCGCAAAGGTCAACGCAAAGCACCCAGCACCAACGATCATCGCGCCGCCGGTCAAGCCAAAAGACCCACGCAGCCAGGTGAGGGCCATGGTCAGGAGCACGACCGAGCCACGGATGAAGTTCGGTGCGGTGGTCGCCACTGTCGCGCGTAGATTCGTGCCAAACTGCTCGGCGGCAATGGTGACAAACAGCGCCCAATATCCCGCCGAGCACCCGAGGATGAAAAAGACCCCGTAGTAAACCGCAGGGCTTCTGCCGTGCAGCAGCAAATACGCCGCGCAGCCCGCCATCGTTAAGGTGACAAAGACCGCCACGACCTTGCGCCGGCTACGCCACCATTGACTGAGCAAACCGCTGGCTAAATCGCCAACGATGAGTCCGGCGTAGTTAAATAAAATACTCGTCCCGGCCGTAATCTTGCCTGTCGCGCCTAGCTCAGCGCAGATCTCTGGCGAAAAGGTCACTAAGATACCGATGACAAACCATGTCGGCATGCCGATGAGGATGCAGCGCAGGTAGCGCCAAAAGCGTTCTTTCTGCGTAAAAAGCTGAAAAAAGTTGCCCTTGCTAATGCCTGTCTTGGTACTCAACGACGAGAACATCCCAGACTCGGCCATTCTGAGGCGCAGGAGGAGCAATAGGAGACCCATGACGCCGCCGACCACGTAAGAGGCCCGCCAATCAAAATTCGCCGCCACCGCCGCGGCGACGATGGCGCCAGAGACGCCAAATCCGGCGACAAAGCTGGTGCCGTAACCCCTGGTCTCACGCGGTAGCGTTTCACTGACAAGCGTCACCGCCGCGCCCAATTCTCCGGCCAAACCGATGCCGGCGAGCAGCCTCAAGACCGCATACATCTCCGTCGTGGTCGCAAATGCATTGGCGATGTTGGCGAGCGAATACAGCGCAATGGAACCAAACAGCACCGAGATGCGACCATGCCGGTCGCCCAACACACCCCACAACACCCCACCGATCAACATGCCGATCATCTGCATATTCAGCAGCTGCACGCCAACGGTGAGCAGCTGATCCTCGGCGACGCCGAGACTGCGTAGGCTAGCCACGCGGACGATGCTAAACAAGACCAAGTCATAAACATCGACAAAGTAGCCGAGCGAAGCGACTAAGACGGCCCTATGCAGCAAAGCGGAGCGCCAGGAGGACCATGCGGACTCAGAGGAATTCATAATCGCCACGCCTTTTGCAATGGTGGTGGTTAAACACCTTAAAGGCTCACGCCCAAGCCGCCCTGGGCAAAGGTGTTGCCGTATTTGTCGCTGTTATACGCACCATAACCATAAAATCCAGGATTGCCCAACATCAGGCCGATCCCGGCAAAGAGGCCTCCTGCACTGGCTCCGAGACCAGCCGAAGATCCCGCCCCAGCGCCGATACCGATGCCAACTCCCGCTTGCACATAGGGCCGGAATTTACTGGTGCCGAACAGGTACTTGACGTCGACATCTCCGGCCGCAGCGACGCTGCCACCCGTGGTCTTGGTCTTGGTCGAGCTGTTTTTGTCCGTCGTCGTCGTCTTATCGGTGCTGGCGTCGATCCAGCCTAGCCCGACCTCAAAGGCCCACGGCTTGCCAAAGTAGAGCAGGTTTAGGCCGATGGTCGCATCGACGGGGTTGTGGTAGCCGACGTTGGCGGTCCATTCGGCTCTTGCTAGCGGCGCCTGCACCGAGCAAAGGGTGACGAGTAATCCTGGAGCCCACTGCTGTACCCGCATCATTGCGTTCATTTCAAGCCTATTTCCCGCAGCCGCTGCTGCAAATAGTCGCCGGCGGTGATCGGCGGGAAGGCCACCTTTCCCCCGGTGAGTGCGACGCAGCTAGGCAAGGGCGTTAGATCCACCTCGGAGCGTGGGTGGACAAAGAACGGTAGCGAGAAGCGTCGGTCCCGCGAGTTGCCGGGATTGATGACGCGGTGGGTGGTACTTTTAAACAGGCCGTTGGTGATATTTTGCAGCATGTCGCCGGCGTCGACGATGATCTGGCCCTTGGTGGCCTCGACCGGGCGCCAACGGCCATTTCGCTCCAGCAGTTCAAGGCCGCCAGCAGTAGCCGCAGGCAGCAGGGTGATGAGGTTGATATCTTCGTGGGCGGCGGCGCGGATACTCTTGGGGTGCGCGTCTAAGCCGATCGGCGGGTAGTGAATGACGCGCAGGATGGAGTTGCCGTCTTTGGCCAAGCTCGAAAAGCGCTCGGTCGGCTCGCCGATGGCCAGTGCGCAGGCCTGCAGAAGGTCGCCGGCACAGGCGTCGAGTAAGCGAAACAAGGACGAGTAGACAGCCTTAAATTCCGGTACTTCTGTTGGCCAGATATTGGCCGGATAGACGTCGGCCAAGGGGTGGCCTTGGGCTAACTCCTGACCGACGTGCCAGAACTCCTTGAGGTCAGGGGCGTCCGCGTCTTTGGCGTGTTCCCGGCCGAACGCGGTGTAACCGCGTTGCCCATGCAGGTCGCGGCGCTCGTAGCGTTGCTTTTCTGCCTCGGTCTTTAAAAACAAGGATTCCGCTAGCGCGTAGGCGCGCTCGATCAACTCGTCTTGGATGCCATGCCCTTCGAGGACAAAGAATCCAGTGTCAGCCATGGCCGCGCCAATTTGATCGACAAATCGCGCCCGACCGTTTCGAGCATCCTTAAATTCCCTCAGATCGACGACTGGAATACCTTGCTGAGCCATCGCCTTGAACCCCCGGAAAAGACAGATCTCAGAGGGTCTTAGCAGGCTTTCTGGGGAGTCGGCAAGGGCATGCTTGTTTACTCGGTCTTTTTAGCGTTTTCTCGGGTGGCAACCGGCATGAAACTGGCGGTGTTCATGGCCTTTTGGTTTAGCCTCAGATCAAAGTAAGACCACAGGCCCTCGGCGGCTAGGTTGGGGCCTTTGATGTGCCAGTTGGCCTCCAAAAGGACGACGCTGCCGATGACGACTTCGGGGGCGTCTTTGGGGGCCAGCCCGGCAAACCAGCTGGTTAGGCCGTGCGGTGAGCTGCCGGTGAGGGTACCGGTCTTGCCACCGACGATGTCTTGGATGCGGCGGTACTTACCGCGCCTGAAGGCAAACGCCGAGGTGCCGCTTTTGACCGAGGCATCGAGGACCGAAGCCAGACGGTCGGCCGTGTCCTCGCCAAAGATGCGGCGGCGTTCGGCCACCGGCGGCGGTAGCGGCGAGTCGCGAAAGAGGCGCAGCGGCACCTGGGCGCCGCGATTGGCAATCGTTAGCATGATATATGCCGCATGCGCCGCGCTCAGGCCAACCTTGCCAAAACCAGCGGCGAAGCTGCCGACAGTGTGGGCGCTGGCCGTCTGCGGTACGGGCGGGTGAAACGGGCTTTTCTCGATCTTAAAGTCGGCTGGGACTCCGGTCTCCCAGCCAAAACGGCGGGCGAATTCGGTGATGATGCCGATGCCGAGTTCGTTGACGCCAATTTTGGCGAAGTAGCCGTTGCATGATTTGCCAAAGGCCGTGCGCATCGACATGCGGCTGTGGTCGTTGGGCGAATGATCGCGCAGCCATTCGCCGGTCTCGCGGACGTGCGAGCAGCCGCCGGTCAGGCCGACGCTGGCATTGGCATCGAGGTCGACGACTTCAAAGGCGGCGGTGGCGACGACCGTTTTAAACAGCGAGGCAGCCGGGAAACCTGCGTGCAGGGCGGTGTGCGTGCGGCCTCCCCAGGCATCGGGCCGGCGACCTTGGGCCATGGCGAGGATGCTACCGGTGTGCACGTCGGCGACGACGACGCCGCCGATCGGGCTGTGGCTATCGGCCAGGTAGCTGGTCAGCCGTTGCTGCAAAGCGGGATCGATGGTGGTGGCGCGCAGGACACCATCGGTCCCGGCGAGGTATATTAAACCATCGGCACTTGCGGCGGGCAGGTCCGGTGGCACCACGGGCAGAGGAGCGCCTTCAGCCAGCAGAACACGGCTAAAACCGAGGCCAACCCCGCAAGCGGTCGCCAGGACCCGAGCGGTGCGCGCGATCATGTGGGATCTAATCCAAGTCATAGTGTTATGGTACCCGAGATTGTCGGAGTTTAAAATCGCCAGCTTGTTGCTGGAGACAAATACGTTGCCCACCCGGCCCGCGCTGGGTGCTGCAGAAGGGGCCGAGGTTGCTGATCGTTCGCTATTTGCTCAAAGAACTGCTGCCGCAGTTCTTTTCTGCCTTGATCATCATCTGCTCCATCATCGTTGTGTCCCAGCTGGTGCGCCTGTCGGAAGTCCTAGTTACTTTTGGCCTGTCGCTGGAAAATGTGTTTCTGCCATTTCTCTACATTATCCTGCCGTTTCTCTCGTTGACGATCCCGATGGCCTATCTGTTTGCGGCGGTGTTGACCTTTGGTCGCCTGAGCGCTGATGGTGAGTACGCTGCTTTGCTAGCCGCTGGATATCCACTCAAGCGGGCAGCGGTCACGGTGATGACGGTGTCGGTGTTGCTGTACGCGGTTGCGGCGGCTAGCGCCATGAATCTTGAGGCCTGGGGGCGGCGCGAGCTGGTGCAGTTTTTTTACCGCAAAACCCAGACCGAGCTCGATAATATGGTCAAATACAAGATGCAGCCTGGGGTGTTTCTCGACGGCTTTCTGGGCTATGTCTTGTACGCCGAAAAGATCTCATCGGATCGGACGCATTTTCAAAACGTGCTGCTGGCACCTGGCGGTGATGCAAAAAATTCGAACTTCACGCTGCTGGCGCCGTCGGGCAATCTGACTGGATCAGTCGAGACCGGGGATCTAAAGCTATCTTTGGACCACGGAGTGGCTTTTTCCACCTCGGCTGGTGCAAGCACCAAGATCTCGATTCTCAAGTTTAACAAGACCGATATCGATATTCTGCGCATCTTTCGCGAGCAGATTATCGGCGCCGATGCCGCCGAGGACGACTACCGCAGCTTTCGCCCGCTGGAACTGCGCAAGTACATCAACGAGCTAGCGGCCTTGCCTAAGCGCAGCGATGAGCAAGAGGGCAACTACAAGCGCGCCGATTTTCTCTGGCATTCGCGGATTGCCGCGCCGTTTGCGGTGATCACCTTCGCGATGTTCGGGATGGTCCTTGGCGTCACCGACCCGCGCCGTGGCAAAAGTATGGCCTACGTCGGTGCCATCTTGACAATTATGGCCGGTTACGTGCTGATGATGGGTTTCAAAAATTTCGCCGAAAACGGTAATATGAAGGCAGTGATTGCGGCTTGGCTGCCCAACCTCGTGTTGCTGTTGGTCGGCAGCTTTCTGGTGTACCAGAAAAACCGCCTCCCCCCGTCGGAGAACACCTTGGATATCGCGAATTTACCGTTTTTTAACAGGTGGAAAAAGGCCAATAGAATCAGTCCCAAAGCTCGCTGACGGGGCCGCCCGCTTACCGCCAAACCATGGTCTAGTGGGCGTTTCACGGTTAGCGTCTAGTGTCGGATAGGCGTGGTACAACGCCCCTTGAATAAAACCGGCCGTTGCGCCATGCTTCTTCACCATCAAGACCTGTGAACTATGGCGAAAAAGCAGTGTGAGGATCCAAGATGAGACGAGTGGTGGTGACAGGCCTTGGTTTGGTAACGCCCTGTGGCAACGATGTTGAGTCGACGTGGGACGGCGCTATTCATGCGCGCTCGGGTATTACTAAGATCACCAAGTTTGACGCGGCGGATCTGTCGGTCCAGATCGCTGGTGAGGTGAAAGATCTCGATGCCAGTTCGGTCTTCGATGTTAAAGAGGCGCGGCGCACCAGCCGCTTTGTGCAGTTGGCCTCTGTCGCTAGTCGTGAAGCCTACCGCGATGCTGGTTTGGACGAGCACAAGGATGGCCGCGAGCGGTGGGGCGCGTCCATCGGTGTCGGTATGGGTGGAATCGAGGAGATCGAGTCCAGTACCTTGATCTTGAAAGAGCAGGGACCAAGGCGCGTATCGCCGTTCTTCATGCCCTACACCATCGCCAATATGGCGGCCGGCGTCGTGTCGCGTCTGCTTGATCTCAAGGGCCCCAATATCTGCACGACGACCGCCTGTACCAGCGGGACACATGGGGTCGGCGAGGCCTTTCTCTACATCCGCAACCATATGGCCGATGTCATGATCGCCGGCGGCGCCGAGTCCGCCATCACCCGGCTGTCGATCGCTGCCTTTGCTTCCATGAAGGCGCTCAGCACCAACAACGACCATCCGGCCGAGGCGTCGCGTCCTTTTGATTTAAACCGCGACGGGTTCGTCATGGGCGAAGGTGCGGGAATTTTGGTGCTAGAGGAATACGAGCATGCCAAGCGCCGCGGCGCGAAGATCTACGCCGAGCTGGTCGGCTACGGCATGTCGGGTGACGCGCACCATATCACCGCGCCTGCGCCCGAGGGCGAAGGCGCGCAGCGCTGTATGAAGATGGCGCTGGCGGTCGGCAGCGTTCCGCTCGACCAGGTTGATTATATCAACGCGCATGGCACCTCGACCGGACTTAACGACAAATACGAGAGCACCGCAATCGGCAAGGTGTTTGGCTCGCATGCCTATAAGCTGGCCGTGTCATCGACCAAAGGCGTCACCGGACATTGCCTGGGCGCCGCGGGTGGTATAGAGGCGGTGCTGACGGTCTTGGCGATGCATCGTTCGCTCATTCCTCCGACGGCCAACTTGCATACACCTGATCCAGAGTGTCCGCTCGACTACACGCCGCTCAAGGCTAGGGAGCGAACGCTGCGCTATGCCTTGTCGAACTCCTTCGGCTTTGGTGGCACCAATGGCACTGTGGCGTTTAAGCGGTTTTCCTAAACGCCGTGCTCGGGTACGTTGTTTTGATTATGGCCGTTGCCGTAGCAACGTATCTGGTTCCTCGGCGTTCCACCTCAGATAAACAAAGCTACTATCATCCTTTGGTGGGTGCTCCTGCCAAATTGCCGCACAATCGGTGGTGATCCGCTGGTGCACGAGGCTGGGATCCTGCTCCGTCCGGAGGATTTCTTTGAGGGACCGAAGCCGCAGTTTGTCACCTTCCGGACCTTCGTTGTCTAAAAGGCCATCGGTGTAGAGAAAGATGCCGTCACCTTTGCTCAGTTGCAGGCGGGCGGTGCCGATCATAAAGTCGTTAGCAAGACCGAGCGGGTTGGCGCGGGCTAACACCACTTTGATGGCCCCATCTGATACATGCAGTACGGGAGTGTGGCCGGCATTGGCATAGGCAAGGTCGCCGGTCCTGACGTCGATGGCGAGAAGCGCCATCGTCATCAAGCGGTGGTCTTGGCGCCCTGAACCGAGCACTGAGTCGTTCATGACCTTGACCAAAATGGCCAAACAGTCGTCCATCGTCGCCGTCTCGCCCTGCGATTTGATGGCCGCCATCGCGCCTTTAAACGTGCCGGCGGATGCCACTGTCACCAGGGCAGAAAGCATATCGTGACCGGTTACGTCGCCGATCACTAGGTAGAGACGGTGGCGCTTTTCGTCGTAGCTGATTCCCAGCCAGTCGCCACCGGCCATCTCGGCAGCTTGAAAATGGCTGGCTATCTCGATGCCGGGGACGCTGCCGGCGGCCACGCCAAGCGAGGTATAAACCGCCTGTGCTTCGACCAGGCTGGCCTGCAAGATATTGCGTTCCGCTTTGGCGCGCGCTAGCTGCAAGCGGGTTAGCTCCTGTTCTCTTAGCTCTTCGTTGAGGTGACGAATATGCTGCTCGCTGCGCTCGACGCTGACAAAGGCAGTGTTAAAGCGCTTAGCTAAGAGGATCGATTGGAAGCAGATAAAGACATACATGCCGATCGGAGAGAGCCGCGGCAGGTCGAGCCTGAGATTGACGGCGATGATCTCGATGATCGAAAGAATGGCCAAGGCGACGAATCCCGCTAGAAAAATGCGGGCTCCCTGCCGACGGTGCAAGATCGCCTTGGTGATGGCGTGGCCATAGACCACCATCAAGCCGATATTCAGGCTCTGCATGATGATGCGCAGCGGGCTGAAGATTTCCGAGCTGGTCACTAGCGTGAGTAAGGTTAAGGGAACGGCCATTGCCCACGAGATATAAGCATAGCGACGCCGTGTTTCCTGCGGGTAGATGACGTTGATGAACTCAGCAAAGACCGGAATCGCCAAATAATAGGTGACTAGTTCTAAGCGCCACGACCATAGTGCCGGCACATGCAAGAAGGACATACCGATATTGCCTTCGCCGACGATCAGATTGCGCGCGGCGATCAGCAGACTGAACACGGCAAACCACAGATTCGAACGCTCGTGGCGTCGACTGATGTACATATAGCCGTGATAAAACGCCATGAAGATGATGGTGCTAAAGATAAAGCCATCGAACGCCAAGCGAAGGCCTTGGCGGACGGCCATGGTCTCGGCATCACCGAGCAACATCTCGGCGGTCGTGCCACCATAAGCAGCGTTATAGTTGATAGTCTGCAGTAGGATCTCCAGGTCTTGCCCTGAGACCGCATGGTAGACGTAGTAGCCACCGCCACCGCCTTCGGTCCGTGGCACGCTCGGATCATAGCTACCGAACTCACGCACTGCTTCGCCGTTGATGAAAAGCTTTACCCAGCCGTAAAAGTAGGGGAGATGCAAACCTATCTGCCTGGTCCCGTAGGGCAACTTGATCTGCAGACGGTAGCTGGCCTGACCATGCTCGGTGAGAGGCTGCGAACCTGCCGTGGCATCGCGCCAGATGGACGGGATAGGAAAGTATACGGCCTCTGGGGTGGCCGCTGCCCCCGGTGTGACCAACTGCTGCCAAAAGAACTGCCAGTCGCCGCTCAGCGAGACCGGTTCCCATGCTTGGGGTTGCTGGGACAAGTCGAGGTGGCCACGCTCGATGTGTGGACTCGTGCTGCCAATTGCCGCCTGGCCGCAGGTCAGCGCCGCGATCATGAACAGAAGCAGTGCCATCGGCGATGGTTTATGCAGGTGGGTCGCCACCGTGTAGGTCCCCTTGGCTTAACGTCCAGGTCCATCGAGAACTCTAGATGTCTATCGGCAGTCTTTCGGGTGACCCTGAGACCAGGATCTACAGCGGTATTGGGCCGCACACTTAAAAGTCGTTAAATATTGCGATAAGAAAGGATTTTGCACTTTATGACAAAGCATTCTATACAGTCCTTGGTGGCCTAAAGTTGTCGCCCAAGACCGATCAAAGAGTAAGATTTATTAACTTAATGGACCTCGTATGATCTTGCGTTCGCAACTACTTCCTTTCCTCACTCTTACCGTGGCTTCGTTCCAAGGCTGCACCCACTTTCAGCCGCTGAGCAGCGCTGAGGTCGAGCGTTTGACGACTTGCCGTGATACCGATCTTGGGACCATGCGCAAGTCCCTGCTGCTGAACGGCTACGAAATCAAAAGTCAGACCGAGGCGGACTTGGTCACCGAGTTTAAGCAATACGCTGGCTTTGGTGGCAACCAGTATCTTCGTCGGATCACCGTCGTCAAGACCGGTGACAAGACCTACGCCTTTCGCACCAGGCTAAAGCGTATTTCGCTGGAAAACCAACATTCTCCTGTCCTGCCATCGGACACCGGCCACAAAAGGGACAAGAATAAAACGATCGTCGAGGTCAATCTCGCTGCACCGATGAAGGTAGAGGACGAGGATGACGAGTCCTACGTGGAGAGTGGGCGCGGCGATTATGAAGAGGTTCAACGTGAGGTGTGCGGTCATCATAATCCCACGCCACCTAAGTGAAAAGGTCGTAGCGAGGTGATCGGGCTAGCGTAGGGTCCTTAAAAGATCGGCATCGCCGCATAGTTAAGTGGATCGTAGGATCCGGTAACCTTGTCCGACGGGCTGGCGCTTTGGAGGTTTTGTCGACTGCAGCCAGCCGTTCCCTCGAAGCAGCGAAACCACATCATCGTTTCGAAGTTCAAATGGTTCTCTGCAGCAAACTCCTTCGAACGTGCGATGAAATGCGGATAGGACTGAAGGACTTTGGCGTCCTTGTCCAAGATCTGGGTGAATTGGTAGCGAGTCCATTCCTTCTTTTCGGTCGCTCGGCTGATCGTTGCGACGATCTCGTCGACAAAGCGAAACAGCTTGGTGCGGCGTTCCCAAACCAAAAAGTCTTGGCCAGGGACTGTCGGGCGTAGGTAAAAGTCGAAATAAGCTAAACCATGGGATATCGCCGTGCGGAGCCCAGCAACCGTAACGTACGGGGTAATCGTTGCAAACTGCTGATCGGCCTTGCTGCAGCCGCCATCTTTCATACCCCACTTAAGCTCCCGCTCGGCCTTGACATCGGCGGGGCAGTCGAGGAATTCGACTTCGTATTCAAAGCTAAACTGGTCGAACATTTGGTTCATCTTGTGGCTCACCGGCAGGTCCGACCAGGTGAACACCACAGGATCGTAGATCTTGAGCATGAAGTTGGCGCCGACCTTGCTCGGGTAGATGCGGGTAAACTCAATGGTCCTGTCGGTTAAAACCGTGCCGTCCATGAACCAAGCCCCTTTTAGAGTCTCGGGCAGCAAGTCGCCAGCCGCGTTGCCCAGAAGCAGGTCCTTGTTGCTGCGATGGTAGTCGACAAAGTTGAACGGATCACCATCCTTGAAGCTCATAATCTCGTACCAGTAGCCGACTGCCTTGCCGGTGAATTGATTCGTCGCTTCGACGTTGGATCCGTCGGTCTTGCAAGATTGTGCCGTTACCGCTAATAGTCCACAAATCAGCGCAGCCGCGAGCTTCCGACCCATGCAGGTCTCCTATGGTTCATTTTGATGGAGATCAATAGCATGATGGTATCAGCCGTCCCTTGTCACGGTTTACGGCGCGATTTTTTCCACGACGTAAGAACGCTTGCCGACTGTTTTAAGGTAATTGGAATAGGCCGGTTCAACATGCTGGCCATGGGCGTCGACAATCCGGCGCATGTCGTAATCGGCTTGGGTGATACCAAAGACCTTCGAATGCCGGACCCAGTGACCGTCTCCGGCCAGGGTCGCGGTGAAGTCGCTGATACCGCGGGGCAGGACGATGGTCGTACCGAGAATGTTGATACGAGCGAGGATGCGAATCTCCGTACCGCTGTCAGCGATCGATAATTTATAGCCGGACCCCGCCGTCAAGCCGGCGCTAAAGTCCTTAAGGCCGTCGGGCCCAGCGACGAAGCTATAGTTGCCTGGATCGGTAAAGCGCCAGCGAAAGGCCTTCTCGTTGCTATCGTAGGTTGCTTGTTGCAGCGTCAGCAGGACGCTGCCCGGCTGCGGGTTGCCGTCCAGCCACCAAATGCCCTGTAGCTGCGGAGGCAGCTGATTGCTGCCATCGGCTGGTGTCAAATGGGCCTCGATCCCGTCGCTATCATAGGCCACCAGCTTTAAACCTTGTTTGCTGGCGTTTGGCAGATCTGGGCTGCTGCCGATATCCGGATCTGCGGCGGTACTGGGCTTGGCCGCCGCCAGCGCTGCCCCACCTTCAGGAGCGGTGGTCCGACAGCCTTGCACCACTGGCATGGTCATCATCGTCAAGCTCAGGGCTAGTTGTCGTGCGCGGGCGGTGGGGATCATGTTGGACCTCAAGGTCAAGTGGATGATGTTTATCATCATAACCTCGAAGATCTTATGTTCCAAGTGGTCCGGTCATCATGGACAGGCCATTTCCGGCGTGGCTACCAATCCCCAGAGTATTTGCCGCCGTTTGCCTGCCGTTACGGCCACGGCGACAAGACCTTGATGCCAAAGCCGTAGAATCCACCAGACACCGAGTGGTTAAAGCTGGCGTGAAAGTCGTCCATGCCATCGACGCTGCCAGGATAGAATGTGGAACCGCGACCGCCGCCAGCGACCTCGTTCTCGGTGAAGACCGACAGGGCACCCCGACCAAAGCGCCAAAACACGATTTCTAAGGCGACAAAGCCGGTGATGACGCTGTTTGACGAGGTGACGACGGCGACGTTTTCTCTTTTGCCGTTGACGGTGACGTTGCCAAAGGCCATCTGGGCGGATGGTCCAAGCGAAATCAGTAGATCAGGCCAGGTGTCAGCTGGGGTGATACCGAATTGGATGTAGGGTTTGATCACCGCGGCGCCGAGGTTGAACTTTAGCTGCCGCAGCGGTAGGCCAACGGAGCGGTCGCGGTCGAGGTCATGACCTGACCGGGCTCCTTCCAGGTAGCGCAGGCCAAAGCCGATATCCGGGCGAAAGTAAAAGAGTCCCTGGCGTTTGAATTGCTGCGTAATGACGATGCCATAGCCGCTGCTGCCGCCGCCGCGCATGGTCGCCGTGCAGATCTGTTTGTTCGGGTTGTTAGGCTCACTGACACAGTGGTCGGTTGGGGTAGCCTGGGCTTTGTCGGTCTGGTAGCTGGCATCGACGCTGTCAAAGGAACTCGTGTAGTCGATGCCGTACTGATAGGCAGCGAGGTAGCTGGCGATTTCCGAGAAGAAGGCCTGAGCTGGCGTCGCTGGCAGTAGCATCAGCCCGACGGCCAAGGGCTGGACAATGCGCCACAAGGCGCACTTGAGGGCGGCGTAAGCTTCCACGGCGACTCCTAAAATAAACGGTCCCAGGAGAGGTATCGGCCATAGGACATATGGCTTTAGTCGAGCTAGACTAAAGGTTGCGGACTTCGGTGGCTTTTTGACCGGCCTTGGGTATGATTGGGCGGTTGGCGGCCGCCAACCCCCACGCAATGCGGCGCCACTCATCCCCACGCTCACCCTTTTTGCTTTTGGACCAACGATGGCAGCAGAGCCTAAATCCAAGTACGAACCGGCTTTTTTAATCTCCGCCTACCAGGACATGCTGTTCTATCGGCGCTTTGAGGAACGAGTTAACCAGGCCTATCAAAAGGGTAAATTCGCTGGATTTTGCCATTTACACATCGGTCAGGAGGCCGTCTGTGTCGGCGTGCAAAAGGCGCTGCGACCGACGGACTATGTGATCTCCGGCTACCGCTCGCATACTCAGGCGATCGCCAAGGGCATCGACCCCAAGGCGGTCTTGGCCGAGCTGTTTGGCAAGAAAGCCGGTGCGGTCGGGGGCAAGGGCGGTTCGATGCATATGTTCAGCAAGGAACATCGCTTTCTTGGCGGGCATGGCATCGTCGGTGGCCAGTGTCCGATCGCGGCTGGGGTCGCCTTTGCCATCAAGTACGACGAGAAAGACGACATCATCGTCTGCTACCTCGGCGACGGCGCGACCAACCAGGGGCAGTTCTTCGAAGCGATGAATATGGCGGCGACCTGGAACCTCCCGGTGCTCTACATCATCGAAAACAATCAGTACGGGATGGGCACCGACTATCACCGGGTGACCAGCGTCGATCGCCTGTCCAAGCGCGCTTTGGCTTTTGACATGGATCATTCCGAGGTCGACGGCATGGAGGTCCTCAAGGTTCATGAGCACGTCTCCGGCATCGTCGCCAAGATGCGCAAAAAGCCCCGGCCTTACCTGCTTGAAGTACTGACCTATCGCTACCGCGGCCATTCGGTATCCGATCCAGCCGCCTACCGGACCAAGGAGGAGGTGGCGAAGTTTCAGCAGCGCGATCCGATCCTGCAGCTGGCTGAGATCCTGAAGAAACAGAAGATCGCCACCGAGGATGAGCTGAAGGCCTGGGACAAGGCAGTTAAAGAACGCACTGCCGCCATCGAGGACTTTGCCGATGCCGCGCCAAAGCCTGAGGTCTCCGACCTGTGGCTCCACGTGCTGGCAGATTGAACGCATCACCAACTTTTTGTAGTTTAGGATAGGGACGATATGGCACTGATCCAATTCCGTGAGGCACTCGGCCAAGCGATGGCCGAGGAAATGGCGCGAGACGACCGGATCTTTTTGCTCGGCGAGGAAGTCGCCCAGTATAACGGCGCGTACAAGGTCTCCAAGGGACTGCTGGACCGTTTTGGTGCCAAGCGGGTGATCGATTCGCCGATCTCTGAGGCTGGGTTTGCCGGTTTAGGTGTCGGCGCAGCGATGGCTGGTCTACGGCCGATCATCGAGATGATGACGTGGAACTTCGGCCTCCAGGGCTTTGACCAGATCATCAATCACGCCGCCAAGATGCTGTATATGTCGAACGGCCAGTTCAATATCCCGATCGTCTTTCGCGGCCCCAACGGCGCCGCGCATATGCTCGGCTCCCAGCATTCGCAGAGCTTTGATGCGATGCTAACCAACGTGCCCGGCATGAAGGTGATCTCGCCAGCGACCCCCTACGACGCCAAGGGCCTGCTCAAATCGGCGATCCGCGACAACAACCCGGTCATCTTCCTCGAAAGCGAGATGATGTACGCGCTGAAAGGCGAGGTTCCGGACGAAGAGTACCTGATTCCGATCGGCGTCGGTGACATCAAGCGCCCGGGCAAAGACGTCACCCTGATCGCCTGGAACAAGATGCTGCATGTCGCCGTCGATGCAGCTAAGGAGCTTGAAGCCCAAGGCATCGATGCCGAGGTGCTCGATCCGCGCACGCTTCAGCCGCTGGACGAAGCGCTGATCTTTGCCTCAGTGCGCAAGACCCATCGCCTGGTGATCATCGATGAAGGCTGGGATTTTGCCGCCACGAGCGCGCAGATTGCCGACCGGGTGCAGCGTGAATGCTTTGATGACCTCGATGCGCCGGTCGTGCGCGTCAACTCGCTGTTTGTGCCGATGCCCTATGCCGAGGAGCTGGAGGCCGCCGTCCTGCCGTCGGTCGGTCGCATCGTCCAGGCTGTCAAAGATGTCTTGTACGTCGGCAATTGATCAATTTTTGGACCTGTGCAACCGGAGGCGACCCACGTGGCTCATATCATCGAAATGCCCAAACTTAGCGACACGATGGAAGAAGGCGGCATCGCCACGTGGCTGAAAAAAGAAGGCGACGCCGTCAAAGAAGGCGAAGCCTTAGTCGAGATCGAGACCGACAAAGCCACGCAGGAGTACGAGTCGCCAGAGGAGGGCATCCTCCTTAAGATCTTGGTCCCCGCGGGTAAGAGTGTCGGTCTACGCACGCCGATCGCTATCATCGGTGAAAAAGGCGAGAAGATTCCCGATCTCGCCGCGGCTGCCGCGCCGGCTCCGGTTAAGGCAGCGGCCGCACCGGCCGCGTCGCCACAGGCTCCAGCCAAAGCCGCTGCGGTCGCTGCGCCGCAACCCGCAGCTGCAGCCCCAGTAGCCGCTGCGCCTGCAGCCACCGGTGGTCGCGTCAAATCCTCACCGCTAGCGCGTAAGGTCGCGGCCGACCGTGGCGTCGACCTCGGCGCTGTCGCCGGCTCTGGCCCTGGTGGCCGCGTCGTCGTGCGGGATGTTGAGCAAGCGAAAGCTGGGTCGAGTGTTGGCACAGTGACTGTTGGTGTGCAACCAGTAGGGACGATCACCGCATCCGGCACCAGCGTGCCGGTGTCGATGATGCGCAAAACCATCGCTAAGCGCCTCCTTGCTGCGAAAAACGACGCGCCGCATTTCTATCTGACAGTATCGGCCAACGTCGGCAAGCTCGAAGACTGGCGCCAGCAGTTGAACAAGGCCGCCGCTAAAGAGGCAAAGCCTGGGTCGGCACCGACCAAGGTCAGCCTCAACGACGGCGTCATTTTAGCCGTGTCGCGCGCCTTGCGGCGCCATCCGATGGTCAACGCGTCCTGGCAAGGCGACACCATCCTGCTGCACAGCCAAGTGCACGTCGCGGTCGCCGTGGCGCTGCCGGAAGGCTTGGTCACGCCGGTGATTCGCAACTCCGACCAACTTGGCGTGCGCGAGATCGCGGCGCAGTCGCGTGAGCTAGCCGGAAAGGCCAAGGCCGGCGGTCTCAACAACGACGCTTATCAAGGTGGCACCTTTACGATCTCCAATCTCGGCATGTTTGGGATCGAGGAGTTTACCGCCATCATCAATCCGCCGCAGGCGGCGATCCTGGCGGTGGGTGCCGCCATCTTGACGCCCTGGGTCGATGATCATCAACGGGTGGTGGTGCAAAACCGCATGAAGATGACGCTGTCTTGTGACCACCGCGTCGTCGACGGCGCTCTTGGTGCGCAGTTCCTGCAGACCTTGGTGGCTTATCTTGAAGATCCTTTGGCGATGCTGGCGGGTTGATATGCGTGGAGTCTTTGCCCTTGCCTGTGCCTTTGCAGCGATCTTCCTGGTCCAGCTCACGAGTGGCTGCCGCACCGGGGGGACGCCGCCTGGCGCCGAGGTGCAGTCTGCAGTGGATAAGTCTGCAGTGCAGCCTGCGGCTCAGGTCCCGCCGCTGCAGCCAGTCGTCCCAGAGGCGCCGTCCGTACCCAGGGACAGCCAACCGGTGACCTTGATCTCTGGCTTTAACCTGCGGGGTGCCGACGAATGCGTCGCGCTCAAGCTAGCGCCTGAAGTGGCCTGCATTCCTCGGACTGAAGCCTTGCAGGCCGCCTGTGCCAAGAGCAAGGGCGAGATTTTGCGCTGTGATGATTGCCGCCTGATGTGTTCGAAGCCGGTGGCGGCAAAAGCCCGGTCGCGCTAAACCAAGATCTATAAGAAGATCTCAAGGGTGCGGCAAAGATTCCGTGGAAACCGGCATATCAGGCTGCTAGACTGTGTGGGTCACCCGCTTAAATGGAAGGGGTTTACCCTGCGTGTAGCGCCGAACGTGAAGCGGGTTATCATCGCCGTATTGCTGGCGTTGGCGACGATCGCTGCGATCCTCGTTTACCGCGAGTTCGATAGCTGCCAACTGCAGTCGCTGTACTTTGCCGGCAAGGCTAAAGACCTGAAGTTCCACCTCGGCAAGGGGCCGAGTAAGAAGATCGCCTTTCCAGAAAACGGGCCCTACGATCAGCGCCTCGGCTATTCCTTGATTCCTGGTATCATCGAGCGCGTCACCAAACGTGGTTATAGCATCGTCGCCCAGGCGCGACTGTCGCCGTTGCATTACAGCCTGGTGAAAAAGGGCGCGATCTACCCCATCTATAAAGAGAAGGCTCAGGCCGGTCTGACCATCCTCGACAGCAGCGGCAAGCCGCTCTTTTCGGCGCTTTACCCCCAGCTCATCTATGAAAACTTCGAATCGATCCCGCAGTCCATCGTCCAGACCCTGCTAGTGATCGAAAATCGCGATCTCCTCGATCCACGCTATCCATGGAAGAACCCGACCTTGGAATGGAGCCGCCTGCTCCGAGCCGTCTTCGATAACATCATCGCCCGCATCATACCGAGCCATGAAAGTCCCGGCGGCAGTACCCTGGCGACGCAGATTGAGAAGTATCGCCACTCTCCTGAGGGGCGCACCGCCTCGCCTAGGGAAAAGCTGGTCCAGATGGTCTCCGCCACCCTGCGCGCCTACCAGGACGGTCGCAACACGATGGGGGCGAGGCAGCGTGTCGTCACCGACTATATCAACTCCGTACCTCTAGGCGCTATTCCCGGCGCTGGTGAGATCCGTGGCATCGGTCACGGCCTGGTCGCCTGGCATGGCGCTAGCTTCTCCCAGGTCAATGAGCTGCTTGCCGATGTCAACACGCCGGTGGCCGATCCGGCGCTGCTGAAGGCGAAGGCTTTGGCCTACAAAGAGGTCATGAGCCTGTTTTTGGCGCAGCGCCGCCCGGCTTACTACTTGGTGCAAAACCGCGACGATCTCAAGGAGCTGACGGACCATCATCTGGCCTTGATGGTCAAGGCAGGCGTCATCACCCCCGCTTTTAAGGCGGCTGTCGACCAGGTCGAGCTGAGCTTTCGCAGCGGCAATATCATCTTTCAGCCCGAGCGCCTGAACTTTGTCGAACGCAAAGCGGCCAATGCCGTGCGCGTGCACCTCCTAAACTACTTTGGATTTGATCGACTCTATACCCTCGACCGCCTCGACCTCAAAGTCACCTCGACCATCGACTACGAGACGCAAAAGGACGTGCAAGCGATACTGACTAAACTCAAAGATCCCGCATTTGCCAAAGCCAACGGCTTGATGGATCAGCGCCTACTCGCCAAAGGCAACCCCGCCGAGGTCATCTATAGCGTGACCCTGCGTGAGAAGGTCGGTGATACCAACGTCTTGCGGGTTCAGGCCGATAACGTCGATGGACCATTTAATGTCAGCGAAGGCGGTAAGCTCGAACTAGGCTCCACTGCCAAGCTGCGCACCACGATCACCTATCTAGAGATCATCGAAGAATTATGGCAGCGCTTGCGCGAGATGAGCCCAGAAGCCCTTGACCAAGAGGCGGCAAAGGCCGCCGCTAGCGATCATCTGACGGTCTGGGCCTGCCAGTGGCTGCGTGATAAGTCCCTGGATGACCGCATGCTGCGACCGATGCTCGAAGCGGCCCTGGATCGCAACTACTCCGGTAATCCGAACGAGGCCTTTATCACTGGCGGCGGTATTCACCGCTTTAGTAACTTCGATCACACCGAGGATGGACCTGCCTACACCGTGCGCGAAGCGATCCGTAGGTCGATCAATTTGTCGTTTATACGCATCATCCGCGATGTCGCCGCCTACTTCACCGCGCAAATTCCACATCAGCAGGAGATTCTCTCCGATTTCAATAGTCCCTACCGTCAGGAGTACCTGACCCGCTTTGCCAATAAAGAGGGACGAGAGTTTCTCGGTCACTTCTTTCTTCGCTACCGCGGCCTGACCGGCGAGGACGTCCTAGAGGCGCTGCTAGCACGCGCGCGAAAGACGCCCAAGCACTTAGCGGCGATCCTCGCCGTAGTTAAGCCCGAGGCCAGCCTGGCCGATTACACCCAGTTTCTCGCGCGCGTGTTGCCGCAGCATAAGCTCAACGACCGCGTCATTGCCAGCCTATACAAAGCGACCCACCTAGACACCCTGTCGCTCCAGGATAAGGGCTACATCGCCGGGATGCACCCGCTGGAGCTATGGCTGGTGGCCTATCTTTACCGCCAGCCCAAAGCCAGCTATTCGCAGATGCTCACCGCCAGTGCTGCGGCGCGCCTGGAAGCCTACCAATGGTTGTTTAACTCGCGAGAAAAGTTAAAGCAGGATCGACGCATCAAGATCATGCTCGAGCAGGAAGCCTTTCAAAAGATTCACGCGCACTGGCAAAAGCTCGGCTATCCCTTCGCCACCTTGGTGCCGACCTTCGCGACGGCACTCGGCAGCTCCGGCGATAAGCCGATTGCTCTTGCCGACCTGATGAGCATCATCGTCGGTGGTGGGATGCAGTTGACCAACACCCGCGTCACCGAAATGGACTTCGCCGTACGCACTCCGTTTGAGACGCGCTTTCGTGCCAAGATCGACCCGGGCCAGAGGGTGCTCTCGACGGAGATCGCTGCGGCGGTGCACGATGCGATCCGGGAGGTGGTGGACTCTGGCACCGCGGTGCGGGTGAAGGGTGCGTTTAAGGCGCCCGACGGCACGCCACTTCCCGTCGGTGGCAAAACGGGAACCGGTGACAACCGTTACTCGATCTTCGCGCCAGGCGGGCGGGTGATCGAGTCAAAGGCGATGAGTCGCACCGCCACCTTTGTGTTTTATATCGGCGAGCGCTTTTTCGGTACCCTCACCGCTTATGTGCCGAATGGATCAGCTGAGGACTTCAACTTTACCAGTGCGCTGCCGGTGCAGATTTTAAAGATCTTGGCGCCGAAGCTGCTGCCGCTGATCAATCGCCAGGAGCTGGCCACGGCCCATGCGGTGCCTCTGGATTTGGTGCCCGTCGGGGCGGCGGGCCAAGGTGGGGACGTTGGGGAAGGCGACGACGCTGAGTCAGAGAATCCGTTTGCGGTGCCGGAGCATAGTTTGTTGCTAGTGCCTCCGGCGGCATCAGGAACGGATCAGTCGAAGTAAGGTGTGAGCAACTAGCCTTCCTCCAGTACCTGGTCGAGAAGTTCACCAACACCAAGTAAAGCGGACCAAGATTGCATATATGAAACATCAATGTTCTGTTGCACTCGCAAGATACCGATCACGTCCCGCCATTGCTGCGAAGCCTGACGTTCGCCCCGCTCAAACCAAATTAGCTTGCTTAGGATGACGTCTTCTGGCGCTGCAAACGCAAATGTGACCTCCGGCTGTCGCGAGTCAAATGGCAGGTGATGGACACGCGTGAACGCCAGATCTTGATATGGACTTGATTTGACGCAAAAAAGATCGATCTTTAAAGCCGTCATGAGATGAATCAGGTTTGAAGAACGACCCAATCGTATTGCTTCTGCAATTGCATCCGCGTCTAGATAATAATGATGGCCTAATTGCGCTACAAATCGCGCGACCGCATCCGGCGGAAAACGGACAATGACATCTACGTCCATGGTCGCCCGCACGGCACCAAATGCCGAACTCGCCACGGAACCGCCAATATAGTAGGGAATGCCGAGGCTTTCTAGCGCCAGGATCACAGGTTGAAGTGCTGACAGAAAGTCGTCGATCATCAGAGCTTACCGGAACCAACCTGGCGCCGCACCGCGTTAGCCAACTCCTCGCCATATTGAGTTGCAATGTATTGGTGCAACAACTCAGCGTCGTCAGCATCTGGATGCTGGCGTCTGAGTCCGGATTTCGCTAGTTCGGTCAACCTCCCACTTAAATTCATCATCGTGGCGAGTCGCTGTCCCGGCTCCATACGGCGCCAGCATTCGTACTGCATGGCTTGGGCGCGATCATCGGTATCAGCAGGCGTAGCCCGCAGGAGTCTGGAGTTCGCCTTTGGTCTGGCAGATTGATGAGTGCTTGAAATAGCCACGTAGCACCTTCTTTTGAACGCCAAGGTATAGCCTCGAAGGTACTGTACCAAACCTATTGTTACAGCATCATCGGATTCCAGCAACATATTGAAAAGATTGGGTAGGACTATGATTCGTCAGCGTGTCCAAAATAACTCGGGGCTGCATGAGTGTGGACTGTTTCAAACGTCAGACTCTGGGCGAGGGTTAGCTCTGCCGAAGCGGTGGTCGCTTGAAGACAGCCACCTTGGCGGACCATCGGTGCGTGGCTGGCATTGACAAAAATATACCAGGCATTCAGCGTGGTCTTGCCTACTTGCCGTGGGTCGCCGATGAACACCATCTTTCGAGTGAAATCTTTTATAATAAAATTAGATAGATATCGATCCATAAGGCGGAATTTTACCCCACTGTAAAAAAGTCGCGACTATTTTACAGTGCGCTATAAATTCGCCAGCGGCAAAATCGAACTGCTAAAGATTGCGTTCGCACGGCTTGTTGCTAGCGCCACCTCCGGAACCGCCCGCAGCACCGGACCTGTTCAGTCGAAATAGTGCGCTAGCAAAGCCGCCACCTTGGTCAGAAACTGCTCTTCGCTAGGACCAAACTGATTGACTTTAGTCCCATCCACGTCGATCTGCCCCAGGATCTCCTGGGTCCTTGGCTCGCGGATGAGCACGACGATCTCGCTGCGCGTTTCGAGGTTGCAAGCCAGGTAGTTCGTCAACTCGCGCACGTCCGCGACCACCTGATTGCGGTTTTGCGCCACGGCGGTGCCGCAGACTCCTTGGCCGACTTTGATGCGCGCGTGGTCGGTGACTGGACCACGATACGGTCCGATGACTAACTCATCACCTGCCAATCGGTAGATGCCGACCCAATGGTAATCCTGACGGTGGCTGTGCAGATAGGCCATTGTTTGATCAAGCGCGGCCGTTGCCGACGGCGCAGCGCTTAGCAGGTTTTTGATTGCAGCGAGTTGCTCAAGGTCATTAGGCTTGTTTGCGGGCATGAGGCTGTCCTTTGCGCTAAGATGACGTGACGGTCACGTGAGGGCCGGGGGGAGGCTAGGGGACGAAATTAGTCACCGCCGCGAAAAAACACAAGGAGCCACCGCTATGTCCTTGAATGCCTTTGTAAACCGGCTCCATGCTTGGGTCCGGGCCGAGGGCGGTGAGGTACGCCAGTGGACGTATCCGCGGCTGGCCACGGGCCGTGGCGGCGGCGGACATGTGCGAGCGTTGTACCTGGCGCCGGCGGGTCCGCCGAAAGGTCTGGTGGTGAATGTTCATGCCACGGGGAATGATCTTTATTTCCCCTTTGTGCAGCTGTTTCGTTTCTTGCTTAGCCGGGGCTACGCGGTGTTTAGCTTTGATCTGGATGGTCATGGCGTCGGAAGCAGTCATGTGCTTAGTCGTGAGCACGTGGATAGCATGTTGCCTGAGGCGATAGCTGAGGCGCGACGGTGTTTGCCGGGGGCGAATGTTTATCTGCTGGGTCATAGTTTAGGCGCACTATTGTGTTTACGATACTTGGCGCAGGCATCGCCGCCTGCGTCACCGGTGGTGGCTGCGGCGTTGCTGACGACACCAGTCAGCGGGCGCATCGCATTGCGTTCGCCTGTGGGAGAGCTGCGTGCGGCGGTGCGGTCGTCGTTTTGGCGGGCGGCTCCGTCCTATGGTTATTGGGGATTACTTCCGGCCATCGGGCGGTTTAAGCGCGGGCAGTATCCAATGCGTTTTGCAGCTGGAGAAGGTGGGGCGAGTGTTGGTGCTTATGTGCGGTTTGTCGATGATTTGGTGGCGGATTCGGCATCGCTGTTGCTTTTGGGGCTTAGGCGTCGGCCGTGTTTGCTTCTGTATGGGGGGAGGGATGCGTTGACGCCGCCGGCGCAGGCGGGCGAGTTGAGTCGGCAGGTAGGGGCGGAGACGAGGTTTAGGGTGATTGGCCGGGAGACGCATTTTACGTTGGCGTTAAACAAGGAGTTATTTGCGGAAGTCGTGGAGTGGTTTGAGGGGACATACTTGGCAAGACACATCCATGGCGCATCGTCTTTAAGTTCAAGGGCGGCAAGTTTATCGACGTCAAGATTGAGAATTATCACTAGGAAGAATGACTATGCCGATTAAACAAAATCCGAACCCCAGTCATCCTGGGGAGATCCTCGGAGGCCTTTACTTGGCCGAGCGCGGTATCAATAGACCGAACTTGCCAAGCTGCTAGGCTGCACTCACGCTAAGGTTAACCAAATCGTTAACGGCAAGCGTGGCATTACACCTCAGTTCGCGTTGCAACTGGAGCAGGCGCTCGGTACTAGCGCGAAAATGTGGGTTAATCTGCAAGCGGCTTGGGATCTGCACCAGGCTAGAAGAAGATTTAAGAAGGGCGCTGCGTAGGATCGAGGCCAAAGTTCTGCGTCGCAATTGTGCCCACACCCGGGACGTACGATGCCGCCGGCGTTTTCAGTGGCCACATCGTCGCAGACAATGGCAAGGCCTATATGTTTTATACCGGGGTAGCCGATGCGCAAAGCCCGGACCTGGTCACCTTGCATGACAGCCCAGCGGCAAAATGGGCCGAGGTGCAAGGTCTTGCCATCTCGACGGATGGACTCAAGACTTGGGTCAAGCAGTCAGCTCCAGTGATCGCCACACCTCCGCTGCCGGCAAAGACGATCTCAGGGTGGCGTGATCCCGTGGTCTGGCGTGATTCGAGCACGGGCTCTTGGTCGATGATTACCGGCGCAGGCATCATGCACGGCGGTGGCGGCCGCGTGTTCCAGTATACCTCGAAGGATTTGTATCACTGGTCCTACGTCGGCGTGCTGGCTCAGGGAAAGACCAACGGTGCTAACACTCCTGATCCTGTGGACAGCGCCGACATGTGGGAGTGTCCCGACTTCTTCAAGATCGGCAACACCAACGTCTTGATCTACGCGGTCGTGCGCAAGATCTATTGGCAAACAGGCCGTCTGTCTGGCACCTCGTTCGTCGCCAACAAGCCAGAACAGCTTTTAGACAACGGCTTGTATTATGCTACGCGTAGCCAGCTGGATAAAGACGGCAATCGCATCTTGTGGGGCTGGATCAAAGAAGCACCCAGCCGGACGGATGCCGGCCTAAGAGCCGCTGGGTGGGCCGGCGTCATGGCCCTGCCGCGTCAACTCACTGTGGCTAGCGATCAGTCCCTCATCATCGACCCAGCGCCAGCGGTGAACGCCCTGCGCGGAGCCCGTCAGCAGATCGACCTTGGTAACGGCGGTGGCAGCGTGCCTGTGGCCAAGGCGACGATTGCATATATGGTCTTCAGCCAACACCGGGCAACCGGTTCTTGCCAATGCTGCTACGGCCAAGGCCAATTCGTAAAGTCTTAATATTGTCGGTAACATATTGTTCTGATGCCCACACTAATCTCACTATTATTGTTGAGTTAGTGGTGTGAGCAGGTGTGCCTTTAGGCTTTCGAACGTCGCTTGGTCGACTGCGGCAAGCTGCAGATCTTCCTGCATCGTGATGTCCCCACTTGGCGACTCGAAATCATCGTGGGCTATTAGCATTCCGGGCGCAGCCAAGAAGTTTACATCGTGTATTTTCGCTGTTTTTCCATCAGGCGCCGTGTAGATAAATTCGCCTCGCATAAAAGTCCAGGCCCACGGATTCCCTGTGAATGTTCCAGCACCGGTAACGCTTCCGGTCGATTCTGTCATGGTAAATGTATTGCCATGAATGGTCATGACGCTGGTGTTAACCTTGAACTTGCCATTTACGCCTAAATTCACAACGGATTCAGTGATGGTGCCTGCAGCTTGGTCGATGGTGCGTTGATCTAGATATGGCGCGGACGTGACGGTCGATGCACCGCCTGGTGTATGAGGTGGCCACGTGTAACTGGCCGTTCCACTGTAATACTGGATCGATGTTGAGCTTGGGAGCGCATGGGGTATTTGCGGATCAGTCGATGCGCCGCTGGTCATCGTTGCACCGTTGGCCATGGAGCACACTCCAGTCAACACAATCGTTACAGCACAGCGTCGCAATGTTGGTTTTGACATCATGTTACTTTCATCCAATTTATGTCACTGTGCATATTAGCGCCCAGGTTGGACCGGTTGGCTTACCAAAATAAACCTACCTGCCACAGCTCGCGAAAAAAATGCCGCATCGTCTCACATCAAGACGAGGCAGCATGGATTCAACAGCAAGAAACCGCTACTCCGCAGCTACAGGCTTACGCCGTACCGCCGCCGTGTTGATCGTCTCTTTGCTCCATGGCGGCAAGCTCGCCACGGCCTGATTGCTGACTAAACGAAACTTATCGATTTCCCTAGCTGGCACTGGGTCTGCAGCGGGAAAGGCCACACCCTCTGGATCGACGTAGCGGCCGTTCACGTGCAGCTCGAAGTGCAGATGCGGCCCAGTGGCCCGACCGGTAGCACCGACATAGCCGATGACTTGGCCGCTCGTCACCTTGGACCCAGCCTTGATGCCAGTGGCAAACCTTGACAGGTGTTTATACTGGGTCTCGTAGGGGCCGGTATGCTTGAGCGCGATCATATTGCCCGAGGGACCGCGGCGTCCGGCCACGGTGACCTCGCCGTCGCCAACCGCCATTACTGGCGTGCCTCTCGGTGCGCCGTAGTCGATACCGCGGTGTGGCCGGCGCACGCGCAGGATCGGGTGAAAGCGGCCCTTGCTAAAGCCTGAGGTCACGCGGGCAAAGCGCAGCGGGCTTTTCAAAAAGAGGCGGCGTAGGCTGTCGCCTTTGGGCGTGTAAAAATGCGGCGTACCATCGGTGTCGTAGCGCACTGCGGCGTAGATGTTGCCACCGCGGCTGTATTCCGCCGCGATGATCTCGCCGTAGCCCACCGGTTTACCCGCGGCAAAGAGTTGATCGATGGTCATGCGCCAGCGATCACCGCTTTGGACCTCGCGGCTGGAATCAAACTGCCAGGCAAAGACATCGGTGAGTTTAGTCGTGAGCTGTTGGTCCATGCCGGCCTCGCCGGCGGAATTCCACAGCGTGGAGGTGACCACGCCGGCAAAGGCTGCCGTGCGATGCTCGATCGGCAAGGTCTTTTTCGTGCTCGTCCAACAGGTCGGGCCGCAGTGCTCGCTGGTCAGGATTTCGTTTGCGCTCAGCTCAGTTTCCACGCGGCTTGGCAGCAGATCGCCCTGATGCAGCGTGATGGCTTTGAGATGGGTGCCCGAAGCGATGCGCGACGGGTCTATTTGCGCTTCCAGACTAGCGATCAATGCGGTTTGCTCGGCTTGGGGCAGGGCTAACTTGGCGATGGTTTTGCTCAGGGATGAGCGCGGTGCGACGTAGAGGTCGCGGACAGCAAAGGGCGAGAGGTAAGGATCGATGGTCTGCGCTGCTTTCGCCGTGGTGGGAGCGGCGTTGAGATCGCTACGCAAGGGATTTGGTGGGAGTGGCGGCGGCACCTGCGTGTTGCCAACGCAGCCGAGGGCAAAACCCAGCGGGAGCGTTAGAAGGGCTAGAGCGGACTTGAGCACGGCTTCTCCTTTGCTAGGACAACAACCCGACTCCTAAGTGCTAGGGCTCAATCCTAGCGTAAGTCACGTTAATTGTTGGTTCGTGGGCCAGTATAACCGGCCTGACCCGATGCGACAACGCAAAATCCACGCTTATCTCAGTGAAGTCCGCTGGATTGCCGCTGAGAACTTAAATTTTTCCTAAGAATCGATCGGCGCAGGTGGAACACATATGCTGGAAAATAGCCTGATTCTTGATATTGGCGCAGCGGGACAAATAGGGCGTTGATGCGCAGCATGTCGGTATGAGACAAGGCAGGTTCATGCTTTATAAAGGATGACCACGCTTGGCTAATACTTTGTCTCATATGTTAGCGCTCGGCACACCAGCGCCGGCGTTTAGTCTGCCGGATCCTTCCGGACGGCTCTGGTCGTTGGCTGAGATTTGCGGTAATCACGGCGTTTTGGTCCTGTTTATCTGTAATCACTGCCCCTTTGTCATCCATGTCGCCGCAGAGTTGGCGCGCATCGGTCGCGACTTTGCCGCACTAGGCATCGGCGTGGTGGCCATCAACTCCAACGATGTCGAGCATTATCCCGCCGATTGTCCAGAGCTCATGGCGGTGGAATCTAAGCAGCGAGGCTACACCTTTCCCTATCTCTACGATGCGACGCAGGAGGTCGCACGCGCCTATCAAGCGGCTTGCACGCCCGATATCTTTCTCTTCGATGCTAATCTTCTTTTAGTTTATCGTGGGCAGCTTGATGCGGCGCGCCCTGGGAATGGCGTCGCTGTCAGCGGCCATGATCTACGTCAAGCGGCGACGGCCATAGTGCGAGGTGAGCCGGTGTCGCCGTTGCAAACGCCAAGCATTGGTTGCAATATCAAGTGGCGTCGCTAAGCGCCGTCAAAAATTTCCTGTTATTTCTTGAGGAGTTTGTATGCGTGTTGGATCTCGGGTGCTCGCCGTGATGCTTGGTTTGGTTGGGACCGCAGCGCTGGTGCCGACGGCTGAGGCCAGTGCCACATTGATCACCGCGACCTCGCAGCGGCACCGTGCTTTGCGATTTATGGTGGACGCCCCTGCCGTCTCGACGGCGACCACGAGCGCGTCGCTATGCAGCACGCCGGGTGGCGAGGTCGTTGAGGCGAAACTGTGGATGCCGGACATGGGCCACGGCAGCGCGCCGACGCAATTGGTGCGGCTAGACGGTAACTGCACGCAGATCGACCGTATCGACTTCATCATGTCCGGTGACTGGGAGATCCGGGTGCGCTACGCTGATGGTGACGTGGCGACGGTGGCGGTGTCGGTCCACGATTAAGGCGTGAAGAACGTGAGGCGCCCGGCCCGCTGAGGTGTGGATGCTGAAGATCTTCGTATGGATGTTAAGTTGGCTGGCAGCGCCAGGCTTTGCCCAGGCCGCCTGTGCGGACCTGGACGTGGCCGGACTGAAGCGCCTTGCAGCCACGCGTCAGGTCACTCCCGTAGTGTTTTTTGCCTCATGGTGTGGGGAATGCGTGGTGCATCTGCGGCAAACCCCGGCGCCTGGGACGGTCCTGATCGCTACCTTCGACACCCGGGAGGCCGCCGAGCACGTGATCAAACACTTTGGCGTGACGATGCCCTGCTACCTGGACCGTGGAATTGCGGCTGCTTACGCCGTCAAGTCGGTCCCTGTCACCTTGCGCTTGGATCATGACGCTGCGGTTCTGAAGTAGGCTGAATAGGTCAGCGGCCGACAAATCGTTGCCCCACCTTAATCCATATGGCGCGTCAAGGAGAAAATCCCTATACTGAGGGCCCTTGATCCGCGCATCCACCCGCTTCAGCATGCTCGCGCGTTTTCTCTATTCCATCCCACGGTGAGGTGTCAGGTTGTCGGACCCGCGCAGTAATCGTTCAATAAGTTCATGGTTTTCTGGGCTGTTAGCTCGGTTTAAGGCAAGCTTTGCGCCGCGTTTGGCGCCCGGTGCAGGCGTTGCAACCGCCTCGGTGCCGTCTGCCCGCGCCGCTAGCTCGAGCCCTCAGCCTGGGCGCGGAGCGCGGCGCCCAGATCGCCAGGGAGGGGCGCCAGCTACTGGCGGTAAGGGTCAAGCGAAGGCCGCCGACGTCATCCAGCCATTTCTTAAGCGCCACCGCGGCCTGATCAAAAAGCTCCAGCTGGAAGCTGGGGTCGAGGCTTTTATCGTCCGCGACGAGCTGGCCTATAGCGACCGTGGGGTCGACCTGCAGCTCCATGCCGAGTCAACCCACACCTACCGGGCGCAGGAATTCGCCAAGCCCGAGCTGAAAAACGCCGCCGACGCCGAGGCCTGGCTTACCCCCCTGAGAGCCGGTCTTGCAGCACGCACGCGGCAGTCCTTGATGCAGGCACAAGGTGCGCTGCAGGCCCTGACCGACCTGGTGATGCGTCCAGACGAGGTGCGCTGGGTCGGCGGTGAGGAAGACGTCCGTCGTGATTATCTCAACTTCCCCCCGGTGATGGCGGCTGCGGAGGCGACGGCTTCGGCCCGCAAGCGGCACAAGGATCTGCAGCATGCGATCTCCAAAGCGCGCCAAGACTTTCTCACCTCGCGACTCAAACGCCTGTCCGCGGCGCGCCTGAGCGGGAAGAATCTGCATAGCTCTTACCGTGAGTCGCTGCCCTTTCTGACGGTCACCCTGGATCTCGAGCTGAACATCGAACGGGCCCTCGACCAGCGCTCGATCGATCGCTTGATTGACGTCTCCGAGGCCGGTTTTCAGGAGGCGCTGGATGCGCTGCTGCTTAGCTCGCGCAAAGTCCTGGTTGGACGTGTCGCCGATCAGATCCGCGAGCTAAGTCGACGCATCAAAGACCTGCCGCATATCGAGCGCATTAGCGACAGCGATATCGCGGCCACCGTCGCGCCTTATTATGGTGCGCTCAACAAAGCCCTAAAGAAGCGCCGCGCCAAGAGCGCCCTGGTCGCCGTCGAGGAGCGCGCTCGCGAGGCGAAGTACCAAGAGGACGTCATCAAGCTGAACGAGCAGCGCTCGGCTTATGCGGACGTCGCTAGCTACTATCCTCTGGCACGGTCGCTCAAGCGTCAGCTGATCTTGTACGTGGGACCGACCAACAGCGGCAAAACCTGGCGCTCGCTCAATGCCCTTGCCGAGTCGAATTCCGGCGCTTACTTGGCGCCGCTGCGCCTCTTGGCACTGGAGGGTCAAGAAGAGCTTGAAAAGCGCGGTAAACCGACTTCATTTATCACCGGCGAAGAGCGCGACATCAAGCCCGATGCGCGCTTTATTAGCTCGACCATTGAGATGCTCAACCTGGAAGCCCTGATCGACGCGGTCGTCATCGATGAGGTGCAGATGCTGGCCGACGAGCGCCGTGGCTGGGCTTGGCTCGCAGCCGTGGTCGGTGCGCCGTCACCCAAAGTGATCATGACTGGCTCGCCTGACTGCGTCGAACTCGTCAAGGACCTCGCCGCCTATCTCGGTGAGGAACTGACTGTCCATGTCTGTGAGCGCTACAACGAGCTACGTGTCGCCGATGCGCCGATGCGTCTACGGGAGATCCGCCCTGGGACCGCCATCGTCTGTTTCTCGCGGCGCGACGTCCTGCGCATCAAGACGACCATCCAAGAAAATTCCGAGCTAAAGGTCGCGGTTGTTTACGGCAACCTCAGCCCGCAGGTCCGCCGCGAAGAGGCGCGGCGCTTTCGCAGTGGCGAGGCAGAGATCTTGGTTGCGACCGATGCGATCGCTATGGGGCTTAACCTGCCGATCAAAGAGGTGCTGTTTTACACCACCGAGAAGTTTAACGGCGAAGAGGTGTGCGAGCTGTCCGTATCCGACATTCGCCAGATCGGCGGCCGCGCCGGACGCTACGGCTTTGCCCAGTTTGGCGTCGTTAATGCATTGAATGCCAAAAGCCTGGAGCTGATTCGTTCAGCCCTCAAGTGCACTCCTGAGACCTTGCGACCGCCGTTCTATGTGTCGCCAGGCCGCAACCATATTCGCATCATCAGCGATGTGCTCGGCACGACGTCGCTGGAGCGTATCTTGACCTTCTTCGACCGCGCCATTGAGTTTTCCGATGAACGCTTTGCCCGCTCGAATATCGACGATCTGTCCTATCTTTCGACTTTTGTCGATGAGCGCTTACCCTTTCTCGACGTCACCGAGCGTTTGACGATTGCCTCGGCTCCCGTTGCCGTTCGCAACGAGACGGTGGTGCATTGGTTCCTCAATCGCATGTTGCCGGCCTTTCGTGATCCCAACAATCCAGACGACGGCTACGAAGATCTCGACGACCTCTTTGGGGCGTCGCGGCACTTCGAGCGGGACGGAGCGCGCAGCCAACTGGAGCTGCGCGATGCCGAGGATTATTTAAAGACGCTGACGGTCTATGCGTGGTTGGCATATCGCTATCCGGAGGTCTTTACGCGGATCGAGGAGTGCGAGATCTGCCGCGAGTCGGTCAATGCCTTTGTGGAGCGGTCGCTGCGCGGATAGTGTGGGGGTCGGTGGTTTTTGTTTAGAGGTTTTGCCACTTAGCCGCACGGCCTTTACCGATTGGGAGCAGCAGCCCTTCGATCTTCATGGCGTGCAGAACCTTCTTGATGAGCTCCCGATCGATACTCGGATGAATCCGGCAAATATCGCTGATGGTGAACGGAACAACTAGCGCCCCAATCGTCTGTCTGATGAGCGAGCTCATCGTATCGTTTGCCGGGGCCAATTCCACACGATCTTTAAGCTCCTGATACGAAGCCTTGATCGTGGAGAGAAAATAGTTCCACCACGGTAACAGGTCGTGCTGCGCTTCAAACCACCCCTGCGATGAATCCTTTAGTGTACGATAGTAGTCCTCTTTTGTTGACTCAATGATCCGTTCAATGCTGATGTAGCGGCCGACGTCATAACCATGCTGGTAGAGCAGCAGCAGAGTTAGCAGTCGCGAGACACGTCCGTTGCCATCACGAAACGGATGGATACACAGAAAATCGAAGACAAAGCCTGCGACCGCGATGAGGTCAGGAAGGACATTGTTTTGCACCACATCCCGGTACCCGGTACATAGCTGATCGGTGAATTCTGCAACCTGAGCCGCAGGGACTGGGATGAACCGAATCAAGCGCTCACCATTTGGCAGAATTTCAATCACGTCATTGTCGCGAGCTTTCCATTGGCCAGCATCGCCGGACATCCCGCCTTGACATAGCTCATGTAGCTTTTTGATGAGAGGCGGAGCGATTTTAACCTGAGAATAATTTGCGTGAATGAAATCGAGCGCCGTGCGGTAACCGACGATCTCCTCTTCAGGACGATCGCGCGGCTTAACCCGCCCCAATACGAGCGGCGATAGCCGATCACGCGCAACTTCAACCCCCTCAATGCGGTTGGACGACTCTGCGCTCTGGATGATCGCCGACTCACGCAGACTCGCCATAATATCGGGGCGGATCGTCTGCCACATTTTCTGCATGCCTCGTGCTTCGGCGCACTGCGATAGGAACCACACAGTGGGCGGCGCAAAGGTGAGAGATCGTACCTTGCTAGGCAGGAAGGAATTCATGACTTCCCTGTTTATTACCCATTAATCACTACACTCCCCAATTCAGGAAGTGTTCTGTTATCTCGGCATAAGATACCAATATTATAACCCTTGTTCGGACCAAAGCAAGCGTATTTACCCATTTGTTCCCCAATTTTAAATCATCTGATGCCGTGGGGCTGCTGAAGCTCCCAATCGCGGCCTCTTGACCCAAGCAATGCGGCAACCTGCTCATTTCGTGGAATAACAGCCTGTACGAAAACTCCATTTCACCTAAAATACTTAGGCTTGTCGACTTTTCACACTGTCCCGTGAGGGGGCCGTTGGGGGTCAGTCACTTCCGGTAACCACCTGTCATAAATAGAAGACGAAGCAGTCAATCATCGTTGCAGGGACTTGCCGGAAGTGACTGACCCCCTTGGCTGTCGATCCGGTGATGGTTGGTCTCTTTCAAGTATCGCATTCCGATCAGCAGCGTGATCGTGGCCACGGCAATCGGATAGGTAAGTCCGGCGTACAGATTCCCAGTCTCGGCGACCAGAGCGGTGCCTATGAGCGGCACGAGACCGCCAAATACGCCGTTACCGATATGGTACGGCAATGACATCGAGGTGTAGCGCACGTGGGTTGGGAACAGCTCAACTAGGAACGCGGCAATCGGGCCATAGACCATCGTCACGAGCATCACGAGCAGAAAGACCAAGCCGATCAGCACGACGACATGGGGATTAGCCGGGGAGACATTGGGCTGAGCCGGGTCGAAGCCGCTAGCAGCAACGATGCCGTGGAATATGGGGACATAGGCGAGCGCCGCAAGGGCCATTCCAGTCATCATGATCTTCTTGCGTCCGATGCGGTCAGAAAGCATGCCGAACACGATAAAAAATGGCGTCGCCAGGACGAGCGCCGCGGCGACGATGTAGTTCGACGTGAGGAAATTAACTTTGAGCACCGTCTGCAGAAAGTACAACGCATAGAATTGGCCCGTGTACCAAATCACTCCCTGCCCGGCCGTTGCGCCGAAAAGTGCCAGCAGTGCCCAACGACGGTTCTCACGGTTCCCAAACGCGTCTCGGATGGGTGTCCGTGAGGTGCGACCGCTTGCTTTGAGTTGTTGAAACAGGGGCGACTCAGACATGCGCCGCCGCACGAAATAAGAGAAGACCACCAGCAGGATCGACAGCAGAAAAGGGAGGCGCCACCCCCAGGCTTTGAAGGTATCCTCGCCCAGATACAGTCTGGTGCTGACGATGACTCCGATGGAGCAAAGCAGGCCGAGGGTCGCTGTCGTCTGGATGAAGCTAGTGTAGTAGCCGCGCTTATGATCTGGGGAGTGCTCAGCAACGTAGGTCGCCGCGCCGCCGTATTCGCCGCCGAGCGCCAGGCCCTGCAGCAATCTGAGAACTAGTAGCAAGGCAGGGGCCAAGATACCGATCGTTTCGTAGCTGGGCAGCAGCCCGATCAGAGCGGTTGAGCAACCCATGACCAGCAAGGTGGTGAGAAAGGCGACCTTGCGCCCGAGTAGATCTCCGATCCTACCAAAGAACAGTGCGCCAAATGGCCGAACCACAAACCCAGTCGCGAAGGTGGCGAGGGTCGAGAGCAGGGCCACCGTATCGTTGCCTTTTGGGAAGAATTGGGTCGAAATGATGGTGGCGAGGCTGCCAAAGATATAGAAGTCGTACCACTCGATGAGGGTTCCCGCCGACGAGGCGCCAATGATGGCCCAAATGTTATGCGTGGACTCGAGGGACACCGGGTCCGCGTCCTTCCTCGATAAGTCTAGTACCTGGGTTGTCATGTGATGTGCTCCTGTTAGCAGGTTGGGGGTCAGTCACTTCCGGTAAGGCCGTTGGGGGTCAGTCACTTCCGGTAAGTCCCTGTAATAATTAGACCCTGCGGCAGGGTCTAATT
>CAIYRB010000111.1 GCA_903928445.1 uncultured Pseudomonadota bacterium | reverse complement strand
GCTTATCGGCTGCGATTTTTGAGGCCGAATAGGGAGACTGTCCTTGAAGCGGATGCTTTTCATCAATAGGGACATAAAGTGCAGAGCCAAATACTTCACTGGTTGAAATATGCACCAACCGCTCTATCTGGTGCTCGCGAGCCGCGTTCAGAATATTTAAAGTTCCTTGGATATTTACCGCTACGTATTCGGACGGTGCGACGTATGAATAAGGAATGGCTATTAGTGCGCCTAGATGCAGGACATGGCTACATCCTTTCATAGCTAATCGTACAGAGTCGGCATCTCGAAGGTCGCCATATATTACTTCCAGGCGCCGATCAAAGTTAGACTCGGGGTCGCTTAACCAACCGATAGTACCCGTGCTTGTATAGCGCACCATAGCGCGCACACGCGCGCCAACCGAAACCAGCTGTTGCGACAGGTGGCTACCAATAAATCCACCCGCACCGGTTACCAATACCGTCTTACCACTCCAATAATCTGGATTAATGTCAGGATGCAGCTGCCCTGTGGGGAATATCATACGGGCTCCATTTATCCCGGAAGGAACAAATTTTTATGGTGCTCAAATTCATCGTTTGCCAAGCTGTAGTCCTCTGGCCGTCCGATATCGAGCCACTTACAATCCTCTTGATAGATGCCAACTGAGGCTTCCGCCTTAATTAGCGCCCGAATTAAGTCAGGTAAATCCAAATATTCGTTACGGCGAATCCGGGTCAGAACTTCCGGATCGAACATATATATTCCCATACTAACCCGATAGTTAAGAGTCGGCTTTTCTATATATTCGGTAATTTTCTTCTTCACATCGACCTCGAGAATTCCAAGGTCTATATGAACTTTTTTATCGAATGCGCAGACGGTCGCAACACGTCTCGAGCTTTTATGGTCAGCAACCAACGAGGCAAAACTCAGGGTGGTTAGAATATCCCCATTCATCACCAAGAAGGGCTCGGTCGGGGGGTCGATTAATGCAAGTGGACCTGCAGTCCCGAGAGGCTTGCTTTCGTAAGAATAATTTAACCTTAAACCAATCTTTTCACCGTGACCAAAATATGCCTCCAGCAATGTTCCTAGATAACCAACGCAAAGCGTCACCTCACTCACCCCAGCCTGTTTTAGTTGGCGGAGAATAACTTCTAGGATGGGCATATCGCCTACGGGACAGAGAGGCTTGGGAAGTATTGTTGTGTAAGGTGCAAGGCGTCTGCCTTTTCCGCCTGCTAAGATCAAAGCCTTCATATAAGCCCTCTCCGGTTTGCACGCCAATAGTTGAGATTGTCTAAAAGAGAGCGATCCAATGTTATTGTCGGGCTCCAATTTGTCAGACGATTTAGCTTGTCAAAGTTACCCGATTGCCATTGTACATCTGTATCACTTGGCATCGCAAGATCGCTAATTGCAAGACGTTCCGAGGCGAAGGAGTGGCGTTTAAGTTTGGAAATAACGTCTCGCATGGGTCGAGCGACTCCTGAGCATATGTTCAACGTTTCGCCGCAGATATTGTGAACGATGACCCGTACGATAGCATCAGCAACATCGCGAACATCTACGAAGTCCCGGCAGCTGCCGAGATATCCAAGTTCAAGGCGTGGGGCAGAAAGCCCGAGTTCAAGCCGGGCAAGCTGCCTGGCCACCTTACCATTAACCACTTCGTCTCCCTGGCTGGATGCTACAACGTTAAAAGGCCGAAGAATGGTGGCTGTTAGATTTGAGATATCCTGATATTGGCGAACCAGGGCCTCACTTGCTAGCTTTGAGGCCCCATAGGGAAGGATCGGCGCGAGATGCCAACCCTCATTTAATGCGTGGTGCTTCCCCTCGGTGGACGGCGCGTATACCGCGCTCGATGATATGTGAATTAAATGCGGCTTTGCCCTGCTTTTCTGAATTCCGCTTAGAAGCGTGCAGGTATTCGTGACATTTGCAAGCCACAGCTCCTGTTCACTGCCTTTCTTCGCCGCGGCAGTATGCACTATTGTATCAATTTCATATTTGTCTAGGAGGTCAGAAATCAAGCTGGAATTGTTAAGTCCCACCTCTACGATCTCTAGGTTCTTTGATGTTCCACTGAAGTGTGCCAGGCTATTGCCGACTCTGGTCTGACACACTACGCTGGTGGCTATAGGAAGAATTTGCGGCACAAATGCTGAAGCAATGGTCCCACTGCTGCCAGTGATTAAAATTTTCAAGGTGAGAACCGACTTCTAAGAGAGTGAAAATACATGTTGCGAATAGTTTCACTAGATATTTGTTCTATGATCCTATGAAGACTGCCACCATGCTG
>CAIYRB010000110.1 GCA_903928445.1 uncultured Pseudomonadota bacterium | reverse complement strand
TAACCAGATGAAAACATTAAATCTGGCCCATTTTGCAAATCAAGTGATTTCAGTATGTTACGGACTTGTGGGTAAAAGTCAGTCCTTTAGGGAGGGGAGGTTCAAGCCATGGCGCTCTTTCAGTACCTGGCAATCCGGGCACTCCGCCGCACCGGCGCCGCTAGCAGAGATCTTGAACGCTACGAGTGGTACTACGGATTCCATCTTGGTCGTCTATCCAGTGAACAGATCGACGAGCAAATGCGCACCCTGTCCCTAGTCACCAGCATCCGTGTTGTTAAGCATGGTAAGAGCCGAGCAGATGACCTCTTCGTCGACTAGCGCACGCTCCGGACTGACCAGTGGGTTCAACACCAGGTTCGGGTTTTTGTCGCCATTGGCGAGCTTATAGCATCGGCAATCAGGCACGTATTTATTGACCCAACGTCCGGGGTCAACGGAAGTAACTACATGGTATTCCGGATTCTCTCGACAGAATGTCAGAAGTTGCGCAGCCAGATGCTGGGGGAAAATGCTTAAATAGATACCCATGTCGAAGCCCAGCCAAGCCAGCTCGCGGAAGTCGCTGATCATACCGACACGGCGAAAGTACTGATGTATGTCAACCATCAGCTCGACGCGATCTTCAGACCCCGAAGCGGTCATGACAGCCCCCCCCAAAAAAAACCGGTGCCCATTAGGCTATCGGTATGAAGGGCGGCTGGGTTGAGGTTCTTCGAACCAAGGAGGTAGAGCTGGCCGACAGTTAGGGCTCCAGCTGCCGAAGAAATTATTTGACAAACCTGATCATTTAGTAAATTTGTATGGCTCCAATCAACGGACTGACTGGAGAAAACGAGATGTACTTATCAATCGGTGCTGCCGCGTTGGCCATAGGTGTATCGGTTGTCACAATGCGAAGGTGGGCTAAGAGCGGTCGTCTGCTACCCGACCATCGCACCCTTGGTGGCCATCGTCGTCACGACGAGGATAGGCTGGCCAAGGTCTTTCACAAAAAGTCGCGCAGCCTAAAAGTGCATGCTGTTGCCTACGCCAGGGTGGCTGCCAGAGATCAAGCGCAGGACTTAATTGTGCAGCAGCAGAAACTCGAAAAGTGAAAAGTACTGCTCTGAGCATTTTCAGTCGTTGGAAATATTGGCCGACCTTGGCTCTGGCCTCAACTATAAAAAGCATGGTTTGCTGAAGTTGCTCAAGATGATTCATCAGGGATCATTCAGCCACTTGATCATAAATCATAAAGGCTGATGCTTTTTCCTTGGCGAAACATTCATCGTTCATGCGCTTCCTGTGGCAACCTTCCATGGTTCTCATCTCCTCAAATTCCGGGGAAGCCTCCCCATGTTGCCGGAATGCTCTGAGTGCGAGACATTCGAAAACACAGCGGCATCAAAGTGATCGAAGGTCAGCGAAAACACTGGCCCACCGCGTAAAGCGGATAATTTTCGATACCTCCTGACTCTTGAAAAGCGAGTAAGTTGGCCCGGCACGCGCGAGGCAAATCGGGGTGCTTGTCTCGGAACGAGCGCATGGACTTAGATTTCACGTTGATGCCTGCTTTAACCTCGAGCGGGACGATTGCTTCTGACGTTTGAAAAACAAAGTCTACTTCTGCCGAACCGGCGCTTTCCCAATAGTTCAGGCGCTTTCCTGCTGCCACGAGTTGCTGTGCGACATAGTTTTCGATGAAGGCGCCATTGAATTCCGTAAACACTCGCGACCCCCGGAAAAGTATCTCAAACGGGAGATTGGCTAAAGCACCCAATAAACCGACATCTAATGCGTAGACTTTAAAAATGTCATGCTCTTCATATGCGCTGAGCGGCATTGCTGCCTTTGTGGTTCGAAGGCAGAAGTGGATCAATCCAGCGTCATGAAGCCACTGCAGCGCCGCTTCATATTCACGGCCTCGAGCGCCGCGCCGCAACGCTGAGAAAATAAACCTCTTATTTTCGCGCGCCAGATGGCGCGGCAGTGATTGCCAGACCAATGATAGCTTTGGAATATCCGTGCTTGGCGCGTGTTTGGCGAAATCGCTTTCATAGGCTTTCAGGATGGCCTCTTGCAGATGCCTGGCTCGGGCCAGACCATCTCCGGCGACATATCCCGCGACAACTTCCGGCATGCCCCCGACGATAAAGTAATCAACCAGGAGCGCCAGCAACTTTTGATGAAATGCATTGGCCAGTGGTACGAGGTCATGTTTATCCACCAACAAGTTACGAAGACGACTCTCTTTGCTGGCGCCTAAAAACTCACTGAACGTTAGAGGGAACAGGTCAAGAAAATCAACTTTCCCGACCGGAAAAGACCGTCCCTTTGACATTTTAATGCCAAGCAGTGAGCCGGCCGCGGCGACGTGAATCTGAGGAGCATCCTCGTGAAAATATTTCAAAGAGTTGAGCGCGGCATTGCATTCCTGCACTTCATCAAAAATCAGCAACGTGTCATGCGGCACAATTCCCGACCCGGTGTGACCGGTGATTTTACTGACGAGAACTTCCGGGCTAAGGGTTTCTTCAAATAGCGAGGCAAGGAGTGGGTCTTTTTCAAAATTCAAATATACCGTGTTCTTGTAGCAGGCATCGCCGAGCCAACGTAAAGCGTGCGTTTTTCCAGTTTGACGCGCTCCGCGCAGGACTAACGGCTTACGGGCGGGAGACGAGCTCCACGTTTGCAGGGATGCATAAATATCACGATTCACTATAACCAACTTAAATAAAAGATATATTTCATAAGTATCATGGTATATCTGGATTAAACTGTCAATTATTCGTTCGAAAAGCGTGCGCTGATGGACGGAAAAGGATACTAATGCCGGTCCTTGCTTGTTCTCGATGGCCCGCTTCTTGCTGCTAAACAAGGCGCCGTGCCTCGCTCGCCATATAAAGCTATATCTTTGCCATGGTCGCCGGCTAGACCACTCGCGGTACCGAACTTGGTTAACGTCCGGGTGATGTGGGGATAATTCTGTATATTTAGCGGGTTAACATAAGTTAACTAGATGTGATACTTATGTAGCACATTTCTTTCTAAAATCCTAAACTCTTGTTAGAATGGGATGTCCGAGGCTAAATTTAAGGTATCTACGCCTATGTACATCAATCGATCGCTGGAGGCAGCACTAGAACAGCATTTTCGCGGCAAAGTCCGTGAAGGCGCTTTAGTTCCCGGCATTGTTGGATGCGGCAAAACCACGATGATTACGCATTTGCTTGAGAAAATAGCGAATGAGTTTACTTGCTTTTCTTTTACCGGCGATGAAACTGCTTTCCGTAGTGCCGTCGCGGAGTCAAGCAACTACATTCTTGAGTTTGTGCGCGCTAGAACCAATAAAAAATCATTGGTTTTTGTCGATGAAGTACAAAAAGAAGTGGCCATTTTTGATGCGGTCAAGATCGCTTTTGATAAGGGCAATATTTCATTTATCATCTCCGGGTCCAATCCTGAGTTTATTCGAACCAAGGCCACCAGTCGTATTCAGCGGCGGGCAAGGCTCTTCGAGATGCAGCCCTTGTCGATGGCAGAGATTTTGCGTGGAGAGAATCTGGTAACGCAAGGTGTTTGCGAGCACTACGAAGCCTTGCTCCAATCGATGTTTCTCGACCGGAAGGCCATGCCAGCGATCGCTGATTTGCCAGAGCTTCAGATCACCGGGGGCACCTCTGAGAGGGCAACAGCCTATCTGGTTAGGGGGGGCTTGCCGTTGGCCTGGCAAGCAGCGAGCACGGCTGATGCCTTACAAGAAGTTAAAAAAGTCTATGAGCGGGGTTTCGAGCCGATCCTTAAAGATACGTCGCAGGTTTCAAATATCGTGGCCCAGGCACTCGCCACAACCCATTGCAAGGAATTTAGTTATCAGGGAATCATGCAAAGGTCGCGGCTATCGCAGCGCCGCCTCATCGTCGAAGCCATCAATAGTCTGATGGCGCACGGTTATGTTTATCAAAAGCAGCCAACGTTTTTTGATACCGATCATCGGAGCTATTTATCCACTTATAGCTACTGCGATCCAGGTATTGTCAGTTACCTACAAGGTACCCTACAGGTGGATAGTCGTGACCTCGGACCGCGAGTGGAAGGCGTCTGCCATGCGCGCCTCCATTCCATCTGCAGTAATCTGCCGGTAAAATCCCAGTTGAGCTATTACAAGCCATTCACCACAGCCGGGAAAACCGTGCGCATGCTTGCCGGAGAGGTTGATTTTGTTGTTCAGATTGGCAAGCGTATGATTCCGATCGAGGTCAAAGCCGGTATCCAGATTACTGGCCAGGATGTGCCAGAACTCTGTCGTCTGATCGATGACCGCGATCTACCGTTCGGGATCGTGTTCTATGGTGGGATACCCAAACTTGATCTGCACCGGCGGCTGGTGTTTTTGCCGTGGCTTTTGCTGTGAGCGGCTCACGACAGGCGTGTATCCCGTTGGCTTTGACGACCCGCGCCAGGGACTAGGTGTTCAATCTTCCAGCTATTGGAAGAAGTTTTGCACCATCCACTGCTTGCCATTTAGCGTGGCGTAGCCGCATGAGACTTTTGTGTAGCTAGAATTCGACATATTATTGTAGTGGCCACCGCCGGGGCCTTCAGCCCACATCATCTTCAGGCAGGCCAATTGTTGCGATCCAGGGTCACCGGACCAACCTGGGCACTCGTCTTGAGCCAACTCGCCACAGGCACCAAAATGCGCGTGGGCGCGGCCGCTTGTGGCATCGTCGCTGGCTTGTTTGTCTACGCAAGCTGCCGAAGTGGCGTCGGCCTTGAGAGTTAGGGGGGCCACATTGATGGACGCGCGGTATTGGTTGATCGCGTCGGTACAGGATTTACGCAGGACATCGAGCGATGCGCTGGCTGGTGGCGTTGCGGTACTGGGGGGCGGAGTCGTGCTGCCTGTACTTGTGCCTGCGCTTGTACCTGTGCTTGTACCTGCGCTTGTACCTGGACCTGGACCTGGACCTGGACCTGGACCTGGACCTGGACCTGGACCTGGACCTGCACCTGCACCTGCACCTGCACCTGCACCTGCACCTGCACCTGCACCTGCACCTGCACCTGCACCTGCACCTGCACCTGCACCTGCACCT
>CAIYRB010000109.1 GCA_903928445.1 uncultured Pseudomonadota bacterium | reverse complement strand
GTGATCATCTCGAACTCCTAAGTTGGTGAAGAACTGTAACACGAGAAAAAACTTGTTGACAAATATTTTTTAGTCCTGATAATGGAGGCTCCAACCAACCTAAAGGACACTGAAATGAAAATTACACTCAACAACGCAGAGATCGTCACGATCCTCATCAACTACATGGAAAGCAAGATTCCGGGCAAATACACGTGTGAGCTGAAGACCTACACCTATGACCCGGTCGTCATCTTCGAGACCATCGAAGAGACCGTCGAAGTCCTTGAGACATCGGAAGGGGTCATCTCAAATGCACTCTAAAATCGTAGGCGAGCCATTCGAGAACGTCGGGTTTTATACGGCGGGGCCGTGGAGGCACAACGCAGGGAACCACGGTGAGTTTCTTATCAGTAGCGAGTCCTATGGGTTCGCACCGCTGGCAAGGGTCAAGGGAGACAAGCGCTCAACATTGAAAGCCGCGAAGGCGAATGCCTGTCTGATGGCTGCCGCACCTGACCTGCTGACTGCGTTGTACGCAATGATGGAACACTGCTATGACCCAGACCGTGACGACGACATAGTTAAAGCATATAAGCTGGCAACGGATGCTATTGCTAAAGCGGAAGGAGTCACAAATGCACTCTAAAATCGTTGGCGGCTCGACAGCCGCACGGGTCATCGCCTGCCCCGGCAGCGTAGCGCTGGTACAGGCCGCACCGCCCCAGGCAGAGTCCAAGTACGCCGCCGAGGGTACGTTCTTGCACGCCGCCATCACGGCGCTGCTGGAGGATGCAGAGCGTCTGCCCATGACCGACGAGCAGCGCGACAACAAGATCGCCCCCGCGCTTGAGCTGCTCGATCAGGTCGACCCCGACAGGGACATGGAGTTCAGAACCGAGGTGCGCGTTGACTTCGGCGACTTCCTGCCTGGCGTGTTCGGGTCGGTCGACCTGCTCGGCAAGATCGGCCGCCGCGCCATCGTTTTGGACTGGAAATTTGGCGATGGTGTGGTGGTAGAAGCAGAGGAGAACAAGCAACTTATGTTCTACGCTGCTGCCGCCCGGCGCTCGGCCCCTTGGGCGTTTGAGGGCGTCGATGAGGTCGAGCTGGTCATTATCCAGCCGCCCATGATCAAGCGTTGGGTGACAACAATAGCCCGAATCAGCCGCTTTGAAGACCAGCTTGATGCTGCGGTGCAAGAAGCCAAGCAGCCCAACGCTATGCTCCAGACCGGCGACCACTGCCGCTGGTGTACCGCCAAGCCAACTTGCCCGATGATGACCGGCGCCGCTGACCGTGCAGTCAAAGTCAAATTTGATGCGTTGGACAAGGCGCAAATCGCCATCTACCTCCAGCAAGCTGATATGCTGGACGGCTGGATTTCCGATTTGCGCGAACTGGCGCAGCGGGCGCTGGACAACGGTCAGGTGATCCCAGGATACAAGTTAGTCGCCAAGCGCGGCACAAGGAAATGGCTGGACGAGGACAAGGCACGAGCTGCCCTGATCGAAGCCGGTCTGCAAGACCCCGACGTTACAACGCTGGTATCACCAGCAGTCGCTGAAAAGAAGCTCAAAAGGCTTCCGGACGGTCTGACTGTCAGCGTCTCGTCGGGGAACACAATGGCACCGGATTCCGACCCCCGGCCTGCCGTCTTACAGTTGGGTCAATTACTCAAAAAGGTACTCTAATGTCAAATCTCGTAGCATTCAAAAGCGCTGGCCTGCCAGCAGTCACATCCCTCGCCGCTTCGCTGCGCTCCATCGCGCCGACTGCGGCGTCTGGTACGGCCATCTTGAAAATGGATCGCACCGGGCACTGGGTCTTCGGTGCAGACCAAGATGAAGTCGAAACTGGTAGCACCTGGGCGGTCAACCCGTTCGCCTTTCTCCACGGCTGGATTGCGTGGGGTGACGGCGATGTGTTGGGCGAAATGATGGCGTCTGTGTCTGAACCACTTCCCGATACTGGCGCTGCTCCGGCGGGCGCTAAGAAGGGTTGGGAGCAGCAGGTCGGCATGTCGCTGAAGTGCATCAGCGGCGAGGATAAGGGTCTGGAAGTCCGTTACTCGTCCACTAGCGTGGGCGGCAAGCGCGGCATTCAGACGCTGGCAGTCGCCATTGCCGGGCAGGTCGACACTGACCCAACCAAGCCGGTTCCTGTCGTGACGCTCGGCAAAGAGTTCTATATGCACAAGTCGTTCGGCAAGATCTACACCCCGCTGTTCGACGTGCAGAGTTGGATTGGCATGGACGGCGAGGAAGATGCGCCCGAGCCAGAGCCAGCCGCTCCTGCGCGGCGCCGCAGGGCATAATGATTTGGGGGCGCTGTTAAGCCAGCGTTCGAGGATGTTGACGTAGGGATTTTCTGGCTTTCCCCCCTGCACCACTGAAGACCAAATCGAAGCGCCCCCTTCCTCATCATGCTACACTTCAAACGCGCTTGGCGGCGCTATCAAGGTAAGCCCTAGCCTGAACTCTGCTCGTATCTTGCGAGTCCGCCAACACCTTACGGTGAGAGTTCAGACTAGGGCTTTTCTATTTGGTGAGTGTATGACCGAAAATTGGAAAGCCGTACCAGGACATGAAGGACGTTACGAAGTGAGCGACCAAGGCCGGGTTAG
>CAIYRB010000108.1 GCA_903928445.1 uncultured Pseudomonadota bacterium | reverse complement strand
GCGGTCAAACCCAAACGCCCAATTTAACCACAGAGACGCGGAAGCAGGGAGACACGGAATTTTCGGACATGTTCTTAGGCCCTCGCAAACCGAAGCCCTAAGCCTCTGATACCTATAAAAAAGTTTAAAAGGGCCTAAAGAATAAACGCGTTATGCCGACCTTGACCATGGCAGACATCACCTCCTCAGGAGATACCACCAGCCATGCGACTTGCCGGCTTCATCGGTTTATTTGTTCTCTGTTACGGCGAGACTGCTATGGCGGACGCGGCGGCGGCTGTGCCGCCGCCAAACAAAAAGGTCTTGTCGGTGATCGACGAGGATCCGATTCCCTCACCACGAGCGAACGCTATGGGCGGCGCGATCGGGACGGTAGCCGATGACCTTGATGCGGCATTTCACAACCCTGCGGGCATTGGCGGCCTCAATCAAAAGGCTGAAGCACAAGCCCCCCTCATCCGAAAATTTTACTTCCCCGCCGTCACCGTCGAGGCCAACCAGAACGCTCCGACCTTGATCCATGATTTAAAGAAGAGCGGGGCCTCCAGCGACGGTGCCGTCGGCCAAACCGTCATCGATTCGCATGCCGATCAGCGCAACTATGCTCGGGCCAACGTGGCCACAGGCATGGTGCTCGGGCGGGCCATGGTGCTGCCATTTAGCGACACCCAGATGGCAACCACGCCGCGCGGGGAAAATAGCGGCATTCTCGACACCCATTACCGGAACATGAATGGGGTTGGCTACGGCCTGAGCGTGCAAAGCCCGGACGGTGGCATCTCGCTCGGTTACTTCGGCTATGCGGCCACCCGCCAAGAGACCGAGGGAGCCCTCATGTACGCGGACATCATCGACGCCAGCAAGCGTAAAGACGCGCTCAAGGCTGCGTCGCAGACCTACAGCGGCACCGGCAACAACGTCGGTGCGATCTGGCGAATGAACTACCGTGGCTCGCCAACGCTCGGACTGAATGTCAAAAACGCCGGCGATGCCACCTTCAAAGCCAAAGGTGGCGAGCAACTGCGCGTCAAACAGGACGTCCAGTCGTCCTTTTCCTTGTCTCCGAACCTGGGCCGATTTGGTGTGATGAACTTTGTCGCCGAGGCCGGCGACCTTGAACGTAAATCCACGCCGTTTAGTAAAAAATACCACCTTGGGATGGAGATGCTGCTGGGAAAGCGGCCGGGGAGCTACAGCGTTTTCGCCTTGCGCACCGGCTATACGGCGGCGGGACCTTCGGCCGGACTGGCCCTGCATCTGGGTCTGGTTGGTTTTGACGTCAGCGCCTATTGCGTCGATATCTCCGCTGACAGCAGCCGCGTCGTCGAGCGCCGCGCCAGTGCCACGGCCTTCGTCAACGTCGCGGAATTTTGACAGACCGCCCGCGCAGACATTGGTATGCTGTAGGACGATGTTGGAAATCACTAAACTCAGCTTCGCCTTTCGCCACCGCCGGCTCTTCCATAACCTGTCGCTGCAGGTTGGCGCGGGTGAATTGGTGCACATTGCCGGACCAAACGGTGCGGGCAAATCGACGTTCTTGGCAACCGTCGCTGGACTGTTGACGCCAGCGGCTGGAACCGTCGCTTATCAAGGCTCCGATGGGCCGATCCAGGATCGCCGCGACGCCTTGGAATACCTGCCTGCCGAGGCCAACGGGCTGTACTTAAAGATGGGAGCGACGCAGAATCTCCAATTCTGGTCGCGACTCAGGGGACTAAACCTTAGCCCCCCCGAGATCTGGACAGCCCTGACGCCATGGAACCTCAATCACCCCCTGCTGCGTGACGGTTTTGCTGTCGAAAAGTTCTCCACCGGGATGAAAAGGCGCTTAGCCCTAGCGCGCCTGCAACTATCGCCAGCGGTTGGCTGGCTGCTCGACGAACCGGTCTACGGACTCGACGCCGAGGCCATGACGATCTTCACCAACATGCTGTCACAGCATTTGGCGAAAGGTGGCTTTGCCCTGATGGTCAGCCACGACCTGCTCCCGTTCGCCGGACTGATCACGAAGACCGTGGTCATTGGCGGCAAACCGGGCACGGTCGAGGCCGCATGATGAGCAGCCCGTTTTGGCGCCACTACCGCACCTTGGTCAGCCAAGGCATCCAAGCCGAGCTGGCCGACCTCGAGCGGCTGGTTTCACCGGTCCTATTTGCTCTGACCACGCTCCTGCTGTTCGCCTTTGCCATCGGCGACGTCGAGCCTGCCTTGCGCGTCCATATTTACTTGGCGGAGACCTTCCTCACCGCTTTGTTTGCGCTGCAGATCAACTTTTCGCGCCTGTTCGAGCCCGATCGCCAAGACCGCGTCTTCGACCTCATGCGCACCTATCCGGTCGACCACACCGCCTGGTTTTTGGCTAAATACACCTTGGTCTTGGCCATGGGCAGCGCGACCTTGGGCCCGACCTTGGGCTTTGCCGCCTTTGTCAATCAAAGCCCCAGCCAGCCGTTGTTCTCCTGGGTCGTAGTCGGCGTCGCGGCTATGGCTCTAGCTGGGCTGGCCGCACTTGGCGTCTTGCTGTCCGCCATGACTCTGAAAGCCAATGCACGCCAAATCCTCTATCCTCTGCTATATTTTCCACTGGCGACTCCGGTGCTGTTGGCAGCGGTGCAATCCTCCCAGCTCTATCTTAGTTCTGGCCAGATCACCGCTGATGTCCGGGCTTGGCTAGGCCTGCTGCTTGGCTTTGACGTGATCTACATCACCTTAGGCGCCCTTCTCTTCACCGAACTAGTCGACGAGAGTTAACATCGATGATCACCGCCGAAGACCGACGCGAGCTCTATTTAGGCGCCATCCTGCTAACCCTAGTGGTCGGCCACTGGCTTGCCGCCTTCTACTATGCACCGGTTGATGAGCACCAAGGTGAAGTTTACCGCATCATGTTTCTCCACGTACCCAGCGCTATCACTGCCTTCGCCAGTTCGGCCGCACTAGCGGTGTTCAGCGTCCTCGGCCTCAAGCGACGGTCGGAGGCGTCCCTGGCTCTGGCCAAGGCGACCGCCGAGGTCGGCCTGTTATTTACCGTCCTAACGTTGGCGACCGGATCCATTTGGGGCCGTCCCACCTGGGGCACCTGGTGGACCTGGGACGCACGACTGACAACGACCTTTCTTCTGGCCCTGCTTTACTGTGGATATCTACTTTTGTACGCCGCCATGCCGACCGGTCCCAGTCGGATCCGCGCCTGCGCAGTTTTGGGAATTCTCATCTTTGCTGATGTACCTATCATCTATAAGAGTGTCACGTGGTGGCGGACACTGCATCAACCCCCGAGCATGCTGCGTGCAGGCGGGTCGACCATGGAGCCAGAGATCCTCTGGACCTTGGTCCTCGGCATCGTCATCCTCTGCCTTTATGGTGCTTGGCTGATCCGTTTTCGCAGCCGCAACATACGCCTGGCCGACACCTTAGAGGCCGCTTCGTTCGATCAGCTGCAAACCTAGGAGTCCTAACGATGAACAACATCACCGGCATCGCCACCGACGCCCAACCATTCATCATCATGGCCTACAGCCTCGGGGCATTGGCGCTACTGGGCTACGCCCATTGGTGCTTACTGCAGCGCGTCAAGCTGCGCCAGCTCGTCGCCGCAGTGCAACAACCACATTCAGCTGCCATCCCACCAATCTAGGAGCTAAGCATGGCAAAAAAGGGCAACGTACGCTGGATCGTCGGTGGTGCCGTAATCGCTGCGGCGATTGTCGGCATCTCATTTCTTAGCCTCGGCGACAATCTCATCTACTTTTACACGCCGGCAGAAGCCTCGGCGAAGGCCGCAGAGCTCGAGAGTCAAACGATCAAAGTCGGCGGCATGGTCATGCCAGGAACGGTCCATTGGCAGGCGGAGCAAATGTCCTTGGACTTCACCATGACCGACATGGACGGTCACGAGATCAAGGTTCACCATAACGGCACCCCTCCTGATATGTTCAAAGAAGGCCAGGGAGTCGTCGTCGAGGGGCGCCTCGGGGATGCCGGTAAGTCGATGGTGTCGCGTAACCTCTTGGTCAAGCACTCGGAGGAGTACAAAAAGCCCGGCACCGACCACAAGTCGATGGACAAAGTTTTGCTCGAAAAAAGCCTGTTTAAAGGCCAGCAATCAAGCGACAGGAAGTGAAGGCCATGGCCGAGGATCTCTCCACTGCTGCACCCGGCGCCAAAGCAGCGATCGCTGCCGGACGCCGCCGCCATCATGTCGTCAGTGCTCTGATCGCTATCTCAGCCGCCTCGCTTATCGGGCTTTTGGGGTATGCACTCAAGCTAGACCAGTCCAAAGTACCGCCAGCCAACATCGACAAGGCGGCGTTGCCGTTTAAAGTCGCATTCGTGCAGGGCAAGGACTGGGTGCCTGGTGCCAAGGGCCAAGATCACTTTAGCCTTGCCGACCTCCGTGGCCACCCGGTGATTCTCAACTTCTGGGCCAGCTGGTGCGTCAGCTGCCGCGAAGAGGCGCGAGAGTTCGAGCGCTTTTGGCAGAGCGAAAAGGACAAGGTCATCGTCGTTGGCATCGCCATCCAAGACACCCCAGAGGATGCCAAGCGCTTTGCCGCCTATTACGGCAAAACCTATGTCCTTGGCCTCGACGAAGACGGCAAGGCGGCCATCGACTACGGCGTATCAGGAGTGCCAGAGACCTTCTTTATCGATAAACAAGGGATCATCCGCCATAAAGAGATCGGTCCAGTGGACAGCAAGAAAATGCAGGAATTTCTTCCGCAAATCCTCTGACCTTGTGGCAATGTCATTTTTCTCGGTAAACCCCGATGCCAGGCGGCACGGCACGCACCAATTCGTAGGATTTGCCGGCAAAAGACGTCGCATCTGGATGAGCTTGCAGAGCCGGCACCAAGAGATGGCGGCTGGTTTTAGAAAACTGGCAGGTCGGTACATACCTCTTGCCCATGAACATCAACAGCGGGTCGATGCGCTCATCATAAGCGCGAAACGGGCCATCCTCCTGCGTGTTCACGCTGCCAAACTCGCTGCAGATCTGGCTCAGCGCGGACGTGATATTGGCATAGTTCCAATTGCTTAAAGAGGGCTCTCGCGGCAGGATCCAGGCCGACAGAAGGGCCACGACCACGGCCAGCCCTGGCTGCAACCACGGCTGACTCATCCGTCTGGACATGGTCGTCAAGGCCTTTGCCACTGCGGCCCAAGGGAACGCATAATACGGAATTAAAAACGAGGTATAATGCGGCGATAATAACTCACGATTCATCGCCACATAAAACGCTAACTGAAATGCAAACACCAGCGCCCAAGTGAGCCAGATCAGACTGATGGTATTGGCACCAAGGCCCTTTTGGTAAAGTTCCCCTGCCGATTTGATGATTTGTAAGATGCAAAATCCGCCAAGCAGGACCAAAACTAGAAGCTGCCAAAGAGCTGGATGGCTCAAGTCAAAAGGCGCTAAAAATGAGGTCCATAACTTGGTCGATGCTTGCACCGCCGCGTCAAGCCCCTCGCGATGGTCTGGCTTCGCGCCAAAATGTCCAAGATTCGCCAAAATTGCTTTAAAATTGGCCCCATGTGTCGAACTCTCGGCAATCATATAGGGCACCGTCGCGGCCACCAACAAGCCCGTTGCGACGACCTTGCATGCCATACCCTCAGGCTGCTTGTGTCGAGCCTTCGCGACCAAATAGGCCCCTAGGACCACCAAGACCAAACCGAGAATCGCCGAAGAATGAATATGGAGACCAAACACGAAGACTGCCAGCAGCATGCCCCAGCCACTCCACGACGGCTTGCGCCAAAGCCGCAGAAAGCAGGCCAGCTCAATGCAGGTCAGCGGCAACAAAAACGCGTTTGCCCACAACATCGAGTGATGCCACCAGTAGGACGGCATCAAGAGCAGCGCCGCCGTCCACAGGTAGGCCAGCCCGCGGTCTTGAAGGTAAAGCTCCCGAAATAAGATGAGGATGCCTGAGGACACCAAGACGATGAACAGCCCATGCAACTGATCGGGATTCATACCAAGCCAAGTCGGCAGCCCAAACAACACCGCTCCAAGCGGGCCAAGGCAGTGAGCGGGCGGTGTCGTGCCGGACATAAAGGGACCGTAAAAGAACTCCCAATGGCCCTTGACCAACAGCAAGAATGCATTGGTCTGATCCAATTGATCACCCAGGTAAATGGCATGTCCAACATAAGGGACAGCCACCAGCAACTGGAGCATCAGCAATAAGAGTCCGTAAGCGACCGGAGGCAGCCAATTCCTCACCGTGGGACTAAGGAGCATGGACCACCCCAAGGCTCGCCGGAGCCTCAATCACGCGCACGGTCGGCTCCCCAGACGCTATCCAGGTACTGATCGCGGCCGCAGCTATGCCGATAGTAGCGATAGCGAACCGGATTTTTTTTGTAGTAGTGCTGATGATACTCCTCAGCCGGATAAAATGTGGAGGCCTTGGTGATTTCGGTAACGATCTTGCTTTTGAAGCGACCGGACCTTTCCAGGTCCGCCTTCGACGCTTCAGCCTTTTGTCGTTCGGCTTCGGTCTGATAAAAGATGGCGCCACGGTATTGCGATCCATGATCACAAAATTGCGCGTTGGGTGTCGTCGGGTCGATTTGATGCCAAAACACCTCAAGAAGTTTGTCGTAACTGACCTTCTTTGGATCATAAGTCACCTGCACCGACTCGGCGTGCCCAGTCCCACCGGCGGAGACCTCTTCGTAGGTCGGCTTGTCTTTGCTGCCGCCCGTGTATCCCGGCAACACTAGGGTGACCCCAGGCAACTGGTCAAACGGCTTCTCCATGCACCAAAAACACCCTCCAGCAAATACCGCCGTCGCCAGTCCGCTACTTGCCTCGGCGGCGGTCTGCCCCGGGGCAGGCGTCCCCTTGGCAAAGAGCGGCTGATAGTCAGCGTAACCCTCGGCGCTCAACTTGGCCGCAGGAATAAAGCGCAGCGCGGCCGAGTTCATGCAATAGCGCTGCCCAGTCGGCTTTGGACCATCGTCAAACACGTGTCCAAGATGCGAGTCAGCATGCTTTGACCTAACCTCGGTGCGTACCGAAAAAAACTGCCGATCCTCGCGCCTGACGATGTTGACGGGGTCAAGAGGCTTGGTAAAACTCGGCCATCCCGTGCCGGAGTCGAATTTGTCCAGTGAACTGAACAGAGGCTCCCCAGAGACCACGTCGACATAGATGCCTGGCTCGTGCTGATCCCAGTACTCATTGTGAAAGGAGCGCTCCGTCGCCGCCTCCTGCGTCACCTGAAACTGCTCCGGGCTAAGCTGCTTACGCAGCACTGCGGCGCTCGGCTTTTTGAATTGACTGAGGTCCTTGGCTGCGACCACAGACGTGGCCAACGCAAACGCTAGTGCCCAGGCCACCAAACCACCTTTAAATGCCATAGCGTCCCCCATGCCGTTGCGCGCCCTGCGTTCACGAGGGCTCTGGGCCATTGCCACCAGAGTCCCTTATACCAGGGACCAGCCGCCGAGGTTACAAAACTAAGCTCGCGGACCGGAGAATATCATTTGGTCTTGCAGGTCACGGTATAACTAGTATTAGAGGGACCGACGCTCTCCTTAGTCTGGACAAAATAGACGGCGCCGTTCATGAGTTGCCGCACTCGCTCGGTCGCTGCGCTCGCCGACACCGCGCGCGTCGCCTTATCAGCACCATCCACTCCAAGCTCGGCACAGTTGGCTGGGGGAATATCAGTTAAATGCACCGCCGAGGCGCCTGCGCTCCCATCGACCAAGGGCGGAGGCAGCGCGACTGAGGCGAGGTAGTTCCACATGCAGAAGGCGTGCTTGGCGAGCAAGTCGACAACGCCCGTGTTGGGCTTCATCTCAGTAAACGCCATCCTATCTAAAAGCGGCTTTTCCTGGTCGGCAAGGACGCCGGTTGAGGAGAGCCCCCAGCAGCGATATGCATCAAACGCGACTCTTTGCGACGTGTTCTGCAAAAAATTGACAGCATCACCCAAGCGCTCGCTGACCCAATCGCCAGGCCCGTTCTTACCCAAACACTCGGGGCTAACTCCCCGGTTGCGGCTCGTGGTCGATGGTAGCCAAGCCTTCGGGCAGTTGGACGACGTGATGTCGGTTAAAGAAATGCGCACCGGCAAAATCGCTGGATTGATAGGTGCAGCCGCCGTTCCCATTTTAAAGACCCGGTAGGCAACGGTCGTCGCCATTTGCGTACCAAGGCTATGACCAAAAAAGCGCACCTCGGGGCCGCTTTTCGCTACGCCGTTCATAAACGCAACATATTCATTGGCAAACATATCAGCCACGCTGGCTTCGGGGGACGCATGGCGACTACCATCAGAAAGATAGTAAACCAACTCACCTTGATCATCGTGACCCCAGACCCGGCGTTCGACCGTGTCATAGCTGAACTTGGTGGGGATAATGCCGTTCGTGCCTGATTCAAAGGCGGTGTCGGCAAACTGGGTCCAGTCCATCATGCCGACATTCCAGCCTAGGTCGGTCCATAATTTAACCAAGTCAAGATCTGGGGCCGAAGGAAATCGCTTATGTTTATTAAACGAGCGCGGTTCGTCCTTACTCATTTCACCTGGCGACCACCCGTGAAAATAAACAAGGGTCGGTCGACTTGGATTGAAGAATGGATTTTGCTCACCAGGAACAGCGCGGGCCGTCTGGTCACCGGGGCCAAGAAAGTAGAAGCCATAATGCGGCTTGGCATACTTTTGGCGACTGGTTTCTGGAGCGTCGATAGGAGTCGTTTTGACCGCTTCAGTCGATTGGTCAGCCTCTTCTAGGGAGGCCGTATTCGATGTTTTGCAGGCGTTGAGCAACAAACCCATGGTCAAGATTTGGATAAGGCGCACGGCATCGGCCTCCTTGAGCAGCGGGGAAAAACATAAGGGGTGAGTCTATTCATGATAAACGTTTGCGCTTACGATGACCAGACGTGGCACCGCATCAGTATCCTCAAACAATCAATCCTGAATGGGATGTTTGAGAAAGGCCTGACACTCCCGCCACAAATCGTCAGGCATGGACTCATGGGCCACCGCCATAACCGTCACCTCCTCTTTGTGCCCCGTCTTCGTCCTGCGGACCGCCGAGGGAAGAGTGCCGCACCCGCCAAAGCGTTCCAGCCAGGCCTGGCGTACATGCAAGGAGTTGCTGACAAAAGTTTTGCTGGTCGGAAGCCCCTTATGCGAAGTCGATGCGTACTCGAACATGCTGTAAACAAGCTCTTCGCCACTCCCCATCCGCTGCAGCGATTGGTACCCGAGGACACAGAGCTTGGGATATTTTTTCGCGCCCATATCGCGAGCGGTAAAGATCATGTCAAGATCATTCCCGGCAAAGCGCTCCTCAAGTGGACCGGTATCAAGGACGTCGAGATGCACCGCCATGACGCTGGTCTTAACTAGGACGGCTCGACAAAAGGCCATCGCAACTGAAACCAAGCCTTCCAAGCTACCCACCCGCAGTTGTCGCATCGCCATACTGCTTGATAGAGTGCTGACCTCGAGTCGAAAGCTCTGAGCTGTTTGCGCATAGATCTCAGCCAGGCGCAGGGCCGCGGGAGTCCACGAGGATTTACGACGTGCCTCGCGATCGAGTAGTTGCACGCCATACTGATCCTCGAGTTTAGCGACGATACGCGACAGCTGTGGCTGACTTAGACCAACGTGAGTCGATGCGATAGAGAGATTGGGATAGTGCGTCGCGCGGCTTAAAATAGCCAGATCCCAGCTCAGGTACTCCATGGTCTTGCCCTGAATCCTTTATCGGCTATTTTGACGGCATATCGGCCTTGGGGATATCGCATAGTCGAAACGGCAGGTCGGCGGTGGCCTCGACTGAGGGCGCGTCCTCGAGGAAAAACTTCCCGGTTTTGACAAAATCGATAGCCTGCCGCGAAAAGCTAGGCATCCAATAAAGGTCCGCCCCTGGTAGATCGTATTTCGACAAGAAGGGGTGGGGAATGTTCCGGTAGAAGCACATCGACATCGCGTTTGGTTTGGCCTTGTGCTGGATTTGAAAAACCTCTGCATTCAAAACCGTATCGGCGCCGCCGTCGTTCTCAATGCTGACATATTGAATTTGCGGCCAAGTCGGACGCTTCGGGACTTGGACTTTGATGAAGGCGATGAGGTTCGCAGCGTAGCGATTCATGCCGGTGATAACGGTGTACTTTGCGTCACAGATACCACGTCGTCCGAGCAGCGTGTTGTCATAACAATACTGCCCCCAGTTACGCGACGTGTTCAGCATGGCAAGTAGCTCGGGATTCTTCGGTGGGTTGCTCGAATCGTAGACTGGATCCGGGATGCTGTGGTCGCGCTGATGGTAATAGGTAGATAGCAAAAGGGCACGCTTGTACATGTCCGGTTTCTCAATAGCGATCAGGTGAGCGACCGCTGCGCCCCCGGACAGACCCATGACGAACTTGTCGCCGGGCAGATTGGCGACGATGGTGTTGATGTATGATGCATACTTCCAGTAGCGGTCTTCCTCGATGTAATTCGGCATAAAGCCGCTATAATAGCTGGCCATATCGGCGATTCCAGTCGGCGCTTGCCCCTTCTGCGCACCAGCCGGCGCTGGTCCGCGCCCTTGACCCGGCATCACCGGTATAAATGCATGGTAGCCCAACTGACTAAGCTTCACCGCGAGATCGTAAAACTGCTGCGGGCAGGCGGAAAAGCCATGCACCATCACGACAGTGCCGTGGAAGTCGACCTTTTGCCCGTTAAATGAGGACAAAGCCTGGATAAAAGTCGGGGTGCATTCGATATTCACGTTTGGATCGGCGTCGGGAGTGAAATCGGTTTTGCGGGCAAGCTTATCGACGTCGGTGGACTGCAACTCGTAGGGACCGCTTTGGTTGCCGTAGAGGACTTGCTTGGTCGCCGGGTACTTCGCCGCAAGCCCCGGATACGCCGTCTTGCTGTAAAACCCGAGATAGTCTCGATAGGCTTGGAGAAATGCATCCGGCACTGGCTGACCCACCTGACCGCTGGCGGCACTGGCCAACGTCGCCTGGTCGGTCGGTGCTCCCGAGTGTTTACAGGCAAAGGTCGCCGTAAAGAGGACAACAAGACTCGCTTTTGCGATCCATGGTCTCATGATGATCGTCCTCAACCTCGGGGTGTGCATCTACTAACGTTAGCATGAGGCCCAGCTCCAGGCCAAACCCCGCTATAAACATTAGGCGCACTAGCATCCCGAGGCCTGGACTAAAGGCAATGCAGTAAGACATCCATCAAAGTCCGGCCACCACCCGGGATCTTAACCTGACGCAGTCCGTCAGTCCCACTGGCGCCACCTTCCGCCGCAGCTACCATGAACGCACTTAGGTCGGCCGCGGTGCCTTTGAAACCTAAGTCACATTCAAACACTTGTTTATTCATGCTGACCTTGCCCGTGGCGCGGTCAACAAAAGCATAAGATCCAGCGAAGACCCAAATGCATTGACCGACTTGCTGAGCTTGCGCTTCGACCGAGCAAGCCAGGCTCAAGGCCTGTAAGTTACCAAAGTCGCCAGCGCAAAAGGTGTCGCCGCATATGGCATTGAACTCGCCCGCTAAGCGCTCTTGGCCAGCGGCAAAACCACCGATTGCCGTCAGCGCTGGATGCTCACCTCGGGCAAACACATTGCCGGCATCCTCAAAAGACGGTGCTGCGACTGCCGCTGTGGCAAAACTGGCCGCCGCGCAGGCAACGATCACTGAGCGCACTAATAAAGTAATGGTCCGTTTCATAGCCGATCTCCGTAAAAGCTAACCAGCACCTGATCAAAGGGTTACACCCAAGAATTCGCTACGTCCACGGACATGAGCGCATTTTATTATGCAAAAAAAGCATAGTCGGCCGGCGACCTCCAGCGACTGCCAGTAGATCGGCGATCGCCGCGGTATTTTTCTTGGCCTGACGGGCATTGGCACCGTAGTTGAGCGTATAATAGGATCTAACCACCCTAGGAGGGCGAAGCCTTGGCCAGTCAGCCGCAACCCTCAGCCACGCCACTCGATGCTGGCAAGAGTCCGTCCGCTTCGCTATTTGGCGTGGCCAGCCGCGACATCAAACGCCTCAACGCCATCGTCACCATCATCGTCAAGCATGGCTTTGGCGAGATGTTTCTACGCACTCCTCTTGGCCGCCGCTACATCCAGGAGTCGGCCCTAGCTTCCGGGGGCGACACCCCTTCGACACCCGCAGCGGTGCGCTTTCGTAAACTGCTCGAAAGCCTGGGCCCGACCTACATCAAATTCGGCCAGATCCTGTCGATGCGCCGCGAAATTCTGCCACCACACTATATAGAAGCCCTAGAAGGCCTTCAGGACAGCACTCCTGTAGTGCCGATCGAACACATTCGTACGGTGATTCAGCACGGTTTGGGGCGCCCGGTCGAGGAGCTGTTCTTGACCTTCGACGATGAACCCCTAGCTACGGCCTCGATCGGCCAAACCCACCGCGCCACCACCCTGCAGGGCGATGAAGTCGTCGTCAAGGTGCAGCGTCCTGGCATCGAGCAGACGATGCGCGGCGACCTCGACCTGCTGTTCATGCTCGCCAAGATGCTCGAAGCAAGCATTGAAGAGGTGCAGCTCATGGCGCCTTCGGAGATGGTCGCCGAGTTTGAAAAGGCGCTGCTGCGCGAACTAAACTTCTCCCAGGAGTTCGCCAATCTGGTGACGGCGCGCAGCTTCTTGGCACCGGAGCGAGACATTGTCGTCCCCAAGCCCTATCCAGAGCTTTCCTGCCGCACCGTGCTGACCATGGAGTTTTTCCCTGGGCGCTCTCTAAGGCGCCTCGAGCCGAAGTCCGCCCATGCCGTACACGCCGTCGAAGAGATCTTCCACTGCGCCTGCAAGCAGGTGCTGCTCGATGGCTTTTTCCACGCCGATCCGCATATGGGCAACATCCTGGTCAACGACGGCGGCGGCGTCTGCATGATCGATCTGGGTTTAGTCGGCCAACTCTCTCAAGCGCAGCGGACTGATTTAGTCGAGCTAGTGATGGCCGCCATGCTCCGCGACACCGCTTCGATCGCACGGCTTTTACTGCGCATGGGCACGCCAACGGAGCGGGTGAACATCGCCGAATTTAAAGCCGAGATCAACCGGATCATGGATCAGTACCTGACGCTCACCAACTTGGAAGCGATCAATCCAACGGAGCTCACCAATGCTTTTATCGCCGCGGCGCAGCGTTTCAAGATCAAGCTAGCAAGGGACTACGCCTTGCTGGTCAAATCGACCGTGGTGATTGAGGGCATCGTCCGCACCTTGCATCCTGACCTCGACCTGATCGGCATCGTCCGCCCCTACGCCGAAAAGATCTTCGCGGCAAAGCTGTCGCCGCAGCATTTGCTACAGGAATCACTCGGCGGAATCGGCCAATTCGCATCGATCGCTCGGCAATTACCGACGCTATTCGAACAGTTGCTGCATGATGCCGAAACCGGCAACTTTCAAGTCCGAGCCGTGACCCCACAACTCGACCAAGTCGCCCCCCTCCTGCACCAGCTCGCCGGGCGCCTGACTCTGGCAGGATTTGCTATCACCATGACCATGGTGGCCGCTCTGTTGAACGGGTTATCGACCCCCGACAATGCCCACACCGTCGTCATCGTGCTGGCAACTGCGGCGGCAACCATTGCTTGGACCGTGCTACTGGCCTGGCACTTTGTCGGCCGTGGTCGGCCATTCCGAGCCCGCTCGATCATGCAGTTCTTCAAACGCTAATCCGGGCGGCGGAGCCTATCAGTCCGTCGTCAGCCAGCCGGTGACATCCATCACAAAGCCTAGGGTATAGGCAGCGATCAGAAACGGCGCGACCAAACCGATGAACAATGCGATCGGGATAAAATGGAGCACGTCCTGAACGGAATCGATCCGAAGATCCTCGCGGCTGAACATCATAAGCTACACATCCAGGCAAAGCTAGTGAGTCGGGAGCCTGGAGTTTAGCACCACCCGTCGATCATTTCATGTCGTATTTCGGGCTATTGATCGAATAGGCCGGGTGACCCGGGACCTTATCCAGGCTCTGAGCGACCACTGAAAACTTGTACTTCTGCGCCGGGTCGAGGACATTCGCCTGGACCGCAAACTGCCGCGTCGACCCCGGAATAGACTTGGAAGTCCAGATGTTGACGCCACTGCCGTCGAAGACGGCAATGCTCCAGACAAAGTCCTGCACGGTGCCAAACGGATTGCCGACGAGCTGCACCTGGTGCGTGTTGGCATCGTATTGGGCGGTAATGGCGGCCGCCTTGACGGGGGGGAAAGTCCAAGGAAATTCGATGTAGTACGGCGCATCGGCCTTGCCAAATACCAGCTGGACAAAGACCACCTGAAAGGCTCGCGGCACTCCGGCATTGGCCAGCGTCACCGTGCGCGAGTATACGCGCTGGCCGCTGCCATCATCGTTGAGCTTACGGTCCCAGGCTTGGGTCACGACGTTTCCAGTGGAATCCTTGGCCGCCACGGTGGAGGCGTTAAAGAGTGCCGGTGCGCCGCGCACCTGAACGGCGATTGGCGCAACATCATTGCGGATTTTTGTGGTGAAAGTCATCGTCGTCTGATTGCCGCTGCCGTCGTCTTTAGGCTTTAGTTGGAAGCCCACAGCGATCGACTCGACACCTGCCGAAAACCACTGGTCGGTGTGCTGCCCAGCCGGGGTTAAGTCATTGACTAGGTCACTGTTCTGGTCGGAATCAAAGATATCCAAGACGCCGTTGCCGTTATCGTCTGGATCGAGCCAATTGATCAGGCCGTCACCGTCGATATCGGGGCTTAGGTTGTTGGGTATACCGTTGCGGTCAAGCGGCGAGGCGACCGGAGCAAGCAAAGCTTGCGGCTTCGGCCCTTTAACTTGGGCTGTGGCGCCCGCCGCATCGTTTCCCGAAAGCTGGAGCGACGACGCGGTAAACTTGGCGACACCGTCCGGGATGCCGTCCCCAGCTTGAGCCGAAGAGGTGTAACCGAGGACGTTTAGACTGTTGAGGTTTTCAAAGGTGATAATAGAACCATTGTTGATGAGCCGGGGAATCTGGCCCTTTTGAAAATTGACGAACTGCTTGATGGTCTTGTCGACGCTACCCGGAATCGAAAGCACGGCCTGAAGGATGTAGTCAGGGGTAAATAGCGCCAGGGTCTGCGCCTGTTCGGTGCGCAGATGACTTAAGGTGTAGATGCCAGCATCGTCGATCTCGGCGACGCGAGCGATGCCGCTGTCGTGCTCAAATGCAGCCACAACCCAGCCGGTCATCTGCGCCTGGCTGCCGGTTTTAGTCGATAGCGAACCGCGCACGTCATTCAGGGTGCCGCACAAGGAGCAGGCTTCAGGCGCCGACTTGCCGGCGTTGCCACAGCCACCTAGTGCCAAGGCGAAAGCCAAGACCAATGTCATTGCCATTGCCATTGCCATGGGCCGCAAGCTCACGGTGGACAACGAGACGGGCCCTATGTTCTTATGCAGCGTTTGCAAACATCCTCCTCTAGACACGTCCCTTTCGGCAGCAGTCGCGACAAGCTTTAACCGCCGCCGGCCACAGTCCAGTGCAACCAGGCCAAAACAGGGATCGCAACTCCAGCCAAGCTCAAGACAGGTCATGACAACTTCACGCTTTACGCATATCAACCAAGCCTTCGTCTGCGCCGCGTGTGGCGCCTCGGTACCACCTCGGTCGAGCGGCTGTCGCAACCATTGCCCGCAGTGTCTGGTGTCCTTGCATGTCGATATCAATCCGGGTGACCGGGCTAATCCCTGTCAGGGCTTCATGGACGCCATCGCCTATGAACTTAGCGGTAAAAAGGGCCTGGTGCTGGTCTTTCGCTGTCGGCGCTGCAGCCAGATCAGCCGCAACGTCGCGGCGCACGAAGATCCAGGCGGCGCCGATGACTACGCCCGCATCCTGCGCCTACTGGGCCGCAGCTAAATGAGGGCAGGATTTATGCAACCACGCTGCCAAATGACTACAACCTCTCGAAATATTAGATAAAAATATCGTAACGCTCGACTTCCGCATCGACCAGGTGTATGGTCCCGCGACCGCAGACGGTGAGTGGGACATGGATATGGATTGGTGGGCTGTCGCTGGTTCACGCTTCGGCGGGGACTGGAGGAAAGTCCGGACTTCACAGGGCAGGATGCTGGCTAACGGCCAGGCGGGGCAACCCGACGGAAAGTGCAACAGAGAATAAACCGCCTGCTAAGGCCCTTGGTCACGAGGGTTGCGGCAGGTAAGGGTGAAACAGTGAGGTAAGAGCTCACTAACGGCTTGGCAACAGGTCCGTTTGGTAAACCCCATCCGAAGCAAGACCAAATAGAGGAACAGCTGAGGTTACCCCGCCCGCAACGGCGATGGTCACACCGGCAGCGTCGGCCCGACGAGTTCCTGGGTAGGTCGCTCGAGGCGACTGGTAACAGTCGTCCCAGATAAATGACAGCCGCAGGTTGAACGCTGTTTAAAGCAGTTAACCAGCCTCGGACAAAATCCGGCTTACAGCCGATCCACCCAGATTCCACTCACCCTCTTCGGTACCACCATAGGCCCGCAACCACCGGACCAGCGCAGGCATGCCACAAAAACGACTAGACCCCTTTGTCAACGCCGCAACCACCTTGGACGCGACCGTCAATCCCTATGTCGGTATGCTGCGCGAGGCCACCGCCTCGGGCGCGCTACCCTTGGCTTGCGGACCGACCCTGGCGGGTTTGAAAGGCCAATGGCGGCAGCACATCGCCGCCTATCACGGCTTGCAGACGCCGGCAAAACGCCTGATCGTCGAGATTGGCTGCTACAAGGGTCAAACCCTGTTGGATTTGACTAAAGCCTTTCCAGACACAGCCTTCATCGGCATCGATATCACCTTTAAAAGAGTGGTGACGACGGCGCAGCGCTTGACCGCACACGGTGTAAAAAATGGCTTCTGCGCCATGGCCAATGCCACCTTGATCGATCAGTTGTTTGCGCCGGATGAACTCGACGGCTGCTTGATTTTCTTTCCCGACCCGTGGATTCGCAAAGCCAAACAGGCAAAGCACCGTCTGGTTGGACCGCAGTTTTGCGAAAGGCTTTACAGTCGACTTGCTGCGGCAGGCTTTTGCTGGTTAAAGACCGATCACCTACCCTATTTTGAACGCGCCAACGAGGCCCTAGCCCAGGCCTCGTTTAGCCGACTGCCCGCCTCGGCACCTGAGCTGCTCGGCAGCGACTTCAGCAGTGTGTTTGAGCAGAGATTCCACTCCCAGCAGCTCCCCACCTTTGGGTCTAAGTGGCTAAAATCAGAGATTAATTGAATATCATGCGCCGAGGCTAAAGTTGCCTGCCAACCTACGCAGCGCATGTGGTATTATGACAGCATGGCCCGTCGCGACCCGAACATCTCTGCCGATCAAATGCCACTAGTTTTAGCTGGAAACAGCGAAGACCTGCGTGTTCAGGCATTAACACTCGAGCAGCTGCAGCTGCAAGCAGTGGCCCTCTTGGCCTTTGAACCCAAGGCTAACACACCGCCGTCCACGGCGCGGGTGGCGTCGCTGCAAGCCTTGCACGCCGCACCTGCGCGCAACGGTAAAAAAACCTCAGCCTTGTCACTCCTCGCTGCAGCGCAGCAGCCAGCCGAGTCAGCTGTTGTCAGTGCTTTCGCAAGGAAGCCGGCAAAGAAGTTAACGCCATGAATGCGCGCTCGGAGCTTAGCTTTCAGGCCACCACCAGCATCGTTTGCACGACGCGCCACTACCTTATCCATGCAGCAAAAATCCGCACCATGACCGAACTGATTTGTACCCGACTCGGAGTTGGCCACTACGAGCTGGCGCTTCGCTTCGTCGGCTCAACGACTATCCGGCGGCTCAACCGCGACTTTCGCCACATCGACAAAGCCACCGACGTGCTGTCATTTCCCCAGCTCGAATGGGCAAAACCAGCTGCTATACGCAAAGCCCAGAGAGTCGCCCGGGGGCCTTTTGACCTTAGCTCGATGCCGACCGATGTACTGGGTGATGTCATCATCTCCTTACCCGACGCCGCCACCAATGCCAAGCGCATCGGCCAGCCGCTGGCCAGAGAGGTCGGTTTTCTGCTGATCCACGGCATTTTACATCTATGCGGCTACGACCATCTAAACAGCAAAGACGAAAAGGCGATGCGGCAAGCGCAGCGCGTGTTGATGCGCTCGCTGAGCGGTCCAAGCGGCGGCAAACCGCTGTGGACCGGCAGCGTCAAGCGACGCCAACAAGGTCGATCCCATGCCCACTGATCAGTCTTTTTTCTCACACACCGACAGCGTCGAACTACTCACCATTGCCGCATCGCTGGCCTTCGCCGCCTTATTTTCTGGCTGTGAAACCGCGATCACTAGTCTTGGCACGCTCAAAGCCAAGCAGATGCTCGAGCAAGACAAGCAGCGGCAAAAGCCCTTAAGCTTGTGGCTCGCCCACCCGGGCCGGGTGCTTACAACGATCCTGATCTTCAATAACGTCTTCCATATTCTCGCCTCCGCCGTCGCCACCGACTTTGCCAACCGGCATCTACAAAACAACGCCATCAGCATCGCGACCGGCGTCATGACTTTGCTGATTTTGATCTTCGTCGAGATCGTGCCGAAGTCCTTTGCCAAAACCCACTCAGAGCGGCTGGCACCACCGACCCTGACGCTGATCTACGCGCTCTACCTCTGTGTCGCGCCAGTCGTCTGGCTGTTTGCCGAAGGAGCCTCCCGGGTCGTCCGAGTGCTTGGCGGTGTGCGCAAAGAGACGCCACCGATTACCGAAGAGGAGCTTGAATATCTAGTCAACGTCGGTGAACGCGCCGGCGTTCTCGAAGAGACCAAAAAGGACATGTTAGTCGGAGTTTTTGACTTCGACGAGATTAAAGTCCGCGAAGTCATGACGCCACGCCCTGACGTCAAATGGCTGAGCCTCGACAGCGATCTAAATGCCGCCTTGAGCCTCGCGGTCGAAACGGGCATGTCGCGCATACCGATCTGCGAAGCCTCCGGCATCGACCATGTTGTCGGCATCCTTCTCGTCAAGGACCTGCTCAAAGTCGCCAGGGATAGCTCGAGTGGTGCCGGTTACGATCTGGCCAAGATCATGCGCGCGCCATTCTTCGTGCCCGAATCAAAGCAGGTGATGGAGGTCTTCAAAGAACTGAAGAGCAGCAAAAACCATATCGCCGTCGTGATCGACGAGCATGGCGGTACGGCTGGACTCGTGACGATGGAGGACATCCTCGAACAGATCGTTGGCGAAATTCAAGACGAGTACGATACCGAAGAGGCAGAGATCGTCGAGCTGGAAAGCGGCATCTATGACGTCGCGGGATCTTGCAATATCGATGAGTTCCTCGAGCATTTTGAGCTCGACGAACAGTCGCTGACCGACAAACCGGACGAGGGCACCGATACGATCGCTGGCTGGATCTTCTCCCAGCTTGGCGAACTGCCAGAGGTTGGCACAACCTTGCGCATTGGCCCCTTGAACGTCGAGGTCACCGAGGTCGAACGTCAGCGCATCCGCCGGGTACGCGTGTCGAAGATTCTAGGTAGCGGCGAAAGTCCACGACCCAAAGCCTGAGCCAGCTCGTTGCGGCCTTAGCGCAGCTGACGGCGTAGCGTAAAGATGCGGCCAGCCGCTTGTTCCAGCCGCCTTTTAAAGGCGCTGCTGCGCGCGGCCTCCTTGGTCAAAGCAGCATAAGCCCATTCGTAACGCTCAAGGTGGCGACAGACCAAGAGCAGATCCGCGCCGGCAACGACCGCTTGCACAATGGCTTCCTGCCACTGGGACTCGGCCTGTGGGATAGCACCCATATTCATATCGTCGCTCACCACCACGCCAGCAAAGCCAAGCTGATCACGCAGCAGGTCGCTCATGACCCATGCCGAGCGGCTGGCTTCTTCTGGTGCCAATTGCGGGTAAATACAATGTGAAATCATCACCATCGAAGCTTGACCAAGCAGGGCCTGAAAGGGGACCAGCTCGGTCACCATCAGCTCCGCGAGTGACCGGTCGATCACGGCGCCACCAAGGTGGGTATCGCTACGAGCCGCACCTTGACCAGGGAAATGCTTTAAGCAGCCCTCCACTCCCGAAGCAAGTAAACCGGCAAGAAATGCGCCAGCTCGCTTGCTGGCGGCCTGAGCCGAGGTTGCAAAGGCACGGTCGCCAATCGCGGTGTTGCTCGGCTCGGTAAGCACATCGCAGCATGGAGCAAAATTAGCATTGATGCCCAAGGCGCGCAGTCGACGCCCCATGTCTGCGGCGATCTCACGCACCTGCTCCAGCGCGGCCGGATCATCTCCACCCCCAGCCAGAGCCAGAGCCGGGCCGTGGTTTGGAAACGGCTCCTTGAGCCGTGCGACGCGCCCGCCCTCTTGGTCGATGGCGATGAGCAGTGGCGGATCACCAACTGGGCGCAGGCGCTGCAAGGTAGCCGTCAGCGCGGCTAGATCGGCTTGAGGCAGCGGCATGTTGCGGGTAAAAAGGGTGACACCTGACACAGGAAGGCGTCGGTAGAACCGCTCCTCGGCAGCCGTGAGCGAAGTCCCCTCGACGGCACAAACCAGAAGGCTGGCAGCAACGTCACGCACCAAGATAGCTCCTGATCACTCGTCGATGATCTGCAGGATGTAGCGCTTGGAATGCTTGGCCGCAGCGCAGTTTAAGATGGTTCGAATAGCGTCCGCGGTCCGGCCCTGGCGTCCAATCACCTTGCCGATATCCTCTTTAGCCACCTTCAATTCGATGATGTTGGTCTGGTTACCAGCGATCTCGCTGATTTCGATTCGGCCAACTTCGTCCACGAGTGCCTTGGCAATAAACTCTACCAGGTCCTTCATGGTAACGTCAGATTCGCTCATAGCTCACTTCCGTATGCAAAAGGAATTCCACTATCAACCGCCCCATGGCCAGGCAGAGCACGCCTGTACTTCCCACTAGGAAAGTTTATAAGATATTGGTCGACAAGAAAAGGAGACAATAAGTGGCTGAGCTGACTACGGAACAAGTATTCAACGGCGACATCGCTAAAGTCTTCCATGGAATCGGGCAATATGCCCGTTATCCGGAGTTTTTGCCGGGTGTGACCGGCATCAAAGTATTACCGCCGCAAGCTGCGGGCTCGGTCTGCCAGGTCACCTACGAGTTGAAGTTGATTAAGTCATTCTACTACACGCTAGACATGTTTGAGGAAAAGCCAAGCCGCATTTGGTGGAATCTCGCAGCGTCCAACCTCATGAAGCGCAGCAACGGCTCGTGGCTTTTAAGTCCCGCAGGTGCTGGCAAGACCAAAGCGGTCTACACCTTGGATATCGGATTTTCTGGTTTAGTGCCCAGCAAGATCGTCGATCAGATCACCAAGGCGAACCTGTCCGGCATGATGATCGGCTTTCAAAAGCTGATCGACAGCAGCGTCAGCCCGCAGTAGGGGTGGGGGTCACCGCGGGGGCGCGGAGATTTTTAACCGCAAAGGGCGCGAAGAGTGCAAAGGGTGCCTTGGATGTGGCGGCTAGCCGACCAGATGAGTCAGGGATATTTCCGACCAATCGAAGATGAAGGGAATGCCGTCCCAGCACCGGCCTTGAATCACGTCCGGCCAGGCCAAACCAAGCCGCTGGAGTCCCGACCGGAGTTCAATGGTCAGGCTGGCTAAGGGCAACCAGTGGGCTGCGGCCGCCGTCAAAGGGGTGCCACCGTAGGGCATCAGCAGGCTCGCCGCTGCGTCGCCTTCTGGGCCGACAAGCATGGGGGACACCAAGGCGATCTGGTCCGCAATCGGGGCCTGAAGGAGGCGCATCGCCGCACACCATTGCCGGTGTCTGAGGCTCCCGCCACCGCCGCCAAAGCCCTGATGGGAACGCTTGTAAACCAGCGGCATCAAGCCGTGCCGGGTCTGCTGCTGGTCGCTAGGTTCGCGCAGCCGCCATGCCGTGAAGTGCCCGCCTTCCCCTAGCAGCTCGTGACGATCGCTCAACTTGCTATAACTCCAGGCATTTAGATCCAATAAGCGACTCATATCGCAGCGCTGTTGGAAGGCCTCGTGAAAGCGAGCCAGATCCATTTCTCTAACGCCCTGATCATTCATCATCTTTTTGGCCCACCAGGCAGCAAACTCGACACACTAGGACGACTTATCATTCGTTCAGCTCACCTAAACTACAAAGAATCACATGGGATCTCCGAATGGTTTTGGTGGCGTTCGGGGCCATGGGCTATATTCGGGCCGGGCGTTTGTCGTCAGGAGCTGTCTATTATTTAGTCGGTTGTTTTAAGACTTCCATAGAGCTACCCATCATGGTGATCGCGATTAAAGACGCCTGGCTCACCCAGGCACGGAAATTACAGCAGAAGCTGGCGCCTCTCAATCATCGCTAGCACGTCCATCCGCTGGCATGGGACTTGCTCAGTGGTTCCTATCGGGTGAGACCCGGGTTGTTGTGGACATACCCTAAGCTGCTGCTGCACTGGAGGACAAGAAGATGCAAGGTCAGGATACCCCAAAACAGAACGTCGTGTCGCTATTCGCTAACCGTGATAAGGCCGAGGCCAATGACCCAGCGCAAGTGACCGATGCCCAGGCCCTCGAGACTTTCAACGACGTCATGTCCAAGAATGCCAAAAACGCTGAGCGCTTGGCCAAGGAACGCGCCAACGCCAATAAATCGGTCCTGCGCTCCTACAAGATCAAGCACTGAATGGTTCCGTCATGGTTCCATAGATGTGACTGCTCGTCTCAATGCTCCTGTTGACCTTCCTATAACTGCTGCTGACTGTGTGGAAAGCGAGTGACCCCATGAAGATCGATCATAAAGATGGTGCCGGCCCTGAAGTCATTGACCTCGCGGCCTTCCGCAAGAAGAAGGACATCGCCACGGAACTGACCAAAGGGGGTCGCAACCCACTCTACGTCAGTCACTTGACCGGCAAGGTCAGCGGCAAGCCCCAAGGCAACGAGCCGGCTTCACCCGACTTCGGTGATCGCCTGCAGCGCATTCGCTCCAGCCTCGACAAGATCAACCGCCTCATGGCAGACCTAAAAAAGATGTCGGCCGATGGCGAGCCTCCAGCGGAAACCTCGACGTCGCGCTCAAAGCTCTAAACCTCACATCTTACGCCTTCACCTGCGCCAACATCGGCAGGTTGCGGTAGTACTGATCCAAGTCCAACCCGTAGCCGATGACGAACTCCCGACTGATTTCAAATCCAACATAGTCAATCTGATGCTGCATCTGATGCGCCTCTGGCTTCGAAAGAAACGAAGCAACCTTGAGACTTTTGGGCGCGCGGACCTTCAGTGTCTGAATCAAGTAATCGATCGTATGCCCGGTGTCGATGATGTCCTCGATCACCAGGACGTGTTTACCGGCAATGTCGGCGGCCAAATCATAGGTTAAGCGAACATGCCCGGATGAATGCGTGCCGCTATAGCTGGCCACACCGATAAATTCGACCGTCAGCGGCAGGTCGATGGCCCGCACTAGGTCCGCCAGAAAGATAAATGCGCCCTTGAGCACACCGACGCAAACCAAGGGCTCGCCCTGGTAGTCGCTGGTGATCTGCGCACCTAACGCCGCGATCCTAGCCGCAATGGTTGGAGCATCGAATAGCGAGGCATAATTAACTGGCTTTTTCACGAAGCGACTCCCACGGCTTTGATCAACAGGGCCGTTAGCTCGGGTTTATGCTGCTCGGCCAAAGCCAGAACGTCAGCATGTAGCAGCGGCGTGCCGAGCCCGCCAGACATATTGGTGACAAAGGACAAACACGCAACCCTTAGGCCGAGATGACGGGCGGCCAAAACCTCCTGCACCGTACTCATCCCCACCACCTGGGCACCCAGTCCAGCCAGCATCCGCGCTTCGGCCGGAGTCTCGTAGGACGGCCCCAGTACGCCGACGTAGATGCCGTCTGTCACCTGCGGCGCCACCGCTTTGATGCGAGCAGCCCAGGCGCCGTCAAAAGCCTGGCCCATATCGACAAAGAGCGGCCCAAAGGCTCGCCCTGCCGCACCGACCAGGCAACTGGTACCGGTAAAATTAATCTGATCGCGAACCAACACCACCTGACCAGGGGGCACGGCGGGATCCAATGAACCCGATGCATTGGTCAACAGCACCCTTTCGACGCCCAGAGCCGCCAATGCCCGCAGCGGATAAACGACTTGGTCCGGGGTAAAGCCCTCGTAGAGGTGCACCCTCCCAGTCAAGACCGCGACAGGCTGGGCAGCGATGGTGCCAAGCACCAAAGCACCGCCATGACCTGCAACCTTCGGCTGCGGAAAATGTGGAATCTCCCCCATGTCGATACTGGTGCTGCCTTCTACCTCAGCAGCAAAGTCCTTAAACCCAGAACCGAGCACGACCAAGGTCGCTGGCAGCCGGACCTGACCGGTGCGCTGCTGGAGAAACTGGACGGTTGCCAGGAGCGACGGCGTAAACTCAGAAGCCGCAACGTTCACAACATCTCCAAAATTAAAGGCGGACTCACACTCGCTGACTCACTACCGGTGAAGGCGGCGGCAACGATTCTTGCCGCGACCTCCGCTTGCGCCTGAGTTTGGGCGTGAATGATCGCGACCGGCTCTCCTGGCGCCAACGTCGCTCCAACCCGTTTAAGACCAGATAGACCCACCCATGGGTCGATCTTATCAGCGACCAAGCGGCGCCCGCCACCCAGTTCCAATATAGCGATACCGAGTTGCCGGGCATCGATCGCCGCGACCGAACTCGCTCCGGGAAGCAGCACTGGCCGCTGTACCGGCGCCCTAAGCAGGGTGTGTGGTTGCTCCAGTAGGCGCAGATCCCCACCCTGAGCCTCGGCGATACGCAAAAACATCTGCCAAGCCGAGCCATCTCGCAGGTAACCCTCAAGCTGCCCCCGAATCTCGCCCAGATGACGCTTTGGCTGCGCCAATAGGACCATTTCGCTGGCCAGTGTCAGGCTTAATTCGCGGGTGTCGGCGGGACCGGCATTTTGCAAGACCTGGATCGTTTCGTAGATCTCCAGGGCGTGACCGGCATGAGTGCCTAGCGGCGATCCCATATCCGACAAGACGCAGCGGACCGCCAATCCGCACTCCTGACCAACCCGCCTAAGTTGCTGGGCTAAAGCCCTGGCATCGTCCACCTTCGGCATAAAAGCGCCGGACCCATATTTGACATCCATGACCAGCCCACCGATGCCGGAGGCTAGCTTTTTCGACAGGATCGAACCGACGATCAAGGGGATTGACTCGACGGTGGCGGTGACGTCGCGCATCGCGTATAGGCGGCGGTCAAGGGGGGCGACCTTTGTGGTCTGGCCCATGATGATGCCGCCCAGGGAAGCCATTTGGGCGCGGGCTTCATCGGCGTCAAAAAACACCCGCCAGCCAACTGCCTCAAGTTTATCCAAAGTGCCACCGGTATGCCCCAGGCCACGGCCTGCCATCATCGGCACCTTGAGACCGGCCAGTAGGACCAGCGGTAACAGGATCAAGGACGTCTTATCGCCGATACCGCCGGTACTATGCTTGTCCACCACCAGATGGGGCGGATAGGGCCACGACAGGACTTGGCCCGAGTCGCGCATTAAGCCAGTCAAAGCACTCGTTTCCGCCGGCGTCATGCCGCGAATCGCTATCGCCATGAGCATGGCGCCCATCTGATAATCGGCAACCTCGCCGCGCATAAAACCACCGAAGAATGCGGCAAGCTCCTGCACGCTCAGTGCATGAGCATCACGCTTCAGGCGGATGATTTCCTGCGGTGGTGGTGTCCGATGGTCCATTAGGAAGCTCCTCCGCGCAGCGACGAAATGCTGACGAACTGCGTCGCGGCGAGCAGGGTGTCGCCTTGAGCCTCGCCAGCGGGAGCCGCCTGTGGCCCGGCAGGCTTACCATGAACCTCAACGCGCAGCCAGGCTGCTTTGCCAAGTTTAAGACCGGCCACGCTGACTAGTTGGCTACCGGTCGTCGCCGTCGGCAGCAGTGCCCGCTTAATCTTGCCGTGCTCGGTAAAAACCGTCAGCTCAAGCTGTTGCGAAGCTTTGATTAAGAACAAGGAAAAGGTCAGATCGAAGACCCCAGGGATCACATTCGCTTCTTTGCTGCCGTCTCGGCGCGCGGGCACCAAGCCCCGCAGGGTTGCTGTGGCACCTAAGCTGATATTAAAACGGTGATCCAGCAACCCTGCGGCCAAGGTGGGAGATTCAGGTGCCAGCAACGCTTCAAAGCTTAGAAGTGGCGGGAAAGGCCGACCAGCCTCGATAGCGGCATTGGCATCCGCCGTCAACAGCAACGGCGGCGAGGCCAGCGCGGCGAGCTGGGCCCACAGCGACAGCCATTCAGCGGTGGATGCGACGCTCGACCGGCAGCCGATCAAGCGCAAGGCTGTGGGTTTGAACTGTTCGACTAGCACCGTGTATTCGCGCAGCGACTGACCCTGCGCCGGACAGCCCAATTCAATCACTCCACCCGCCTGCTCATCTTGTAAAAACCTGGCAAAACGCTGCAGACGATTGACTGGAGTCTGGCGCAGTGCGAGATCCCAGCGCTTGGTTAAGGACGCAGTCGTCGGCCAGAAGTAAAGCGATTGCCCTGCATCGCTAACGCTCAGCATGGGCAAGCTACTGACTCCGGTTGCCTTGGCAGTACCGTGATCAGGCTCCAGACTAGACGCGCCGTTAACGCCAAGCATGCTGACACCGAGGGCTTGGGCCAACAAGGGCCGTACCGTCTCTGCACCCGTCGCGGTACCGTCTGATGGCAGAGATAAGTCGGCCAACGACAGAACTCGCGGCCAGGGCAAGGGCACGACGGCTGGACAGCTGAGCGCATACAGACGCCCCGGCGTGACCTCGGCATGTTGCTGGCAGATCACGCTGCCATGGTTGAGCACGGTGACGCGGTAGTGCCCGGCGAGCAGAGATGACCTAAAGAGAGGCCGGTTGACCATCCAGGCGCGGGAGGAAAGGCGCTCTTGGAGCGGTGCTTGGCTTGCGCTTGGGTCATGCGGTCCATCGGCTACAGGGCCACCTACGACGTGATCGCTCGAGTCGTCACCCGTCGTCGATTCGACGATGATCCGCGCGGCGGCGGACTTGGTCGGCGGCCAACTCACCTCAAGTTGTCCCACCGGCCGTGGTGGCAAAGCGACGGTGACGACGGTGCCTGCAGTTACAGCAAAGGGCTGGGTTGCGGCGATGCGCCGCCCTGCAGGCGTGTCGGCCAGGAGGTAGCCACTGCCAGGGGGCAAGCTAACGCTTAGCTGGCGCTGGTTGGCCCCAAGCATGAGAGCCTGCAGCAGTTGGCCATTCGCGGCGAAGACATAAACCGGCATGACCAAACCAGGCGCCTTTTCATCTTCGGCCATCGTCAGAAGCACTGCGCCAGTCTTGACCTGCGGTGCGCAGGAATCCAGCCAATCGAGTTTGGCTGCAGCAGTAGGAAAGCGCCGCGGCTCATCGACGCCCTGCAAGCAGCTACGAATCAGGGCCGAGCGCGCCCATGCCGTCGCAACCGCCGGCGGAGTTAGAAGAAATTCGTAGCCGTCGAGAAGTGGGCGAGGCGACTCGGCCTTGGCGCCCAGCACCGGCTCGGCGCCGGGAGAGAAGACCAGCTTTTGATAGCCGAGGATAGCGGCACTGGAGTTGACGCCGTAGTGCAGAGCAAAGGCGGCTGGCTCGCCGACGGCGACTCGACTTGGCGCCATGAGGTCGAGCGCCCCTTGACCATGCAGACGCAGCCGCCAAGCTGAGACAGCGGTCGCTTCTTTAGGTGGCGAGCGACCGGTCGGGTTGCTTGCTTCGAAGGTCACGCTCAGCCGATCACCGCTTGCGCCGAGCCGCCAGGTGACGACCATCGGGCTCTTCTCACCCATACTGTCACGGCCAAAGATAAAGCTCGCATAGGCTGCAGCTGGATCCTCCGACCGGCCAATATCAACCGACAGCGCGTGCCATGGCTGTATGGCCGGCTGCTTCGGGGGACCCTGGAGGGGGGGGTCCTCAACCTGTCGGGGCTCTGCCCGCAGGTCAAGGCCGGACCATGCGGCATGCGCCTGCCAACCCTGACCCTGCCGCACAAAAACCGCCTCGACCGCTCGTTGCCATGGGGATGGCTCGGCAAGCGCAGCAACTCCGGTCAGGACCACCTGGAGGTTTGCCGTCGCCAGCAAAATATGGCCGATGAATGGCCGCAGATGTGGGAAGCGCAGCACACTTTGCGGCGACACTGGCTCGGCGATGATAGCCGCGTCCGCAACGGGCTCGGCCGCCGGCGCCTGTTCGCCAGGCACTGGTTCACCTTGAAGCTGAGGAATAATCAATACCAGGTTTAACAAAAGCCCACAAAATGCCAGTTTATTCCAAAAGTAACGGCAAGTTACTCCTCGTACGACACGACTTCGGCAGAGACTATTAAAACGATAAAACATTGACATTTGGCTGCATTTATGCAAAATTAACGTCCCTAAGATTATTAAAAACGTACCTTGCCTGTACGCTGTGTAAACAAAAAGGGCGACCGCATGAACTTTGACCTGCCAAAGG
>CAIYRB010000107.1 GCA_903928445.1 uncultured Pseudomonadota bacterium | reverse complement strand
CTCATGGATGGAGGGGGAGATGAACCCAAGGGGGCACTTCATGTCAGTCAGGAACCTAGTTGAGCTACGGATCATCGAGGACTTCCGCAGCGGTCGAACCACGAGAGCTAAAGCCGCCCTATTGCTCGGGATCACCGAGAAGTCGGTCAGCCGCAAGGCTAAGAGGCTGCGGGAGGAGGGCGCGACAGGTCTCAAGCACCGCAATCATGGTAAGGCTCCTGCTAATCGTTCCTGCGAGAGCATCAGAACTCAGGCGATCGACCTTGCCATCTCTAAATACTTCGATTTTAACATAGCTCATTGTTTCGACAAGCTTGTCGCAGAACACGGCCGAGCGCCGCCGCAAAGAGCGCGGTTAAATGTCCACAAGATCCATGTAGCCGCCGTATTCACATCATGATCTAGGCGCACACCGATGCCCAGGCGCCAAATAACTGCCGCACTTCGGACACAGATCGATCACCTTGCCATCCTGCCCGGCGCCACCAGCCCCGGCCCCTGCCCCCTCGGATCCAGACCGCGGTTGCTGACCCAGAATCTGACTCCGCACAAAGCCGCGCACGATGCGATACGCCACCACCACCACCACGACCGGAATCAAGGCCCGCACCAAAGGCAGCAGCGACGCCGCCCCACCCCTGGTCATAAACAAGGCCATGCCCATCGCCACCAAGGCCGTGATCGGCCACTTGCTACCACTTGGTTTATTCAACCCGGAATTGGTCATCCGATCAGCACCGTGCTGGCGCCGTCACCGCTGATCTTCGGCCGGGTGCGCCAGGCGAGAAATCCGGCCATGGCTAGCAGCATCGCCGCGACGCCGCCGCCGACGATCCAACTGCGCGTACGACCTTCGGGTAAACCGGCGACGTCGATCGCCAGGGTGTCACCAGGCTGCAGCGGCGTGGATGTGATAAAGGGCTCGTATTGCGGATCCGGAGCGTTCGAGGCGTCGCCCAATACTAGCTTGGGCGAGGTCGCTAAAATCCCGCTTTGCCGCGGCACCAACAGGGTAAAGCTCTCGATCGGTAGACCTGCGGCCAAGGACAGCAAGCCGCGGCCGTAGCGGGCCGGCACGCGAAAGCCGACGCTGACGACCTGCATGCCAGGTGCAAAGTCCTTTTCGATGATCACGCCACCACCGGGCGCGAGACTCAAATCACTGGCTTCGACCCCTTCTTGCGGCGAGAAGTCGTCGGCCTCCTTCGGCAGCATCAGCGGTGATTTAAAGTGCTCCGGCTTTTCGCTGCTGTTTTCGACAGCAAAGATATAGCTGCCGTAAACGGTATCGAGGCCCTCGCGCAGGATCATCAGATGACGCGGCGTGACCCTGACATCAGCCATGGCAGCAGAGGACGCCATAACACCCCAGGCCATCGATATCGAAAGGAATCCAATCGGACGAAAAAGTCGTGGCTGAAACTTCACGGTGCACCTCCACCGTCGGCCTGAGTACGGGCCAAAAAGTCCAGACGACGGGCCGCGTCGATGTAACGATTGGTGAGAAAGTCGCGCCGCTGATGCCACGAACGAGCGGGTAGTGCGCCAGCGGTGAAAGCCAGTTCATCCTTGAGATAGGCCTTCAGCAGAGCGTCCTTCAGGCCTAGGAGCTGAGCCTGGGAATTGATCGACGCACTCGCCTGCAAAAGGCCGCCGCGGCCAAGCCAAAACGGCGTCAATAAGACGGTGAGAAGCAGCACACCGATCGCCATAGTCGCAAAAATCATCGCCGCAACTCCGCCAGTCGGATGTCCATTTCGCGCAGGATGTCACTCGTCGGTCGCACCCCGATCGTGCTTACCGTCCGCCGCCGTCGCCAGACGAAGAACCATACCGCCGGCGGACCAAGCACGAGGATCGCAATCGGCAGGGCCCAGGCGACGATGTTGAAGCCTTGAGCTGGGGGAGACCTAAGGATCCAGGCGCCGTAGCGCTGGGTGAAGTATTTTAGGATGTCGTCTTTAGACCGGCCACTTTCGACCTGCTCGAGCACGATTTCTTTGATCTGCTGCGAAAAGCGGGCGTCCGACTCCAACACGCTGAGACCAGTGCAGGTCGGACAACGCAGCTGTCCAGCCACCTCGTGAAACAGCTCGCCCTTGGCACCCTCGGTTGGCCAGGCCTTTTTGATCTCGTCGGTGTCTGACGGGCCGGCCTCGCCGAGGGCGAAAAGACGGGGCGTTAGAAGCGTCATGAGCAGCATCAGGAAGAGCGCCAGCATGGGCGCCATAGGTCGCTTCGTCACTGCAGTATTCCGTCGTTGTTTAGGCATCGATGCGCACCGTATCGCGGCTCTTGGCGCCGCGGAACCGATCGAGGATGGCGAGAAGTCCGCCAAAGACCATGACGAAGGCGGCGATCCAGACAAAGCGCACCGTCGGATTGATGTGAAACTCGAAGGTGGCCTTTTTACCGCCTTCGCGGTCAAAGTCCGATAGCGTGATATACAGGTCATGCCAGAAGGTGGATAGCAGGCCGATCTCGTGGTTGAGGTTGCCGGTCGTGACGTACTTGCTCCGGGCTGGCCGCACCAGGCCGAGATCTTGGCCATCGCGATGGACGTTGATCAGCCCTTGGTAGAGGGTAGTGTTGTCCTCTTCGTTGACTTCAATCTTGTCAAACTTCAGATTGTAGCCGTAAAAGTCGACGCTTTCACCAGAACTAAGCGTTGCGATCTTTTGCATGCCGCGGTAGTTGCCGAGAAAGCCGATGATTGCGATCAGCACGCCGACATGGGCGACAAAGCCGCCGAAATAGGCCAGATTGCGGCCAAAGAACAGGCGCAGGTTCCAGCGCAGGTCTTTCACCCGTCCAAGCAAGTCGCCACTTAAGCAGCAGATCGACCAACTGCACAGCACCAACCCGACGAGCTGTGCTCCCAGATTAAAGGCCTTTTTGGTTGCCAACACATCGCCGAAGTAAACCAAAGCTGCGGCGATCGGCAGACTGGCCAAAAACGACCACACTAGCAGCCTAAAGCCACCAGGGATCTTACTACTTTGATAGCGCATGATATTGCCGACCGAGATAGCCACGATGAGGCCGAGGCCAATCCAAGGTGCAAAGGTATTAAAATACGGCGCTTGGACTGTGGTGCGCTCCCCGGTGATGGCCTCGGAGACGATTGGGTAGAGCGTGCCGACACAGACGATCGAGGCCAGGGTGAGCAGCAGAAACTGGGTGATCACCAGGGCCGATTCCTTCGACACCCCCCAGACCTTTTCGGCCTCGGGAGGCAGAATCGACGGCGCCCTGAAGCCATAGATGAGAGCAGCGACCAGCAGCATCGACGCCAAGAAGGCGAGGTAATTCGGCCCAATCGGCGACTCGGCAAAGGAGTGGACCGAGCTGATCACGCCGGAGCGGGTGATAAAGGTACCGAAAAAGCTGAAGAAGAAAGCCAGAAAGGCCAAAACCAAACTCAGCCGCTTGAGGTGCCCGAGCTTGTCTTGAACGATCATCGAATGCAGCATGGCGGTGCAAAAAATCCACGGAATCAAACTCGAATTCTCGACCGGATCCCAAGCCCAGTAGCCCGACCAACCCAACTCGGCGTAGGCCCAGTGCCCACCGAGGATGATGCCAGCGGTGAGAGCACACCAAGCGTAGAGGGCCCAGCGCCGCGTCGTCTTCAGCCAACCTTCAGTGATATCGCCATAGAGTAGCGCCGCGACGCTATAGGCGGCCGGAATCGCCAGGGCGGTATAGCCGGTAAACAAAGTCGGTGGATGGATCGCCATGTAGGGATTTTGCAGCAAGGCGTTCATGCCCTGACCATTGGCCTGGGGCGGGAACATCCGGACAAACGGATCGGAGTAGCTGATCAGCAGATAAAACATCCACCCCAGGACCGCCTGCAAACAGGCGGACACGTAAGGCATGATGTGCTCGTTGTCTTTGCTATACGTCCATAGGGCAATGGTCGAGTACATGGTTAGCAGGAGCGTCCAGAGAAAATGCGAGCCTTCGAGCGACGACCAAAAAGCCGAAAGCGTATAGACCCGCGGCAGGTCATTACTGGAGTTTTTAAAGATGTAGGCGATCGAATAATCGCGCTGAAACAGCGAGTAGAGCAAGATGCCTGCGGCCGCGCTCGCCATCACCAGGCTACTAGTGACCGCCAGCCGCGACGAACGGTACAACCGGCGATGCCGCCACACCGCGGACAGGACAGCAGCGCCCGATCCGTAGATACTCGTCATGCAACATAAGAGCAGGAGATAAAAACCAAGATCCGCCAGCATGAACCTGCCCCTTTTAACTAGACGCCGCTGCTACCTAACTACCTCACCATGGGGGGGCATCGACACCAAGTTCGCATCGGCGATGACAGTCGAGGCTTGCCAGAGGCGGCATTCATTGAGTACTTAGGAGTCTGCCGTCATCGGCGAACAAACCCCATCACAATCACCATCTAGCGGTTTAAAGCATGGTCAGCGTATACGTTAAAACCCTCGGATGCAAGGTCAATACGTTTGACAGCCATGCCCTAGAAAATCAATTTAAAGCAAAGGGTTATCTCCTGGTGTCAGAGGCCGATCGGGCGGACATTACGGTGGTCAACAGCTGCAGCGTTACGGCCAATGCGGATAAAGAAGCCCGCTACCTGGCCAGGCGCCTGCGCCGCGACAGCCCAGAGACGGTGCTAGTGTTCACCGGCTGTTACGCCCAAACCGACTCGGCCCGCCTGACCGCCATGGATGAGGTGGACTTTGTCGTCCCCAATGAGGCCAAGGAACGCCTGGTCGACCTGATCGACGTCAGCCTCGAGCAGCGCCGCCAAGGTCTGCTGCCGCCTAAGCTGCCGAACGGCGTCAAGGCCGTCAGCGACAACAAGCAAAGTCATTTCAAGTCGGCGGTGACGCTGTTCGACCGGGCCGACTCGGAACAGACGCGGGCCTTTATCAAGATCCAAGACGGCTGCAACGGCTTTTGCTCCTACTGCCTGATCCCTTACGCTCGCGGCAGCAGTCGCAGCGTGCTGCCCAGCCCCATCGTCGACGAATGCCGGCGTCTGGTCGACGCAGGGGTGCTCGAAATCGTCCTGACCGGCATTCACATCGGCGACTACGGCCGAGACCTACCCAGCTACGCCGGAGTCAGCCACCCGATCTTGCATTTACTTAGTGAAATCTTGGCCTTGCCTGGGTTAGTCCGGCTGCGCATCTCATCTTTGGAGCCCGGCGAACTGACGCCAGAGCTGGCGGCGCTACTGGGTCAGCATTCAGGGCTGATCTGCGACCATATGCACCTCCCCCTCCAGTCGGGGTCGGACCGCATCCTCAAGCTGATGCGGCGGAGCTACGACAGTGCCGGCTACAGCGCCGCGGTCGGGCGTTTCCGAGCCCTATTCCCCAACGCCAGCATCGGTGCGGACGTCATCCCTGGCTTCCCCTCGGAGTCCGAGGCGGACTTTGCCGCCACGCTCGACCTGATTAAGTCGCTTGACCTTAGCTACCTCCACGTCTTCCCCTACTCCGAGCGCCCCAACACCGCCGCCAAGCGCATGCCGGGCCACCTCGACCACAGCGTCGTTAAAGCCCGTAGCAGCGAGCTGCGCCGCCTCTCCGCCGAGCTAGCGGCAAGCTACGGCCGCCGCTTTATCGGGCGTAGCATGCCAGTCCTGTGGGAGAAGGATGTCGACCCCAAGGGGCGGCGTCTGGGCCACACGATGAACTATCTTAGCGTGGTGGCCGACGCCAGTCAGGTCCAGCCCGGCACCATCAGCGAGGTCGTCCTCAAAGGATTTGTCGAGCAAGGCCGGCTACTTGGTCGCCCAAGCCAGCATTGACCCGAAGCTTCACCGAAGTCTTACGGGACGGACGACCTGAACCCTGCTAAAATCGGAACCGGTGGGTCGTCGCTGGGTCCGCTTGGAGCGGTTGTCTGGCGAGGGCTTTGAGCCTAGGTTCAGAAAAAAGTCACAACTCTTTTCACCACGGTTTATCTTCTCCGCATGCTGGGCCCAACCTGTTACAGGGAGGGCCCAAATTCGTTTTAGGGCCCTCAGGCTCTCTTTTAGGCTATGGCTTCGTGTGACACCAATCCACCCATAGCGATGACCTTTGTCCCCTTTAGCACCAAATCGACGTCCACCTTCGCCTTTAAATGCGGTGCCAGAAGGTGTGCCCAACCGCCGCTGACGATCATCTCAATCTCTCGCACGGACGCTGAAGTCATAGGCTGAGCCGAGCTTTTTGTTAGCTGTAGGACAACTTGTTCGACCGCACCAACGGTCATCGCCACCACTGCGTACAGCATCGCCGAGCGCGTGTCATGGCCTAGCACAGCTTGCCCAGGCGGCAGCTTGACCTCGTCCGGACCGATCAGCGGCAACAGTGCCGCAGCTTCATTTAGGCTGCGCAAGGCCAAGGTCAGTCCAGGCAAGATCAACCCACCGAGATGTTCGCCGCTTGCACGAACAACGTCGATCGTCGTCGCGGTGCCTGCCTGCACGATGAGGCCAATCGCTGCGCCGCCGGCGCGTTGGCTCGGAGTCCTGGTGGCTAACCAAGCCTCAACACCCGCGAGGCGGTCAAAGCCGAGTTCGCTCAGGGGGTAGGCATCATTGCTGCAACGCACCGCACGTTTGGCCAGCAGGTGTGGCTGCAAACCGACGGCCGTGGCAGCAGCGCTGAGCTGAGCCGTCGCCGTGGGACGCACGGAGGCGATAAAAATCGGCACGGCTAAGGGCCCTGGACGCGGTGTAAGACGGCGCAAGGCGGCCTCAAGCTGCGCCTTAGGCTCAACATAGGACCAGACCTCGACGGCCTCGGGAGCGGACGCAGCGGACGCAGCAAAGCGAGCAAGTTTGATCGCGCTGTTGCCGATATCGGCGACGAGTAGCGGCACGTTGGCAGCAGCGCTGTTTTGCTGTTGGTGAATCCACCGCCATCCGTGATCGGCACTGGTGAGTACCAGCTCTGCACCATTTGCCTGGTTTAAGCGCAGACCGCCGTCCACAGTCAGACCTACCAAAGTCGCGAGTCCCGCTTGATCATGCTGCAGCAGATGCCCCGGAGCGATGGCAAACTGCGCATGAGCAGCCACCACATCGGTCAAAGCCAGACGGTTCCATGCGGGTATAAAGTGCTTTGCCAGTTGTTGCGCTACATCGGCGGCGGCGAGCGGGCGGCCAAGCAGCTCGTGCAAACAAGTGGTGGTATAAGCATGGGCTAGCTTGGGTGCAGACGCGCAATTTAAACCGATGCCGATCAACAAGTCACCAAATTGCTGACCGCTGAGCGAGCTTTCGAGCAGCAAGCCACCGAGCTTGCACCCGCCAAACAATAAATCGTTTGGCCACTTCAGCGTCAAGCGCAGACCGGTCAACTGCCGCAGAATCTGCGCTACCACGACGCCAGCCTTGAGCGGCAGTAACCCAGCAAGCGCCGGCGGCACCGACTCTGGCGGCAGCGCAATGGTGACAAAGAGGTTGCCTTTGGCGCTGTCCCAGCGATTGCCGCGGCGACCGCGGCCGGTGCTTTGACTGTCGGCATGGACCATAAACGGCGCCGCTTTACCTTGAGCCAAAAGCTCCGCGGCATAGGTGGACGTGGAGTCGATCTCGGATAGATGCAGCACGTCCACGGGCGCCTCTAGATATTAAAGAGCAAACTGAGATCAGACCAGCGCGCGGAGTGAATGATGGCGCCGGTGGAGATAAAGTCGACGCCGGTTTCGGCGATTTTGCGCACGGTATCCTGGCGCACGTTGCCGGAGGCTTCGAGCAAGGCGCGACCGCGCACGGTGCGCACCGCCAGGGCCATCTGCGCTAGCGACATATTGTCGAGCATGATCAGATCGGCGCCGGCATCGAGGGCTTCTTGCACCTCGTCCAAATTGCTCGTCTCGACTTCGATCTTGAGGGTCGGCGGTAGGCTCTCTAGTAAACGAGCCACGGCTTTGCTGATGCCGCCAGCAGCTCTGATGTGATTTTCTTTGACGATGACGCCATCGGTTAAACACATGCGGTGATTGCGTGCCCCGCCGACGACGGTCGCCGACTTTTCGAGCAAACGCAGCCCGGGTGTCGTCTTACGCGTGTCGAGGAGTTGCGCTTTAGTCCCGCTTAGCTCGTTGACAAAGGTGCGCGTCAACGTCGCGATCCCGCACATCCGCCCGAGGAAGTTCAGCGCCACGCGCTCTCCCTTCAAGATCGAACGCGCGTTACCGCTGACCTCGAGGATGACGTCGCCGCTGTTTAGGGCGGCACCGTTGCCCACTTTGAGATCGACCGTCAAGGTCGGATCGACGAGCAAAAAGGTGGCGCGGGCTACCTCGACGCCAGCCACTAAGGTCGACTCCTTGGCGATGATCTTGGCGCTCGCCTGAGTCTGCGCTGGAACGCAGATATCCGTCGTCCAATCACCAGAACCCCAGTCCTCCTCCAGCGCACGGGTAATCACCGGCGTCAGTTGGATCGCATGAATCGGGGCCATCGTCGTCTCCTTCGTCCAGGGTCGCTCGGCCAGCGCGCCGCTGACCGCCGGATCCTCGTCGAACCCAGGTCAATTGTCAACGAGGTGGCGAGCCTTATCGTCGGCGAGGCGACGCAACTCAGCGGCGATGATTTCGCGCGCTAAGGACTTAAAATGTCGCTCGCAGTAGTCCTCGACCGCCTGGCGGACCAGCGGCGGCAGCTCGCTGGCAAGAAGCGAGCCGTCGACGCTGCCCCCACCGCTGCCGGCGCCGCCGTGCTGAAACTTCTTGTTAAGCGTCGGGCCATGGATGATCGCGGCGGCATAGTCACCGGCATCGTCGTCCACCTTAAAACTCAGCGGCGCCGGCGGCGGCAGGGGACCGCCGGCGCCACGCCCATCGGCGCTAGCCGCGACCGCAGTCCGGTCGGGCCCAGGCCCGCCAAAGGCCCGACGCCCCCGTTGCGCCTCGTTGATCACCGGTGGCGGCGGAATAAAAGGTGCAGGCGGACTTGCCGCAGCTCGATCGACCGCAACTTCAGGCTCCCGCGCCAGGATCACCTCCTCGGTCATCACGAAGGGGATCGGAGTTGGCCCCGAAGTGTAGTCCGCGAAGCTGCCGAGACCTGGCAAGCCGCCTGGGTGAACGACGGTGGCATGCTCGGGCCGCTGCGGCGCCGCGTTCCTTGGCGGCAACGACGTTGGCGCCTCTGAGCCGACCGGCCGCGGCGACTCGGACTGGCGCCAGGCGCTGGCCAAGACACGCGGTGCCATCGAACTCGGCGCCGCCGAAGTCATAGAGGCCTGCGGCGCCGAGCGCGGCGGGGGCGGCATTCCTGCGGCGGGCGCAGGTACCGCTCCGGCCGCTAGCGCGAATGTCGCACCGAGCAGGGATTCCATCTGAGCGGTGAGATCACCGGAGTCAAAGGGCTTCTTCAGTACATGGGTAAAACCGGCCTGGCGAAAGGCCGCTTCGTCGACCGCTTCATAGGTTCCGATCAGGAGCAACACCGGGATCTGACCAGCCTCCTGTCGCAGCTTGGCAAAATCATCAGGCCCCTTCGACCCAGGTAAGCTGGCATCGATGATCAGAGCCGCAGGCTGGCTCTGCGCGGTGATCGCCAAGGCTTCGACAAAACTAGAGGCTTCAATGATTTCAACTTGATGCCTGGCAAATGCGATCTTTATGACCTTCTGGATGGTCGAAGAATCATCGGCGACGAGAATCAAGCAACCCATGGGACTTTGCCTCGGTCAATTGGTCGATATGCAGAGCGTACCAACCATTATAGCAAAGCCCCGTCGTCCAACCTAACAGCAGCCGCCCAAGGGTCGCCGGGCGACTTCAACCGGCAGTGCGCTTTTTCAAATTTGACGTAATGACCAGTAAGATCAAATCACGCAGGTGCCGATTGGTTTCGCCGATGGCCTGCAGGATCAGCTGGTAGTCTTGCATCGTGAAATGCCCGGCCCGACCACTGTTGAGCTCAACGAAGCAGCGCACCCTGAGGTTATCGAGATAGACCAGCTTGCTTTCATAAAGACGCTTGAGCGTCTCGGCATCCAGACCGTGGGCCTCGATGGGACGGAGTAGCTCACCCATGATTTCACGGTAGGTTGCAAAGTCGGTCGACTGATCGTTGCGCATGGGAAGCCTTATGATGCACTGGTGCCGCTTTAGTTCATCCTCACTTGCAATGTCTTCGGCGCTCCGCTGATTTTCTTTAAAAGACCCTGGACCTGGCCCGCCAGTCGCGTACCATTAACCCCTCATATCTTTGTGGAAGAGGATCAAAGCTTGGGGATTCAACAAGGTAGCATTGCGCTGTGTCGCTACCGCCTACTCGGCGGCGAAAAACGCCTAAGCCTAGGACGCTTGAGCGACTTGATCGAGCCGTACAAGGCGAAGCCCTTGACCTTAACCGGCCTGCACAAGGAAGAAGTGGTCGGCTGGGTCCGACCAGTCGGCCTAGAGTCGGCGACCTTGGACCTGCCACCGGATGCCCCCTGGGACCTGACCGACTGCCAGGTCGATGATGGCTTTGTCCTGCGCCTGCGCATCGAACGCCGCAAGGTCCCGGCGGCCCTGCTGCAACTCCTCTACAAGCAAGAGTTTTATGCCGAGACCTTGCGCACCGGCAAGACGCCCGGCCCGACCGAGAGGCGCGAGCTGCGCGACCACCTGCAAGCTGAGCTGATGGGACGGGCCCTGCCGACGCTCAGCCACGTCGACGTCTACTGGCGGGACGTCGCCGGGGAGCTCATGCTGTTTCACACCGGCAAAAAAGTCCGCGGCCTATTTGAGGCCTTATTTAACAACAGTTTCAGCCAGCACCTGGGCTTGACGTTGGTGGCCGTCGAGCCGCCACTGATCGGTTTGACCCGTGAGCAGTGGGAGGATTCGCAGGTTGCCAGCGAGACTCTTGGTCGGTTATCGTTAGCCACACCAGCGGCCTTTGCTGACCAGAATCAAAACCGCCCCTAAATCTAAGTCTTAAGGGATACCAGTCGTGAGCGACGAGAGCCAGCAACCTCCAGTAGAAGAACGTAATCCAGGCAGCGAAGGCGGGGCTGACTCGGCAAACCACCACGGAGGTGGTAAATCCTGGCGCGATTGGAGCGCAGCCGAAATCGGCGAAAAGCTCTTCGAATGGCGCGACTACACGCCGATTCCCTTGATCGTACTGGTGATCTGCTACTGTGATCCGACGGTGCGCACGGCGACGCTGGGCACACTGCTCCTGGTAGCAGGTGAATTGATTCGCATCTATAGTGTGGCCTTCATCGGCTCAGTGTCGCGTACCCGTAACATCACCTCGGCCGGGTCCAACTTGATCACCTCGGGGCCCTTTGGCATCGTGCGCAACCCGCTTTACGTGGGCAATTTCTTGATCACCTTTGGTCTCGCCGTGTTCAGTGGCGTGTGGTGGCTGATCGCCATAGCCGTCGTGCTGTTCTCGTTTCAATACTTCTGTATCGTCAAACACGAAGAGCGGCTGTTGATCGCGCGTTTCGGTCGGGAATATGAGGATTTTATGCTGGCGGTTCCGGCCTGGATTCCAGCTCGGGTGCCGGTCCTGTCCGAGCTAGAATGGCCGGACACCTTTTCGCCGGCATTGCGCAGCGAACGGCGCACCTTACTGGCGATAGCTGCGATGCTAATCGCTTTGTCGGTCCTCAGCGGACCGGCTAAATCGATGCCCTAAGGGCCAGGCTCACGCCACTCCCCACCGCTCAAACCACTAGACCAGCGGTCTTGGCCTTTGGCCGGCGCTCCAGACCTTTAATCAAGGCCATGACGCCAGCCTCTTCGCGCCAATCGAAGCCGCGTACGGCAAGTGCGGCCCAAATCTTCGTCAGTCGCGGCCAGGCGACCGCCGCCCAGGCTGGCTGCGGATTTAAGTTGAGCAGCAAACGCACCTCGACCAAAGCGCGCCGACTGAGGCCTCGCAGCAGGAGGGTGTCCAGATACAACCCCCAGTAGCCTGGATGAGCCCTAGTCAGCTGCAGTTTTTCGATCAGCAGCCCGAAGGCGGTAGCGGTCTCTTCATCGACCAAGGACACCAGGATCTCAAACATGACCTGCACGTTCTGGCTCATATCAGGCTGCGCCAACTGCTCCTGAGGAATCTCGGCTAAAGCCTGCCAAAACGATTCTGGCAGGGGCTCGCGGCGGTTCTCGGCGCGTAACTTCAAAGAGCCGAGAGCCTGTGCCCAGCCTTGAGGCTGAGCTGTCGCCGCTTCTAGATGGCCAAATTCGCCAAGCAGCTTGCTCCAGAACTCAGACATGCCCCGGTTAAAGGAGACCAACGTCCCTTGGGGAGGCGCTGCTTTGACGGCTATTTTGTCTTTATCTTTGCTTTTTGCTGCATCCGAGACGGTGGCTTTAACCGACGCCATCGTTAGGCGCAGCGCGGGCCCGACGGGTCCAGACCCGGTCTGGCTAGGCTGCGGCAGCGGCAGATCTGCAGCGGAGCCGAACAGATCCAGGGTGTGGCCATTATGCCCGCCGAAGCCTGCACGTAGTTTGCCGCCCGTCCCACCTGCTCCACCTGCTCCACCTGCTCCACCTGCTAGGAGATCGGAATGAAGCGACGGCGCCGACTGCACAAGGTCCATCCCCTCGCTTGCAGTTGGAGCGATCTGCAGCGGCGGCGTGGCAGGCTCAAGCGGCTCGGCATCGAGCGGGTCGAAGTAGTCCTGAATGCCGAGTAGCTCCGTGTGAAACGGCGCCCCAGGCGAGGAGCCCCCACTGAGGTAAGCCGGCTTGGGTCCACGCCAGGTAAACAAGCCCGACTCACGCTGCGCCTTCTCGGCTAGTTCGACTTTCGGGGGCTGCGCCTGAGGCTCTGAAGAGGCTAGCTTAAACTCTTTATCGAAGGACCGATCACTTGCCACATCGCTCGGCGCAACACCCGACCCGCTAGAGTCCTCGGACTCACGATGGTTGCCCGAATCGCCGGAATACGCGGCATCGCTAAAGCCTGAAGGCAGCGGTTCATTGAGGCTGACCTCCCTTATCTCAGACTGCGACATGACCGCTCCGTTGACTAGCGAGTCAGGCATGTCAGCCATGCGTTCAAGCTGGCCCGAGGCCAAGGCCTCGACCAAACGCTCCCGCTCCAGTCGCAACACCTCGGCCTTGGCGTGTCGGCCCCGGTTGTTTAAGCCCTCGATCATGAGGTCGTAGGCTCGCAGATCATCTGGATTAGTTTGGTGCACCATGAGTGCGATGCGCAGGGACTGCAGCGGATCCGAGCGCAGCAGCGCTTCGGCCAGATCCAAGGCACGGCTAACCTTGCCTTGCTGTGGCGTCAAATCGGCAAGTAAGGCCAGGTAGCGGTCGATCATCAGGCGCGACGGGTTTTCGGTGATCCGCAGCAGCAGCTGTTTTAATCCTTTGCTCATCTAGACCTGCTTCCATTGTCCACGCAACGGCTCTACCCTAAAGTCTATTCGGCAAGTCTGCGAAAGAACTTGAGCAAGCTCCAGCCCTAAAGCTACCCTGAAGGTCTCAAACCGCCAAAGGAGTCGGCCATGCCTTTCACCTTGCTAGGATCGTTGCTGCGAGGAACGGATTGGTCGCAGGTCACCGAGTACCTGTCGCCGGTTTTTTTTCAGGTCGTGCCCCCCCTGGCCATGGCCGGACAAGTCAGCACCCTAGCTGCTGATTTCGTCAACAAGCATAAATTCGCCAAACTCTGCGGCGACCTCGGCCCGGCCTTGGCCCAGATGCATCTTCCGGCACCAGTCCCACCCGGAGGCCACGCCTTTGCTCCGATGAGCAAGCTCGACCAAAGCGTCGCGAAAGAGCGCGGCGACTTGCTTCTAAAGCTGTACTTTTGGCAACTACTCAAGGCGCCAACGGTCATCCTCGATCTGCGTCAAGCCGCCTTTTGCGCCGCTTCAGGGCCTAACGACGAGACCATCTGGCAGCCGCAACCACTCTTTATCACCTACGAACCCGCCTTTCTCAGCGGCCTCCGCGATCTCTATCTTGGCTTCTATTTGGACGACATGGCACGCTTTGACCGCGCCCTAGCCGCGCTAGAGCTGCGTCATGCTAAACAGCTATTTTTGATGCACTTCGGCGAAGGTCAGTCCGACCAGCGCTTTGAATTAGCGGAGTTCCGCAGCACCTTCCACCGCGTCTTCCTAGCCTGCAAAGACGGCAAAAGCCGTATCCATCCAAATTTCCTTGGCGTCGGCGCTGGACTGTTTTGCCTCTACGAACACCTGGAGAAGCTCGGTGGTCGCTACGATGTCCGTGCCGCCTTCGCTGCCGCCAACGGAGCCGCTTAATGGCTGACACTGGCAAGCCCTGCGTCGCCATCGCCGGAGCCTCGGGATTCATCGGCAAATCCCTGTGCGCTGAACTGTCGCGCCATATGTCCGTTGTTGCACTAAGCAGGCGTGCGCCGCCGCAGCTGCATCCAAATGAGCCTTGCCAATGGCGCCAAGCCGACTTGTTTTCCTTGCTGCAGGTGGAGCAGGCGGTCAGCGGCGCCACCTGTGGTATCTACCTGGTACATTCGATGCAGCCGACCAGCCGCATGACGCAGGGGAGCTTCGCGGATATCGACCTGATCCTTGCCGATAACTTTGCCAGAGCCGCGCGCAAGCAAGGACTAAGGCGCATCATCTATCTCGGCGGGATCATCCCGCAGCATGCCTCACCCCAGGCGCACCTGTCGCCGCATTTGCGCAGCCGGCTCGAGGTCGAGAGGGTCCTCGGCAGCTACGGCACTGAGGTCATCGCTATTCGCGCCGGATTAGTCGTAGGGCGCAGTGGCTCCTCATTCAAGATCCTCGAGTCCTTGGTTCGCCGCTTGCCGCTCATGCTCTGCCCACGCTGGACCCAAACGCTAGGACAACCGATTGCTCTGAGCGACGTTGTAACGATTATAACGCGGACCTTGCAAGACCCAGAATTGCCGGCTGGCGCCTATGACATCGGCGGCGCCGACGTGCTGTCCTATATCGACATGATGCGTCGAGTTGCGAAGAAGCTTGGGCTTTGGCGTGCGTTCTTCGGGACTAGGCTGTTCACTCCGACCCTGTCGCGCCTATGGGTTTCACTGATCACAGGCGCGCCCAAAGAATTGATCTATCCGCTGATCGAGAGCTTGAAACACGAAATGATCGTCCAAAGCGACATCTTGTTCCAGCGCTACGGGCTTACCGCCAAAACCTTCTCGGCGGCGCTAGACGAGGCCTTGACCACAACCAATGAACCGCTCCCTCGGGTCCATTCTCAGGCTGCAAGGCGCATCGTTCGTTCGGTCAATTCTGTTTGTTCGATCCAACGCCTGCGCATTCCCCACGGCCGCTCCGTGGCTTGGGCCTCGCAGACCTACAGCAAGTGGCTGCCGCGTTTTCTCGCTCCGCTCATTCGCGTCGATGTGGATGCTCAGGGCTCGATGCGTTTTTATCTCCAGCCGCTGGGCCTGCAGTGGCAGTCGGTGCTGGCTTTGGAGCTCAGCTTTAGTCGCGAGCGCAGCAGTGAAACCCGCAGCCTCTATTACATCACCGGGGGTGTACTCAGCGATAATCGCGACGGCAAGCCACCCGGTCGCTTTGAGTTTCGCCAGGTCCCCGGGCATAACGAAGTGGTCATCGCCATCTTGAATTACCTACCACGCTTGCCGTGGTGGTTTTATGTCTGGACCCAGGCTCAAGTGCATGTATTTGTCATGAACTGCTTTGGCCGGGTGACGCGACGACTGGCCGAACGTGAGGCTTAGAGGCAATGGTGGAGATAAGCTGGTGACCCAAGCACCCCGTAGCATCAGACACTCCCTCCGACCGCAGACCGGTCCTCTGGGTCCAAACAGCGGCGCTTCGCAGCTAGCCATAGGCGCGCTAGGAGTGGTGTTTGGTGACATCGGCACGTCGCCACTGTATGCCATGAGCGAGATATTTTTTGCCCACAAGGACGTCGCCCTCGGTGAAGCCAATGTCATCGGCAGTGTCTCACTCGTCGTTTGGGCGCTGGTCGCCGTGGTATCAATCAAGTATTTGAGCTTTGTCCTCAAGGCCGACAACGCGGGCCAGGGCGGCGTCTTTGCCCTCTATGGACTGCTCCATCGTTTGCACCATCGCAGCATTAAACCGTTGCTTCTGGTCTTGCTCCTGGCGGCGGGACTGCTCTTTGGTGATGGCATCATCACACCGGCCATCAGCGTGCTGTCGGCCGTCGAGGGGCTCAAGGTCGCGGCACCAACGCTGGCGCCTTTTATTATCCCACTGACGGTGACGATCCTGACTGGACTGTTCTGGCTACAGCGCCAGGGGACCACTAAGGTCGGCAGAGCCTTCGGACCAGTCATCATCATATGGTTTATCACCATTGCCGCACTTGGCCTGATCCAGGTGGTCGACCATCCCCTGATCCTGGCCGCATTGAATCCGGTGCACGGAGCCAAATTCTTGCTGCGAGCAGGATGGCATGTTGACCTACTGGTGCTTGGCGGAGTGATGCTGGCCATCACCGGCGGCGAGGCGCTCTATGCTGACATGGGTCATTTTGGCCCGCAGCCGATTCGCCGTGCCTGGTTCGCCGTGGTCTTTCCGGCACTCATCCTCAACTACCTGGGCCAGGGTGCCTACCTCCTCAGCGGGCTGCCGGTGCACAGCCGCAGCATCTTCTATAGCTTGGTCCCCCAAGCCTGGCTGATTCCCGTGATCATCCTTGCCACCATGGCCACGATCATCGCCTCTCAGGCGCTGATTTCGGGTGCGTTTTCCTTAGCAGCGCAGGCGACGGCCCTAGGACTTTTTCCCCGGTTGAAGATCGTCCACACCCATCACCAGCACGAAGGTCAGGTCTATGCACCCTTCGTCAATTGGTCGCTGTATGTTGGCTGCGTGCTGCTGGTACTGTATTTTGGCAGCAGCACCGCACTCGCCTCTGCCTACGGCCTGGCCGTGTCCGGCGATATGCTCGCAACCTCCATCGCCATGATCTTACTGGCTCGCTATCACTGGCAATGGCCACTGCTCGCGGCGGTGTTGCTGTTTGGCAGCTTCGCCTGCTTAGACTTGGGCTTTCTCGCTGCAAGCAGCCTCAAATTTCTCGAAGGCGGCTATATTCCGCTATCGATAGGCGTCGGTTTGTTCACCATCATGGCGACTTGGCAATGGGGACGACATGCCACCTTTGCCGGTTATTCATCAGTCAAGACCATGAGCATCGCCGAGCTGCTTGAGAAGAAGCGTGAGGCCGTGACGCTGATGAAGCGCAATGTCATCTTGATGGTGCCACGCCCCATCCGCTCGGATCATCGCAACACGCCGGCCCTCCTGCAGCTGTTCTGGAATCGCTACGGACTACTGCCGGAGAATCTGATCTTCGTCGAGGTGGTTCACCGCAAAGTGCCGTACGTCCATCAAGATCGCTATCAAGTCACCACTCTGCAACGCGACGACGGCAAGGGCTCCATCATCAGCGTGAGCATCGACTTCGGCTTTATGGAAGAACCAAACGTCGAGCACGTGCTCGCCAGTCTCGCCAGTCATCGGGAGATCAACCTGCCCCCAGACCCACGCCACTGGCAAGTTCATGTCTCGCAAGAGAATCTCATCCCTAGCCCGCAGCTCGGCCCCGTTGCACGCAGCAGGCATCGGCTGTTCGCCTTGCTGCGCAAGCTGTCCCGCCCGGGCCATTACTATTATGGCTTGGGTGACGCGGTACAACTCACCGTTGAGATCATGCCAGTCAAACTCCAAGCGCAGCGGCTCGCGGTCAAAGAACTGGTGTGAGTTCTTTGGTCTGAAGTCCGCACCACATATTGGGTGACCGACTCTTGACGCCCGGGTAGGTCCAATTCACTCCAGTTTCCGACTCAGGTGTCGCGAAAATCATTCGCGACGGCTGCTTCTATCGCCGCCAACACGGACCCTCCCAGCAACCTTGAACAGGACGCCCCACAAGCGACTCAGCCCATTCAAGCAAGCTCTGGCGCTAGGCAAGGCGAAGGTGGCGCAGACTTTGCAGTAGCTGGTCGCGTCGGGCATGATGCCCGACGTTTCCTCTCACTTTTTTCACTTGGGGTCTTCGCAATGAAATCGACGCATAGAATCATGGCATCTGTCGTCAGCTGGCTACTCGCAACGGCTGCATCCGCTGCGGTACCGTCGTTTGTGACCATTCCTCCATCCGTTAATGGCCAAGCCAACCCGTCTTATGGTGGCACCGGGTGCCCAAGTGGCACAGCCCGCTCAGTGGTATCTCCAGACCGCACGGCGTTCACCATGATCTTTGACAAATATGTTGCCGCCACCGACGCCAACAAATCGATGGACCGCAAAAACTGTCAAATCTTGGTCAACTTCGACTTCCCGCAAGGCTGGTCTTACTCTTTGGTGCGCCTCGACTACCGCGGCTTCTTTGACCTTGGTCCGTCTAGTTCGGGCTACCAGCAGTCGCTGTATTACTTTCAAGGCCTCACCAAACAAGCGCGGCTGCAAACCAATTTCACTGGACCCAAGACAGGTGACTACACGATTAGCGATACCCTTGGCCTCGACGCGGTCGTGTGGTCGCCCTGTGGTGCCCGCCGCGGCCTCAATATTAATTCCTCACTGTATGCGAAGGCCATGCCTGGCGTGGCCAACAGCCACGCTTACATCACCAACGATTCGCTCGATGGCAACGTCAAGACGACCTATCTCTTTCAATGGAAAAAATGCTCGGCTTTTGACGCGTCGCCAGACGCAGATACGCCTGATAACGACAGCGACGATGGCGAACAGCTAGACGGCTAATGAAGCCCGGAGGCCTTTGGCTCTACTCCCGGCCAAAGGTCTCTAAAAACTTGGTGTGGACATCGCCAGCGATAAAATGCTCATCGTTGAGCAAGCGTTCATGAAAGGCGATGTTGGTCCGGATCCCATCGACCTTCATTTCGGCGAGTGCCCGCCGCATGCGGGCCATGCACTCAGCGCGGTCGCGACCGAAGGTGATCAACTTGGCCACCATCGAGTCATAGAGCGACGGCACGGTGTAACCAGCATAGAGCATCCCGTCGATGCGCACTCCCGGTCCGCCCGGCTCGTGATAGGCGGTCACTTTACCCGGCCAAGGTGCAAACGTTACCGGATCCTCAGCATTGATCCGACACTCCATCGCATGGCCGCGCATCGTGATGTCAGCCGGATTAAACGACAGCTTCTCGCCTTGGGCGATGCGAATCTGCTCTTTGACTAAATCAATCCCAGTGACTTGTTCGGTGACCGTGTGCTCCACTTGGACGCGCGTGTTCACTTCCATAAAGTAGAACTGCCCATCTTCGTCGAGCAAAAATTCCGCCGTACCAAGCGAGACGTAGCCGACCGACTTGGCCAAGCGCAGGGCGGCGGCGCCGATGCTGTCGCGCAGCGCTGACGTCAGAGCTGGGCTTGGCGCCTCCTCGACCAGCTTTTGATGGCGGCGCTGAATCGAGCAGTCGCGTTCGCCGAGGTGAGCATAATTGCCGTGTTTATCGGCGACGATTTGGATCTCGATGTGGCGTGGCTTGGCACAGTAGCGTTCGATAAAACAGTCGGCATTGCCAAAGCCGCTCAGGGCCTCGGCCTGAGCCAGCTGGAATTGCCGCACCAGCTCATGGGCCGCCGTGACAACCTTCATACCGCGACCACCACCACCGGCCGCTGCCTTGATGATCAGGGGATAACCGATCTCTTTGGCGATCTGGATCGCCTCATCCTCGCTGCCGATCACGCCCTTGCTACCGGGCAACATCGGCACGTCGGATTTCAAGGCTAAGGCGCGAGCCTGAACTTTGTTTCCGAGTGCGAAGATATGCTCCGGGTCAGGACCGATAAAATTAATCTTGTACTCGCGGCAGATGCGAGCAAACTCAGCATTCTCAGAAAGAAAGCCATAGCCGGGATGGACCGCGTCGGCGCCCGACACCTCAACCGCACTCATCACCGCTGGGATGCTGAGATAACTCTTGGTGCTCGGTCCAGGGCCGATACAGATGCTTTCATCGGCGAGCTTCGCATGCAGCGAATCCCGGTCGGCCGTCGAATGAATCGCCACCGTCTTTAAGCCGAGCTCGCGGCAAGCCCGGATGATACGAATGGCGATCTCACCCCGGTTGGCGATCAGAACTTTCTTCATCGGGCCCCATTTCCGCGGTTATTCAAGGACAAACAGGGGTTGATCGAATTCGACCGGCGACTCATTGTCGACCAGGATCTCTTTGATCACCCCGTCGCACTCTGCTTCGATCTCGTTCATCAGCTTCATCGCCTCAACGATACACAAGGTGTCGCCCTTGCGCACGCGACGACCGATCTCGACAAAGTAGTCCGAGCCCGGCGAGGGCGAACGATAGAAGGTTCCGACAAAGGGCGAGCGCAACACTTTGCCGACCGGAATCGGCTTGGACGCCACTGCTGCAGCCGCGCCCACCGGCGGTGATGGAGGCACCTGTGCGGCGTAGGACTGCTGGGTTTGTACCAACCCTTGAGGCGCAAAGGCAGGCGGCATGAACCCAGCGTGCGGAGCCGAGGCCGTCACACTCATACGCACGCCGCCATCTTCGATCTCGACTTGATGCACGCCGCTTTTGCGAACCAATTCGATCAGCTTTTCCAGGGTTTCTAGCTTCATATGTTACTTGACCTTTTCGACGTATTCCCCGGTGCGGGTATCGATCTTGAGGACGCTGCCTTCAGCGATGTGAAAGGGCACGGTCACCACCAAGCCGGTCTCCATCTTGGCCGGCTTACCGCCGCCGCCAGAGGTGTCGCCTTTGATGTTGGGCTGAGTTTCAGCCACGGTCAGCTCGACAAAGTTACCGAGGTTCACGGTCACGGCGCGACCTTTGTAGTAGGTCACGTTCACCACGCTGTTTTCGATGATGTAGTCTTTCGCATCGCCGATCTCATCGTTGGTCAACTGGACCTGGTCAAAGCTGACCTGATCCATAAACGTGTAACTCGCGCCATCGTTGTAGAGGTACTGCATGCCTTTGGTTTCGACGTCGGGAATGCCGACCTTTTCACCGGACTTGAAGGTGGACTCGATGGTGCGGGCAGTCTCGAGATTCTTCAGCTTGGTGCGGGTGAAGGCCGCGCCTTTACCCGGGTTGACGTGTTGAAAGTCGACGATGACCCAAGCTTGATCCTTGAATTCGATCTGCAGGCCTTTTTTGAAATCGGACGTGGAGTACATGCGCATAGCCTTTTTAACGAGCTGGTAAGATAGCGACACTATAGCTTTTGCTGAAACCGTGGCAACAGTAGCTTCGTTGCGCCGGAAATTCAACCGTCGTCACGCCCTGGGGGGACACCGCCCTGGTGTCTGGATAAAATCAAGAATATTATTAATATCAGCAGGTTAATTGCAAAGCCCGGGCCGCGACGAGTCGTCAGGGCGCAGGCGACGGTCGGACCACCGGTCTCAGACGCCCAAGCGGCACCCGCCCGGATGGCGCCGGCTGCGGGCTTGGACTGGGCGAGTCAGCCTCACTCAAGTCCGCGTGGCGCAAAATCCGCAGAAGCGGGCCACGAAAGTTTGCCAACTCCGCAAAGCGGGCCCGCTGGATGCCCTGACCAGGTCCCTTGATCTCGCGTCCGCCGGTGGCATGAACAACATCCCCGCGCCAGTCTCCTTGGCCGGTGCTGACCCCCTCGAGACGCTCGAGCAAGACGACATGCCCGGCATAGACCAACAAGTCGCCAGGCGCTGCGCGACTCAGCTCCGTGCCCAGATCGAGCAGCTGGTAGCGCCGGCGCAAGGCCTTTGCCGGTAGCTGCAACATGAGGCTGGTGTCCAGATACGGGTAAGGCAACGCCGCCTGGGCAAAGACCAGGGCGGTGAAGTGGCTACAGTCAAGGCTACAGGAGTTGCAATCCGGGCACTGCTGCAAGCGCTGCGCTGGCGCCGGAGCTTTGCTCTCAAGGCAGGTGTTGCAATGATTGCAGGCGAGGCTATCGCCAAGCTGATGCCCACCGTAGACATACGAGACCTGGGCCTCGTCGAGCAACTTAGCAGCCTGCGCCACAACCGCAGCGCGGCGCTCCACCACCGGAGGTGGGGTCATCGCCAGACTGCTTAGGGCCACACAAAGCATGAGGGGGTCAGTCACTCCCGCTAACCTACTAACATTACTCAATCGAGTTTATCCTCCCGGTACATGATGATGGGGTCAGTCACTCCCGCTAACCTACTAACAACATAATGGGATGATGATGTGATGATGGGGTCAGTCACTCCCGCTAACCTACTAACAACATAATGGGGTCAGTCAGCCCAGCTAATCCCGGTGTCACCGTCAATGACTTGGCGCGTGCTGCGGCTTGCTTTGTTATCAGCTGGTTAGCGACAGTGACTGACCCCACACTTTCAATGACTTGGCGCGTGCTGCGGCTTGCTTTGTTATCAGCTGGTTAGCGACAGTGACTGACCCCACACTTTCGTGCTGCGGCTTGCTTTGTTATCAGCTGGTTAGCGACAGTGACTGACCCCACACTTCCATGATAAGATAAGTTTACTCTCCTTTGCGATGAACCCCGCCCTTGAAATTCAACTTTCAAAATAAGCAAATCCGCGGCGTCATGCTGGTCCAGCTGGCGATCATGGCTGTCTGCGCCCTGATGGCGGCGTTGTTTTGGCGCCATCAGTGCAGCGATACCCTGCAGTCTTGTTTAGCCACGCATCCGGTGACCAAAGTCCTGACGTTCTTTGCGTTGTCGTCCATCCGTCCGTTTATCTTCACGCCGCTGCTCTTTGTCGCGATCCTTGGCGGCAAGGCCTTTGGGCCCATCTGGGGGCCGCTATTGACAGCGGCCGGAAGCGTGCTTTCCTGTCTGGCCGTCTTCTATATCTCGAGGCTGTTCGGCAAACGCTACACGAAACCATGGCTACGCTCAAATCTCCCGGCGACTCTGCGCTTTATCCAGTCGCAGGACTATAAGCTGGCCTTCGCGGCGCGCTTAGTCCCGTTTTTTCCCTTCGACGTGATGAGCTTGATCTTTGGCGTGCTGGACTTTCGCCGCCGTAGCGTCATCGTCGCCACCTTTCTTGGCGCCTTACCCGAAGCCTACTTGTTCGCCAAGCTGGTCGACGAGTCCGACAGCTTGTTTAACTCGACCCTGCATACGGTCGAGGTGATCGGTGGCTGCGTCATCCTGCCGCTACTCGCGTTCGAGTTTGCAAGCCGCAAAAAAGGGACGGGCATGTGGCAGCTGCTCAAGGCGGTCTACCGCGAGATCAACTACGAAGTCCATATGAACAACGAGATTCTCAAGCGGCAGACCTTTGATCCAAACAGAATTCCGGTGTTGCTGCTCTATGGCTTTTTCTCGTCGCGACGTTCGGTGACGGTGCTGGAAAAGATGCTGACGGCACGCGGACATCAGGTGCTCAGCTTTAATCTTGGCGGTTTACTCGGAACGTTCTTCACCCGCGACATCGTCGAGACCGCAAATTTTATCGACTACAAGATTAAGCGACAGATCGAACGCCATGGTTACAAAAAAATCCAGATCGTCGCCCACTCCAAAGGCGGACTGGTCGGACTTTGGTGGCTGCTCAAGCTCGGCGGCAGCGAGGTCTGCGACACCATCATTACCATGGGAACACCCTATGGCGGGTCGCCCTTGACGTACATCGCACTGGTGTCGCCGCTTGGCTTGCTGTGGCGCGATGTCGGTCAGATGCGTCCAGGATCGCCCTTTCTCCGTGCCCTGCACCATTCCGAGGTGCCAGCAAACCTCAACATCCATTGCCTGCACTCGACGCGAGATTTTGTCGCCCGCGGTAAAAAGGGGGTTTTTCGCCCAACGCCCGCCGCTCCTCGGATCACCTCGGTGGCGATGAATCAGGTCAGCCATTTTGAATTCCTCTATCGCCGCATCGTCGGCGATAAAGTCTCAGAATTATTATTAAATGACGGAAACAGCTGCAGCGCAGCGAAGGCCGAGGCCGAGGCGGCGGCAAGGGCTACAGCAAGCCTCGAAGCCGGCGGTCGGCCGGTAGCCTAGACCTTAGATGCAGCGTTGGCCACCAGGCGGCTTGCCTTTACCGGGCCTCATCCCTTAGTCTGGGCGCCCGGAGGACCTTCATGCTCAGCAACCAGCGTGTCCACACCAGTGGAACGGCAACGCCTAGATCGCCTCGACTTTCCTATCAAGGGCGCGTGCGCTTGATGGTGACCTTCGATCCCTGGCGACTGCTGCTGACCCTGCGCGGCCTCAATCTTTCCAGTGGTGGTCTTTGTGCCCAATTACACAAGACTGGCACCCAAGCCGAAACATTACTAAGCGAGGGCGATCTGTATACGCTGCAGCTCGACCCGGATGACAGTCACCTCCCCTCACCAGTACTCAGCGCGCGGCTGGTCCGGCGCACGTCGACCAATGCCGGCTGGGAGCTTGCCTTCAGCTTTGCCCCCGGCGATACCGCCGTGTCGGCCTTGCTCGACGAACTAAACGAGAGCCAGGCATGAGCGACCGTCAAAATCCAAGTCCCACGGATGGAGCGATGGCGCCTGCAGCTGCAGCGGCCCAGACCACGGGAACGACCAAGCGCGCCGAGGCCAACCTGGAAACGATGCGCAAGGTGTTCACCGCACCCGAAAGCGAGCAGTCGACGCTTAATCGCCTCGATCGCGAGATTTCAGAGAACCTCCACGGCTTCCTCACCGACCGCGTCACCGCCGGTGATATCGCCCCGGCCAATCTCGAACAGGATTTTTTGCGGACGCGCTTACCAGAAGACCCGGTGTTCGTCTCCGAGCAGGTCGATTTTCTCCTGCATAAAGTCGTGGCCCAATCGGTGCGCACGGCCTCCCCGAGCTTTATCGGGCATATGACCTCGGCGCTGCCTTATTTCATGTTTCCCTTGGCCAAGATCATGATGACGTTAAACCAAAACGTCGTGAAGATTGAGACCTCCAAGGCCTTCACGCCGCTAGAACGCCAGGTCGTCGGCATCATCCACCGCTTGGTCTATGAAAACACCGACGAGTTTTACGCGCAGTGGACACAAAACTTCGGCCAATCCCTCGGCGTCTTTTGTTCCGGTGGCACCATCGCCAACGTCACCGCCCTTTGGGCTGCGCGCAACAGGATGCTCGCGCCGCGCGGCGACTTTACCGGGGCCCAAGAGGAGGGGCTGCCTGCGGCCTTGCGTCACTATGGTTATGACGACATCGCCGTGCTGGTGTCCAAACGCGGCCACTACTCGTTACGCAAGACCGCTGATCTGCTCGGACTTGGTTTAAAGCAGGTGCACGCCGTACCCATCACGGCAGAGCACCGCATCGATACCGCTGCGCTGCGCCTGCAGATCGCGGCACTCGGCGCCAAGCGGGTCGGCATCCTCGCCATCATCGGCATCGCCGGCGCCACGGAAACCGGTAGCGTCGATCCCTTGGACGAATTGGCCGACATCGCCAGCGAGCATGGCATCCACTACCATGTCGATGCGGCTTGGGGTGGGCCAACCCTGTTCTCCGAGCGCTACCGGCACTTGCTCAAGGGCATCGAACGCGCCGACTCGGTGACCTTTGATGCCCACAAACAGCTCTATGTGCCGGTCGGTGCTGGTATCGTCGTGTTTAAAGACCCGGCCGCACTCGGCGCGGTCGAGCACCATGCCAACTACATCATCCGCAAGGGCTCCCGCGATATCGGCAAGCACACGCTTGAAGGTACGCGCAATGGCATGGCGATGTTGGTGCATTCAGCCCTGCATATCATCGGTAGGCGCGGCTACGAGCTGCTGATCGACCTCGGCATCGGCAAAGCCGGTCAGTTTAGCAAAATGATCCGGTCCTTAGCGGACTTTGAAGTCGTGACGGAGCCACAGCTCAATATTTTGACCTATCGTTATGTGCCTGAGATCGCCCAGACGATCTTTAAACACGGGACCAAGGAGCAATGCGCCGAGGCCAATGAGATCCTCAGCGACCTGACGGAGTCGATCCAAAAGGAGCAGCGCACCGCGGGTAAGACCTTTGTTTCAAGAACGCGGCTGGAGAGCGCGGCGCACGGCGGACAGATGCTGACGGTGTTTCGCGTCGTCCTGGCCAATCCACTGACGACGCGGCAAATCCTCGCCGCAGTCCTCGAAGAACAGACCCAGTATGGTGCGGAACTCTGCCTCACCGAGGGACACGGAGCCAGACTACAGGGTATCATCGATGCCATGGGCGCCGAACAAAAGGTGACACTATGAACGCGGACAACGCCGTCAACGCAGCTAAGCCGGTGCCGCAGGCCGGTACTTTTACAGCGACGCGCGTCGTGATGATCGACAACTACGACTCGTTTACCTACAACCTGGTCCAATACCTACAAGAGCTTGGCGTTACGGTGACGACCTATCGCAATGATGAGCGGACGGTGGCGCAGCTGATCGCCGAGAAGCCCGCGGCCTTTGTGCTGTCACCCGGACCAGCAACGCCGGATGATGCTGGCGTCTGCTTGGAGTTAATCACCGCGGCCGCCCAGGCGAAGGTGCCGCTACTCGGCGTTTGCCTCGGCCATCAATCGATCGGGCAGGCCTTTGGCGGCAAGGTCGTACGCGCCGCGCTGCCGGTGCATGGTAAAGTCGGAAAGATCCTGCACCAGGGTGCCGGAGTGTTTAAGGATCTGCCGAGTCCCCTTACCGCGACGCGCTACCATTCACTAGTGGTCGAACGCGAGTCCCTGCCTGCTTGCTTACAAGTCACAGCAGAACTCGAGGGTGGAATGATTATGGGGCTCAGGCATCAAACCTTAGCCATTGAGGGCGTGCAGTTTCATCCTGAGAGCGTGCTGACGCAGCACGGCCATGCCATGTTGAGTAACTTCTTGCGCTCGTGTTAATCTGCTGGTGAACATGATCGCTGCCGCGCTGGGAGTCCGCAGGATGCTGCCGCACATAACCGGGTTTGCCGCCGCAATGGGCCAGATCCTTTTTGTTTTACACAGCATCAGCGGCTGCCAATTGCTTGCGCCCCACGGCAAGCCGACCGCGCGAAGCGAACGCGGCACAGGCGGGCCGGTTAGCAAGTCCAGCGACGTGACGCCGCGGCATGCGGGAGCGGCGACGCCACAGCCAAAGGGTAGCGACTCCCAGGCTGGGGCGCCGCCTTCAGCAGGTGCCGCGCCAGGTAGCGGGCCAGCCATGCCGACCACCAACAAACCACCAGTCACACCAAGCCCAGGCAACATCACCACACCAGGCGGGCTACCCAGCGTCGACAATCCTTTTGCCACGACACGGTTATTCGTCAACCCGGATTATGCCAAAAGCGTCGCTGAAACCGCTGCCAGTGCACCTAATGCGGCAGCCCTCGGCAAGCTCCAACAGGTAAGCACCGCATTCTGGATCGACAGCACAGCTAAAGTCACACCGCTACGGACCTATCTTGACGCCGCCCACCAAGCCGCCAGCAGCGGCGGCAAGATCGCTGTCACCCTCGTCGTTTACAATCTACCCGACCGGGATTGTGCCGCCAAAGCCTCCAATGGCGAGCTACAGCTGAGCAATAACGGCGAAGTCCAATATCAAAGCTATATCGATGCCATTCGGGGCGTCTTAGCGCAGCACTCAGACCTAACGATCGCCATCATCCTCGAACCAGACTCCCTCGGGAATATCGTCACCAACATCGGCGTCGCCAAATGTCACGACGCCCAAGGAGCCTATGAGCGCGGTGTCAGCTACGCCATCCAAACCCTTGCTGCACTGCCTAACGTCAGCATTTACCTCGACGCCGCCCATAGCGGCTGGCTCGGCTGGCCGAGCAACCGCACCGGTTTTGCCACCGAGGTCAAAAAGGTATTACAGATGACCGACGGGAGGAGCGCAATCCGCGGCTTCGCCACCAATGTCGCCAACTACAGTCCGCTGTCGGTGCCCGCAGGCGCAACGCCGACATGGTACGACCCATCAAATCCGGCGCGCGACGAGCTGACCTACGTCCAGCTACTCGGCCAAGACCTGCAAAATGCCGGGGTCAACCAGGTGCACTTCGTCATCGACACCAGTCGCAACGGCGTCATCGATAGCCGTCAAAGCTGGGGCAGCTGGTGCAATATCGCGGCGTCCGGCCTCGGCGTCCGCCCAATCGTGGCGCCGCGTGCCGATATCGCCACCATCGATGCCTACCTATGGATCAAGCCGCCAGGTGAGTCGGATGGCACCAGCGACGGGGGCGCGACGCGCTTTGACGCGACCTGCGCCGGTAGCGATGCAATGACCCCGGCACCGGAAGCTGGGGCCTGGTTTGGCGCCTATCTGATCCATGCGGCAAGCAAGGCTCAGCCGCCGTTGTAGACCCTTCGATTCGGGTCGAGACATAAAGCTTATGGTTGAAGGTGATGACGCCGTGGAGTACCCAGATGCGCCCTGGTGAGGAACATGGTGAACGTCACGGAGCGACGGCGGCCAAGCACATGGACCAGACCAGTGCCTAGGGCCGTATTTCCCTTAGGCACGCTTCATGTTTCACTTGGCAACGACCCAGCCACGTATGTAGCATGCCATCATAATTTCTTGCTAGCGTCGTGCACCTCCCAAGAAGAGCCAATGAGCAAAGTGAACGCCGAGCAGATTGACTATTGGAACGGTCGCGCCGGCGCGAAATGGGTCGCGATGCAGGCCAGCCTCGACGTGATGCTTGCCGCAGCCACGGCAGAGCTCAAGGCGCGAGCAGGGTCTGTCTCGCAGCTGCGCGTGCTAGATATCGGCTGCGGCACCGGGGAGACTTGCACCATCTGGTTGGACGGCGGTGCGTACGTGACTGGGGTGGACGTCTCGGCGCCGATGCTCGTTCGAGCAGCGGAGCGAACACAAGGGAAAGCCAGGTTGCTTGAGGTCGACGCATCCCAGTGGGTGGCTGATACGCCGTTTGATCTTGTGGTCTCGCGTTTTGGCGTCATGTTTTTTGCTGAGCCGGATCAGGCCTTTATGACCATCGCTGCGAATGTCCGCCCAGGCGGTCGCCTGCTGTTCACTTGTTGGCGACAGGTCGCAGACAATCAATGGGCGAACACACCACTGAGCGCGATCCGCAGCCTCTTGCCCGAAGTGCCGCCGCCACCGCCAGATGCACCGGGTCCGTTTGCATTCGCCAACAAAGACCGGCTAGCTCGCATACTGCTACAGGCAGGGTTTGCCGACATCGTCATCGAGCCAAGAGATGTGCCCATTTGCCTCGCATGCGAAGGCGGTGTCGAAGCAGCAGTGACCCTCGTGATGCAAGTAGGTCCATCGGCGGCCGCGCTCGCTGGGGCGAGTGACGACGTCAAGGCGATCGCGGCAGAGCGGCTCAAGACGGTCCTGGAGCCATTTAACAAGGACGGTGTCGTGACGCTCGGCGGTGCGATTTGGGTCGTTGAGGCGCGCCGCAGCGGACCGAAATGCCGGTAGCATGAGCCACTCTTTGAGGATGTCGCCTGGGGTGATCAAGGCGAAATCAGTCGGCGAGCCTCGCTAGCCATATCACCTGGCGCGCGCCCCGGAGGACCAACGGCCGCCGGCCGGGATCAGCCCACCAGCGATCTAAATTCTGCTCTTGTATTCGGGGGATATACACAATCACCTCATTTCCGACAGGTCTGTCGAAAATACACCCCATATAATATTCACATCTGTACAAAAATGCAAGGTCGCGGGAATGCAGGGATATAGGAGAGATTGATGCTGCATTTGGCGGTGCTTTTCCCCACGCAGCCAGGGGGGAATTTGACGCGGTTCTTTGCCGGACGCGGAGGCGGAGAGCCGAAGGCTCGGAGTGTCGAGCCCAGCTACAGGCTGTAGTGCCGCTTCTCTATCTGCAGCGACTTCAGCCACTTATGGATCGTCGTCCGCTCAACTTCGAGCAGCCGGGCCGCCTCGGATATGTTGCCCTTGCAAGACTTCAGCACGGCAACTAAGTAGGCCCGCTCGGAGTTGAGCTTGAAGGTTTCCCAGGGTTGAATTTGGAACGGTGACTCGGGGCTATGGTTCTCGTCGAGCCCCGGCGGCCGAATGTCGACGGGTAGGTCGCTAAGCCCGATGATTGGCCCGCTCAGAATCATCAACCGCTCCACGACATTGCGCAACTCGCGGATGTTGCCAGGCCACTGGTAGGCGCTTAAGGCAGCCACGACCAAGGGATCAAACTTCTTTGGCGGTAAGGCATTTTCACGGCGAATCTGAGCCGCAAAATGCTCGACCAGCATCGGCACATCCTCCCGGCGATCACGCAGCGGCGGGCTGTGGACGGTCACGACCGCCAGACGGTAAAAGAGATCCTCCCGAAAGCTTCCCGCCTCCACATCAGCCTTGAGGTCGCGGTTGGTGGCAGCGATCACGCGCACATCGACGCGGATGGTGATGTTACTGCCGACGGGCGTGATCTCACCGCTTTGCAAAGCACGCAAGATCTTCGCCTGCGCCGATGCCGACAGGTCGCCGATTTCGTCGAGAAATAAGCTTCCGCCGCTGGCCGCCTCAAAGTGCCCTCTGCGGGCAGACGTGGCCCCGGTGAACGCGCCTTTTACGTGGCCGAACAGCTCCGACTCGATCAATTCGCTTGGAATCGCGGCACAGTTGATCTTGATAAAGCGATGGGTCGCGCGAGCGCTCAGCCGGTGGATGGCGCGAGCCAAGAGATCCTTGCCGGTCCCAGACTCGCCCGTGATGAGCACGCGGGTTTTTGTCGGGGCGATCTTCTCCAGGTCGGCAAGCACGCGTTTCAATGCGGCGGATTGACCGACGATTGGCTCATGGTCAGCGTCGGCAAGGCCTTCTTTGAGCCTGGCGCGCTCCATGGCCCGATGGATGGTGTTGATCAAACGTGGCGTGACAAATGGCTTTTCGACAAAGTCATAAGCGCCGTCTTTGAGGCCATCCAGAGCCTCAGTCACCGTTGCTTCGCCGCTCATCAGAATAATCGGCAGCGATGGCTTTTGAATTTTCCAGCGTTTGAGCAGTTCTAGTCCGCTCACCCCAGGCAAGCGCACATCGAGGAGAATAAGATCAGGCGGCGTCAGCGCCAGGATCTTCTCCGCCTCCTCGCCGTCCCCAGCGACGTCCATGGCGAACCCTTCGTCCGTGAGCAGCATCTTGAGCGACATACGAATGTTGCGTTCATCATCGACGACAAGAATCCGGCCGCTGAATTTCAACTCACTGGCCTCGCGCTCCATGCTCTCCTCCCTTGCGCAGCGTTGCTTGATCAGGACTTGATGTAAACACGGCCTTCGGCAGTTCCAGACGGAACACCGTTCCGGTCGGCCCGGTCTGGAGGAGATGCAAGGCACCGCCATGGTCGGCAGCAATCTTGCGGGAAATGGTCAGCCCGAGGCCCATACCCTTTTCACCGTCACCGGTGGAGCGGGATGTCACATAGGCGTCAAACAGGGTGGCGCGCAAATGGGTTGGGACACCCGGACCGTCATCGCCCACATCGAGGATCAAACGCTGGTCCGTCGCGGACAGCACAAGATCGATCGCCGCGGTCTTGGGGGCTTTAGCTAAAGCCGAGTTATTGACCAAATTATGCAGAATCTGCATCAGCATGCCGCGATCGGCCATGATGCGGCATGAATCCACTGCGGATCGAATCGTGAAAGTCGGCCCTCCCGCTCGTTCGTTGCGGGCGACAAAATCTTTCACTAGGGAGACGGCGTCGATTGGTTCCAGCTGCGGGTTTGGAAGTCTGGCGAAGGCGGTAAACTCTTGGACCATCCGACTCAAGGCCCCGGCCTCTTCGTACAGAATCCGACTAGCCTCCGCCAAGGTCGCCTGCAGCTGCGGCTCGGCATGCTTCTGACTCCGCTGCAACTGCTCGGCGACAATGGTGATCGGGGTCAGCGGATTCTTGATCTCGTGCGCCACCTTGCGCGCGACCGCCTGCCAGGATTGCATCTTCTGGGCGAAGATCAGCTTCTCCTTGGCTTCGAAGAGGTCCTTAGCCATCTTTTCCATGGACGCCGACAGGAGGCCAATCTCGTCTCCGCCACTGGTTGCGACCGGGGCCGGCAGCAGCTCGCCTGCCGCAATCTGGTCGGCGTAGGTCGTCAGGTCGCGAACGCGCCGCCGGAGCCTACGGCTGAGTAAATAAACGGCCGCAACTCCGCAGCAGCCAATGCCACCGATAGACAGCGTAAATACAGCAATAAAGGATCGTTGCACGCGGGGAAAGACCTCGGTCAGGTGGTCGCGGGTGTTGATGACGTCGCTGATGTCCTGATAGCGGTCCTTGAGTTTAGCCCAGTGAATTTTGAGCCTGTAGCTGTGCTGATCGATTCTTGTGACGTAGGCATCGTCTGATTCCCACCCCCACGCGGTCGGCGGGCGGCCTTCGGGAGCCACCTCGACCCGGAGTCCCAGGAAGTCGCACTGAGGCCACTCGCCGCGCTGCACGCACTTGGCCACCATGCGTTCAAGTAGCGCATTGCGATGATCACGAAACTCGATAATGCTGTTTCGCCCGGCCTTGAGAGCCGCCATGAAGCGCGCGTCGTCGCTCAGGGCCGCCATGTCCGACAAAAGCGCGCTGCCACTCCAAATCCCCGCCGCGCTGACCGCCAGGAGGGACAGGCTGACCACGAGGACATATTTAGCCACAATGGATTGGTGCGGGGCTTTCATGGGTTAAGTTTTAGGCGGCACAGTCTCCTGACCGCCTTTTCCTCCTTCAAGTCGATGAAGGCCGCCACGGCGCGACCCAACAGAGCTTGCGAGGCGGCACCGATGCCGCGTTCGGCCAACCAAGATCTAGTCTTTTCTGTCTGCTCCGCACTGACCGGGTCGAGACTGGAGACCAGCTCCACTTCGTCGATACCAGACGTCCCCACGGTCGGCACCCATGCGGCGCGGCATGGGGTCGGAAAGGGCCTGATGCTCGAGAGGATTTCCGGCTGCTTCGTCGCCGACGCCCCGAGCGGCACGATCCGATAGCGGTTGCTCCAGAGGTCGAAGGTGACCTTGCAACCGAAAGCCAACGGGCCGACGCGAGATTTGGGACTCAAACGCAGCACATGCTCGAGGGTCACCGTCACGCCCTTGGCGGCCTTGCCCTGGAATTCCGGGAACTGCTCATCTAGGTCGGTCAAGGTCAGCTGGGTCGCGTCGCCGAAGGATTTGAGTAGGATGGTGCAAGCCCCCATGGCCAGTGCTGATCGCTCCGCAGTGAGCAGAAGCGTCATCGCCAACACTAGCCGGGTTCGCCGGATCAATGGGACGATCATTGCGCCACCCCGTGTCGGCCGACCGTTTGGCCATCATCGAAGCTCTGAGTGCCGACGGAGAGACTAAGATCGACGAAAAATGACGGAGTGACATATTTAGCTGAGAGTCCAAATCCGTATCCTGGTTTAGTACCCAATCCAGCCACTGCGAGCGGTTGCAGGCCAAAGGCCCAGTTCCAGGGACTGATCCATTGATACAAAATGGATAGTTGGTAGTCATACGAATAGACGGCTTGGAATCTTGGCGTGATCGCTTGATGGCTGGCAAAGAGTTGCGTGTTTTCTACGGACAGATTGATCAGTGGAAATGTGGTGTCATCCCGTACAGTTCTTAGAGCCGCAAATTTGACCACGGTGCCCGGCTCAACTGCAGCCAGAAAGGACTTCTCCGAGTAGATATCGCGTAGCCCGACGTAGTTAACAGCTGTGTTGAAATTAAATAATGTGTCCAACATCCGCACAGCCGATCTGCCGCCGACTAAACTGATGGAATTCAAGCCGAACCTTCGGCCCAAATCTACGGCATAGGTGTCCACAACGGTATTGACGCGATTTTGGTACGCCCCGAATTGGAACGTAGTCGCCGTCTTGCCCTCGGCGACCTGCACACCGAGCGAATAGGGCGAATGAGCAATGGCTGGGTGGAAGAGACTCGCGGTGATGACGTCGCCGGCCAAGCCTTTGATGTAGCCATCCCGGGCGTTGACATCGAAATGCCTTAGCTCCAAGTCGGCCATCAGTCCAGTGCCGGCGATGTTGCGCGAACCCGCAAAAGCCCTTGCCTCGCGACCGTCGCCATCCATCGTGAAGACGAGCGGACCGAGAACCGGCAGATTCCTCTTGCCTCGATAGGCCGAAGCCCCCACGCCGCCGTAGTAAGGACTGACGATTTCCAAATCGATGACGACGATATAGTGGTTACGAACCTGCCCCCGCTCTAGGTGCAGGTCGACGCTCTTGAAATAGCTGAGCGCCTCGAGTCTCAGCTTGAATTTGGCGAGATGGTCCTGGAGTGCCCCAGGGGCCATGGATGTGCCGAGCGGCAGGTCCCCATAGGTCTCTAGGAAGCCTGCGGGAGAGTCGGTGCTGCCGTGCACTTCAAGCCGATCCAATACAACCAACTCGGAGTCCGCGTCTACCGCTGGGGCGGCCCGTGCCGACGTACAGAGGCTGGGTGCCAGGGCGCTCCCAAGCAAGACACACACGGTGATTGTCAGTGCCGAAAATCTTAGCGTCATCGAGGTACCGAGGGTTGGCAACATAGTAGACCAGCACACATGGGGAGGCGAGGGAAAAAGCCAGAGCCGGGGCGCTCTCGGCGTCCCGGCTCTCCTAAGCCACGACCACTACTCCACGGTCAGTCTAAAGGGACTGAGGCACACTGGAGTCGAATTTAGTGACGGGAAGCCCTGCGGCTTGACGCTGCAGGGAAGCGCGCTAGTGGAACTTGCCTTAGCTCCCGGTGCACGCAGATGATCTAGAGCCGGCGCGATCGCCGCGACGGCCTGCGTCCATCCCGCGTCGTTGAAAGCGAACGGCGTAACCGGGTCGCTATCGGGCACATAATGATGCGCCGACATTTCCCGGTCCAGCGTGTACAGGCGCCAGCAGCCGCTGGCATGGGGATCTTTCAGGCTGCCCCATTTGGGCAAGGTTTGCCATCCCGCAGCTTGCAACGCCAGGCACGGACCAAGCTGCGGCTCCGGCGCTGGCTGATGGGAGGCTTCAGCGGCTTTGCCATTGACGTTATCTGCATAGGCCAGGAAATCCGTGGCAAACCTCGCGTAGTCGGAAGTGGGCTGACCAATCAGAGTCAACAATTCCATCGACAGTTCGTCCGCCGCATCCTCCATAGTGTAGCGGGCGAGATGGGCACTCGCTTCGAGTGCGGCAAATTGCTGGGCGAACGCCTGCTGCCGATCCTCTAGGTCCCATGCTGCCTTCAACTGCCGGTTATTCTTCTTTTCCAGATCGAAGTAGGTGATATCAAACATTGAGCCTTGCAGGGCTTGGTGCAAGAATTGCTGCAGGTCACGGTAGCGCGTCTTGTCTTCATTCGAAGCATCCGCCGGCAGTGGCGGGGCGGTAAAGACCAAAGTTGCGACGCTGGTATTCAGCGTCTGCGGATCCACGAGGTCCGACTTCCGCCCGAAACGACCGGCTGGCCACGCCGCTACAATTCTGGCAACATTGGTGTAAATCGTTTCAGATGAATGCAAAACGCCTAGGCCGCTGGCGTCACCGGACGCCGCCCCCTCCCAAGCGAGCCTTTCTACAGAGGCCAAGTCAGTTGAGATCACCGCGAAAGGCCCCGAGAACGGGGCATCCAAACATGCCGAAGACTTTTGCCACAAGGCGTCGAGGTCGGAAGCAGCGGCCAAAGTTGTGGCGGCATCGTGGACGCCGTCGAATAGAAAATTCTGGATAGGTTTTTGCGGCGCGAGATACTCTCCTAGCAGCTGCTTGCAGACCGGCTCATGACTAGCGCCATCGGTCGCGCTCATTAAAGACGGGGCCTCATGCAGGGCATTGAGCAGCAGACGGGCCAGATCGAGCGGAAAGGCCTGCCCGGCCGCCGGATAGTCATAGTGGGAAAGTCCCCTCTGATCCAGAGCGTCAACCATCATGGAGTTCACCACCAGCTCCGCGCTGGTACCGGCTACGGTCGCCTGATCCAGGACGAGCGCACCATAGGCCCGATCAAAATTCCACGCATCCCGAATACGTGGATTGCTGTCGTCAGCACCGCCGAAAGCAGGCTTGCTGTTGGTACGCGTTCCCTGAGCTTCTGCAGCGTAAAAGCGGTTGAAATCGGCATCGAGGCCCATAAGGTGTGCCCCATAGTAGTGGCCTAATTCATGGCTCATCACGGCCAGCACGGCGTGTTCATCGAATGTCTCCAGCAGCCCCGACAGGAAGGTCACCCGATTTGGTGTGGTCAGAAACGCTGGCTGCAAAGCGCCGAACATAGAGGCCATCGGATTAAGCATGGAAAAGCGGCTGTCGGCGCACGGACCGCCGCCTTGATCCTTGAGAAAGATCACTTCCTGGTCCCGACTCAGGCGGCAGGTCGAATCTGTGCCGAGATGGCGGTTAAACAGCGCAAGGCGCGCATCCACTTCCTGATCGCTCATGGTGCGTTGCTCGATGCAAGCACTGGCAACAGGTGCCACCGTGTTGGTGCCGATCAGCAGCTGCTGCGGCTCTGACGCCTCACTAGTCAGCTGCAGGCGCTGCGCCAAGCGATACTGGTTTAAATCGCGAACCAAAACCCGGTCCTTAGCGCACACGGCCATCGCGGCCACGAAGGCATTGACAGGACCCTGAATCACGGCCACCGAGGGAGTCGGGATGCCATGGAGACGTTCGGGATAGCGAGCGCGCAAGCGGCTGTCGATGGCGGTGATCCAGGTGTTCAACCGCTGCACGATCGGCGCATCGGCAGGCAGCAGCGGCTGACTGAGCACCTTTTGCATGCTCTCATCGCTCACCACGCTCCACATCCACGGCTCGCGCGAATCAGCGCTAATGTCGCCACTGTGATGGGTGATCTTGCTGCTGTCGCTAGGCGAGCGGCTGCATCCGGCTAGACTGCCTAGCAGCGTGACCGCTGTGGCGATGACAGTAGCGACGCTACGGACATCTGCCAGGGCGATCCGGCTGGAAAGCGCGTATGGTACGCATATCAGTGTTGTGAGAATGATGTTGGTCGTAGTGAATCGACAGCTCATGGTGCGTGTTCATCCTTGCTTTAGGGTGTTTGTTTAAATGTTGCTATTTCACGAGGCGCGCAGGCCCCTAAAGCAGGTTTTGTGCCACCGGCGGACTCCGATTTAACCACCGGATAATTTAGTCAAAAAAGTTTACCGCTGGGGACGAGCCCCAGTACCTGTGGCCAGCGGGCAACAGGTTGCGGCCGGGACGTGTCGCCGGCGGGCGACAACGCCCTTGGCTAACCGGCACCGCGAAGCTGTTCAATCATCAGGCCAATTTATCATGACTGGGTCCAGTGCTCGCAAGCTGCGCCATGGGCAAGCCAATCTTCTCGCTGGGCGAGCATTTACACGCCAGCTCTATCCCTTAACGGTCGGTGAGCTCGGTCAAAGATTCGACCTGGAAAGTTATTTGGCATGGGGAGGACTACCGGCTATTTGGGGCATAACATCCGAGGCTGACCGCGCAGAGTTTCTGCGCTCCTACGCTCTGACTTTTCTCAAGGAGGAAATCCAAGCAGAACAGGTTGTCCGCAACCTAAACCCGTTTCGCCGCTTTCTCGAGGTGGCGGCGCAAAGCAGCGGCAAGGATCTCGAGGCGCTCATTGGATAGAGGGCCGCGTGCGATGTATTCGATCAGTTTATAGAGACGGTCGCGAGCGTGGGTATTGACAGCCGTGTTGGCATGGAGGCTGAAGCCGTTGACGGAGTAGCAACGCTCGCCTTTGGCGAGTGG